>CAYFRF010000073.1:0-4365 GCA_964345415.1 uncultured Microbacter sp. | reverse complement strand
GGCGTGGGCGTGGGCACCTGTGTTGCAGCAGGTGACGGGACCTGCGGTGCCGGGGTCGCCTGTGGCTGCGGCGGCGCGCTCTCCGAGGGGCCGGCGGCCGGATCGGCCGGGGCGTCCTGCTGCGCGGCGGGGGCCTGTTCACGCCACGGATCGTCGACGGGGGCGGGTGCCGCGGGCTCCGCCGCCACGTGCGCTGCGGGTGCAACGGGCGGAGCTGCGGGCTGCGGGGCGGCAGCCTGCGGTGGCACCGACTGTGTCGGCACGGCCTCCGGCGCCTCCACCTGGGGCGCATGGAATGACGGAGGCGCGTCCTGCTGCCTCTGGTGCTCGGCCTGTTGTCCCGCCACGGACTGCCCCGGCACGACCGCCGCGGCGGGATCCGGAGCCGCGACCGGCTGGTCCGCGGGCTCCGGGACGTACCCGGCGGGGGGAACCGAGGGTGCCGGTGTCGGCGCGGGCGCTGCCGGCATCGCTGCTTCCGGGGCCACGGGGGCGGCCGCTGCCGGAGCCTGCGGCGGAGCCGCGGGAGGGGCCACAGGAGCCTGGGCCGCCGCAGGGGCCGTGGCGGCCGTGGCGGCGGGACCTGCCGGAGCCGGCGCCTCGGCAGCAGCGGCCTGCTGCTGCGACTTACGCACGAACTTCGGCCGGCCCTCGGCGGGAGCCGCCGCCCCTGCGGACTGCTGCGCCGGTGCGCCGCCGGGGCCGGGGCGGGCCGTGTCGTCGTCGTCGTTTCTTCCGGCACCTCCCCCACCGCCCGCGGCGACGGCCGGTGCCACGCCACCCACGGCAGGGCGCCCGGCCTCCAACATCTCCACGCGCTGGAGCAGCGCGGCCGTGGACTCGTCCGCCGCCGGGAGCAGCAGTTTGGCGCACAGGATCTCCAACAGGAGCCGGGGCGAGGTGGCCCCGCGCATCGAGCCCAGCCCCTCGTGCACCATGTCGGCGCAGCGGGCGAGCGTCGCGGGCCCGATCGCCGCGGCCTGACGCTGCATGGTCTCCGCCTGCTCGACAGGCGCCTCCACGAGCCCCCGCTCGATCGCCTGCGGCACGGACTGCACCATGATCAGGTCCCGCAACCGCTGCAGCAGGTCGGTGGCGAACCGGCGCGGATCGTGCCCGGCCTCCACCACCTTGTCCACGGTCCGGAACACCGTCGCCGCGTCCCCCGCGGCGAGCGCGTCCACCGTGTCGTCGATCAACGCGACCTCGGTGGCGCCGAGCAGGCTCACCGCGCGCGGGTACGTGATCCCCTCGTCCCCGGCCCCGGCCATGAGCTGGTCCAGCACGCTGAGCGTGTCACGTGGCGACCCGCCGCCGGCCCGGATGACCAGCGGGAACACCGTGGGGTCGACGTTCACGCCCTCCTGGACGCTGATCTTCTCGACCAGCCCGCGCATGGCGGTGGGCGTGAGCAGCCGGAACGGGTAGTGGTGGGTGCGCGAGCGGATGGTCGGCAGGACCTTCTCCGGCTCGGTGGTGGCGAAGATGAAGATGAGGTGCTCCGGCGGCTCCTCCACGATCTTGAGCAGCGCGTTGAAGCCCGCGTTGGTGACCATGTGCGCCTCATCGATGATGAGGACCCGGTACCGCGAGGAGGCCGGCGCGAAGAACGCCCGCTCCCGCAGGTCACGCGTATCGTCCACGCCGCCGTGGCTGGCCGCGTCGAGCTCGGTGACATCCAGGGTCCCGTGGCCGCCGGGGGCGAGCGCGATGCACGAATCGCACACCCCGCACGGGTCGGGCGTGGGGCCCTGCACACAGTTGAGTGAGCGGGCGAGGATCCGCGCGGAGGAGGTCTTGCCACAGCCCCGCGGCCCCGAGAACAGGTAGGCGTGGTTGATACGACCGGAGGACAGCGCCACCGACAGCGGTTCGGTGACGTGCTCCTGGCCCACGACCTCGGCGAACGAGGCGGGACGATACTTCCGATAGAGAGCCACGCCTAGAGGGTACCGAGGGCCTCCGACAAGTACGACGACGACGAGGCCCGCCACCGCCCAAGCCAGCCGGGTCCCGACCCGCGCAGCATCCACGCGTACGCAGCACCCGCACAGCAGACGGCAGGTGGGCCGCGGACGCTGATGACATCCGGTCCGGAAATGACCGGAGGGGCCGCGCACTGCGCAGCCCCTCCCGACGTCCCTCGCGCGGCGATACGGGCCCCCTCAGACCCTCGCGGCACGGTTCCCGAACCGGGTATGTGGGCACCGGCCCCTCGCAGCCCCTCAGCTGCATTCCGGTACCCGACCCGTGTGGCTCGGTCGGATCAGATACAACCAGACCAGACCGCTCGGTACAAGGGCCATCCTTTGTTGACGACTGATCAACAATGCGCGGCGTTCACATCGCCGCACGTCAAAACGGTTGACACACGTCAGGCCCGCGTGAAGATTCTGCAATAAAGTGGGCGGCATCACGGCGAGGGAGATGCGCAGGTCACGTGCACGATCACCCTCCGACCGCCCGCCCGACCGGTTGACGCCGACACACGCGGACTCCCGGTAACGGCCCACTCGCGCTTGTTACACAGCCCGATCGGACAATGTGTCGTGTCAGATAGCGGCCCGGCAGGCGGCGAGCAGGACGCACAGTGCCACCACGTCCATCGCCGTCTCGACCTCGCCCAGCGGCGGCAGGGTCGGCGCCAGGCGGATGTGCCGATCATTCGGGTCATCGCCGTACGGATAGGCGGAGCCGGCCGGAGTCAGTGCCACGCCGAGGGCCTTGGCCAGGCGGACCGTCTCCGTGGCGGTGCCGTCCACCACCTCGAGGTCGATGAAGTACCCACCCTCGGGCATCGTCCACTCGGCCACTCCGAGTCCGCCGAGGCGTCGCGCCAGGGCGGCGTCGGCGGCGGCGAACTTGGGCGCGATGATCTCGCGGTGCGCGAGCATGTGCGTGCGCACCCCCTCGGCGTCGCCGAAGAAACGGGCGTGGGCGAGCTGGTTGACCTTGTTCGGGCCGATCGACCGCACCCCGGAGTGCCCCAGGTACCAGTCGAGGTTGGCCTTGGACGACGACAGGAACGACACCCCGGCCCCGGCGAAGGTGATCTTGGAGGTCGAGCACACCTGGAGGAAGCGGTTGGGGTGGCCGGCCTCGGCGGCCAGCGCATCCACGTCGGGAACCTTGGGGAAGTCGGTGGTGAGGGTGTGGACCACATAGGCGTTGTCCCAGATCACCCGGAAGTCGGCGGCGGCGGTGACCATGCGGGCCAGGCGGGAGACCGTGTGGTCGCTGTACACCGTGCCGGTGGGGTTGGAGAAGATCGGCACGCACCAGATGCCCTTGATGGACGGGTCCTCGGCCACGAGCCGCTCGACCTCGTCCATGTCCGGCCCGTCGGGCCCGAGCGGAACCGGCACCATCTCGATACCGAGCGCCTCGGTGATCCCGAAGTGACGGTCGTACCCGGGCACGGGGCACAGCCACCGCAGCTGCGGCTCGTCCCTCCACGGCCGGTCGGAGTCCGGGGTCCCGAACAGGACCGCGTAGGTCAGCAGGTCGTACATGATCGACAGACTCGCGTTGTCCTGCGCGATCACGCGGTCCGCCTCGACACCCAGCAACTCGGCGATGATCGTGCGGAGCTCGGGCAGCCCCGCGCCGCCGCCGTAGTTGCGCACGTCGGTCCCGCCGGACATGTGGTGCCCCTCCCCCGGAAGGGACAGCAGGCGCTCGGACAGGTCGAGCTGCTCCGGCGAGGGCTTACCGCGTGTCAGATCGAGAGCCAGGCCCTCGGCGGCCAGGGCCTCGTACTCCTCGGCCAGTTGCGACTCGAGTCGGACGAGCTCGTCGGTGGACAGATCGGACAGCGCCACGGTGGCCTCCGTCGGTGTCGGCAACTGGGGAATGTTGGGGCCCTGGAGAGATAAGGGGACCCCGCGCACCCGCCAGAGCCCGCTGACCCTTGCTGCCTTCCGGCCCTGGGGGAGTTCACAGGATGGACGCCGCGCGGGGTCCACGGGAGAGTCTAGCCATGCCGCGCCGATCCCTGCACGCGCCCCCGCACCCGGGGGCGCATGGCTCACCGACGAGCGCCCGGAAACGACGCCTCCGACACCGCGCCCCACCCCCGCTCTCGCCATCACCCACCGGGCGCGGTTTGCCTCAGATTGAGCGCCCTGGGTAAAGTGCTCCTCGGAGGATTCGCCTAGTGGCCTATGGCGCTCGCCTGGAACGCGGGTTGGGGTTTATAGCCCCTCAGGGGTTCAAATCCCCTATCCTCCGCCACGGACGCGGTCCGGTGCTCATCAGAGCCCGGGCCGCGTTTCGCATTTCCACCGCCCGGTCCGCCCGCGCCCGTTACCACCCCGTGCCACCAGGACTTATGCGCCCACCCTGCCCGTATCAGTCCCACTTGCG
>CAYFRF010000072.1:3711-13777 GCA_964345415.1 uncultured Microbacter sp. | reverse complement strand
TGACCGACCTCAACAAGGTCCGCAACATCGGCATCATGGCGCACATCGACGCCGGTAAGACCACCACGACCGAGCGCATCCTGTTCTACACGGGTGTCAACCGCAAGGCCGGCGAGACGCACGACGGTGCGTCCACGACCGACTGGATGGAGCAGGAGAAGGAGCGTGGTATCACCATCACCTCCGCCGCGGTCACCTGCTTCTGGGACGACAACCAGATCAACATCATCGACACCCCGGGCCACGTCGACTTCACGGTTGAGGTCGAGCGGTCCCTGCGCGTCCTCGACGGCGCGGTTGCCGTCTTCGACGGCAAGGAGGGCGTCGAGCCCCAGTCGGAGCAGGTCTGGCGCCAGGCCGAGAAGTACGACGTCCCCCGCATCTGCTTCGTCAACAAGATGGACAAGCTGGGCGCCGACTTCTACTACACCGTCCAGACGATCATCGATCGTCTCGGTGCCAAGCCGCTGGTCCTCCAGCTCCCGATCGGCGCCGAGGACAACTTCGACGGCGTGATCGACCTGATCGAGATGAAGGCGCACTTCTGGCGCGGCAAGACCGAGATCGGCACCGAGGCCTCGATCGAGGAGATCCCGGCCGACATGCTCGAGAAGGCCGAGGAGTACCGCGAGAAGCTTCTCGAGACGGTCGCCGAGTCCGACGAAGAGCTGATGGAGAAGTACTTCGGCGGCGAAGAGCTCACCATCCCCGAGATCAAGGCGGCAATCCGCAAGCTCGTCATCAACTCGGAGATCTACCCGGTCCTCTGTGGCTCCGCGTACAAGAACAAGGGCATCCAGCCCATGCTCAACGCGGTCATCGACTACCTGCCGAACCCGCTGGACGTCGGCGAGGTCCACGGCCACAAGGTGGGCGACGAGAACGTCGAGGTCGTGCGCAAGCCGTCCAAGGACGAGCCGTTCTCGGCGCTGGCGTTCAAGATCGCCGTGCACCCGTTCTTCGGCAAGCTCACCTTCGTCCGCGTCTACTCGGGTCGGGTCGATCCGGGCACCCAGGTCGCCAACTCGACCAAGGGCAAGAAGGAGCGCGTCGGCAAGCTCTTCCAGATGCACGCCAACAAGGAGAACCCGGTCGAAGAGGCCGTGGCGGGCAACATCTACGCGTTCATCGGACTCAAGGACACCACCACCGGTGACACCCTGTGCGACCTGAACAACCAGGTCGTGCTCGAGTCCATGACGTTCCCGGACCCGGTCATCGACGTCTCGATCGAGCCCAAGACCAAGGCCGACCAGGAGAAGCTGGGCACCGCGATCCAGAAGCTGGCGGAGGAGGACCCCACCTTCACCGTGCGCCTGGACGAGGAGACCGGCCAGACCGTCATCGGCGGCATGGGTGAGCTCCACCTGGACGTGCTCGTCGACCGTATGCGCCGTGAGTTCAAGGTCGAGGCCAACGTCGGCAAGCCGCAGGTCGCGTACCGCGAGACCATCAAGGGCTCGATCGACAAGTTCGACTACACCCACAAGAAGCAGACCGGTGGTTCCGGTCAGTTCGCGAAGGTGCAGATCGCGCTGGCGCCGCTCGACCAGGACGCTGTCGAAGAGGGCGAGATCTACCTGTTCGACGACAAGGTCACCGGTGGCCGCGTGCCCAAGGAGTACATCCCCTCCGTGGACGCCGGCATCCAGGACGCCATGCAGTACGGCATCCTGGCCGGGTACCCGATGGTCAACGTCCACGCGACGCTGGTCGACGGTGCCTACCACGAGGTCGACTCGTCGGAGATGGCGTTCAAGGTCGCGGGCTCCATGGCCTTCAAGGAGGCCGCCCGCAAGTGCCAGCCGGTCATCCTCGAGCCGCTCATGGCGGTCGAGGTCACCACGCCCGAGGACTACATGGGCGACGTGATCGGCGACCTCAACTCCCGCCGCGGTCAGGTCAACGCGATGGAGGAGCGCTCCGGCGCCCGCGTCGTGAAGGCCAACGTGCCGCTGTCCGAGATGTTCGGCTACGTCGGCGACCTCCGGTCGAAGACGCAGGGCCGGGCGAACTACTCGATGGTCTTCTCCCACTACGCCGAGGTCCCGGCGAGTGTGTCGAAGGAGATCATCGCCAAGGCGACCGGCGAGTAACCGGTATGGTCCCGTCCCGCCACCCGGTGGGACGGGGCCGATGCCGGCGGCGCACGGTCGAACCTCCGGGTGGCCGCCGGTTCGTGCCCCACGGCACGATGAGTAAGATCAATCCACACAACGCAGTGCCCACGAGTGACGTGGGGACAGACCAGTCCAGGAGGACATCAAGTGGCGAAGGCGAAGTTCGAGCGGACGAAGCCGCACGTTAACATCGGCACCATCGGTCACGTCGACCATGGCAAGACCACCACCACCGCGGCCATCACCAAGGTTCTGGCGGACACCTACCCCGATCTCAACGACTCGTTCGCGTACGACGAGATCGACAAGGCGCCGGAGGAGAAGGCTCGTGGTATCACGATCAACATCTCCCACGTCGAGTACCAGACCGAGAAGCGTCACTACGCGCACGTCGACGCCCCCGGTCACGCCGACTACATCAAGAACATGATCACCGGTGCCGCCCAGATGGACGGCGCGATCCTGGTCGTGGCCGCCACCGACGGCCCGATGCCCCAGACCCGTGAGCACGTGCTGCTCGCCCGTCAGGTCGGCGTTCCCTACATCCTCGTCGCCCTGAACAAGTGCGACATGGTCGACGACGAGGAGATCCTCGAGCTCGTCGAGATGGAGGTCCGCGAGCTGCTGGCTTCGCAGGACTTCGACGAGGACGCCCCGGTCATCCAGATCTCGGCGCTCAAGGCGCTCGAGGGTGACGAGAAGTGGGTCCAGGCGATCGTCGACCTGATGCAGGCCTGCGACGACTCGATCCCCGATCCGGAGCGCGAGACGGACAAGCCGTTCCTCCTCCCCGTCGAGGACGTCTTCACGATCACCGGTCGTGGCACCGTCGTCACCGGTCGTATCGAGCGTGGCCAGATCAACGTCAACGAGGATGTCGAGCTCATCGGCATCAAGGACAAGGCCACCAAGACCACCATCACGGGCATCGAGATGTTCCGTAAGCTCCTCGACTACGGCGAGGCCGGCGACAACGTCGGTCTGCTGGTTCGTGGCCTCAAGCGTGAGGACGTCGAGCGCGGCCAGGTCGTCATCAAGCCGGGCGCCTACACCCCGCACACCCAGTTCGAGGGCCAGGCCTACATCCTGTCCAAGGACGAGGGCGGCCGTCACACGCCGTTCTTCAACAACTACCGTCCGCAGTTCTACTTCCGCACCACGGACGTGACCGGCGTCGTGACCCTCCCCGAGGGCACCGAGATGGTCATGCCGGGCGACAACACGGAGATGACCGTCGAGCTCATCCAGCCGGTCGCCATGGACGAGGGCCTGCGCTTCGCGATCCGTGAGGGTGGCCGCACCGTCGGCGCCGGTCAGGTCACCAAGATCATCAAGTGATCGACTGACCTCACGGTCCGCTCGCAGTAGCCGGACATGAGAAAGAGGGGCTCCCCGCCGTCACGGCGGGGAGCCCCTCTTCCTGTTTCCGGCCGATGTGCGGGCCGGAGCGCTCAGCGACGTCGCCCGAGCAGGTTCATCGCGACCGACAGGCCGATCGCGGCGACCCCGGCCAGCGCCGTCACCGCGACTGCGGCCACCTGCTCTGCGGTGACCGAGCTCTCGCCCCCGACCGGCGCTGCGACACCGTGCCGCCGGTCGACCTCTTCGAGCGCCCGGAGCAGTTCCTCGGGGTCTCCTCCCGCGTCCGGGTGGTGACGGAGCACGGCCTGGCGTCGGTCCCTCCTGTATGCGGCGGGATCGCGGGGCTCGCGGCGACTGTTCATGTGGGACTCCTCCGATGTGTGGGACTGCCCGAGGCTGTTCCCACGACGCTACCGAAGGGGAGCGGGCAGCCCGCCAGCCGAACCACCGGAGTCGGTGCCCCCTGCCGAGGCGTCCACCACAGTGATTTTGATCTGCCGCCGTCCGTACGGCATACTGGTCGAGTTGCCCGGACAAGGCGGCATCCGATCGTGGACACGGAAGTGTGCTCGAGAGGGGCCGGGTTGGTCGGGCGAGCACGACCGTGGCGGGTGAGCGATCACCCGCCGGAAAAGTGGGAGGGCGACACGCCCGACCGCGTGGACGCGTCGTGACACGTCAACAGCGGCAGCGGATCGGTCCGCCGTCATTCTCGTATCTCGCGGGGATGAGGCACTTCCGTCCTCTGGAACCTCCGTCGTGTCACGCCCGTGGGCGCGCGAACGGGGGCCTCCACGACGGGCACCGATGCACGAGTTCGGGTGGTAGACGAACTGACGGTGTCACGAATGACAAGCGAACACAGCAGTGTCCCCGCCAGGCGAGGGCGCTCACGACAGCCGCCTTCGCGGGCGGGACGAGAAGAGGACGAAGTGGCGGGACAAAAGATCCGCATCCGGCTCAAGGCCTATGACCACGAGGCGATTGACGCCTCGGCCCGGAAGATCGTCGAAACGGTGACCCGTACCGGGGCCCGGATCGTCGGCCCGGTGCCGCTGCCCACCGAGAAGAACGTTTACTGCGTCATCCGCTCGCCGCACAAGTACAAGGATTCGCGCGAGCACTTCGAGATGCGTACCCACAAGCGGCTGATCGACATCCTCGACCCCACGCCCAAGACCGTGGACGCGCTCATGCGCATCGACCTGCCTGCCAGCGTCGACGTCAACATCCAGTGACCTCCGACCGCGTAGCGGTCAGCAAGCAACGTGCAGCGGAGACAGTGAACAGATGAGTAACACCGAGATCAAGGGCATCCTGGGCGCCAAGCTCGGCATGACCCAGGTCTTCGACGAGAACAACCGGGTGGTTCCGGTGACCGTCGTCAAGGCCGGGCCGTGCGTCGTCACCGGGATCCGAACCGAAGAGACCGACGGCTACAACGCCGTCCAGATCGCGTACGGCGCGATCGACCCCCGCAAGGTCATCAAGCCTGTCGCGGGCCAGTTCGAGAAGGCCGGGGTCACCCCGCGCCGCCATGTCGCGGAACTCCGCCTCGAGAACGCCGAGCAGGCTGCCGGCTTCGAGATCGGCCAGGAGATCGGCGCCGACGTGTTCGAGGACGGCGCGTTCGTCGACGTCACCGGCACGTCCAAGGGCAAGGGCTTCGCCGGCACCATGAAGCGTCACGGCTTCGCCGGCCAGGGTGCCTCGCACGGTACGCAGGCCGTGCACCGCAAGCCGGGCTCGATCGGTGGCGCCGCCACCCCGGGCCGTGTCTTCAAGGGCAAGAAGATGGCGGGCCGCATGGGTAACGAGCGGGTCACCACCCAGAACCTCAAGGTCCACAAGGTCGACGCCGAGGCCGGCGTCCTCCTCATCAAGGGAGCCATCCCGGGTCGCAACGGCGGTCTCGTGATGGTCCGTTCCGCAGTGAAGGGCGGTGCGCGCGCATGACCACCACGGAGAACACCGTGAACCTCAAGCTCGACGTCCGTACGCCGGCCGGGAAGACCGACGGCGCTGTCGAGCTCCCCGCCGAGATCTTCGGTGTCGAGCCCAACCTGCCGCTGATGCACCAGGTCGTCGTGGCCCAGCTGGCAGCGGCTCGTCAGGGCACCCACTCGACCAAGACCCGTGGCGAGGTGCGTGGCGGTGGCCGCAAGCCGTTCCGCCAGAAGGGCACCGGTCGCGCCCGGCAGGGTTCGACCCGTGCACCCGCGTACACCGGCGGTGGCACCGTCCACGGCCCGAAGCCGCGCGACTACTCGCAGCGCACCCCCAAGAAGATGAAGGCCGCCGCCCTGCGCGGTGCCCTCTCCGACCGGGTCGCCAGCGAGCGTTTGCACGTCGTGACCGAGTTCGTCGAGGGCCAGACGCCGTCGACCTCGGGCGTCCGGGACTTCCTGGCGTCGCTGTCCGACCGCAAGAAGTTCCTGGTCGTGGTTGGCCGCGAGGACGTCGCCGCGTGGCGTTCGGTCGCCAACCTCGATCACGTCCACCCGATCGCTCCGGATCAGCTCAACACCTACGATGTCCTCAACTCGGACGACGTCGTGTTCACGGTCGAGACTCTGGACGCGTTCGTCACGCAGGCGGGTCGTTCCCTCGCCGGCAAGGCAGCGAAGGAGGCCGACAAGTGAGCACAGTCGCCGATCCCCGGGACGTGATCATCGCCCCGGTCGTCTCCGAGAAGGCCTACGGCCTGCTCGAGCAGGGCGTCTACACGTTCCTGGTGTCCCCGGATTCCAACAAGACGCAGATCAAGATCGCCATCCAGGAGATCTTCGGCGTCACCGTCGATTCCGTGAACACCGCCAACCGTAAGGGCAAGCGCAAGCGCACCCGCACCGGGTTCGGACAGCGCAAGAGCACCAAGCGCGCCATCGTGACCCTCGCGGCCGACAGCAAGCCCATCGAGATCCCGGGTCTGACCGCCTGACGGCGGGAAGAGTTAAGGACGAGAGAACCTCATGGCAATCCGCAAGTACAAGCCCACGACCCCAGGTCGTCGCGGCTCGAGCGTCTCGGACTTCGCCGAGATCACCCGCTCGACGCCCGAGAAGTCGCTGCTGCGCCCCCTGCACAAGACGGGCGGTCGTAACGGCCACGGCCGTATCACCACCCGGCACAAGGGTGGCGGCCACAAGCGCCAGTACCGTGTCATCGACTTCCGTCGCAACGACAAGGACGGCGTGTTCGCCACGGTCGCGCACATCGAGTACGACCCGAACCGCACCGCGAACATCGCACTGCTCCACTACGCCGACGGCGAGAAGCGCTACATCCTCGCGCCGCGCAACCTGAAGCAGGGCATGAAGGTCGAGTCGGGCGTCAACGCCGACATCAAGATCGGCAACAATCTTCCGCTCCGCAACATCCCCGCCGGCACCGTGGTGCACGCCGTGGAGCTGCGCCCGGGCGGCGGCGCCAAGATGGCCCGTGCGGCCGGTGCCGGAATCCAGCTCCTCGGCAAGGAAGGCGCCTACGCTTCGCTGCGTATGCCCTCCGGTGAGATCCGTCGCGTCGATGTCCGGTGCCGGGCAACGATCGGCGAGGTCGGCAACGCCGAGCAGGCCAACATCAACTGGGGTAAGGCCGGCCGCATGCGGTGGAAGGGCGTTCGCCCGACCGTCCGTGGTGTGGTCATGAACCCCGTCGACCACCCGCACGGCGGTGGCGAGGGCAAGACGTCCGGTGGACGTCACCCCGTCAGCCCGTGGGGTCAGCTTGAGGGACGTACCCGCAAGCCCAACAAGGCGAGCGACAGCCTCATCGTCCGTCGCCGTCGCACCGGCAAGAAGCGCTAAGGAGGGAAACTAGGATGCCTCGTAGTCTCAAGAAGGGTCCGTTCGTCGACGAGCACCTCCTCGCGAAGGTGGACGTGCAGAACGACAAGGGTACTCATCAGGTCATCAAGACCTGGTCGCGTCGCTCGACGATCCTGCCCGATTTCATCGGACACACGTTTGCCGTTCATGACGGCCGCAAGCATGTGCCCGTGTTCGTGTCCGACTCGATGGTGGGTCACAAGCTCGGCGAGTTCGCGCCGACGCGCACGTTCAAGGGGCACATCAAGGACGATCGGAAGAGTAAGCGTCGATGAGCACTGACACCCAGCAGAACGAGCAGCAGGCCGAGCAGCAGCTCACGGCCCGCGCAACCGCCAAGTTCGTCCGCGTCACGCCCATGAAGGCGCGCCGCGTGATCGACCTGATCCGTGGCAAGGACGCTGCCGACGCGCTGAACATCCTGCGGTTCGCCCCGCAGTCCGCCAGCGAGCCCGTCGCCAAGGTCCTGGCCTCCGCGATCGCCAACGCCGAGAACAACCTCGACCTGGATCCCCGGACCCTGGTCGTCTCGACGGCATACGCCGACGAGGGCCCCACGCTCAAGCGGTTCCAGCCGCGTGCGCAGGGTCGTGCGTTCCGGGTGCGTAAGCGCACGAGCCACATCACCGTCGAGGTGACCAGCGTGCCCGACAAGGCCGGAGCCGGCCGGGGACGTCGTAACCAGGGAGGTGCCCGCTAAATGGGACAGAAGATCCAGCCGCACGGCTTCCGTCTCGGCATCACCTCGGACTGGACGTCCAAGTGGTATGCCGACAAGCAGTATGCCGACTACGTCGCCGAGGACATCAAGATCCGCGAGCTCCTGTCGAAGGGCATGGAGCGCGCAGGGATCTCGGGTGTGGACATCTCGCGGACCCGTGACCGGGTCCACGTGGACATCCACACGGCCCGTCCCGGCATCGTGATCGGTCGTCGGGGCGCCGAGGCGGACCGTCTGCGTGGCGAGCTCGAGAAGCTCACCGGCAAGCAGGTCCACCTCAACATCCTCGAGATCAAGAACACCGAGGCCGACGCCCAGCTCGTGGCCCAGGGCATCGCCGAGCAGCTCTCGAACCGCGTGGCATTCCGTCGCGCGATGCGCAAGGGCATCCAGTCGGCCATGCGCCAGCCGCAGGTCAAGGGCATCAAGGTGGTCTGCTCCGGTCGTCTCGGCGGTGCCGAGATGTCCCGCTCCGAGCGGTACCACGAGGGACGGGTTCCCCTTCATACCCTGCGTGCCGAGATCGACTACGGCACCTACGAGGCCAAGACGACCTTCGGTCGGATCGGCGTCAAGGTGTGGATCTACAAGGGCGACGTCGTCGGCGGTCGTCGCGAGTCCGATCAGTACAACCAGCCGGCCGGTGGCCGTAACGACCGTCCTGGCCCGCGCCGTGAGCGTGGGGCCGGCCGGCCGCGTCGTTCCGGCGCCCAGGGCACCACGGCCACCAGCACGGAGACCGGCCGCGCCGGCTCCGCCGCCCCGGCCGAGGCGCCCGCAGAAAACAAGGAGGCCTGACCGTGCTGATCCCCAAGCGCGTCAAGCACCGCAAGCAGCACCACCCCGGCCGTAAGGGCGGGGCCAAGGGCGGCACCAAGGTGACGTTCGGTGACTACGGGATCCAGGCTCTCGAGCCGGCCTACGTCACGAACCGTCAGATCGAGTCCGCTCGTATCGCGATCAACCGCCACATCAAGCGTGGCGGCAAGGTGTGGATCAACATCTACCCCGATCGCCCGCTGACCAAGAAGCCCGCCGAGGTGCGGATGGGTTCCGGTAAGGGATCCGTCGAGTGGTGGGTCGCCAACGTCAAGCCGGGTCGCATCCTCTTCGAGATGTCGTACCCGAACGAGGAGACCGCTCGCGAGGCCCTGCGTCGCGCGCAGCACAAGCTCCCGTGCAAGACCCGCATCGTCACCCGGGAGGAGCAGTTCTGATGGCAAGTGGAATCACCGCCCCCGAGCTGCGCGAGCTCGACGCCGATGCTCTGACCGAGCGTCTTCGCGAGGCCAAGGAAGAGCTGTTCAACCTGCGCTTCCAGATGGCCACCGGTCAGCTGTCCAACAACCGTCGCCTGCGGGTCGTCCGTCACGACATCGCGCGCATCTACACCGTCATCCGCGAGCGCGAGCTCGGGCTGTCGGCTGCGCCGGGTGATGCCAAGTGAGTGACAAGGAAACAGCTGTGACTGAGTCCAACGAGAGCACCGAGCGCAACAGCCGCAAGGTGCGCATCGGGTACGTCGTGTCCGACAAGATGGAGAAGACCATCGTCGTCGAGCTCGAGGACCGGGTGAAGCACCCGCTCTACGGCAAGATCATGCGTCGCACCGAGCGTGTCAAGGCCCATGACGAGACCAACACCGCCGGTGTCGGCGATCGCGTGCGGATCATGGAGACCCGCCCGATCTCCGCGAACAAGCGGTTCCGCCTCGTCGAGGTGCTGGAGCGGGCCAAGTAAGCCCCTCCAACCCGTGCCGGGAGGCCCGGCCCCGAACCATCGGGGTCCGGGCCTCCCGGCCATTTCGTGCCGTGGTCCGCTCGCGTCCGCCGACGGGCCGCAGCTGCAGGTTTCGCCCCATTCGTGACGCTGATTTGGGCTGTCGCGGTGCCGCACCCTACACTGGAGCAGTTGCCCGACCTGTGCATGCCTCGGTATGTGCGTCGGGTTGCGTGACCGCGTGTGTCGGGTCGGTATCCGGCACACACTGAACAGACCTGGTCAGGAGAACCATGATCCAGCAGGAGTCGCGG
>CAYFRF010000072.1:0-3701 GCA_964345415.1 uncultured Microbacter sp. | reverse complement strand
CTCCCGCGGGTCGGAAGAGAACCGGTGAGACGATAGGAGAACGAGTGATTCAGCAGGAGTCGCGACTGAAGGTCGCCGACAACACGGGTGCCAAGGAGATCCTCTGCATCCGCGTTCTCGGTGGCTCCAAGCGCCGCTACGCGGGCGTCGGTGACATCATCGTCGCGAGCGTCAAGGACGCCATCCCCGGTGGCAACGTCAAGAAGGGCGAGATCGTCAAGGCGGTCATCGTCCGCACCGCCAAGGAGCGGCGCCGTCCGGACGGCTCGTACATCAAGTTCGACGAGAACGCCGCCGTCATCATCAAGAACGACAACGATCCGCGTGGAACGCGCATCTTCGGGCCCGTCGGCCGCGAGCTGCGCGACAAGAAGTTCATGCGCATCGTCTCGCTGGCTCCGGAGGTGCTCTGACATGAAGGTCCACAAGGGCGACACGGTTCTCGTCATCTCCGGTAAGGACAAGGGCGCCAAGGGCAAGGTCATCCAGGCCTTCCCGGCGCAGGAGAAGGTCCTCGTCGAGGGCGTCAACCGCATCAAGAAGCACGTCGCGAACTCGGCCAACCAGGCCGGTGCGTCCTCGGGCGGCATCGTCACCCAGGAAGCCCCGATCCACGTGTCTAACGTGATGGTCGTGGACGCCGACGGCAACCCGACCCGGGTCGGAATCCGCACCGACGAGAACGGCAAGCGTGTCCGTGTCTCGCGCAAGACCGGGAAGGACCTGTGACCATGACTGATACCGCTCTTCCCGCCGGGTACACCCCGCGGCTCAAGGCCAAGTACCGCAGCGAGATCAAGCCGGCTCTCAACGAGACGTTCGAGTACGCGAACGTCATGCAGATCCCCGGTGTGGTCAAGGTCGTCGTGAACATGGGCGTCGGCGACGCCGCGCGCGACGCCAAGCTGATCAACGGCGCGATCAACGACCTCACGCTCATCACGGGCCAGAAGCCCGAGGTGCGCCGTGCCCGCAAGTCGATCGCGCAGTTCAAGCTCCGTGAGGGCATGCCCATCGGTGCCCGCGTCACGCTGCGTGGCGACCGCATGTGGGAGTTCCTCGACCGCCTGACCACCGTCGCGCTCCCGCGTATCCGCGACTTCCGCGGCCTGTCGGGCAAGCAGTTCGACGGTCATGGCAACTACACCTTCGGCCTCAACGAGCAGACGATGTTCTACGAGATCGACGTCGACAAGGTCGATCGCCCCCGCGGCATGGACATCACGGTCGTCACCACGGCGACCAACGACGAAGAGGGCCGTGCGCTGCTCAAGCAGCTACGGTTCCCCTTCCAGGAGGCCTGACCCTCCACGGCCGGACCGGCCGTCCCCGCCGGGGCACCGCGTGAGCGGGTCCCCGGCGGTGGGCAGACGGCCCAGTCGTCTGGTCGCATTCCGGTGAGAAGATCACCGGGAGGCGGCGGGACACCCGGTCTCCCCACGGGGAGTCCGTATCCCATACAAGAGAACATTCGAACTCTTCGTGATAGGCCCACGACGTCAGGGCCCCGACCCACAGGTGGGCGACAGGCGTGTTGTATGGGAACCGTTACGAGAAAGGAACATGGTTTATCCATGTCGATGACCGATCCCATCGCGGACATGCTGACGCGTGTGCGTAACGCCAACTCGGCGTTCCACGAATCAGTGTCCATGCCGCATTCCAAGCTCAAGGGCAACATCGCTGCCATCCTCAAGCAGGAGGGCTACATCGCGGACTACGCCGTTGCTGACGCCGAGGTGGGCAAGAAGCTCACCATCGACCTCAAGTACGGCCCGTCGCGCCAGCGGAGCATCCAGGGCATCAAGCGCATCTCCAAGCCGGGTCTGCGCGTGTACGCCAAGTCGACCGAGCTGCCCAAGGTCCTCGGTGGCCTGGGTGTCGCGATCATCTCGACCTCCCAGGGGCTCCTCACCGACCGTCAGGCGAACAACAAGAAGGTGGGCGGGGAAGTCCTCGCCTACGTCTGGTAAGGGGGCGAGAAATGTCACGTATCGGCAAGGCTCCGATCAACGTCCCGTCCGGTGTCGACATCAAGGTCGACGGCCAGACCATCACGGTCAAGGGCCCCAAGGGTGAACTCACCCAGGTGCTGCCCGACCCCATCACGGTGCAGATCGAAGACGGCGTCCTCACGGTCGTCCGTCCCGACGACCACCGCGACAACCGCTCCCTGCACGGCCTCTCGCGCTCGCTGGTCAACAACATGGTTGTCGGCGTGACCGAGGGCTACAAGCAGGACATGGAGATCTTCGGCGTCGGTTACCGCGTCGTGGCCAAGGGCAAGGACCTCGAGTTCGCGCTGGGTTACTCGCACCCGGTTCCGGTCGTCGCCCCCGAGGGCATCACGTTCGCCGTGGACGGCGCGACCAAGTTCTCGATCTCCGGTATCGACAAGCAGCAGGTGGGCCAGATCTCCGCCAACATCAAGCGGCTGCGGAAGCACGACCCGTACAAGGGTAAGGGCATCCGCTACGCGGGCGAGCAGGTCCGTCGCAAGGTCGGAAAGACGGGTAAGTGACCATGAGCAGCACCAAGAAGCGTTCCCCGCTGGGAACCGACGCCTCGACCGCTCGTCGGGAAGGGCGCGCCCGGCGCCACTACCGCCTCCGCAAGAAGGTCTCCGGTACCCCGGAGCGTCCGCGGCTGGTCGTCAACCGGTCCTCGCGCCACATCCACGCCCAGATCGTCGACGACCTGGCCGGCCACACGCTGGCCGCTGCGTCGACCATCGAAGCGGACGTGCGTGCGGTCGAGGGCGACAAGAAGGCCCGCAGCGCGAAGGTCGGCCAGCTCCTGGCCGAGCGTGCAAAGGCTGCTGGCATCGATGCAGTCGTGTTCGACCGTGGTGGCAACAAGTACCACGGCCGGATCGCGTCGCTCGCCGACGCCGCCCGTGAGGGTGGGCTGGAGTTCTGATGATCAACACCACTGCACTGACCGCTAATGGAAGGACCGTCTGATGCCCGGACGTCAGCGTCGTGACGGCGGAAGCAACGGGCCCGCCGCAGACAACAAGAACACCACCGACAACGCCCAGGGGCGCGGCGGCGACCGCGGCCGTGGTCGGGGCCGCGACGACCGTCGGGGCCGCGACGAGGAGAAGTCGCAGTACATCGAGCGCGTCGTCACCATCAACCGCGTCTCCAAGGTCGTGAAGGGTGGTCGTCGCTTCAGCTTCACCGCCCTCGTGATCCTCGGCGACGGCAACGGCATGGTCGGCGTCGGCTACGGCAAGGCCAAGGAGGTGCCGGCGGCCATCCAGAAGGGTGCCGAGGAGGCCCGGAAGAACTTCTTCCGCGTCCCGCTCATCGGCTCCACCATCCCTCACCCCATCCAGGGTGAGAAGGCTGCCGGTGTCGTCATGCTCCGTCCGGCTTCGCCGGGTACCGGTGTCATCGCCGGTGGTGCGGCCCGTGCCGTGCTGGAGTGCGCCGGCGTGAACGACATCCTGTGCAAGTCGCTGGGGTCGGACAATGCCATCAACGTCGTGCACGCGACCGTGGCCGCCCTCAAGGGTCTGCACCGTCCGGAGGAGGTCGCGGCCCGCCGTGGCCTGCCGATCGAGGACGTCGCGCCCGCGGGCATGCTGCGCGCTCGTGCCGGACAGGGGGCCTGATCATGGCTAACCTCAAGATCACCCAGGTCCGTGGGACCATCGGGTCCAAGAAGAACCAGCGGGACTCCCTGCGTACGCTCGG
>CAYFRF010000071.1:0-13778 GCA_964345415.1 uncultured Microbacter sp. | reverse complement strand
CGCTCCCAAGGCTCTCCTGGAGAAGGTCGACAAGGAGGCCGCCGAGGCCGCCAAGGCCAAGCTCGAGGAGGCCGGCGCCTCCGTCTCGCTCAAGTGAGCTGACGAGCCGTAGCACTGTCCGTCAGGGGCGGTCCCGCATCACGCGGGGCCGCCCCTGCGGCATTTCGCGGGCGGGTCCCCCGGTGACGTCCCGGGGGCGTTGCGCCCAGCGGACGGGAGAGCGTGGTCGGGGGAGAGGGGCGGACGAGGAGGTGTGTTCCGCCGCACCCGGTTCGACTCTGGCGGGTAACAATCGGGATGGGCATGTAACAAAGCACAGCCGCCGAGCGGTAGTTTACAGTGACCGTGGCCACAAACGTGGGCTGAAGTGAGGAGTGCTGACGTGGGTGTCGAGGTTTCCGTCGAGGGTCTGACCAAGTCCTTCGGTTCACAGAAGATCTGGGAGGACGTCACGTTCACCCTCCCCGAGGGAGAGGTCAGTGCACTGCTGGGCCCCTCGGGCACCGGTAAGTCGGTGTTTCTCAAGTCGCTGATCGGGCTGCTGCGGCCCGAGCGCGGCAAGATCATCATCGACGGCACGGACATCCTGCAGTGCACCGCCAAGGAGCTCTACGAGGTGCGCAAGCTGTTCGGCGTCCTCTTCCAGGACGGCGCGCTGTTCGGCTCCATGGACCTGTATGACAATGTGGCGTTCCCGCTGCGGGAGCACACCCGCAAGTCGGAATCCGAGATCCGCGACATCGTCATGGAGAAGCTCGAGCTCACCGGTCTCACCGGCGCAGAGGGCAAGCTGCCGGGCGAGATCTCCGGCGGTATGCGCAAGCGTGCCGGCCTGGCCCGTGCGCTCGTGCTGGACCCCGAGATCATCCTCGTCGACGAGCCGGACTCCGGCCTGGACCCGGTTCGCACCACGTATCTCGCGCAGCTGCTCATCGACATCAACGCGCAGATCGACGCCACGATCCTCATCGTGACGCACAACATCAACCTCGCCCGGACGGTGCCCGACAACCTGGGCATGCTGTACCGCAAGCACCTCGTCATGTTCGGTCCGCGCGAGGTGTTGCTCACCAGCGAGGAGCCGTCCGTGCGCCAGTTCCTGCGCGGGTCGAAGCTCGGCCCCATCGGCATGTCCGAGGAGAAGGACGACGCGCAGATGCGCGCGGAGATGGAACAGGCAGAGGCCGGCCACAACGACGGTTCGCCGGGTGAGGACGAGTTGCGCGGCGTCCCGGCCCAGATGCAGCCCACGCCGGGCAGCCCGGTCCGCCAGGGCGAGCTCCGTCGCGAGAAGCGCGTCGCGGAGATGCTGGACACCCTGCCCGCCGAGGCGCAGAAGGCCATCCGTGAGGAGTGGGAGGCGCGCGGGCACGGCAACGGCCGGGCCACCGGCGTCGTCCCCGCCGGAGCTGCCGTGCCCACGGCCGGCGGTGAGGCCGCGGTCGGGGGCGGTCTCGACGAGCACTATGGTGCAGCCGAGAACTGAGTCATCGGCGAATCCGGGGGAGAGTAGATGGCGGAGGGTGCGACCCAGCAGCCAGAGAGCGGTGCCGGGGTCTCGGCCGCCGAGATCGGCGGTGGGATCCGGACTGCGATCGGCGCCGCCGGCGCGGTGTTCAGGCTGTTCCTCGAGGTGCTGCGCGGGATCTTCCGGCGGCCGTTCCAGTTCCGCGAGTTCATCGAACAGTCCTGGTTCATCGCCTCGGTGACGATCCTGCCGTCGGCGCTGGTCGCGATCCCCTTCGGTGCGGTGGTGGCCATGCAGACCGGCTCGCTGGTCCAGCAGCTGGGGGCCGAGGCCTACACCGGCGCCACCGGCGTCCTGGCTGTCGTCCAGCAGGGAGCGCCGCTGGTCACCTCCCTGCTCATCGCCGGTGCCGCGGGTTCCGCCGTCGCCGCCGACCTGGGGGCCCGCAGCATCCGCGAGGAGCTCGACGCGATGCGGGTCCTGGGAATCGACCCGGTGCAGCGACTCGTGGTTCCGCGCGTACTCGGCATGATGCTCGTCGCGGTGTTGCTCAACGGGCTCGTCTCGATCGTCGGGATCTCCGGCGGTTACGTGTTCAACATCCTCCTGCAGGGCGGTACCCCCGGCGCCTACCTGATGTCCTTCGGCGCGCTCGCACAGCTGCCGGACTTCATCATGTCCTCGTTCAAGGCCCTGGTGTTCGGGCTCATCGCCGGTGTCGTGGCCTCGTACTGCGGCATGAACCCCAAGGGTGGCCCCAAGGGCGTCGGTGACGCGGTGAATCTGGGCGTGGTCCTGACCTTCCTCCTGCTGTTCTTCGCCAACCTCATCCTCACGGCGGTGTACCTGCAGGTCGTTCCCCCGAAGGGCTCTTAGATGGCGATCCACACCGACGTCGGTCCCACCCGGGCCCGGCTGCGGGCCATGGTCCGTGGCCCCATTGCGTCCTTCGACTCGCTGGGCGATCAGCTCGCGTTCCACCTCAGGGCGATCCGGTGGATCCCCCAGACGATCGTGCACTACCGGCACGAGGTGCTCCGGCTCATCGCCGAGGTCACCTTCGGCGTGGGAGTGCTCGCGGTGCTCGGTGGCACGATCGGCGTGATCGTCATGATGAGCGGGTTCACCGGAGTGGTGGTGGGCCTCCAGGGCTACGCGGCGCTCGACCAGATCGGCAGTTCCGTCCTCACCGGCTTCCTGTCCGCGTACGTCAACACCCGTGAGGTCGCGCCCGTCGTGGCGGCACTCGCGCTGTCGGCGACCGTGGGCTGTGGCTTCACGGCCCAGCTCGGCGCCATGCGCATCTCCGAGGAGATCGACGCACTCGAGGTCATGGCCATACCGAGTGTCCCGTACCTCGTCACCACCCGGATCATCGCCGGCTTCATCGCGGTGATCCCGCTGTACGTGGTGGGGCTACTGGCGTCCTATCTGGCCACACGAGGGGTCAACACCCTCATACAAGGCCAGTCCACAGGGTCGTTCGACCACTATTTCCACCTCTTCCTCCCTCCGGAAGACGTCATATATTCGTTCGTCAAGGTCATCATCTTCGCGTTCGTCCTGGTGATGATCCACTGCTACTACGGCTTCACCGCGACCGGCGGCCCCGCCGGCGTCGGCGTCGCGGTGGGACGTGCCGTCCGCACGACGATCGTCGTGGTGGCCATCCTCAACTTCTTCGTCGGACTCGCCCTCTGGGGCACCACCACGACTGTGCGGGTGGCGGGATGAACGAGATGTCCACCACGCGGAAGCGGCTGCTCGCCGCCCTGTTCATCGTCATCGTCCTGGCGTTCGTCGGGATCACCGTGTCCGTCTACAACAGGGCGTTCACCTCGTCGGACACCGTCACCATGTACACCGACGACATGGCGTTCGCCCTGCCGAACGACGCGGACGTCAAGGCCCGCGGCGTCCTGGTCGGTCGCGTAGCGGGTGTCCGACCCGAGGGCGACCGCGTGCGCGTCGACATGGAGTTCAACCCGGCCTACATGGAGCAGCTCCCCGCGAACATCAGCGGCCGACTGCTGCCCAAGACACTGTTCGGCGAGCGGTACGTCTCCCTCGCGTTCCCCGAGCAGCCGGTCGGCACGGTTCAGGCCGGAGGCACCATCGAACAGGACACCCGCGGCAACGCGACCGAGCTCGGTCAGGTCCTCGACGGGCTGCTCCCGGTGCTGGAGACCGTTCCGCCGGAGAAGCTCGCCGGCACTCTCGGCGCCATCAACCAGGCGCTCGCAGGCAGAGGCGATGAGATCGGCGCCAGTCTGGTCGACATCGGCCGGGTCTTCGACGGCATCACCGAGGAGATGCCCGCACTGGAGGCCGGGCTCGAGGACCTGGCGACCTTCTCCCAGACCTATTCCGAGGCCCTCCCGGATCTCATCCACGCACTCGATGCGCTGCGCACCACCGGCGACACGGTGATCCAGCGCCGCACCGACATCGCCGACGGGTTGCAGCGGCTCAGCTCGGGAAGTGAGGCGGCCACCGGCTTCCTCGCCGACAACCGCAGTGACCTGATCGCGCTCTCGATCAACTCGCGGCGCTCGCTGGAGACCCTGGCGGAGTACACCCCGGCGCTGCCCTGTACCGCGGAACTGTTCATGATCGCCCTGGACCGGTCCGACGACATCCTCGGGGTGGGGACCTCGACGCCGGGCATCCGGGTGACCATCGAGATCGTCAACCCGAAGGGCCGCTACGTCCCCAACCAGGACGAGCCGCGGTTCTTCGACACCCGTGGTCCGCGCTGCTACGAGCCCGCCCAGGAGCCGCTGAACTTCCCGATGGCACCGGGTGGGGCGATCGCGGACGGGTCCTACCAGCCGCCGTCCCGTAACCCGGGTCCGGAATACATGCCGACCCTGCCCAACCCGTTGCTCGAGGACGGTCCCGTGCCCGCCCTGCGGACCCGGGGGTCCGTCCCCTCGGCCCCCGGCCGCGCGGTCCCGGAGCAGGCGAACATGCCGTTCCCGTCGACGGTCACCGCCGGAGAGGGCAACGACGTGATGGCGATGGCCTACGCGGGATCCCCCCTGGAGACCGACACGGTCCGAACGGTGTACGGGATCGCCACCTCGCGTGATGCGGCGGAGGTCCCGGGGTGGGTCGGTGTCCTCGGCGCCCCCGCCCTGCGCGGGACGGAGGTGGCCTTCCAGTGAACACCAAACTCAAGGCGCTCTTCCGCGGTGGCCTGCTGAGCTCGTTCATCAAGCTCACGGTCTTCGTGGTGGTCACCGCCCTGCTCAGTATGGTCCTGGCCACCACCATCCGCGGCGGCACCCGTGACTCGGGCACCGAGTACTCGGCGATCTTCTCCGACGCGACCATGGTCGAGGAGGGGGACGACGTCCGGATCGCGGGCGTCGTGGTGGGGCACGTGACGAACTTCGAGGTGTACGACCGAGACAAGGCGAAGGTCTACTTCACCATGGCCGGCGACCGCACCTTGCCGGAGAACGTCCACCTCACCCTGCGATTCAGGAACATGATCGGTCAGCGGTACATGAACATCGCCCGCGTACCAGGCGAAGTGGGCCCGGAGATGCCGGAGGGGACCACGATCCCGATCGACAAGACCTCACCGGCCGTCGACCTCACCGCGCTGTTCAACGGGTTCCGGCCCCTGTTCACCACACTCCAGCCGGAAGACGTCAACGCCTTGGCGGACTCCCTGGTCAAGGTGCTCCAGGGGGAGGGGGGCACCGTCACCCACCTGGTCCAGCAGACCGGCGAACTGACCAACCACCTCGCCGACCGGGACCGGGTGATCGGTGAGGTGATCGACAACCTCACCGAGGTGCTGCAGACGATCAACGACCGGGACGTCCAGTTCCAGCAGCTGGTGGTGACGACCCGCCAGCTGGTCGAAGGCCTGGCGCAGGAGCGCGATGCGGTGGGCAGTTCAATCGACTCGATGGCGGACCTCACCTCGGCCGCGGAGAACATCCTGGCCGCGACCCGACCCGCGGTCACCGAGTCCCTCGACCACCTCAAGGTCGTCACCGACAGCCTGGCCGAGAACGAGGACAAGGTCAGCGAGGTGCTCCACAACCTGCCGGTCAAGACCGACAACCTCATCCGGATGGGCTCGTTCGGCTCCTGGTTCCAGTTCTATCTGTGCGGCGCGGACATCGTGTCCGGGCCGGGCAACAACGTGCCCAACCTGCTGCCGTCCGGCGGCCCGACACTCAACCACGTGCTCTACACGAACTCCGCACCTCGGTGCCACGAAGGGGGGATTCCGTGAGCAAGCGCAAGCCGGGGGAGCCCCGGTTCTCCAACGCCGTGATCGGCACCGTGGGAGTCCTGGTGATCATCGCCCTCACCGCCGGCTCCTTCATGCTCGACGCACTGCCGTTCGTCGGGGCCGGGCCGAAGTACAAGGCCTACTTCTCGGAAGCCGCGGGCCTCACCGACGGCAACGAGGTGCGTGTCGCCGGGGTCAAGGTCGGCGTGGTGACGGACGTCGAGCTCGAGGGCGACAAGGTCGCCGTGGGCTTCCGCGCCAAGGACGCCTGGCTGGGAGACGACACCCGCGCCAGCATCCAGATCAAGACCGTGCTGGGTCAGAAGTACCTCGCCCTCACGCCCGCCGGTAACGCCGAGCTGGACCGGTCCGACCCGATCCCGCTCGAGCGCACGGTGGCCCCGTACGACGTGGTGACCGCGTTCTCGGTGGCGGCCGAGACCCTCGACCAGATCGACGACGCGAAGCTGGCGGACAGCCTCGACACGCTCACCGACGCCATGCAGGCCTCTCCGGAGGAGTTCCGCGGGGCAGTCGACGGTGTGGCCCGGTTGTCGCAGACCATCTCCAGCCGCGACGACGAGCTCCGGGAACTGCTGGAGGCCACCCGGACCAGTTCCGAGATCCTCGCCGAGCGCAACGACGACTTCCGTCGGCTCATCCTCGGGACCGGGCAACTCCTCGGAGAGCTCAACGCGCGGTCCGAGAGCCTCAAGCTGGTACTCGCGTCGACCCGCGGCCTGTCCGCCGACCTGCGGCTGCTGGTCGCGGAGAACGAGGCGGAGTTCGGCCCCACCCTGCAGAGCCTGGACTCCGCGCTCGAGATCCTCACCGACCACGAGGAGCAGCTCAAGCAGTCGATCCACAACCTCGCCCCGTTCTACCGGCTCTACGCCAACATGCTCGGGACCGGACGCTGGTTCGACTCGGTGGTCACCAACCTCATCCCGCCGGGCGCACCCGAGCCGCCGTTCTACCCGGGCGCCCGAGGCCCCGCACGACTGAGTGGGATCAAGTGATGACCAAGAAACTGCCGTACTGGCTGCTCGCGCTGATCCTCGTCGTCGTCGTCGCGGTCGTCTCCGTCACCTACCTCGCGGTCACGCGGACGGGACGGACCACCGTCACCGCCACCTTCCCCTCCGCGGTCGGTATCTCCAAGGGCACCGACGTCCGGATCCTCGGGGTGACCGTGGGGTCGGTCGACGAGGTCACCCCGATGGGCGACACCGTCGAGGTGAAGTTCCACGTCCGGCGCGGCGTCGACATCCCCGCCGACGCGAAGGCCGTCCAGGTCACCCCGTCGGTCATCCCCGACCGCAACATCCAGATCGTGCCCGCCTATTCCGGCGGGCCGGTCATGGAGTCCGGCGCGCACATCCCCGTCGAACGCACCGCGACCCCCGTCGAGGTGGACAAGCTGTATGCGTCGATCCAGGAGCTCACCGAGGCCCTCGGCCCCGACGGAGCGAACGAGAACGGCTCACTCGACAGGTTCCTGACCTCCTCGGCGGAGACCCTCGGCGGCAACGGTGCCGCACTGGGGCGCTCGATCGACGAGCTGTCCAAGGCGGCCACCACCCTGGCCGACTCCAGTCAGGACATCAGTGACACGGTGGTCAACCTGCAGACGTTCGTCACGATGCTCGCCCAGAACGACGCGCAGGTCCGCGAGTTCAACTCGCAGATGGCCACCTTCAACTCGACGGTGGCCGGGCAGCGCGAGGACCTGCAGGGGGCACTGGCAGAGCTGAGCTACGCCCTGGCGGACGTGGCCAGGCTGGTACGGGACAACCAGGACCTGATCCGCAGCAACGCCGATCGGCTGGCCGCGATCAGCCAGATCACGGCGGACCAGCGCGACGACGTGGAGGAGATTCTCAAGGTCGCGCCCCTGGCACTGTCCAACCTCATCAACGCCTACGACGCGGAGTCCGGCACGCTGTCGATGCGCGCGAACATCCCGGAGAAGCAGAACCCGGCGGGGATCCTGTGCACGCTCATGAAGCTGGGCCGCCTGAACCCCGGGAACGAGATGTTCCAGGAACTCGACAACCTGCGCCGCGCCGACATCGAGGCCTGTGAGGCGCTCGCGCCCGAGCGCAACGCCGAGCTGCGCGCGTCGAATCCGGACCTGCCGCTCGGCTTGCTCCAGGGCGAGTTGAAGCAGTCCGTTCCGGTGCCCGGCACCGTCCCGGGGATCCGCGGCTGGCCGATGACCCCCGCGTCCGAAGGGGGACAGTGATGAGACACCGCACCGGGGCCGACCACACCGGGTCCAACCGCGCCGGGCTCACCCGCGCCGGCCTCACCCGTGCCGGCCGGATAGTGGGCGCCACAGCGCTCCTCTCCGCGCTCGCCGCCGGCTGTTCCTTCAACCTGGAGGACTACACGCTGCCGGGTGGCGCGGACGTGGGGCGCGACCCCATGAACGTGGCCATCCAGTTCGACGACGTGCTGGACCTGGTCCTGCAGTCCTCGGTCAAGGTCAACGGACTCGACGCCGGTCGCGTCACCGGGATCTCGCTCGCCGATGACGGGTGGACCGCCCAGGTCGAGGTGGTGATCAACGACGAGGTGGACCTGCCGGCGAACGTCGAGGCGTCCATCCAGCAGACCAACCTCCTGGGTGAGAAGTTCGTCCAGCTCACCCCACCGGAGGACGAGGCGCCGGTCGGGCGGCTCGAGTCCGGCGACGTGATCCGCACCTCCCACACCCGTACCGCCACCGACATCGAGCAGGTGCTCGGTGCGCTGTCGCTGCTGCTCAACGGTGGCGGCGTGGACCAGATCCAGCCGATCGTCGCGGAACTGCGCAAGGTGACCGACGGGCGCGAGGAAGCGCTCACCGAGACCCTCCGGTCCGCGGACGAACTCATCACCGGACTCAACCGGCAGCGCGACAGCATCACCGCCGCGCTCGAGGGCGTCAACCTGATGTCCACCCGCGCCAACGACCAGCGACAGCAGATCCAGGCCGCCCTGGACGAGTTGCCCGCGGGCGTGGCGGTACTGGAGGAACAGCGTCCCCAGTTCGTGGAGATGCTGCGACGCGTCGACGCGCTGGGTGAGGTGGGCTCGGACATCCTGCTCACCAGTCGCGAGGACCTCATCGCCGACCTGCGGGCTCTGCGGCCCGTGCTGCAGTACCTCGGCGAATCCACCCCGGAACTGATCGAGCTCACCGGCTTCGTGCCCACGTTCCCGTTCCCGGACGCCTCGATCCAGTCGACGGTCGGCAGCGCGGCCAACGTGTTCCTGTCCATCGACGCCACCATCTCCGAGACCCTCCGCAATCTCGGCGTCAACCAGGGCAACCCGGTCCCGCTGTACCCCACCACGACCAGCGGCCCGTACAACGTCAACCCGGGCAACCCCTGGATCGGCGACAACGGCCCGGACCGGCGCACCACCATCGTGCTGCCGCTGCTGCCCGTCCCGCCGATCATGGACCGTGCGGTCAACCCCCCGCCCGCGCCCGGTACCTCGGAGTTCTCCGAGAACTACCTGCCCGAACCAGGGGAGCCCGGATACCTGTGAACAAGACACTGAGAACGCAGCTCATCGTTTTCTGCGTGATCGCCGCACTCGGGATCACCTATGTGGGCGCAAACTACGTGCGACTGCCGTCACTGGTGGGCATCGGTCAGTACAAGGTCTATCTCGACCTGCCCGACACCGGCGGGGTGTTCACCAACGCGGCCGTGAACTACCGGGGCACCCCGGTCGGCCGTGTCGGCGACCTCGCGCTCACCGAGAACGGCGTGCGGGTCGAGCTGGACCTGGATTCCAGCGCGCCCGACATCCCCGCCGACACCGTGGCCGTGGTGGCCAACCGGTCCGCGATCGGCGAGCAGTACGTCGACCTGCGCCCGAACAGCCTCTCCGAGCCGTTCCTCGAGGAGGGGGACGTGGTCACGGCGGGGGAGGAGGCTCTGCCCGTCCGAGTGGAGGAACTGCTGCTGTCCGTCGACGAACTGTCCCGCTCGGTGCCGCTCGACGAGCTCGAGGTGACGGTCGACGAACTCGGCAAGGCTTTCGAGGGCAGGGGCCCGCAGCTCCAGCGGCTCTCGGACTCGCTGATCCGGATCTCCGACTCCGGCATCCGGACCATGCCGCAGCTCCGGGCGCTGATCCGCGACGGCGCGACCGTCCTGGACACCCAGGCCGACCAGTCCGGCGAGATCATCAGTTTCTCCCGCGACCTGCGGACCGTCACCGAGGCACTGCGCGACTCGGATTCCGACCTCGAGCGGCTGATCTCCACCGCACCGGAGTTCGCGGACGAGACACGCCGGCTCGTGGAGAACTCAGGCGAACCGCTCACCCGGACCGTGCGGAACCTCTCGGACACCATGATGACCATCGACCCGCTGGCCCCGTCGTTCAAGGTGCTGCTCCAGCTGTTGCCCGCGCTGGCCGCCGGGGGACTGTCCACGGCGCCCGGTGACGGGACGATCCACTTCGGCCTGGTCCTGGAGATGGACAACCCGACACCCTGCACCATGGGGTACGAGGGCACCTACCGCATCATCGACGAGATCAAGGCCCAGGACCCGTCGTTCGACCCGCAGGAGCAGAACTTCCCGCCGAACTACGACGCGCACTGCACCGTGCCGTTCGGCAGCCCGACCAACGTGCGCGGCGCCGAGCGCGTCGAGTACGCCTACCCGGGCGTCGTCCAACCCTGGGACAACACGCCCAAGATCATGCCGGACGCCCTCAACCTGTCCGTGGCCGCCGAACAGCTCGCGGTGTTGCAGGGACTGATCCCCCGGTGACCGCGCGGCCGGGTGGTGATCCGGCGCGGCGGGCGTCCGGTACCGTCGCCGCCATGAGTTCGCAGGAGACGACCGAGGGCACGGACGCCACGGGCGACACGGGGCGCACCGACGTGCCGCGGTGGCTGGCCGTGGTCGCGATGATCGTTCTGGTGGTCGGGCTGACCCTGCTGGGCGTGTTCGGCTGGCGGTACGCCGAGGCGCGCTCCGCGCAGGAGGCCGCCACGCAGCGTGACGAGGTGACGGATGTGGCCGCACAGGTGATCATCAACGCCTTCAGCTTCGACTACCGGAACGTGGACGACTCGCTCGAGCAGTTGGCCACCACCTCGACGGGGGACTTCCTCACCGAGCAGGAACAGTGGGCCGAGGACGTGCGGACCCGGGTGATCGAGCAGAAGGCGGTCACCACGGCCACGGTCGGCCACACGGCCGTCGAGGAGCTGGACACCGAGGCCGGCCAGGCAGCCGTGCTGGTGGTGTTCACCGCGCACTCCGAGCGGGAGGGCCAGGAGGACATCACCGGACGCCAGGCGATGAGGGTGGACCTCGAGCGGGTCGACGGCCGGTGGAAGGCCAACGCGGTCAACCAGGTGGGAGTGACGGTCCCGGTCGGCACCTCCAGCCAGTCGGTGCAGGATCTCGAGCTGCCGGACCCCGACGAGCTGGACGCACAGGACGACTCGGCCGGGCAGGGCGGGGCGACCGGACGGGAGTCGACCGCGACGCCGGCTCCCACCAGCTCGCCCGCGCCCACCACCACCACCGGACGATGAGGAAAGGCCGGGACACCTGAGATGCCGCCGATCAAGAGAAACCAGAAGCCGGCCGCGGCCCCCACCCCCCGTCGACTGGCCGGACACACCGGCCCGGCGCGCCCGGGGGCGAGCGGGTCGTCGTCGGGTGTCAGCGGTGGGGTGCGCCCGTCTGCGCACGGGACCGGGGTCGTCGACGACGAGGCCGGTCAGCACGTCGACGCCACCGCGGCCGAGACGGAGGATTCCTCTCGTCGTCGTCGTCCCGATTTCGGCCGCGGCGTGGTCTACGCCGCGCTGGTCGTCGGCGTGGCGGCAGGCGCGGCGGGACTCTATCTCGCGACCGAGCCGGGGATCTCGGTTCCCAACCAGGCCTTCGTGGACCGCGAGGCGACCACCGAGGTCCTCGCAGCCGCCTCCACCAACGTGCAACGTCTGGTCTCGATCGACCACCAGACACTCGACGAGTACCACGCCTCGCTCGGCGAGTTCCTCACCCCGAACCTCGTGGCGGAACTGGACTCCAACTGGCCCGCGTTGAAGGACAGTTACGAGCAGACGGCCACCACCGTGGACGCCAATGTCAGGGAGGCGGGCCTGACCTACCTCGAGGGCGACCGCGCGGAGGTGTTGCTCGTCCAGGACGTGTCGATGGAGCGTGACGGGGTGGCCGCGGGCAGCACCAGCGGGACCTACCTGGTCGGTCTGGACCGGGTCGACGGGGTGTGGAAACTGTCGCGGATCCCCGATCTGCCGTCCTGATCCCGCGCGGGTCGGCACGGTTCGGCGGAAGAAATTCCGGGGACGGACCGCACGAGATCCTTGACGAACGGGCTTTGACCCGTCACCCTTTAGGGGCGTCGGGTGCGAGGTGAGACTCCGCCCGGGTGCGACGTCCCGACCGGGGGCCGATGAGGCGAGAGCCACGAGGGCAACCAGCGCAGAGACGGACGCCGCGCCCGCCACGCCGCCAGCCTCCGGGACATCGCCCGTCGAGGGCTGGACTTCAGCGCCGGTATAGGCTAGATTAGGTCGTTGCGCTGGCTGCTATTTGCCCTTTAGTCCGTCTCTGACGGCCCGAGCCCGGTCTGACCGGGCGTTTTCCGGGCCTGCATTTCGTGACAGACGTGGGTGGATACCCGTCGGCGGACCGCTCGCAGATACATCTGTGGTCACCGCCCGTGGTGATCACGTGAGGTGCTGGAAGGACCCATCTTGGCAGTCTCCCGCCAGACCACGTCAGTCTCCACCGTCCCCGGTGCGCCCCGGAGAGTCTCGTTCGCGAAGCTCACCGAGCCGTTGCCGGTCCCGGGGCTGCTCGACCTCCAGACGGAGTCGTTCGAGTGGTTCATCGGCTCGGAGGAGTGGCAGAAGGAGGCCGCCTCGCGCGGCGTCACCAACCTCGAGGGGGGCCTGGAGTCGATCCTCAAGGAGATCTCCCCGATCGAGGACTTCTCGGGCTCCATGTCGCTCTCGTTCTCCGAGCCGTACTTCGAAGAGGTCAAGGCGTCCCTCGAGGACTGCCGCGAGAAGGACCGCACCTACGAGGCGCCGCTGTTCGTCACCGCCGAGTTCGAGAACACCGAGACCGGCGAGATCAAGTCCCAGACCGTCTTCATGGGCGACTTCCCCATGATGACCGACAAGGGCACCTTCATCATCAACGGCACCGAGCGGGTCGTCGTCTCCCAGCTCGTCCGTTCGCCGGGCGTCTACTTCGACCGCTCGCGCGACAAGTCGACCGAGCGTGACGTGCACGCCGTCAAGGTCATCCCGTCGCGTGGTGCCTGGCTCGAGTTCGACGTGGACAAGCGCGACACGGTCGGTGTACGTATCGACCGCAAGCGTCGCCAGTCCGTCACCGTGCTGCTCAAGGCCCTGGGCTGGACCACCTCGGAGATCAAGGAGCGCTACGGCTTCTCCGAGATCATGATGTCGACCCTCGAGAAGGACACGGTCGAGGACACCGACCAGGCGCTGCTGGAGATCTACCGCAAGCTGCGTCCGGGCGAGCCCCCCACCAAGGAGTCCGCCGAGGCGCTGCTGGAGAACCTGTTCTTCAAGGAGAAGCGCTACGACCTGGCCCGCGTCGGCCGCTACAAGGTCAACCGCAAGCTGGGTCTGCCGGACCCGGAGGGCGACGCCACCACCACGCTGACCCGCGAGGACATCGCCGCGACCATCGAGTACCTCGTGCGGCTGCACGCGGGTGAGACCTCGATGCAGGTCGAGGGCGGCCGCGAGGTGCCGGTCGAGGTGGACGACATCGACCACTTCGGCAACCGTCGTCTCCGCACCGTCGGCGAGCTGATCCAGAACCAGGTCCGCGTCGGTCTGTCCCGCATGGAGCGCGTCGTCCGCGAGCGCATGACCACGCAGGACTCCGAGGCGATCACCCCGCAGTCGCTGATCAACATCCGGCCCATCACCGCCGCGCTCAAGGAGTTCTTCGGAACCTCCCAGATGTCGCAGTTCATGGACCAGAACAACCCGCTGTCGGGTCTGACCCACAAGCGTCG
>CAYFRF010000070.1:0-13879 GCA_964345415.1 uncultured Microbacter sp. | reverse complement strand
CGTCGTCGTCGTCGACCCAGGCAACCACGTAGCACCCACACCCACGGCGACACACAAGAGCCGCTGACCACGGAACCCGCGGTCAGCGGCTCTTCCTCGTGGGGAGGCCCCGCGTCAGAGGGCGTACTCGCCGCGGTTGCTGGCGGCGCGCCCCTCCTTGAGGACCAGGAGGATGTTCTCGTGATCGGCCAGGGAGTTGATGTCGGCGAGCGGATCGCCCTTGACCACCACGACGTCGGCGAGCTTGCCCGCCTCCAGGGTGCCCAGCTTGTCGTCCAGGTCGCACAGCTCGGCAGACGTCTTGGTGCCGGCGACGATGGCCTGCATCGGGGTCATGCCGCCGAATTTGACCAGCGCCCCCAGCTCTCCGAGGGTGGCGCCGTGGTCCGGGACCAGGCCGGCGTCGGTGCCCACCGCGACCTTGATGCCGGCTTCGACAGACGCCTGCAGCGACTCGTGCGCCAGCGCGTGCCACTTCTCGCTCTTGACCTTGGCCTGCGGGGTGGCGGTGTCCGGAGCGAGGGTCTCGATGAGCGTCGGCACCAGGAACTGGCCGCGCTCGACCATCTCCTGACGCAGCTCGTCGTTCAGCGCGTAACCGTGCTCGACACTGTGCACGCCGCCCTGCACGGCGGCCTGGATGCCGGCGAAGCCGATCGCGTGCGCGGCCACCTTGCGGCCACCGTAGTTGTGGGCCTCCTCCACCAGTGCGGAGACGATGTCCACGCGGGCCCCGAGCCAGTCCGGATCGTCCGAGGGGGAGGTGACGCCACCGGAGGAGGCGACCTTGACCACGTCGATGCCGTCGCGCAGCAGTCCGCGGACCTGGCGGCGGGCCTCGTCGACCGAGTCCACGAGCAGGCCGCCCGCCAGGGCGGAGCCGTCGATCCCCGAAGGGATGTGGAAGTCGGCGTGACCGCCGGTCTGGCTGAACATCTTGTCCGCGACCAGCAGGCGCGGGCCCTCGACCAGTCCGTTGGCGACGGCCTCGCGCACGCCCACGTCGATGCCCATGAGGTCGCGCACCGTGGTGACGCCGGACTCGATCGTCACCTTCAGCCGGCTGATCAGCTCGAAGTAGCGGTAGGACGGCGGCACCATGACGGCCATGATCGGCGAGCCCTTGGTGCCGGGGAGGGAGAGGTGGACGTGGCAGTCGAAGAAGCCCGGCGTGATGGTGTTTCCGCCGACGTCAACCTTGGTGGCCGAGGGGTCGGCCTGCGGCGCACCGTCGGCCGCACCGGCGTAGGTGATCTTGCCGTTGTCGATCATCACGACCGCGTCGGCAACCGGATCAGCACCGGTGCCGTCGATCAGTCGGGCGTTGTGCAGGATTGTGGTGGTCATGAGGGCCATCTTAGTTCCTCTCCACGCTTTCCCGACGCCGCATGAGGAAACTGACCCCGGGCAGGGGTCACGGCCGGGCGGACACGTGGCGCTTCGGACATCCGCCCCCGCGGCCCGCAACGCCGCCTACCTCGCCAGCCCTCGCCAGCCCTCGACAGCCCTCGACAGCCCTCGACGCTGCCTATCTGATGTCGCGCCGCCTGTCGGATCGCGTGGGCAGCGCGACATCGGATAGGCAGCGAGTGGATTCGCGCTCCCGCAGCCACCGCGTCTGCGGGACGGCCGGCCTGCGGGACGGCGGAGTCAGGCCCTGTACGGGACGAAAGCCCCGGTGTTCCGTCCGCTGGGATCCAGAAGCCGGCCGAGCCGCTTGACCTGGTGCAGGATCACTGCCGAATCCACCACGATCAGCGGCGCGAGCTCCCGCTCGAGGGTCTCCTGGATCCGCATCGCGTCGGCCACCGAGCGGTTCCAGGTGGTGACGAGCAGATTGGGAGACCCCGGCATGCTCACCACCTGTCGAACCGAGGGTTCGGCGCGCAGCCGCGCCACACTCGCTGCCGTCTGCGCCACGGGGACCTTGCACCACCACTGCACGATCACCGGAAAGCCCGTCGCGCCCTGCGCCACGTCGCAGCGGAAGGTCAGGACTCCGGAGCCGAGGAGGTGCGCGAGCTGCCGCCGGGTGGTGGAGAGGGGGCGGCCGGTGATCCGCGCCAGGTCCGCGGCACTGTACCGGCCGTCCTCTGTGAGCGCGTCGACGAGCTCCCGATACGGATCCGCCCACGGGTTGAGGGCGGTGGAGCGCTCCGCACGCACTGTGGGCAGGGGCAGGTCGGCGATCCTCGCGGCGGCGCTCGGATCCAGGCCGCCGATCCGCCACTGGTTGGCGCCGAGATGGAACTGCCCCACCAGATGGGTCCGCATCCCGGTCACCCCCTCCAGCCGCGGCAGCCTGTCGAGAAGGATGCCCGCCAGATCGTCCTGGGTGAGGCCGGCGATGCTCACCACCAGGCCGTACTCCCGGGCCGCGATCTCGGCGGTCACCACCATCGGCCACTCCGCCAGCTCCTGCGCGAGCGACCTGACGCGACCGGCCGCACAGGCTATCTCCGTGATGGCCAGGCGGTTACCGTGCACTCCGTCGACGGACGGGTAGGCCATCACCCACGCCAGGCCACTCTCCCTGAGGCGGGCCCACCGCCGACTCAGGGTGGCCGGCCCCTCCCCGAGCGCACCGGCCAGCTGTTGCCACGTGGCCCGGGGCCGCAGCTGCAACGCGTGGATGAGCGAGATGTCCGCCTCGTCGAGGTGCTCCATAGCGAATTCCTAGCATGAACCTCGGCCTGCAAGCGGAAGATTCTACTTTGCGCCCGTCGGCGATTCTCGGCGGATTGTTGAGGGCATCACCCCTGCGCCCTGCCGAATCACCACGCAGGCATACCTCGCCGAAAGGACTCCTCGCGTGCAACGCCGAATCGTCTTCCGATCCCTCATCGTCCTGCTCGTGCTCGTCGTGCTGGCGGCGGTCGCTTTCTTCGCCGCCGGCCCGGCGATCGTCGAGAGCTCCCGCAACAAGGTCGATCCCGTCGAGCTCCCCGAGATCACCGCCGAGGCCGCGCAGTTGCACGACACCCTGCAGATCGTGGACATGCATTCCGACACCCTGATGTGGGACCGTGACCTGCTCGAGCGCTCCGACCGCGGGCACGTCGACCTGCCGCGTCTGCAGGAGGGGAACGTGGCGTTGCAGGTGTTCTCATCGGTGAGCAAGTCACCGAAGGGCCAGAACGTCGACGGGAACGACGACGACACCGACAACATCACCCTGCTCACCATCGCTCAGTTGCAGCCCCCGCGGACCTGGACGTCAATGACGGAGCGGTCGCTCTACCACGCCGAGAAGCTGCAGACCGCCGTCGACGACTCCGACGGGGAGTTGATGTTCATCAAGACCCGGGGCGACCTCGAGCAGCTCATCGACGAGCGCGTCGCCGGCAACACCGTGACCGGGGCGATGTTCTCGGTGGAGGGTCTGCACAACCTCGAAGGCGACATCAGCAACATCGACCGTCTCTACGACGCGGGGATGCGGATGGCCGGCTTCGCCCACTTCTTCGACAACGAGGTGACTGGTTCCATGCACGGCGTCGAGCGAGGCAGCCTGACCGAGTTCGGCCACGAGGTGTTCACCGAACTCGAGCAGCGTGGGGTGATCATCGATCTGACTCACTCCAGCCATGACGCGGTGGCCACCATGCTGGAGATCGCGACCAATCCGGTGGTGCTGAGCCACGGCGGGGTCCAGGGCACGTGCGACACCAACCGCAATGTCACCGACGACGAGATCCGCGGGGTCGCCGCGACCGGCGGGGTGATCGGGATCGGGTACTTCGAGACCGCGGTGTGCGGACTCGGTCTGGACTCGGTGCTGAACGCGATCGAGCACGTGGTGGAGGTGGGCGGTATCGAAACCGCCGCGCTCGGCAGTGACTACGACGGCTCCGTGACCGTCGGCTGGGATACCAGCGAGCTCGCCGCGATCACCCAGGGACTGCTCGACCGCGGGTACTCGGATGAGGACGTCTCCGCGATCATGGGCGGCAACACCCTGCGCGTCATGCAGCAGGTACTACCGGACTGACGCCGGACGCCCCTGATTCGATACCGCCATTCGATACCGCGCTGCCCATCAGACTGCGCGATGCCCATCCGTTCCTCGCTGCCTATCAAATCGCTCGCCACCCACGCGATCCGATAGGTGGCGCGTGATCGGATAGGCAGCGTGCAGGCGGCAGGCGGCAGGCGGCGTGTGGCGTGCGGCACGCGGCGTGCGGCCGCCGTGGGTCAGAGCCCGGACGTGACCCGGGCCGCCAGGAACGGGATCCAGCCCATGCACTCGGGAGTCAGTGCCCGGCAGGCGATCTCGCCGGGGCCGGGGCCGAACAGGAAGCGCAGCGGGTTCTCGATCAGACCTGCGGGGATCATCAGTCACACTCCTCAACGTGGTGGGCAACACGGGTGAACAGCATCCCAAAATACTGTCCTAGCAGGCCTATCGCCCGCTGCGGGGACTCATGTTACGACCAGTGAGCGGCATCTCAGCCCACGAGCACGGCCCGCGGACCGTCCACCTGGGCCGGGTCGAGGCAGGTGTCGGGGACGGTGGACAGTGAGCACCAGCCGGCCGGCAGGACGGGACGGTAGTCGGGGCCCACTCCCCCGTCGGCGATCACCCGGCGGTAGGCGTCCACGCCGGAGGTCGGCTGCCGCTCCAGCGCGGGGTCGGTGAGCACGTCCACCTGATACAGCCCGAAGCGCGGCGAGTAGCTGCCCCATTCGTAGTTGTCCACGAGCGACCAGTGGTTGTAGCCGATCACCGGGTAGCCGTCCGCCACGGCCCGCTGGAGCCAGAACGCGGTGTCGCGCAGGAAGTCTCCGCGGTCAACGCCATCGGCCCGGCCTCCGTCGCGGGTGGGCATGCCGTTCTCCACGATGTAGATCGGCTTGCCCGGGTACGAGCGCGCGTAGTGGGCGATCGCCTCATAGATCCCCTCGGGCTGTGGACGTACCGCGGCGAAATCGTCCCAGGCCGCGTTGATGGCGGTGAGGTTGTCCAGCGCGACGCCGTAGTAGTAGTCGATGCCCACGTAGTCCACGACGTCGGCCACGCGATCCCCGATCAGGGTGTCGGTGAAGTCGGTGGCCAGCGGCAGGTACGCCTCGTTCATGGTGACCATCGCGTGCGGGTCTGCGCGGTGGGCGGCGGCGTGGCCGAGCCGGTGGGCGGCCTCGATCTGGTCGAGGAACCGCGAGAAGTCCTGCGGTCCCACGCGGCCGAGGGTCATCTCGTGCTTGAAGAACACCAGCGGCTCGTTGAACGTGACCCACATCGTCCCGTCGCCGGCCCAGCGCTCGGTGATGACCTCCGAGAATCGTCCGAAAGCCTCCACGGCGCCGCCCGAGAGCATGCCGCCCCGGTCGTCCAGCCAGCCCGGGTAGGTGAAGTGGGCCATGGTGATCATCGGGATCATGCCGTGTCCGCGGATCGTGTCGATGATCCGGTCGTAGTGGGCGAGCGCCTCGTCGTCGTACTCTCCCGGCGCCGGTTCGATCCGCGCCCACTCCACACTCAACCGGAACGTGTTGACCCCCATTGCGGCGGCGTTGGCGATGTCCTCGGGGTAGCGGTGCCAGAAGTCCACCGCGTCGCGCACCGGATCCACCTGCCCGCCCGGCGCGGCCGCGTCGACGTAGCGCTTCCAGTTGGAGTCGGGATTCGAGCCCTCCACCTGGAACCCGGAGGTGGCCACGCCCCAGTGGAAACCTTCCGTTACCGGACCGCCCACGGCACCGCCCCCGCCGGACTCGGCCCCCGCGCGCGGCACCTGCGCCGCCACGGCGACGAGCACCACCGCCGCCGCCACAGCCACGATCCTGGCCGCGATCGACCGTGTTCCCACCGATTCTCTCCCCCGAGTCATGGCAGCACTGTAGGCAGATGTGCAGGCGGTGTGAGGGCGGAAACCGACCATCGGTGGGGGTGCCGGAAAAATTTTCGGTTCCAGCCGTGACGATCCGGGGACTCGCGTCGTCTTAGTGGTGTACGTGTTCATCACAGGCCGGCCACCTGCCGGTCCGGCACAAGGAGGAAACCATGTCGAATGCGGTCCCGCAGACCGGTCGTGAGAAGTCGCGCGCCGAGGCGGACAAGACCGAGGACGCCGTGGAGGAGTTCGTGCCCCGCGGTCCCCTGCAGACCACCCGCGGTGTCACGACGATGGACGATTCGGTGGTCGCGAAGATCGCCGGGATGGCCGCCCGCGAGGTGCCCGGCGTGTACGACATGGGCAGCGCCGCGCGCCGTGCCTTCTCGGCGGTGACCGACCGCATCCCCAACGCGCAGACCAATGTCACCGGTGGGATCAGCGTGTCCGTGGGTGAGACGCAGGCCGCGATCGACGTGACGGTGGTGGTGGAGTACGGCGCCTCGATCGTGGAGGTGGGCAACGCGATCCGCCGCAACGTGATCGAGCAGGTGGAGGGCACCGCGGGGCTCGAGGTGGTGGAGGTCAACGTCAACGTGGTGGACGTCCACCTTCCCGAGGATGACGACGACGACAACGCCCGCACTTCGGCCACGACCCGTGGCACCGAGCTGAACTGATCCGTTCGCGCTGACGAGCTGAGCGAGGGAGAACCATGAAGACCACGCATCTCACGCTGCTGGTGGGCCTGTTCCTGGGGGCCGTCGCGGCGTTCGGGTCGATCGGCCAGTTCCTGGTGGTGCTGCTGTTCGGTGTGATCGGGCTGGCGGTGGGGCTCGTCATGGACGGACGCATCGAGATCAAGGGGTTCACCGACAGGTGGGGCGACCGGCGATGACCGCCGTCACTACGCCTGTGGAGTCTCGCGGTGTCACCACCGTGCCCGCGGCGGTGGTGGCCCGGATCGCCGAGCAGGTCGCCTCCGAGCACCCTCGCGTCGGAGGCTCGGCCGGCGGGGTCCTGGGCGTGCGCGCCCGGCGCGACTTCGACTCCCGCCCCACCGCCGAATGTGACCTCTACGGTGCGGTCGCGGTGCTGCGGCTCGACGTGGGCCTGGCCTTCCCCGTGGACCTCGCCGCCACCTGCACCGCGCTGCGGGAGCGGGTACGCACGCGGGTCGAGGAGCTGACCGGGATCCGGGTGGGCCGGCTCGATGTGGAGATCTCCTGGCTCAACCCGGCCGGCAACACGAGAGGAATGCTGCTGTGAGCGCACGTCAGGCAGGGGTCGGGCTGGTTCGTCGGCCCTCCCGCTCCGTTCCGACCGGGCTGGTCGGTGTGGTGCTGCTGGTCTTCGGCGGTCTCGGACTGTGGTTGTTGGGCACCTACGTCGTGGAGGGTGAGTGGCCGGTGGCCGCCGCGAACTCGGTCGACGCGCTGGCCTGGACGCCCCTCGAATCGATCGCCGCGCAGGCCGCCGCCGGGACACTGGCCGTTCTCGGGCTGGTCCTGGTCGTGTTCGCCGCATGGCCCGGGCGCCCCTCCCGGCTGCTGGTCCTGGGCGACGACGTCCCCGGCGGCACAGCGCTAAGCCGCCGCGACCTGGCCCGCCACCTGCAGTCGGCGGCCGAGAACGTCGACGGAGTGCACAGCGTGCGAGTCTCTCCGACGCGTCGACGGCTCGACGTGGAGGTGGTGACCGTGGTGGATGATCCCGCCCCGGTGGTCGCTGCCGCACGCTCCGCCGTGGATCAGGCGATGGGAGACCTGCGGCCCTCGCCCCCTGTGGCGACCCGGGTCCGTGCCCGCCGCCGCTGAGAAGCACTGTTTCTGAGGAAGGAGAGTCACATGCGCAGTCGATCCGGACCCCGTAACCGCCTCGTCCTGCTCCTGCTGGGCGTGCTCGCCCTGCTCGCCGCGGCATGGCTCGCGGTCGCCGCCTTCGACCTGGCCCCCGACGGCGGAACTCTCGACATGCTCGTCCCTGACGCCTCGGAGACCCCGGCTTCACTGCTCGGGGGCGCGGGTTGGGCGCTGCCGGTGGGCGTCGCTGTGAGCGTGGTCGCGGTCCTCGCCGGACTCGCACTACTCGTGATGCAGGTCCCCACCGCCCCCGCACACACCGTGCTGCGGCTGCACGACGCGGACGGCAGTGTGCTCGCCACGCTCGAGCCGCAGGTGCTCGAGCGGGCCCTGGCCGAGCGCGTCGAGGACGTGCAGGGCGTGGAGAGTGCATCAGTGCGCGTCACCGGCTCCGCCTCCAGCGCCGGCGTGGTGGCCGAGGTGACTGTGGCCGGGGCCGGAGAGATCGCGTGGACAGTCGAGCAGGCGCGCACGCGGCTGTTCGAGGACCTGCGGCTCGCGCTCGGCTCCGATCCCCGCGCGATCGACGTGCTGGTGACCCTGCGGACCGGCAGGAGTTCCGCGCGCACCGACCGTGTGACCGTGGGCGGCGAGCAGGGATGACTCCCAGCCCCAGCGGCCTCACCGACCGCGTGCTCGCGCTGCGCGCCCAGGACGGTGACACCACTGCCTTCGACCTGCTGATCGACCGGCACCAGGGTCGGCTGTTCCGGATCGCCTACCTGGTGCTCGGCGATCGGCAGGAAAGCGAGGACGTGGTGCAGGAGAGCCTCATCACGGCGTGGGAGCGGCTGCACCTGCTGTCCGATCCCGACGCGGTGCGGGCTTGGCTGTCGCAGATCTGCTCCCGCCGCGCCACCGACATCGCACGTCGCCGTGCCCGCCGGGCCACCGACGCCCACTCCCCCGAGAATCTCCAGTGGCATCCCGACAGCGCCCCGGCTTCCGATCCGGCCCGCCGCTCGGAGGTCAACCTGCAGCTGCAGGCGCTCGCGCGCGTGCTCGCCACGATGGAGCCCGATCTGCGCTCCTGCTGGGCGCTGCGGGAGATCGACGGAATGTCCTACCGGGAGGTGGCGAGCGCCCTGGACATCACCGAGTCCACGGCGCGCGGGCGGATCTCCCGGGCCCGAACGCACGTGATCGACCAGATGAAGGAATGGCGGTGAACACCATGGGCGCCCCCTCCGTATCCGGTGGACCCGACGAGTCCGATGCCACCCGCGACTACCTCGACAGAATCCGCGCGCTGCAGCGCGACTGGGACGAGGCCGAGGCAGCGGGCGATGACTCCGTACAGCTGTCGACCCGCGTCCGGTCCGCGCTGTCCGAAGTGGTCCGCGCGGACGCCCGTCACGGTGCCCGCGTCCAGATGCCGCCCACCGACGCCGGCCCCTACTCCCTCAGCGAACTGGCCATGCGTACGCTCATCCGCGACGCCGTGGACGCCGTGCCCGGGGCGATGAGCCTGCGCACCGCGATCGACTTCGCCCACACCGACGAGTGGGGCGCCCGCGGCCTGCCCGAGCGTGTGCGCTGCCGGGTCTCCGCGTCAACGGCCAGCGGCGACCTGCCAGCCCTGGCCGAAGATGTCCGCGCCGCCGTCGCACTCGAGTGCATCCGCGAGCTCAACCTCAGCGGTATCGCCGTCGACGTTCACATCGAGGACCTCCATGACTGAGCCACGAAAGCCCACCGAGCCCGCCGGCGCTTCCGGCCCGGACCTGCTCGCCGTGGTGACCTCCGTCCCGGGTGTGCACGCGATCGAGCCCGGGCTCGGCACGTCCCTGCGCACACTCGACGCCCGACTCCGGCGCAGGGAGGACCGCACCGCCCACTTCGGACTTCACATCGACACTGCCGAAGGCACGGCCGTGGTGGAGGTCGCCCTCGATCGATCACGCCCGGTCCGCGAGACGGTGCGCGACATCCAGCTCGCACTCCGCGGGGCTCTCGCGAAGCAGGCAGGGTGGGCGCCAGAGGCAGAGTCCGGTGACTCCCCCGGCACCACACCTGCTTCACCCGAAGTGTCCGTCCGGGTCCAGTCACTCCACCGCTAGAGCACCCGCGCGCCGCGCCCCGCCCTCGGGCTCGAGTTGGTCGTAACCACGGCGGAGTCCGGGCTCGTTGCACGCACTGACTACGTCCATGTCCGCACTGAGTACGACCATCCGCGCGGGGCCCTCCGCGGCAGTGGCGGTATCGGTAGATCATGCCGGAGGTGGCGAACAGCGACCATCAGGCACAATCAGCGCATGACCGGCCCCCGCCCCGCACGCCGCGAGACCTGCGACCGCAGCGTCGACACCCGCACCCTGCCGGTCTACGAGGCCGGGGCGGCGGTGATGCCGTACGTCGTGACGGGAATGGTCGAGCTCGTCGAGCGGGACACCGCCTGGGAGCCGCACTCGCACCCCACGCACGAGCTGCTGTGGAACCAGTCCGGGGCGTCGACCGCCACCATCGGCGCGCGAACATGGACCATCACCCCGTCAGTGGGCCTGTGGATCCCGGCGGGCACGCTGCACTCGGCCACCGCCCCGGCCGGCACCTGCTACCGGACCGCCCACGTCGACGTGCGTACGGCGAGCCCACTGCCGCTCGAGCCGGTCGCCGTGGAGGTCACCCCGCTGCTCACGCTTCTGCTCGAGCGGCTGGTGGACCAGACCCTGGAGCCCCGGTCGCGCAGTCTCACAGAGCAGATGCTGTTCGACATCCTCGAGCCGTCGCCGCACGCCCTGCTCGTCCAGCGCCCCGATTCCGATCTGCTTCGGCCCATCGTCACCGCACTGGAGTCCCACCCGGGCGACAACTCCTCGCTCGCCGACTGGGCCGTCCGACTGGGCGTGAGCGAAAGGACCGTGACCAGGGCGTTCCGCGCGGAGACCGGACTGAGCTTCGGTGCGTGGCAGGCGAGTTTCCGCGCGCAGCGGGCCGCGCTGATGCTGGGCACCGGCATGCCCGTCGACGAGGTGGCACTGCGGGTCGGGTACAGCTCGGCGAGTGCGTTCGGGGCCGCGTTCCGCCGCACCACCGGCCTCACGCCAGGACACTTCCGCGGCGCGGGCACCCTCGAGGCCGGGAGCGGGTCCGCGGCGGCGGGCGCGTGGGCCGCGATTCCGTCGGGTGCCGCGCCCCAGGCCCGGCGATCAACAGTGTCCGAAACGCTAGAACGCGCGTCCTGATCAAGCGATTTCGCCGCCCGGCAGCCACGTCGTGACGCCTTAGGGAAGCCTCACCTAAAGGCCTCCGACCGCGCCAATGCGGGCCCGCGACCGCCGGCAACACAGCCGCGAGGTGAGCACCGCCCCTGCCGTTACGAGTAGAAGAGAGCCGCCTCGTGCGTTCTCGTGGTCTAGTCCCGTTCCTCATGGCTACCACGGCCGCCCTGGTGATGTCCGCGTGCGGATCGTCCACCGACGCCGACGCCCGGTCCGACACCACCGCCGCCGGCGACGGCGCCTACCCGGTGGTGATCGAGCACGCCCTGGGCACCACCACGATCGAGGGCAAGCCCGAGCGGGTGGCCACCGTGGCATGGGCCAACCACGAGGTGCCGTTGGCGCTGGGCGTGGTGCCGGTGGGCATGGCCGCCGCGAACTTCGGTGACGACGACGGCAACGGCACCCTCTCCTGGGTCGAGGACTCACTCGAGGAACTCGGCGCAGACACCCCCGTGCTGTTCGACGAGACCGACGGCATCGACTTCGAGGCCGTGGCCGACACCCAGCCCGACGTGATCCTGGCGGCCTACTCGGGCCTGACCCAGGAGGACTACGACACGCTCAGCGAGATCGCCCCCGTCGTGGCGTACCCCGAGCAGCCGTGGGCCACCTCGTGGCGCGACGTGATCCGCTTCAACTCGATGGGCCTCGGCATGGAGGCTGAGGGGAATGAGCTGATCGCCGAGATCGAGGGCGAGATCGACCAGGTCACCGCCGAGTACCCGGACCTGGCCGGCACCAGCACCATGTTCATGACCCACGTCGACCCCAGCGACCTGTCGACCGTGAACTTCTACACCGCCGCCGACACCCGCGCCGCGTTCTTCACCGACCTCGGCCTGGCCACCCCGAAGGCTGTCGAGGAGGCCTCCGCGAGCGGCAAGTTCTCCGGCAGCGTCTCCGCCGAGCAGCTCGACATGTTCGACGATGTGGAACTGATCGTCACCTACGGCGACCAGGAGCTCGTCGACACCCTGCGCGCCGACCCGCTGCTCTCGCAGATGCCGGCGGTGAAGAACAATGCGATCGTGTTCCTCGACGGCTCCGGCCCGATGGGCACCGCCGCCAACCCGACTCCGCTGGCGATCTCGTGGGTGCTGTCGGACTACGTGGCCCAGCTCGCGAGCCCCGCCGGTTGCCAGTGAGCGAATCCGCCGGCCCGAGGCACGTGGCCGCCGAGCCCGTCACCGCCTCCCCCCACCCGCCGGGTGTCGCCGGGTCTGCAATCCAGACCGTGCGACGCCCGGCACGGGTGCGTCTGGGGTGGCTGCTGTTCGGGGTGACTGTTCTCGTCGTCGTCGTCATCGCGTCGGTCACCATCGGATCGCGCGCGGTCTCACTCGAGGAGATCACCGCGGCGCTGGGCGGTTCCACCGACGGCCTCGGCGAGGCCGCGGTGACCAAGCGCCTGTCCCGCACCCTCCTGGCGGTGCTCGTGGGCGCGGCGTTGGGCCTGGCGGGCGCGGTGATGCAGGGCGTGACCCGCAACCCGCTGACCGACCCCGGCATCCTGACCATGGGCGCCTCGCTCGCGGTGGTGGTGGGTATCGCCTGGTTCGGGCTGTGGACCTACACCGGCTACATCTGGACGGCGATCGTCGGCGCGGCGGTGGCGGCGGTCTTCGTGTACACCGTCGGTTCGCTGGGCCGCGGCGGCGCCACCCCACTCAAGCTCGCGCTGGCGGGGGCGGCCACCTCGGCGGCGGCGTCGTCGTTCATCACCGCCGTGGTCCTGCCGCGCGGCGACATCGCGGGCGGCGTGCGCTCGTGGCAGATCGGCGGCGTGGGTGGTGCGAGCCCCGAGGCGATCCGGACCGTGCTCCCCTTCCTGCTGGTGGGCCTGGCGATCTGCCTCCTGTCGGCGCGGCCCCTCAACTCCCTGGCGCTGGGCGATGACCTGGCCGCCGGGCTGGGCGAGCGCGTGTGGTTGATCCGCGTGATCGCCGCCCTGGGCGCGGTGCTGCTGTGCGGCGCGGCGACGGCCGTGTGTGGGCCCATCGCGTTTGTGGGGCTCATCGTCCCCCATGCCTGCCGACTGCTCGTGGGCGTGGATCACCGCTGGTTGTTGCCCTTTTCCGCACTCACCGGCGCGATCCTGGTGACCGCCTCCGACGTCCTGGGCCGGGTCGTGGCGCGGCCGGCGGAAAGCGACGTGGGCATCATCACCGCCCTCGTGGGGGCGCCGTTCCTCATCGCGATCGTCCGCCGCCAGAAGGTGCGGGAACTGTGACCGCCACGATGAACCGCGCCGTGTCCGTGTCCCCTACAAACCCTGGATGCGGTGACCAGCTACATCCTCAAGACCGCGCCGCAGTGGGAGTTGCAGGAGGCCATGCGTTGGCTGACCGGCAGCCTCAACGGCGCGTCGTGGCAGCACGTGCAGCCGGTGTTCCTCGCGTGCCTGGTCTGCGCCCCGGTCCTGCTCCTGCTCTCCCGCGACCTCAGCCTGCTGCGCCTCGGCGACGACGCCGCCTCCGCCCTCGGCGTGCGCACCGAGCGGACACGGATTCTGCTCATCATCGCCGCCGTGGGCCTGATTGCGTTCGCCACCGCCGCGGCCGGGCCGATCGCCTTTGTCGCGTTCCTCTCCGGCCCCATCGCCGCCCGCCTCGTCGGACCGCTCGGCTCCCCGCTCATTCCCGCCGCACTGGTGGGCGTGGTGCTGGTACTGGCCGCGGATCTGGTGGGCCAGTTCGCGTTCGGCACCCGTTACCCGGTGGGCGTGATCACCGGCGCACTCGGAGCGCCATGCCTCGTCTACTTGATCGCCCGCACCAACCGCACGGGAGGTTCTCTGTGACCGCTGACCACACCCTCGAGGCCGCCGGGCTCGAGCTCGGGTACCGCGACCGCGCGGTGATCCGTGACCTGGATCTGGTGGTACCGCCGGGCCGTATCACGGCGATCGTCGGGGCGAATGCGTGCGGTAAGTCCACCTTGCTGCGGTCCATGTCGCGGC
>CAYFRF010000069.1:12868-14098 GCA_964345415.1 uncultured Microbacter sp. | reverse complement strand
GAACACAACTTCATGAATGCCCGGAACACCCACACAGGTGTCCCGGGCATTCACCTATTTACCGGACTTGCTCGGAGGTCGGATTGCCACCGCACCGCTAGGCATACGCCAGTGCCAGTGCCGACAGCCAACGACTTATGTGCCTCGCAAACACTCAACGCTCGATCGACGTTGTCCGTGGACACCAAACAGCCGGCTCACAAGTCTGTGAACTGCGGCTATAAAACGATATCCAGATCAAGCTAAGTCAGGTTAGGCTAACCTGTGGTTGTCTGTTAATCTATTCACCGGTTCAGGCGACGATCGGGTGACACAGGATGGTGCGCTGGCGGTCTCGCTGTCCGCTGGGGGACGATGCGTTCTCGCTTCGGCGGCACTGAACTTATGTCGGGTGATCGGTGCGCGGTGGTGGTCGACCCGTACATCGACTCCCGGCCCGGTGTGGGCCTGCCCTCCATGCTGCTCCTCGATCATTCTGCTGAGGCTGAGGCTGAGAGCGGGACCGAGAGTGTGGGACAGCGCCCGCGGTGCTCGTGGTCGACAGTCGGGGCCGTGAGGACTCACCCAGGTCGTGGGACGTGATCCTGCCTCACCGCGATCGGGTCGGCATCGCCCGACTGCGCCTCCTCGGGGACACCGCACAGACTTCCGCTTCCACTGAAGTGGGAAGCCCCACCCACCAGTTGCAGTGGTGGATGGGGCCTGCACTGCCAGCAATCGCTGCGGTGCTGTTCGTCCAAACGGTTCAACGACAGGACTGTAGTGAAGGATATCCGAACGCGGCTAACATCCGTGGGTCGTCGGGGCACCGTCGTAGGTGCCGCGGTGGCATTGCTCGCCGGCGCCGTGATGGGTCCGGTGGCGACCGCGCAAACCGTCTCGACGGGAAACATCTCGGACGGCTCCCTCGTGTGGGGAGTCAGCGGGTACGCGCAGGACGGCATCTTCGGCCCTTGGACCTTCGGCGACACCGAGGGCAACGCCACCATTCTCGAGGGCTCGGTGGGCAGCGGCACGCAGACCGAGTACGTTCCGGCGGCGTTCCCCGCGACTTCGTACCCGGCATCACTCGCGGACGCGGGAAAGACGCCCAACGCGGTGAAGTTCACCGAGGGACGTGGCACCCGGAACTCGGACGGGCAGGTCACCATCCGATGGGACGGTGAGTTCACCATCAACGCTTACGGCGGTAGCCTCGGGGCGCCCGATGAGACGTTCTCTGATCCGATT
>CAYFRF010000069.1:0-12768 GCA_964345415.1 uncultured Microbacter sp. | reverse complement strand
TGGTCATTGATGCCGACGGCAACTTCACCGCCACGCTGACCGTGTCGAAGGCAGCAGCTGACGCCTTGTCCACGCAGGGCAACTACGGCATCTACACCTACCCCGGCCGGGGTGTGAAGGAAGCAAGCTATGAGCTCTTCACGCCGATCACCTTTGCAGAGACGGACGGCCAGCCCGGGGACGGCGAGCCCGGGGACGGCGAGCCCGGAGATGGCGAGCCGGGGGACGGCGACATTGATGACCCGACGACACCCGGCAACGGGGTCTCCGGTTCACTCGGCAGCCTGATGTCCTTCCTCCGCTGAGACCTGCTCCCGGTCACCAACCGAGCTGAAAGGCCCTGACACTCCGCGTGGTGTCAGGGCCTTCGGCTGTCTCGGGAGGTCAGACGCGCCCGTCGCGGGCCGCGCGCATCACCCGGTCGGCGAGCGGGTCCGCGCACACCTCCTCGAGCGAGAGGACCCGACCGTCCGGCCCTGACAGCGGCACCCGCCAGTTGGGGTACTCCTCCGAGGTGCCGGGGATGTTGACCGGCCGGCGATCCGCCACCAGATCCGCCACCGACACCGCGACGAGCAGCGAGGGCGATGCCGCGAGCAGCGCGTGTAGGCCCACCGTGATCGCCTCGGTTGTCCCGCCCCCAGCGCCCCCAGTGCCCCCAGCGCGCCCGGCCCCCAGTAGGCCCCGCCGGTCGAGCTCCGCGGCGAAGGCGGACACCTCGGCGAGCGCGCCCTGCCTCTCGGCCGCGGGATCGTTGAGGAGCCCGAGCTGCTCCCGGATGTCCACGTGACGCAACTCCACGTACCCGGCGGTCGGGGGCAGATCGTGCGTCACCACGGAGGCCATGCACGACCGGCGGTACTCCTCCGGGGGAGTGGGGAGGTGCTCCGGGCCCTGCTCGAACCACAGGACGTTGGTGCCCAGGACGCCGCGCTCCTCGAGCGCCTCGCGCACGCCGGGAGCGACGGTGCCGAGGTCCTCGCCGATCACCACGGCCCCGGCCCGCCAGGCTTCGAGGGCGAGGACGGAGAGCATGGCTTCGGCGTCGTAGGTCACGTAGGTGCCCTCGGTGGGCGGTCGGCCCTCGGGGATCCACCAGAGTCGGAACATTCCCAGGATGTGGTCGATCCGCACGCCGCCGGCATCCCGCAGCGCCGCGCGGACGATGTCCCGGAGGGTGGCGTAGCCCTCCTCGGCGAGCGCATCGGGCCGCAGCGGGGGCTGTGACCAGTCCTGGCCCCGCTGGTTGTAGATGTCCGGGGGCGCGCCGACGGACACCCCGCGCGCGAGCGACCGGTGCAGCGCCCACGCGTCGGCGCCCTCCGGGTGCACGCCCACGGCGAGATCGTGGATCACCCCGAGGCGCATGCCGGAGTCGAGCGCCGTGCGCTGGGCGTCGGCGCGCTGCTGGGCGACCTGCCACTGCAGCCACTCCTGGAAGCGGATCTCGTCGGCGTGCTCGTCCGCGAACCGGGCGACGGCGGGGGAGAGGGGATCGCGCAGGTCGGCGGGCCAGTGCGTCCAGGCGGTGCCGTGGTCCCGTGCGATCGCGCACCACGTGGCGAACCTGCGGAGCTCGTCGCCCTGCTCGTCGCGGAAGGCGTCGAAGGCGTCGGCGCGGTACGGCCGCAGGGGCACCGCGGCGATCAGTCGGAGCGCCTCGAGCTTGGCGGTCCACGAGGCGTCCCGGTCGATCGTGTCGTCGCCGTTCAGTGCCCGGGCGGAGGCGGCGAGCTCGGTCACGCGCACGAGGTCTGCGGAGGGGAGCTCGGCGAACTCGACGATCGCCTCGGGTCGCAGGTACAGCGGCGAGGCGAAGCGTCGGGTGGTGGGCAGGTACGGCGACGGGCTGACGGGAGGGTACGGCTCGCCGGCGTGCATGGGGTTGACCAGGACGAAATCGGCGCCGTGCTCGCGGCCGGCCCAGTCGGCGAGCGTGGCGAGGTCGGTGAGGTCGCCCATGCCCCACGATCCGGCGGAGCGGACCTGGTAGAGCTGCGCGGCCAGTCCGACCGCGCGGCGCCGGTCGAGGTCGCCGGGGACGGGGATCCGGTCCGGTGCGACGAGCAGCGTCGCGGTCGCGGTCGCCGTGGTGGCCCCGGGGGGAGAAGGGGAAGCCCCGGGGCGTGCGGGGGAATCCCTGGGTGGCGCGGGGGAAGCCCCGGGTGGTGCGGGGGAATTTGTGACGACGACGAGGCGGTGCCAGCCCGGCGGGAGTGAGTCGGGCAGCTCGATGTGCCACCGGGCGATCTGCTGGCCGTCGACGCTGCGGATCTCGTCCGCGGTGGCCGCGTCCCCGAGAGGGGGCAGTGGCACGGAGAGGCGGTCCGAGCCGTCCTCGAGCTCCACGTGTACCGAGACGCGGGGCAGCGTAGGGGTGACGCTCGGCTGGGTGGACGGCAACGGCAGATGCAGTGCCACGCTGGCCGGGGTGCCGGCACGGGCCACCACGGTGGGTGGGAGCACTCGCCGCCACGGGCGTAGGCGGAGTTCCTCGAGCACGTCGCGATCGGTGGCGGCGAGGGGCGCGGCGCCGACACCCATCGCGGCGAGAACCGCGCGGAGCGTGGGGGCGGAGACCTGGTGCTCGACACCGTGGGCGTCGGTGTATCGCGTGGCCACGCCGCACTCCGCGGCGAGTTCGGCGAGGGCGGGGTCAGCGGCGGGGCGCGCGGTCACGCCCCCACTGTGCCAGCCGCGCGGCGTCCCCGTGGCGTGCTCGCGGAGCCAAATGTGGACCGCGCTCCGTTAGCTCTCGAAGGCGCCACGTAGCCTGCAGAGGAACACGTACCAGTTCCGCCCAGAGAAAGGCCGTGGACCACCCATGACCGAGGCATTCATCTACGACGCCATCCGCACACCGCGGGGTAAGGGCAAGCCCGGTGGCGCCCTGCACGGGGTCAAGCCCATCGACCTGGTGGTCGGGCTCATCGACGAGACCCGCCGTCGCTTCCCGGATCTCGACGAGAACCGCATCTCCGACATGATCCTGGGCATCGTCAGCCCGCTCGGCGACCAGGGCATGGACCTCCCGCGCATCGCGGCACTGGCCGCCAAGATGCCCGACACCGTGGCCGGCGTCCAGATCAACCGCTTCTGCGCCTCCGGCCTCACCTCGATCAACATGGCCGCGCAGAAGATCCGGTCCGGCTGGGACGAGGTCGTCCTGGCCGGCGGCGTGGAGTCCATGTCGCGCGTGCCCATGGGCAGCGACGGCGGCGCCTGGGCCATGGACCCGGCCACCAACTACGACACCTACTTCTCGCCCCAGGGCATCGGTGCCGACCTCATCGCCACCATCGAGGGCTTCTCCCGCGAGGACGTGGACCGCTACGCCGAGCGCTCGCAGCGCCTGGCCGCCCAGGCCTGGGACGAGGGCCGCTTCGCCAGGTCGGTCGTGCCCGTCAAGGACGTCAACGGCATCACCATCCTCGACCGCGACGAGCACATGCGTCCCGGCACCACCGTCGAGGCCCTCGCCGGCCTCAAGCCCTCCTTCGCCATGGTCGGCGACATGGGCGGCTTCGACGCCGTGGCCCTGCAGAAGTACCACTGGATCGAGGAGATCGACCACGTCCACCACGGTGGCAACTCCTCCGGCATCGTCGACGGCGCGGCCCTGGTCGTGGTGGGCTCCGAGAAGGCCGGCCAGGACATGAACATGACCCCGCGCGCCCGCGTCGTGGCCGCCGCCACCTCCGGCGCCGACACCACCATCATGCTCACCGGCCCCACCCCGGCCGCGCAGAAGGCGCTCGCCACCGCCGGCCTCACCGCCGACGACATCGACCTGTGGGAGCTCAACGAGGCCTTCGCCTCCGTCGTGCTGCGCTTCCAGAAGGACATGAACATCCCCGACGAGAAGCTCAACGTCAACGGCGGCGCCATCGCCATGGGCCACCCCCTCGGCGCCACCGGCGCGATGATCACCGGCACCGTGCTCGACGAGCTCGAGCGCACCGGCGGCAAGCGCGCCCTCATCACGCTCTGCGTGGGCGGCGGCATGGGCGTCGCCACCATCATCGAGCGCGTCTGACCCGCCCCACCGACACCTTCAGCCATACAGGAGTAGAAAACCAGTGAGCGACAACATGTTCCGGTGGGAGCAGGACGGCGACGGCATCGTCACCCTCACCATGGACGATCCCGACCACGGCGCCAACACCATGAACGCCCGGTTCATCGAGGACTTCACCACGACCGTCGACCGGATCGTGGCCGAGAAGGACTCCATCAAGGGCGTCGTGCTGACCTCCGCCAAGCGCAGCTTCTTCGGCGGCGGCGACCTCAAGTCCATGATCACCACCGGCCCCGCCGACGCGGAGGCCGTGTACGAGCGGTCCATGGGCATCAAGGAGCGCATGCGCGCCCTCGAGACCTGCGGCGTGCCCGTGGTGTCCGCCATCAACGGCGCCGCCCTCGGCGGCGGCCTCGAGCTGGCCCTGGCCACGCACCACCGCGTCATGGCCGACGCCCGCGGCGCCAAGGTCGGCCTGCCCGAGGTGACCCTCGGCCTGCTGCCCGGCGGCGGCGGCATCGTCCGCACCGTCCGCATGTTCGGCCTGGCCCAGGCCGTGCCCAACATCCTCATGTCCGGGCGCTCCTTCGCGCCCGCCAAGGCCCTCGAGGCCGGCCTCGTGGACGAGGTCGTGGCACCCGATCAGCTGATCGCCGCCGCCAAGGCGTGGCTCAAGACCGAGCCCGAGGCCACCCAGCCGTGGGACCGCAAGGGCTGGAAGCTGCCCGGCGGCACCATCTCCAGCCCGGCCCTGGCCGGCGTCCTGCCGTCCTTCCCGGCCAACATGCGCAAGCAGACCAAGGGCGCCCCCTCCCCGGCGCCGCGCGCCATCATGGCCGCCGCCGTCGAGGGCTCGCAGGTCGACTTCGCCACCGCCGAGCAGATCGAAGCCCGCTACTTCGTCTCGCTCGTCACCGGCCCGATCGCCAAGAACATGATCCAGGCGTTCTTCTTCGACATGCAGCACTGCGCCGGCGGCGGGGCGCGCCCCAAGGCCGCCGACGGCTCCGAGATCCCCAAGACCGAGTTCAAGAAGGTCGGCGTCCTGGGTGCCGGCATGATGGGCGCCGGCATCGCCTACGTCTGCGCCAAGGCCGGCATGGAGGTCGTGCTCAAGGACGTCGAGCAGGCCTCCGCCGACAAGGGCAAGGCCTACGCGGAGAAGATCGAGGCCAAGGCCCTCGAGCGCGGCCGCACCACGGCCGAGAAGTCCGCCGAACTGCTGGCCCGCATCACCCCGACCACCGACCCGCAGGCCCTCGCCGGCTGCGACACCGTGATCGAGGCCGTGTTCGAGTCGCCCGAGCTCAAGAAGAAGGTGTTCCAGGAGATCGAGGGGATCGTGGCCCCGGACGCCCTGCTCGGCTCCAACACCTCGACCCTGCCGATCACCGACCTGGCCACGGGCGTCCAGCGCCCCGAGGACTTCATCGGCATCCACTTCTTCTCGCCCGTCGACAAGATGCAGCTCGTCGAGATCATCAAGGGCGACAAGACCAGCCCGGAGGCCCTGGCCCGCGCGATCGACCTCACCCTGGCGATCCGCAAGATCCCGATCGTCGTGAACGACTCGCGCGGCTTCTACACCTCGCGCGTGATCGGCACGTTCGTCAACGAGGCGATCGGCATGCTGGACGAGGGCATCGAGCCCGCCACCATCGAGCAGGCCGGCCGCATCGCCGGCTACCCGGCCGCGCCGCTGCAGCTGTCGGACGAGCTCAACCTCAACCTCATGGCCAAGATCCGCGACACCGCCCGCGAGGCGGCCGCCGCCGAGGGCACCGAGTTCGTGGAGGTGGCCTCCGACCGTGTGGTGGCCAAGATGACCGGCGAGCTCCAGCGCCCCGGCCGTCTGGCCGGCGCCGGGTTCTACGAGTACACCGACGGCAAGCGCGGCAAGATCTGGTCCGGCCTGCGCGAGGCGTTCAACACCTCACCCGACAACGCCCCGCCGCTGCAGGACCTCATCGACCGCATGATCTTCGCCGAGGTGCTCGAGACGCAGAAGTGCGTCGACGAGGGCGTGATCGTGGACGACGCCGACGCGAACATCGGCTCGATCATCGGCATCGGGTTCCCGGCCTGGACCGGCGGCACCCGTCAGTACGCCAAGAACTACTCGGCGCCCGGCGCCAAGGAGGCCTCCGGCTACAAGGGCTTCGTGGCCCGCGCGGAGGAGCTCGCGGCGAAGTACGGCGAGCGCTTCGCGCCCACCGAATCGCTGAAGAAGCTGGCGGCCGAGCAGGGCTGACCCCCACACCGCTCGACCTGACAGGCGGCCGCCCCCGGAGCACTCCGGGGGCGGCCGCCTGCTTCTGTCCGCGGGGGCGGCGCGGGGCGCGGGGTAGGGGCGCGAGTGTGGGAGTGCTTAGGGACGAGTCAATGTAAGCGGCGCAACTTCCCGGAGGACACATCAGGTCAAAACGGGCCGCGGCCTGCAGGTTTGGATCTGAGGGTAGCCTGACCTATGTCAGGTTAGGCTTGCCTAGCTTCTGCTGCTACTCTTTGGCTCATGCTCAGAAAGCGCACAGCGCCCCTCATGGTTGCACTGTCCGCCGCGCTCGCGTTCTCGCTGTCCGCGTGTGGCGCCGCCGGAGGTCTCGGTGGCAGTACCGAGATGATCTCCGGCATCCCGCTGGCCTCCGAGGTCTCCGCGCTGGAGGATCCGCGTTCCTACTCCGGCGAGCTCGCACTGCAGCTCGTCGACGACCCGGTCGAGGTCGTGGCCGTTGATCCCGTCCCGGCGCTGCCGGCGCGCGTGGTGGACAACCAGGGCACCGAGGTCGAGGTGGTGGATGTCTCCCGCATCCTGCCGCTGGACATCTACGGCACGCTCTCCCGCATCGTCTTTGAGCTCGGGCTCGGGGACAACGTGGTGGGCCGCGACGTCTCGTCCGCGTTCCCCGAGATCGCCGACGTCCCGCTGGTGACCCACGATGGTCACCAGCTGAACGCCGAAGCGATCCTCGCGCTCGACCCGACCGTGATCATCACCGATACCTCGCTCGGGCCGTGGGACGTGGTGCTGCAGCTGCGGGACGCCGGTGTGCCCGTCGTCGTCGTCGACTCCCACCGCACCCCCGAGAACGTGGAGGCCCTCACCGAGGCCGTGGGCGCGGCGCTGGGACTGCCCGAAGAGGGCCGCCTGCTCGGCGAGCGGACCCGCGCGCAGATCATCCAGGCGCAGGAGGACATCGCCACGATCGTCCCCGAGGCGGAGAACCGTCGCCTGCGCACGGTGTTCCTCTACGCCCGTGGAGGCGCCGGCGTGTACTACATGTTCGGCGAGGACAGCGGCGCCGACTCTCTCATCTCCTCCGCGGGCGGCTACGACGTCTCCTCCGAGGTCGGCTGGAAGGGCGCCAAGCCCGCCAACGACGAGGGACTCATCGCCGCGCAGCCCGACGTGATCATCATGATGAACAAGGGCCTGGAGTCCGTCGGCGGCGTGGACGGCCTGCTCGAGAAGTTCCCGGCCATGGCGCAGACGCCGGCCGGCGAGAACAGCCGGATCATCTCCATGAACGACGACCTGGTCCTGTCCTTCGGCACCCGCACGCCCGCCGTGCTCAACGCCCTCGCGGTGGCCCTCTACGCCCCGGATTCACTGTGACGATCACCGAGAACCGCGACCCGGCGGGCACCCCGCCCGGCGCGTCCGGCTCAGGTGCCGGCGCGCGCGGCACCACCAGCCGTCGCGCCAAGAACGCGTCCTCCCGCGGCGGCGAGCCCGGCTCGGTCAAGCGCCTGCTCACCGGCGGCGTGCTCATGTCCGGCCTGGCCGTGGCGCTGGTGATCCTGGCGATCGTCGCCGCGAGCTCCGGCCAGCTGCACATCCCGCTCGCCGAGGTGGCCTCCGGTTTCCTGCGCGGCCTCGGGATCGACGCCGGTCCGGCCGCCACGCACCCGCGCGCCGACGCGACGCTGTGGAGCGTCCGGTTCCCGCGCGTGGCGATGGCCATGGTGGTGGGCGCGGCGCTCGCGGTGGGCGGCGCGCTCATGCAGGGCGCGTTCGGTAACCCTCTGGCCGAGCCGAGCGTCGTGGGCGTGTCCTCCGGCGCGGCCGTGGGCGCGGCGTCGGCGATCGTGTTCGGCCTCACCGGCCTGGGCGCGTGGACCAGCGTGGCGTGTGCGTTCCTCACCGGCATCATCACCACCGCGTTCGTGTACCTCTTCAGCCGTAGTAACGGCCGCAGCGAGGTGGTGACCCTGGTGCTCACGGGCATCGCGGTCAACGCCGTGGCCGGCGCAGCGCTGGCGTTCCTCATGTTCCTGGGCGACACCCAGGCGCGCGAGGAGATCGTGTTCTGGCAGCTCGGCAGCCTCAACGGCAGCCGCTGGGACCACGTCGCGGTGGTGGCCCCGCTCGCGATCCTCGGCCTGCTGCTGGCCACGCGGCTGGCTCGTCCGCTGGACCTGCTCGCGCTGGGGGAGCGGCCCGCCCGCCACCTCGGCGTGAACGTGGAGGGCCTGCGGATCAAGTCGATCCTGCTGGTGGGCCTGCTCACGGCCGCCGCGGTGAGTTTCTGCGGCATCGTCGCCTTTGTGGGCCTGGTGGTGCCGCACCTCATCCGCATGGTCGCCGGTCCGGGTCACAAGCTGCTCATCCCGGCCTCCGCGCTGGGCGGCGCCGTGGTGCTGCTCGCCGCCGACCTGGTGGCGCGCACGGCCGTGCACTACGCGGAACTGCCGCTGGGCATGGTCACCTCGATCGTCGGCGGACCGTTCTTCTTCTGGCTGATCTACCGCACCCGTCGTACCTCGGGGGGCTGGGCATGAGCGCGCACGAGCAGTCCGGCGGGGGCCGGCACCGGCTGATCGAGGTGGAGGAGCCGTTGCCGTTCGAGCAGCGCACCCCGGTCCTGGAGTGCCGCGGGATCACCGTCCAGATCGGCGGCCGCGTGCTGCTGGAGTCGGTGGACCTGGATGTGCATGCCGGCGAGGTGTTGGCGCTGGTCGGCCCCAACGGCGCCGGCAAGTCCACGCTGTTGGGCGTGGTGGCGGGGGACACCGAGCCCGCGTCCGGCACCACCGTGCTGGACGGCACGGAGCTGCGTCGCTGGCGCCTGGGCGACCTGGCGCGGCGTCGCGCCCTGTTGACGCAGGCCAACAGTGTGGCGTTCCCGTTCACCGTGCGTGAGGTGGTGGCGATGGGCCGCGCCCCGTGGGCGGGGCTACCGGAAGATTATGACGACGACGACATCGTCGACCAGTCACTCGAGGTCACGGACACCACCCACCTGAGCACCCGCACGTTCCCGACCCTGTCCGGCGGTGAGAAGGCCCGCGTCTCGCTCTCTCGTGCGTTGGCCCAGCGGGCCGGTGTGCTGCTGCTGGACGAGCCGACCGCCGCCGTGGACCTGCGACACCAGGAGATCGTCCTGGAACTGGCGCGGTCCGTGGCCGATGAGGGCGGTGCCGTGGTGGTGGTCCTCCACGACCTGGCGCTCGCCGCGGCGTGGTCCGACCGGATGGTCATGATCTCCGACGGCCGTGTCCGCGCCGAGGGCACTCCCGAGGAGGTCCTCACGGCCGAGTTGATCGACGAGGTCTACCAGCAGGCGGTGCTGATCCACCGGCACCCGGTCTCCGGGGACCTGCTCGTCACCCCTGACCGCCGGGGTTTCCGTACCGCGCGGCGCCACGCCCTTGAATCCCAGCCCGACCTTGTCGAGGAGTTCTCGTGACCCTGTCTCTCCACGCGTCGCGGCGTCCCGCCGTGGTGCGACTTCTCGTGGCGATGGTGGTGGCGCTGTTCGGTGCCTCGCTGCTCTCGCTCGTCTCCCCGGCTCCGGCCAGCGCGGCGGCGCGGCTGACCGCGTCGAGTTCGCTGGGCGGCGCCACGGCGTCGGCGTCGGGGGCCACCACGTTCACGGTGTCCGGCTCCGGCTACCAGGCCATCGATGGTGGCTTCGGTGGCGTGTACGTGGCGTTCGGTTGGGTCAGCGGGTCGAGCTGGGGCCCGTCTCGCGGCGGCGCCACGGGTCGGACCTTTGACTACATGCCGGACGACCAGTCCAAGAACAACAAGGGCTACCAGGCGTTTGTCGCGTTCCCCGGGTCTTCGACCTCTGGTGAGGCGCAGGCAACCATGAGTTCGAGCGGCTCCTTCCAGCTCTCGCTCACCGTGCCGGGCCCGAAGTTCACCGGCGCCGGTGGTAAGCGGATCGACTGCCTCACCATGACCTGCGGTTTCTTCACGTTCGGCGCGCACGGTGTGCGGAACGGGAGCAACGAGGCCTTTACCCCGGTCTCGTTCTCGGGTGCCGCGGCCCCGGCTGAGGAGGCCGCTCCGGCTGAGCAGGCCGCCGCGGGTGCGGCTGCTCCGGTCCGGCGGCAGGCTAACGCCGGCCGGGCCGCCGCGGCCCAGGCGCCGGCCGCGGAGGCGGTCGTGGTGCAGGAAGACGGAGTGGTTGTCGACGAGAACGTCGAGCCCGGCGAGGCTCCGGCTGCTGCGCCCGTAACCGGTGGGACCACCGTCTCCTCGGCCGCATTGATCGAGGTGGACCGGAAGACCGCCAAGGCCGGCGGCGCGATGGCGTTCGCCGCTGCCGGATTCTGGCCGGGGGAGCAGGTGTACGTGGTCTTCGACGACGGCACCGCTGCGCTCGGTCCGGTCGGCGCGGGTGTCGACGGCGAGATCGCCGGGATCATCCCGCTGCCCGCGGACCTCGAGGCGGGGACGTACGAGATCCGTGCCGCCGGTGCTGCGTCTGCGTTGGAGGCCACCGAGAAGTTCCCGATCCGGGTGGAGATCACCAACACCTCCAGCTCATCTGGTTTGAAGGGCTCGCTGAGCTGGATCTTCCTCTCGCTGGCCGCTCTCGGCCTGCTGGCCGCGGTGGCGTTCATGGTCTCGCGTCGCCGGGCTGACGCCGGCGGTGCCCCGGATGACTCCGAGTTCCCGTCCGACGACTCGTACTCCGACCCGTACGGCGAGCCGTTCCCGCATCCCGCGATGTCCGGCGGTCCGGCCGACTCGACCCAGCCCACCAGCTCTTTCCAGGAAAGGGATCCCCGATGACCACGCAGATTGTCCGGCTGGCCCGTCGCCAGGCATTTGCCCTGGCCGCGGTGCTGGCACTCGTGCTCGGCATGATCATGTTCGCGCCGCCGGCCTTCGCCCAGGACGCTGAGCAAGAAACCGGGCAGGAGACGTTTACCGTCTCCAATGCGGAGCTCAGGTGGGGCGTTAACGCGGAGAGCGCCGGAAAGAGCAATTTCTATGGTCACAATTTCTTGATGGCGGGGGACGCGGGTGCCAAACTTTCCGGCCCAAACCAATCCATTGATAGTGGAAAGTGGTCGCGTTCAGCGGGGAACGTGCGTATCGAAAAATCGCAAGGAGTGCTTGCGACTTGGAGCGACGCGGTTCCCAGTGGTAACGGTTCCTCTGGTATAGAAGCGGTTTTCGGAAAGGGAGAAGGAACCGTCGACTTTGATAAGCGACAAGCAATTGTCCAGTGGAAGGGGACGATGAGCGTCGTCTACTATTCCGGGCTTTCATTCTTTACGATTACTGACCCAAAGTTGACCGTTGACGGTGATTCAGCGAAACTTGAGGCGATTCTGGGCGGCGTGGAATCCAAACAGGGATCAGATCTATGGAATGAGCTACCGTCTGCCCCTGGCGTCGTTGTTGCTGACCTTTCTGCCAAGACATTCTTTTCGAAGAAGGGAGGCTTTTCGATTAAGCCCCTCTATGAGGGTGTTAAATACAGTGGTGGGGGCCAAGTCGTAAACGGTGACTTTGGTTCTTTTCCGGCTGGATTTGTTGATTTTGTAAGCAAGGTTGGAATTGGACCTTATTTCTATTCGACCGGGGGGGCCGCTGACCCGCTAAAGGTGCCGTCGGCCATGACTGTTAGCTGGGACTCGGATGACCCGACGGATGCGCAGGGCCCAGGAGGTTCTAATTCTGACAAGAGCGTCCTCGGGCAGGTCATCGATGACACGATCGAGGACATCCTCCGCGCTGCAGGCACAGATGTTTCTGACACCGCCGCCGCTTGGATGGACGAGGCCTGGAAGCCCCTGCAGCCCGATGCCGTGAACGCAGCGAAGGCCGGGGCGGAGGCAGCCGCTGCCGCGGCGGGCGCGACCGGTGAGGTCGTGAGCCAGGTCGACTCGGTGTTCGAGGAGTACTACGAGGAGTACTACAGCGCTGGAGCCCCGATCACCGCAGGAACTGTCGCCGCGACCGTGGCATCGATCCCGGCCTCTACCTCTCGCTCCGCTGCGGCACCAGCCTCTGCGCCGGCAGCACACTCAGCAGACCAGGTGACCATGCAGATGGCGGCGACCTCGCCCCTCTACGGCTCCGACGTGGTCTACGCACAGACTTCCGCTTCCAGTGAAGCGGGTAGCTCCTCCGGCCAGTGGCAGTGGTGGGTGGGCGCAGCATTGCTTGCAATTGCAGCGATGCTCTTCTTCCAAACAGTCCGTAGGAACAACTGATGTAAGTGCTGTTCTTCCCTCGGCCGCTACTGCAGTTCGCCGCAGTGCGGTGATCGTGGGCTGAGCACAATGCGGCGATGCCGGATGCTTCTACGAGGCATCCGGCGTCCTGCTTATTCTTGACTTACTCGTCGGTTCCTACGGATTGAAGTCTTCCCAGGTCGTGTGATGGTTGTTACGTTAAGAGGTCGAAGGGCTTTGAGCCGTACCTGCACGCTGGTGATTGGCAATCGCGCGAGTATTGTCTGCCACGGAATGAGTGAAGCCCCAGAGCCGTACGGCTCTGGGGCTTC
>CAYFRF010000068.1:8412-14546 GCA_964345415.1 uncultured Microbacter sp. | reverse complement strand
CCGGCGCCGTCCGCGCTCTCGGCGCCGATCAGCACCACCTTGGACTGCAGGATCTTCTGCGAATGGTCCAGCACGTCCCCGCGCTGGTGGTGGTTGAGCAGGCCGACCGACGCGCCGACCTTCACCGCGCCCAGGATCGCCAGCATCACCTCGATCCGGTTGCACATGTACAGGCCCACCGTGTCCCCGCGCTGCACACCGCGCGCCTTGAGCACCTCCGCGAAACGGTTCGCCCGACGGTTGGCCTCGCCGTAGGACAGGGTGACGCCCTGGAACTTGAGGAACGGGGCCTCGGGCTGCGAGGCCGCCAACTGCTGGAAGGTCCGGCCGATCGAGAGAGTGTCCGAGCTGCGCGAGGTGCGCACGATGCTCAGACCCTTGAGCACGCTCGGAAGGTCGGCCACGATCGAGGGCAAGCCCCTGGCCAGGTCGAGCGGCGTGAGGGTGCGGGACCCCGGGGACCTGCGGGGTGCGGCGGAACTGGTGGTCACGGCTTCTCCTCGATCGGGGCGGGCGGAGTGGACGCTGCGGGTGGGGTGTCGGCGTGATCGGTGATGGTGTCGTCGTCGTCGTCGTTCTTGTTGTTCTTGTTGTTCTCGTCGGGCTGGTCACCCGCACCCACCTCGGCGGGGCGCACCGCGTTGCCCGCCAGGCCGCGCCAGGCCAGGTCCACCACCACGCCGGCGGCCACCGACGTGGGCATGGACTGCTGCGCGAGCCGGTTGGCCACCGCCTCACCCGCGCCGACGAGCGCGGTGGCCACCACCTCCAGAACGTCCCGGCTGCGCTTGTCCACAGAGTTCTGGGCGAGCAGTTCGGTGGTGAGATCCACCAGGACCGAGCGGGTCTTCTCCACCTCGTCCCGGAAGGCCGGCTCGGCCTGGGCCTGGCGGTAGACGACGTTCCACGAGTCGGCGTTCTCGTCCACGAACTCCAGGAACGCCTGCACGACGCTCTCGAGGCTGTCGCGCGGGCCGTCACTGCCGGTCGCGGCGGCGGTCAGGCGCTCGATCAGCCGCCCGGACTCCCGGACCACACACGCGGAGAACAGCTCCTCCTTGGAGCCGTAATAGAGATAGAGCATCGGCTTGGAGATGCTGGCGTGGCGCGCGATGGTGTCCATCGAGGCAGACCGGTAGCCGAGATCAGAGAACACGCTGATCGCGGAGTCGAGCATCTGTTGCTCTCGGATGGCGCGTGGGATGCGCTTGGTGCCCGTCGACACGGGGCTCCTCCCGGCGGGTCGTAGGTGGCGTCGGTGTTGAACGGCATCGGTGTTGAACGACATCGTGTTGCGTAGAACACCAACTTACCGGCCGGTAAGTACTTGTGGGTAGGACTCCACACGATCAGACACACATCTGGTGCTAGTGTTTGTCGCGTCGGGGTGCCCCAGCGGCGCCCCTGAACCGTATCTGTCACGTGGACCGCAGGGGGAACTCGATGAGCTTCGGTACCGGAGCGCTCGCCAGCGCAGTGGGTGGGATCGTCCTCGGCGGGATCGTGGCGTTCGGCGTCAACACCGCCATGGCCGAGAACTCGATCCCCGAGGTCCAGCAGCCGCCGGCCGACCAGGCACTGCTCGGCCAGGTCGAGTACGGCGCGCGCTGACCGCGCGCCAGTACCGCACCCCACGCCGGCCTAGGTGATCCGCGGGATCCGTCTCGGCGCCGGCGCGCGCGACGGGATCGTCGCGTTCCTGTCCTTCCTGCTGCTGGCCTGCCTGCAGTCGCCGGGGCTGATCGTCCCCGACACCAAGTACGACCTCGTCGCGGACCCCGTCCGCTTCCTCTCCCAGGCCACCCACCTGTGGACCGGCCTGTCCTTCGGCGGCCAGGTCCAGAACCAGGCCTACGGCTACCTGTTCCCACAGGGGCCGTTCTTCGCACTCTTCGACCTGGTGGGGATGCCCGCCTGGATCACCCAACGCCTGTGGTGGGCCGTGCTGCTCACCGTGGCCTACATCGGCGTGGTGCGGGTGGCCGCCGCCCTGCGGATCGGCACCCGGTTCACCCGGGCCGTGGCCGGGATCCTGTACGCGCTCGCGCCGCGCATGCTCGGCGACCTCGGCTCCATCTCCTCGGAGATCTGGCCGGTCGCCCTGGCGCCGTGGGTGCTGCTGCCGGTCATCCGGGTACTGCAGGGACGCATGTCCCCACGCCGGGGCGGGGCGGGGGCGGCGCTCGCGCTGGCGCTGATGGGCGCGGTCAACGCCGTGGCCACCGCCGCCGCGTGCCTGCCCGCGATCCTGTGGTGGGCCATGCACCGGCCGAACCGCACGTGGGCACGGCTGGCGGCGTGGTGGGTGCCGCTCTCGGCGGCGGTGTGCCTGTGGTGGGCGGTGCCGCTGGTGCTGCTCGGGCGGGTGTCGCCGCCGTTCCTCGACCACATCGAGTCCGCCGAGGTCACCACCCGCTGGGCCTCGGTCACCGAGGTGCTGCGCGGCGCCGCCACATGGGTGCCGTTCGTCTCCACTGACCGCACCGCCGGCGCCGCGCTCACCAGCGAGCCGGTGTTCGTGCTGGTCACCGGGGTGATCGCCGCGGTGGGCGTGGTGGGACTGCTCGGCCGGGGGATGCCCGCGCGCGGCCGGCTGCTGACGATCGCCGCGGTGGGCCTGGTCGCCATGACCGCGGCGTGGGTCGGCCCCGCCGGCGGCGGCCTCGCCGAGTCGGTGCGGGCCGTGCTCGACGGCTCCGGCGCCCCGCTGCGCAACGTCCACAAGTTCGAGCCGCTGCTGCGCCTGCCGCTGGTGCTGGGTGTCGCGCATCTGCTCGCGCGCCTGCTCGCCCGGGTGGGCGGGGACCGGCGCGAGGTGGCCGCGTCGCTGGCGCGGCCCGAGCGGGACCGGTCGGTCGCGGTGGCGATGGTCGTGGTGCTCGCGGCGACCGTGTCGGTGGCGCCGGCGTGGCTCGGCCGCCTGGCGCCGGTCGGCGCGCACGAGCAGGTGCCCGACCACTGGCCCGAGGCGGCGGCGTGGCTGTCGGAGAACGCGCCCGTCCCGGTGCCGGGCGCGAACGGCGCGGGCGGTGACGGCACGGGCGGTGACGGCGCGGGCGGTGCCGGAGCCGATCTGGCGGCGGACCCCGCCGCCACCACGCGCGCCCTCGTGGTGCCCGGCGCCTCGTTCGGCCGCCAGGTGTGGGGGGTGACCCGCGACGAGCCGCTGCAGCCGCTGGCCGAGACGCCGTGGGCCGTGCGCGATTCGGTGCCGCTGCAGCCGGCGCCCGCGATCCGCGCCCTCGACGCCGTGCAGCGCCGCCTCGCCGACGGGCGCCCCGCCGCCGGCATGGCGGCCACGCTCGCGACCCTGGGCGTGGGGTTCCTGGTGGTGCGCAACGACCTCGCCGAGGACTCCGGCGCGCCCCGCCCCGCGCTGGTGCACCAGGCACTCGAGGGCTCGCCGGGCCTGGTACGGGTCGCCGAGTTCGGGGAACCCGTCGCCGCCTCGGACCTGCAGCCGGCGTACCCGGCGATCGAGATCTACCGCGTCGACTCCCGACTGGGCTCGGACGCCGCGGCGCCGGGCCCGCCGCGCACGGCCACGGCGCCGTACACGCTGGAGCTGCGGGACCTGCCGGTGATCGCGGGCGGCCCGGAGTCGCTGTCGGCGCTCGACGACCTGCTCGCCTCGCGCGACACCGTCGGCTCCCCGGCCCGCGTCACCCGGCTGCTCGAGGCCGACGCGGCCGCCGCCGACGTATGGCCCGGCTCCGACCCGTTCCCGCGGCCCCGGCCGGTCAACGCGACCGGGCCGGTGCTCACCGACTCGCCGATGGACCGCGAGACCGACTTCGGGCGCCTCGACCACCACTCCTCCGCCGTGCGGGCCGAGGGGGATCCCCGCCGCAGCCGCGGCACGGTGCCCGATTACGCGGCATCCGTCGCCGAGGAACAGCCACCGCTCGCGCAGGCCCGCTGGTGGGACGCCCGGGTGACGGTGTCCTCCTCGGCGGCGGACTCCGCCCAGACCGGGCCCGTGCGCCCCTCGCACTCGGTCGCGGCGGCCGTGGACGGCGACCCGGAATCCACGTGGCGCTCCGGCAGCATCGGCGACGCGTTCGGCGAATGGATGGAGATCGAACTGCCCGAGCCGGTCGACCGCGCGGTCCTGCGGCTGACCGTGCCCGAGCCGACGGCCGGACCCGCGGTGACCACCCTGCAGATCCGCACCGACGCCGGCACCACCACCGTTTTCCCGACCCCCGGCGAGGAGATGACGATCGCCCTGCCGCCGGGGGAGACCGAGCGGGTCCGGGTCACCGCCACCGGCTTCGCCGACGGGGGACGCGGCACGTTCTTCGAGATCTCCGACATCGGCCTCACCGCGGCCGGGCAGGAGATCCCGCTGCTGCGCACCATCGCCCTGCCCGAGCGGCCCGCCCCCGACGGCGCAGACCCGGCCGCCGCCACCGACGATCCCGCCGCCCTGCCCCCGTCCGGCTGGCTGCTGCGCCAGGAACTGCCCGGACGCTCCGACTGCGTCCACGGCGGCACCACCGTCGACGGACTGGCCGGCGCGGAGGAGAACACCGTCGCGGTGCGCTGCGCCCCCGAACTGTGGATCGAGGCCGAGGAACCCGGCCGCTTCGCCCGCCTGCTCGACGTCCCCCAGACCACCGCCGTGGTGCCCCAGCTGCTCGTGCGACCCCGCGCCGGCCAGGCCCTCGACGACGTCCTGCGCGGCATCCCCGCCACCCGGGCCCGACAGGTCCGCGCCACCGGCGACTCCCTGGTCATCGACCCGGCGGGCGGACCCTCCGCCGCCGTGGACGGAGACCGCTCGACCAGCTGGCACGCCCCCGACGGGCCCTCACCCACCCTCGAACTCCGCCTGCCCGGCCGCCACCTCGTCGGCTCCCTCCGCCTCTGGGCGCCCCGCGCCGAGACGCCCGCCGCGCCCGCGGTCGTGACGATCGACACCGGCGTGCAACGCACCACCGTCGACCTCACCGAACTACCGGTCGAGGAGGACGGCTCCGTCGTGGTGGACCTCCCGCCCGACTTCACGAACACCGTGACCCTGCGCATCGACACCACCGTCGACGTCCGCACCCCCGGCGGCGCGCCCGTCCCCGCCGGCCTGGCCGAGGTATGGGTGCAGGACAGCGCCGGCGCCCGCATCGGCGCCCTGCCCGCCGCCAGCGACCAGCCCGTCACCCTGACCTGCCAGGACGGCCCCCGACTGCACCTGGGCGACCGGGTGGTGGCCACGCGGATCACCGCGTCCCGCCGGGACCTGCTCACCGGAGCCGCCGTCCCGGCCGAGATCTGCGACAGCACGCCCGTCGAGCTCACGGCCGGCCAGCAGGAGGTCTCGGCGGACCCCGGGCAGGCGTTCAGTGTGGATTCGGTGGGCCTCGTCGTCGTCGACCCCACCGGGTCCACCACCGCCGACCGCACGCCGCCGCTCGGCGGCTCCCTCCAGGCCACGCGCGCCGTCGGCACCGTCACCTGGGAGGCCTCCCGCCGCGAGCTCCACGTCCCCGCCGCCACCCGCGAACGCGTGCTCGTGATCCCCGAATCGGTGACCCCCGCCTGGCGGGCGCGGCTGGTCGCCGACGACGGCACCACCCTCGACGACCCGCGGCCGGTCACCATCAACGGCTGGCAACAGGGCTGGGTCCTGCCCGCCGCCACCACCGGCGCGACCCTCGTCCTCACCGTCCCCCTTGACACCCCCTACCGGGCCGCGCTGCTCACCGGACCCGTCGCGCTGCTGCTCGTGTTGCTGCTGTTCCTCGTGCGCGGGCAGCACGACCGCGCCGGGACCCGCGTCGTGCCGCGACGTGCGCGCGGGCCGGTGATCGTGGCCGCCACCGCGGTGCTCGGGTACGCCGTGGCCGGGCCGACCGGACTCGTCCTGACCGCCGTGACCTGCGGCGCAGCGCTCGCGGCCAGCCGCCACCTCGGCGCCGGACGGGCGCGGCGCTGGCTCGTCGCGGGCGCCGGGATCGGCATCGTGGCCGGCGCCGCGCTGCTCGCCCGCGCCCCGTGGCCCGACCCCCTCGGCTACGCCGGGGACGGGTGGGCGCCTCAGGTCGCGACGGTGTTCGGGCTCGCCTGCGCCGGACTCGCCGCCGCCTGGCCGTCGGTGGGGGCGCCGTCTGTCTCCTCGGCGAGCGGGGTGTCGG
>CAYFRF010000068.1:0-8312 GCA_964345415.1 uncultured Microbacter sp. | reverse complement strand
GCCGCCTGGCCGTCGGTGGGGGCGCCGTCTGTCTCCTCGGCGAGCGGGGTGTCGGCGGGCGGGGCCTCGGCGGGCGCGGTCGCGGCGGACGGCACGGGCAGCGCGCCCGGGTCCCGGCGCGGCGACAACCAGCGGCGCGACGGCTCCTCGACCAGCGCATAACTGGCAGCCGCCACCACCGTCGACACCACCGCGGTGACCAGCCACACCTCCAACATCCGCCCGGAGAACATCGGCACAAACACGATCTGGAACGCGAAGTTCAACACCAACACGTGCCACAGGAACACCCCGTACGACCAGCGGCCCAGCGTGGTGAACAGGCCCGAACCCAGGACCGCGAAACGCTGCCCCTCCGGCGCCAACGCCACCGGCGCCAGCAGGCAGAACGCCACCACCGCGCCCAACGCGGTGCGGGCCGCGAACTCCGGCCCGGACGGGTGCACGAACCCCTCGGTGAACCACTGCGGCACCGTGGTGGCCAGGAACGCGACCGCCGCCAACGCCCACCAGCCCCAGCGGGCGTGGCGGTGCCGGGCCAGCGCCGCGAGACGGCCGGACGGGGCGGCGACCAGCTCGGCCAGGATCATCCCCGCCGCGAACCACGACGCGAACGCCGGCGGCAGGATCTGGTCGTTGAGACGCTCCGGCAGACCCAGCTCATACCAGGGAACGAGCGCCCAGCCCAGACTCAATACCCCCGTCGCCGCGATCACCGGGATCCGCCACCGCGCCGCCGGCCCCCGCAGCCGGACCAGCGCCCACCACAACAGCGGCAGCGCGAGATAGAACACCATCTCCACTGACAGTGACCAGGCATGGGTCAGACCCTCGACCAGCGAGTCGGGGACGAACACCTGGGTGAGCGTCAGGTTGGCCGTCCAGGTCGCGGCCGAGCTCGCCGCGTTGTGGGGGATGAGCAGGAACACCGCCGCCACCAACACCAGATACGCCGGCATGATCCTGACCAGGCGTGAGCGCAGGTAGGTGCGGGCCGGGCGGGCGGTGCCGGGCGCGCCGGAGCGGGCGTGCAGTGCGTGCACCCGCCACAACAAAAAGCCCGAGAGCGCGAAGAACACGGCCACCGACAGGTCCAGACGGCCCCAGATCCGGTGGATCACCGAGCCTGTCGACGAAGCGGTCTGGAACGCGACGTGAGTGGTGAGAACGGCGAATGCGGCCACCGCGCGCAGGCCCTCGAGGGCCGGGACGAACCCCCGGGCAGCCGGGAGCAGACCGACTCGGTGGTCGGGGGTACCGAATGCGTTCTTCATCACTGTTAATCTTCTCCTGATGATGGTCCGACCGGGCGATCACCCTGTTATGTGCAGGGTGACGGACGGACCCAGGGCGATACTCCAGGAGGACTACCGATGGCAGGTCAGAACAGTTCGGCGGGACGGAGGTCAGTCCCGGGACTGATCCTCGTGGGGCTCGGGGCCTTCCTGATCACTATCGCACTCGCGTTGGTGTTCTTCGTGGTCCCGTCGCAGAAGAAGACCCCGCTGGACATCAACTCCACCACCGTCACCGAGGTGGCGCCCGGCGCCGTGCTCGTGGGGCTGTCCCTGGCGAGCAACACGCCGACCGCGCTCAACTCCGAGCGCGACGAGTGCCGTGCGGCCGACGAGGGCGGCACCGACGAGGCCGCCGACGGCGTGACCCAGGGCGAGAACGTGGAGACGATCGTCGACGGCGAGGCCGACGACTCCGAGGTCGCGTTCCCCGTCACCTGCTTCATCGACAACAACATCCCCATGTACTCGCAGCGTCGCGTCACGGCCGTCGAGCCCTCTGACGCCGACGTGATCACCGTGCAGGCGGCGCAGTCGCTGCTGCGCGAGGACCTGGCCGACAGCGGTGAGGAGCTGGCGCTCGTCAACGCGACCGTCGACCGCATCACGCTCGACCGCATCACGGCCATGCCGATCGAGGAGGCCACCAGCACCATCCAGGTCGTCGCGGCCGGTGGCGAGGCCGCGCCGGTCGGCTTCGTCCGCAACGGGCTGCAGTACAAGTTCCCGTTCGACACCGAGCAGCGGGCCTACGACTACTTCGACGCCAGCACCTTCACCACCAACCCGATCGAGTTCGTCGGCGAGACCACCGTCGGTGGGGTCGAGGCGTACGAGTTCCGCCAGAAGCTGGGCCCGATCGACATGTGGTCCTCGATCCGAGACCACTTCGCCTCCATCTCCGAGGGCTACGACCCGGCCGTCGAGTCGGTGCTGGCCAGCTACCGCCGCGAGGGCATGACCGCCGGACAGTGGGGCCTTGCGGGTGACCCCGAGCGGGTCGTCGACATGCGCCGCTTCTACACCAACACCCGCACGGTCTGGGTGAACCCGGACACCGGCCAGATCGTCAACGGCACCGAGGACATCTTCCAGTTCTTCGCCGAGGACCAGGAGGACGCCGACGCGTTCTTCGCTGACAAGGCCGCCCTCGAGGAAGAGAAGGCCGAGCCCACCCGCACGGCCGTCCGCTTCCAGTCCGGCTGGAACGAGGAGACGCAGGAGATCACGCTGTCCGGTGCGCAGCACAGCGCCGACACGCTCAACACGTTCGGCCGCGTCGTGCCGATCGTCCTGGGCATCCTGGGTGTCCTGTCGCTGCTCGGCGGCATCGTGCTCGGTGCCCGTGGCGGCAACTCCGGTGGCGCCGCCCGCGGCAGCACCGGACGTGGGGCGGCCGCCGGCGCCTGACGGCGCACCCGGTCCGCACCCCAGCCCGGCTGACCATCCCTCCCAGCCGGGCCGCCCCTCCCCGTCGGGACCTCCCGGCCAGGGGCCGTGCTGCTACCGCCCGCAGCGCGGCCCCGCCCGTACGCGCAGAACACAGAGCGCGCGCAGAGCGCCCCGCACACTTCCAGTCCGCCAGGACGGTGTGCGGGGCGCTCTCGTTCATCGCCGCCCCATCGTTTTGCCCTTCAGATCACGGTGCGCCCGCGGGGTCCCGTGAGTGAATGCGTTTGCGAGGGGCGGATCGTTTTGCTCTTTGGATCACGGTGCGCTCGCGGGGTTCCGCGAGTGAATGCGTTTGTGAGGGGCAAAACGGGGGCGGGCGGGCGCTGACGGGGGCGGGCGGGCGCTGACGGGGGCGGGCGGGTGCTGGCCGGGCGGGTGTTGCTCAGGCCGGGCGGGAGCTAAACGCGCGCCAGCCGGCGACGAGCGTGGTGGCCACGACGACCCCGAGCGTCGCCCCCAGCACGCCGGAAACCTCCCGGGGTGCCAGCCACACGGCGAGCACCGTGAGCACGAGCCCGCACCAGGCGATCCCGGCCTCCAGCGTCCGGTCGGTGGCAATGGTGGCCAGCAGGAACGCCTGCAACACACTCAGCGTCACGCCGAGCGCCGCGAACGCCCAGAGCAGGCCGGCGACCGGCTGGTAGTCGGCGCCCACGAGCACCGGCACGAGCGGCGCAACAACGGCAGCGCCCACCACGACCACCGTGCCGATACCCAGCAACACACCCACCGCCGAGCGGACGGCCCCCCGGTGACCGGCAGGATCAGCCATCCGCGGATAGAGCACCGTGCCCACCGCCTGCGGGAGCCAGAACGCGGCCTTCGCGGCCACCGCCCCCAGCGCGTACCGGCCCGCGTCCTCGGGCGAGAGCAGAGCGCGCGCGAGAAGGAGATCGACCGAGGTCAGGGCCATCATCACCAACTGGACCTGACCGGCAGCGAGCACCGCGGCCACACCGGGTGAGGACACCACCGGCGGGGTGGACGGGAGGCGGACTGGTGTTGTCGTCGTCGTCGTCGGGCTTGGGGTTTTCGGCGGGGTCCGACGCGGCGCCGTCACGATCCGCGCGGCGACCAGCCACGCCACCAGCACCCCCACCGCGCCCGCCGCCAGCGCCGGCCCCACCCCGCCACCGGCCGCCAGGACCGCGACCGCCGGGACGACCTTGCCCGCACCCGCCAACGCCAACACAATCCCGAGCGCCCGGAACCGCTCGGCACCCTGCAGCAGCCCCTGCTCGGTGGCCAGCAGACACAACACCGCCCCCGGGGCCAACGCGGCGGCAGTCGCGAGCGTCGGCGTGTCGAGCAACAGCGACACCGGCACCACGGCCAACGCCGCGATCAGCGCCACCAGCAGCGCGACCCTCCGGCCCAGCGCCCGCAGCGACTCGTGCGGGACCCCACGCACCAGCTCACGCGCCACCACCGCCTGCAGCGCCAACGACGGCACCGCGACCAGCAGCTGAGCCGACAGCAGAGCCGCGAAAGCGCCGTACCCCTCCGGCCCCAACCAGCGCGAAGCAGGCAGGTGCAGAAGGTAAGCGGCGATGTTGGCGAGCATCGAGCCCGCCGTCACCGCCCCGGCGCCGGTCAGGAAGCGCCTGGTGGCGGAGTCGGGTGCCGCCTCGCGCGCCTGATGGTCCACATCGGTGATCGTAGGGGCGCGTGCGGCGGCGTGGTCGGGCAGCCCGGCGACACCCGTGATGGAATGTGCGCATGTCAGCCAGTTCCGGGGAGCGCGTCAGGGAAGTCCTGGTCGATGCGGTGCTCGGGCTGGTCGTGACCGCGCTGCTGCTGGCGGGGCTCGCGCGTCCGGGGTTCCCGCTGCTGCGGGACTGGGTGGCCACGCCCCGCCCGCCGTTGTCAGATGCGGCGCTCGGGCTGGGGGAGTCGGCGGCGCGCGCGGTTCCGCAGGACGTGGCGATCGTGTGGGCGAGCCGGGTGCTGGCGTGGGTCGGACTGCCGGTGTGGCCGCTGACGGGCCTGCTCACGGCGGTGTTCTGCGTGTGGCTCGCGGTCGCGGCGGGCGCGCTGGTGCGGATGGTGGTGCCGGGGCTGCGTGGGGCGGGGCTTCGCGGGGCCGGCGCGACGGTGGGCGGTGCGTCGGTGTGGCTGCGCGTGCCCGCGGTGGTGGTGGCCGTGTGGAACCCGTTCGTGGTGGAGCGGCTGCTGCAGGGGCACTGGTCGCTGCTGGCGGGTGTCGCGGCCGTGATGACGATGCCGGTGCTGCTCGCGCGGGGCGAGCGGGTTGAGGGGTCCGCGGGGGTTGGGGCCGAGGGGGCCGGCGAGTTACGCGCCCCTGCGGGTCCAGATCGGGCGCGTAAGTGGGGTGCGGATGTGCACGCCGGGCGCGTAAGTCGGGCGGTAGGCGGGCGCGAGGCAGTGGGCGTGCGCGGGGCGGAGGGACTCCGCGTCGCCGGGGCGTGCGCGGCGCTGGCGGCAGCCGGGCTCACGCCGACGGGTTGGGTGCTGGCAGTGGTTGCCGCAGCGGTGGCCCTGACTTGCGCGGAGATGCCCGCCGCGCGTCGGGCATGGGTCGCCGGTGCGCTCACCGCGACGGCCGTGGTGACCGCCCTGCCGTGGCTGCTCGCGACCCTGCTGGCGGGCGCGGGCGCGGACGGTGGCACAGCGGGCGTGACGGGAGGGGCCGGTGCTGCGGCGACCGGGGTGGCGGCGTTCGCGGCGCGTGCGGAGCCGGGCATCGGCACCCTCGGCTCGGTGGTGGCGCTGGGCGGGATCTGGAACTCGCAGGCGGTCCCGCCGTCGCGCGAGACCTGGTGGGCGGCCGTCGCACTGCTGATGCTGCTGGCGGTGTGGGCGCTGGCGGCACGCGGGATGTGGCAGGTGCGGCGTCTCCCGGCGGTACGGGCGACCGTGCCGGTGGCTATCGCGACGTGGCTGCTGGTGGCGCTGGCCGCGACAGGACCGGGGATCGCCGCGCTGGACGCGCTGGTCGGGGCGGTGCCGGGTGCGGGCCTGCTGCGGGACACGCAGAAGTTCGTGGCGCTCGCGCTGCCGGCCACAGTGCTGGCGTTCGCGTTCGCGACCCGCGCGCTCGCCCTGCGCCTGGACCGGGTGGCCGGCGCGGCGACAGGGCGGGCCGCGACGTCGGGACAGGGCGCGGCGACGGCGCGGGCCGCGACGACTGGGCAGGGCGCGACGACAGGGCAGGGCGCGACCGCGGGGCAGGGCGTGGCGACGCGGGCTACCACGACGGCGGTGGCTGCGGTGGCGGTGACGGCCGTCGCGCTCGCCGCCGTCCCCGACGCCCCCCGCGCACTGTGGGACCAGCTGTGCCCGGTCACCTATGGCGCGGGCTGGGCAGAGGTGGCCGCGATCGTCGACGGCCAGCCCGGCGACCTGCTGGTCCTGCCGGCCGGGTCGTTCCGGTCCACGCCCCTGTGGGCGGACGGGCGGGCGGTCCTGGACCCGGCGCCCCGCCTGCTCGACACTCGTGTGCTCACCCCGGGCGACCTGGTGGTGGGCGGCGCAGGACCGGGCGGCGCGGGACCGGGCGGCGCAGGACCGGGCGGCGCGGGACCGGGCGGGGGCGCAGGTGCAGACCAGGCTTCGGTGGCGGGGGAGGGGGACCGCGCACGCCGGGCCACCGAGGCGTTGCTGCGCGGTGAGGACCCGCAGGTCCTGGCGGACATGGGCGTGCGGTGGGTGCTCGACGAGCGCACCTCCGCCGGCCCACGCGGGGAGTCGGCGCGCACCCTCACCGCGCCCGCGCAGACACTGTTCTCCGACACCGAGCTGACCCTGTACGAGCTGCCGCCGCCCGCGGCGACGGCAGCGGGCGAGGTGCCGGCACCCGCGTCCCCGGCAGCGCGGCGGGCGGTGCTCGTGGCGCACGCGCTGTGGCTGGTCACGTTCGTCGGGGCGCTCACCCTGGCCGGACTGCGCGCCGGCCGTGGCGTTGGCGGTGGCCGTGGCGGTAGGGCAGGTCGGGCAGGTCAGGGGCGCTGGGGCAGGCCCTCGCGGCCGTCAGGGTCCGCGTAGCTGTCTAGCCGCTGATCACACCGCTCAGGTGTCGTCCCTCGCCGACCGCGGTGAGGACCTGCTCCATCGCCGAGGCGGTACCCGGCCAGGACATCCCGGCGGCCTTGCTGCGCGCCGCCTCACCCATGTGGGTACGCAGTGCCGGATCGGCCAGGAGACGGTCGGCGGCGACGGTCATGGCCGCGACATCGTCCACGAGGAGACCGGTCTCGTCGTCGTCGATCGAATCGCGGAGCCCCGCGGCGTGGTGGTAACCCACGGTCGGTACCCCGTGCTGCGCGGCCTCGGACACGGCGAGCCCCCACCCCTCCTTGCGGGACGGCATGAGGTGGACGGCCGCGCCGGCGAGCAGGCGGTGCTTGGTGGTCTCGTCGACGTGACCGTGGAAGACCACTGCGCCGCCCTCGGCTCCGGGCTCGGCACCGTCCTCCACGAGTCCGCGTTCGGCGGCGTAGGCGTGCAGTTTCTCCGCCCACCAGCCGCTGCCGATCACGTCCAACACCAGGCCGGGGTGACGGGGTCGCAGGGCGGCAACCACGTCGATCGCGTCCTCGACGTGCTTGTGCGGCACCAGGCGTGACAAGACGACCAGGCGGGGGGCGGCAGTGGTCGAGGTGGCGGGGTCGGCGGACGGTGCGGGGGCGTCGGTGTCGGGGTCAGCGGCGGGATCGGGCGTGGCCGCGAAGCCCTCCGGCAGCGGGTCGAGGCCGTTGCGCACCACCGCGATCCGCGCCGGGTCCACGCCCAGTTCGGCCAGTTCCTCGGCCGACGGCAGCGACACCGTCACGTACTGGCTGCGCGCGTGCACCCGCGGCGCGAGCCACGACTCGATCCACCAGCCGATCCGCGCGACCAGCCAGCCGGCGACCGGCCACTGCTCGCGGTGGATGTGGTGGACCAGCAGGACGACGGGGGCGCGGGTGGCGAGGCGGGAGAAGAACGGCACGCCGTTCTGGGTGTCGACGACGACGTCGGGCCGTCGCAGGACCCCGAGCGGTCCCAGACCGATCCGTCCCAGGAGTATCGCCCCGAGGGCCAGTGGGTAGACGGTGAAGCGGCCGCCCGCCCGGCTGAACCGGACCCCGGACCCGCTGACCTCGGAGCGGGCCGCGCCCCGCGAGCGGGACGTGCGGTAGACCACGGTGTGGCCGGCGGAGGCCAGGCCGTCGGCGACGTGTTCGAGATAGCGCTCGCTTCCGCCGCCCTGCGGATGGGTGCTGTCTCGCCAGCACAGCAGCAGGATTCGGGACACCCGGACACTGTACGCAGGGCCGCGGGCGGCTCTGACGGGGCTTGCCTGGTCGCGGGCGGTATCGTCACCGCCGTGAACACCGACCCCGTCCACCGCTCACCGGCCCTGAGTTCGGTGGCCCGCCGCGCCACCCTCGGCCGGTCACTCGGACTGCTGCGCTCGTTTCCCAAGGAGCAGTCCGACCCTGACGTCTTCTACTCCGGGCTGGCCCGCGACACCGTCGAGCTGGTGGCCGACCTGTGGGAGGACTCCGGCTGCGGTGCGGGGGCAGGCGCCGGCGACGGGGCGGGCGCCGCGGGGCCCGGCGG
>CAYFRF010000067.1:11576-14658 GCA_964345415.1 uncultured Microbacter sp. | reverse complement strand
GGAGGAGGCCGGTGCCGCCGAGGAACTGGCGTCGGGGCAGGGCGCTGGTGGTGACGGGTGAGGCGGGAGTGTTGGGGCGTCGGACGGAGCGGCCCCGGGCGGTCAGCCGTTGGTCGGCGTCGCGGCCGCCGTTCCGGTGGACGTGCCCGGGGTGGTGGCGTTGTCGTCGTCGTCCTGGTTGTGGTCTGAACCGACGTCTCCACCCTCGACCAGGGTGCCGTCGTCCCACACGGCCTCGCCGCGCGCGATCATCCCCGCCTCGTCGCTGAGCGTGACCTGGGGCAGGAAGAACGCGAACAGCAGGGCCACTGCGAGCACCGGCACGATGTACCAGAGCGCCGGCGCCAGGGCGTTGGCGTACGAATCCACGATCCCCTGGTGCAGCGGCTCCGGCAGACCCGCCACGAACGCCGGGGTGACACCCGCGGGGTTCAGGCCCGCCGCCATGGCCTGCTCCGGGTTGGCGGCGACGGTCTCGGCGAGGTTGTCGATCACGCGGTTGGTGAACAGCGACCCGAACCAGGCGGTGCCGATCGCGGCGCCGATCTCGCGGAAGTAGTTGTTCGAGCTCGTGGCCACGCCCACCTCGCGCGGGTCCACGGCGTTCTGCACCGCGAGCACGATCACCTGCATGACCAGGCCCAGACCGGCGCCGAAGAACAGCAGCATGCCCATGATCTGCCAGACGGGCGTGGAGCCGGTCATCTGGGTCATCACCGCGACCGTCGCCGTGGTCAGGGCCATGCCGACGATCGGGTAGACGCGGTAGCGGCCCGTCTTGGTGATGGCCAGGCCGGAGCCGATCGAGGTGGCCATGAGGCCGACCATCATCGGGATCATGAGCAGGCCCGAGCCCGCGGCGGAGGTGCCGGTCGCCATCTGCAGGAACGTGGGGATGAAGCCGATCGCGGCGAACATCGCCACGCCCAGCACGAACGCGATCGCCGTGGCGACGATGAACACGCGGCCGGTGAACAGGTGCAGCGGCAGGATGGGCTCCTCGGCGCGGCGTTCCACCAGGATCAGCGCGATGATGCAGGCGATCGTGCCGACGATCATCGCGATCATGCCCGGCGAGTCCCAGGCCAGCTGGTCGCCGCCCAGGTCCGTGACCAGCACCAGGCCGGCGGTGCCCAGGACCATGAACAGGATGCCCAGGTAGTCGACCTTCGCGGTGCTGCGCTTGGTGGGCAGCTGCATGTACTTCCACGCGAGAACGAACGCGATGATCCCCACCGGCACGTTGATCCAGAAGCACCAGCGCCAGTGCGCCGAGTCGGTGAAGAAGCCGCCCAGCAGCGGGCCGGCGACGGCCGAGATGCCGAACACCGCGCCCATCGGGCCCATGTACTTGCCGCGCTCGGAGGCGGGCACGATGTCGGCGATGATCGCCTGCGACAGGATCATGAGTCCGCCGCCGCCCAGGCCCTGCACGCCGCGCCACGCCACGAGCTCCCAGAAGCCGGCCTCGGTGGCGGGGTCGGTGAAGAAGCCGGCCGCGCCGGAGCCGACCGAGCCGAGCGTGAAGATGGCGATGGCCAGCAGGAACAGTGTGCGGCGGCCGATGAGGTCGCCGAACTTGCCGTACAGCGGCATCGTGATGGCCACGGCGAGGATGTAGATCGTGATGATCCACGCCTGGTGCTGGACGCCGTTGAGCTCACCGACGATGGTCGGCAGCGCCGGACCCAGGATGGACTGGTCGAGCGAGGACAGGAACATGCCCGCCATGAGCGCGCCGAAGATGATCCAGACCGTGCGCGGGGTGAGCGTGATCGGATCGTCCCCGGCCGGCGCGGGGTGCGCCGTGGAGGTACTGGTCATGCGGTGGGGCCTTCCTGGTGTGCGGGTGTGGGTGCGCCGAGCGCGGAGTCGAGAAGTGTGAAGTAGTGGGCCACCCGGTCGGGGACGGCCTGGTCGGTGCGGCCGTCGCGGGCGTCGAGCATGGCCGTCTGGGTCAGTCCCAGGGCCAGGCTGAGGCCGAGCCGGGCGAGGTCACGGTCGCGGTCCGAGGCGTAACGGCTGGTCAGGGCCGCCTCGAACTCGGCGCCGACCTGGTTCATGGAGGTGTGGAGCGTGCCGAAGAGGGAGGGGTCGCGCTCGAGGGCGGCGCGCAGCAGGTGGTCGTCGGTCGCGGAGTCCGCGTCGGCCTCGGTGAGGAGGCGGATCATGGCGTCGCGCATGTGGGTGACCGGGTTGGTGGCGGGTTCGGTGAGCAGCTCGGCCATGAGGTGACGGAACCGTTCGCCGCTGAGGTGGACGACCGCCTCGTCCTTGGTGTCGAAGTAGTTGAAGAACGTGCGCGGCGAGACGTCGGCGCGGGCGGCGATCGCCTCGACGGTCGTGGCGTGCAGCCCGTCCTCGGCGACCAGCTGCAGCGCCGCGCGGGCGAGGGCGGCGCGGGTGCGGGCCTTCTTGGCCTCGCGCAGGCCGGTGCCCGGGGTGGGGGCGGGGTCGGGGGCCGCGTCGGGATCGGGATCGGCGGTGGTCACCCGACGATGATGCCCCTGCGCTGCAGTCAGTGCAAGTTTGTAGTGCGTGCAAGTTTGCGGTCGGTGCAACGTGGCGGCGGGGCTGGGGAAGGTGGAGGACTGGGGGACGACGACGACAACGACGACGACAACGACCCGCCGTCCGCAGGAGCCCCGACGGTGCCCTCGGACGGGCGGGACTGACCGCCGCAGATTCTGCCTCTTCTCCGCGGGCCCGCGGAGGAGCACACTTGTCCGATGATCGCGCGACGGCACCGAGGTGCCCGCAGTCCCGCAGCCCCGATGATGACCCTCGGCGCACTGGGGGTGGTGTTCGGCGACATCGGCACCAGCCCCCTGTACGCGCTGCACACGGCGTTCAGCATGCGCCACAACGCCGTCCACGTGACGCCGGACAACGTCTACGGGATCATCTCGCTGGTCCTGTGGACGATCACCGCGATCGTCACCGTCAAGTACGTGCTGCTGGTGATCCGCGCGGACAACGACGGCGAGGGCGGCATCCTCGCCCTGGTCGCGCTGCTGCTGCGCCGACTCCCCGGGCCGCGACCGGCGGCCGTGGTGACCGTGCTCGGCGTGCTCGGCGCGGC
>CAYFRF010000067.1:0-11476 GCA_964345415.1 uncultured Microbacter sp. | reverse complement strand
GATCTACGTCCCGACAGTGAACCGGCTGCTGCTGGTCGCCGTGGTGGTCCTGGTGATGCTGTGCTGGCGGCACGGCTACACCGAGGTGTCCGCCGCCCGCCGCCGGAGGGAAGGGCCGCTCGAGGACTTCCTCGACTCCCTGGACCCGGCGTCGGTGCGCCGCTCACCGCAGACGGCGGTGTTCCCCCACGCCGACCCGGGGACCACCCCGCTCGCGCTGGTCAGCTGCGTCCACGACCTGCAGATCTACCCCGAGCGCGTGGTGCTGGTCCGGCTGGTGCACACCACCTCGCCGCGGGAACCACTCGCGGGGAAGTACCTGGTCGAGCACGTGGACGGGCCGCTCGGCGAGCTGGCCCGCGTGACCGTCCGGGTGGGCTTCACCGAGGACCAGGACATCCCGCGGAACCTGGCCCGGGCCTCGGTCGTGCTGGGGGAGGACCTCGTCCTGGTGGACCCCCACACCGCCACCTACTTCCTCTCCACGCTCGCCCTGCGTCCCTCCGCCGCCCGCGGGCTGCGGGGCTGGTGGGAGCGGCTGTTCGTGGCGATGGAGAGGAACCAGGCCAACCGCACCGAGGTGTTCCACCTGCCGCACGACAGGACCGTGGTGATGGGGGAGGAGATGCGCCTCGGGACCGGCGGTGGGGCGTGAGGGTGATCTGCCGACACCGCAGCGACGGACGATGACGGCAGACGTCGACCAACTCGGGCCCGTCAGTGCGTCACAGCGGCAGCGCGTCGACCTCGGTGCCGGCCGCCAGGGCGGTGACGTCGGCGGGGATCTCCACCAGCACGTCGGCGCGGGCCATCGAGGCGACCAGGTGGGATCCGGGGCCGGAGACCGGCTCGGCGACGGGCAGGTGGCCGGGGCTGGAGTCGGGCGCGACCAGCGCCGCGCGCAGGAACTGCACCTTGCCGGCGGGGGAGGTGACGTCGCGGGAGAGCACTGCGCGGACGGGCCGGACCGGGGCGCGGCCCACCGCCTCGAGGATCACCGGCCGCAGCAGCACGACGAACGAGACCAGCGCGCTCACCGGGTTACCGGGCAGGCACACCACCGGCGTGTCCCGCCACGTCGACAGGCCCTGCGGCCCACCGGGTTGCATGGCGATCGGCGCGAAGCGGGCGCCGTCGCGGCCGTCGAGGACCTGCCGCACGACCTCCGCGTCGCCCATCGAGACGGCCCCCGCGGTCACCACCAGGTCGGCGTCGGCGACTGCCGAATCCAGCGCGGCGGTGAACTCGTCCCGCACATCGCCGCTGGTCAACGTGGCGGTGACCTCGCAGCCGCACGCCTTGAGCGCGGCCGCCAGCGTCAGCGAGTTGGACTCCCAGATCTGGCCCGGCGCCAGCGGCCGGCCCGGCGCGACCAACTCCGAACCGGTGGCCACCACCCCGACCCTCGGCCGGGGCCGGACGTGCAGCGCCGACTCCCCGAGCGAGGCCGCCGCCGCCAGGTGCCGCGCGGCCAGCTGCACGCCGGCGGGGATCACCAGGTCGCCGGCGCGCACGTCGTCGCCGGGCCTGCGCACGAACTCGCCCCGGGAGCGCGGCGCGTGCACCAGCACCGCGGAGCCGCCACCGGGGTCGCCGTCCGCGACGGGGGAGGTGTCCTCCACGGGGACGACACAGTCCGCCCCGGCGGGCAGCGGCGCCCCGGTCATGATCTTGCAGGCCTCGTCGTCGTCGACCCCCGGTCCCGGCCCGTCGCCCGCGTGCACCGCCCCCACCACGGCCAGTCGCACCGGCGCGTCGGGGCTCGCCCCGGCCACGTCCGCCGACCGCACCGCGTACCCGTCCATCTGCGAGTTCACGAACAACGGCAGGTCCACCGACGCCCGCAGGTCCTGCGCCAGCACCGAGTCCGCGCACGCCACGAGCGGCAGCCGGGTGCTCTGCGCGGCGCGCGCCAGCATCGGCGCCAGATGCGTGCGCACCAGGTCCCGGTACGCGTCGGGGGACGGGCGGTGGGGACCGTTCTGCGAGGTTGCCATGTCCCCACCGTAACCGCGTTGTACTGTGCCTACGGCCCGCGCGCGGCGGTCCGGTGCGGCGAAGGGTGACGGGGACGGTGGCGGAGAAAGAGACAACCGGGGCGACGACGACGAGGTCGACCCGCAGAGGCCTGTGGACGGTCCACGGGGACGGCAAGCACATCAGGCCCGGCGAGGTGGTCGGCCCGATGGAGCGGCTCAGCTGGCCGCGGACCATCGGCATCGGCGCGCAGCACGTGGTGTCCATGTTCGGGGCGACCTTCGTGTTCCCCATCATCATGGGGCTCAACCCGCAGCTGGCGATCCTGTTCTCCGGCGTCTGTACGCTGCTGTTCCTCGCGGTGGTCAAGGGCCGGGTCCCCAGCTACCTCGGCACCTCGGTGGCGTTCGTCGGCGCCGTGGCCGCGATCCGCGCGCAGGGCGGCACCAGCGCCGAGGTGACCGGCGCGATGCTGGTGGCCGGCGCCGCGCTGCTCGTCGTGGGGCTCATCGTGCACTTCGTGGGCGGTCGCGTGGTCACGGCGATCCTGCCGCCCGTGGTGACCGGCGCCGTGGTGATGCTGCTCGGGTTCAACCTCGCCCCGGTCGTGGCAGACACGTACTGGCCACAGGACCAGTGGGTCGCGCTGACCGTGATGATCGTGCTGATCCTCATGACCGTGGGGCTCAAGGGCTTCGCCGGTCGTATCGCGATCTTCCTCGCGCTGATCTTCGGCTACGTGCTGTCCTGGGTGCTCGACGTGGTCTCCGGGCCCATCACCTCGTTCAGCGCGACCGCCGGTGAGGTCACCGAGCACCTGCGCGTGGACTGGTCCGGTGTGGGGGAGGCCGCCTGGATCGGGCTGCCGCCCATGACGGACGAGGCGACCGGCGTGGTGGGCATCCACGCCCCGTCCTTCTCCCTGGCGTTCGTGCTGCTCATCGTGCCGGGCATCATCGCGCTCATCGCCGAGAACGCCGGGCACGTCAAGGCGATCGGCGAGATCACCCGCACCGAGACCGACGGGCTCATGGGCCGGGCGCTCGCCGCGGACGGTGCCGGGACGGTGCTGGCGACGAGCTTCGGCGGATCTGCGACTACGACGTATGCCGAGAACATCGGCGTGATGGCCGCGACGAAGGTGTACTCCACTGCCGCCTACGTGGTGGCCGCCGTGACCGCGATCCTGCTGGGCTGCTCGCCCAAGCTCGGCGCCGTGATCTCCGCGACCCCCGGCGGTGTGCTCGGCGGGATCACGGTGGTGCTCTACGGCATGATCGGCCTGCTCGGCGCGAAGATCTGGAAGGAGAACCGGGTCGACTTCGGCAACCCCCTCAACCTGGTTCCGGTCGCGGCGGGCGTGGTGATCGCCGTGGGCGACACGACCCTGCACATCACCGACTCCTTCCAGCTCGGCGGGATCGCCCTCGGCACGCTCGTGGTGGTGCTCGGCTACCACCTCGGCCGGGTGATCGCCCCGCACCTGCGGGCGCAGGCCGACCGCGACGAGATCCACGAGATGACGCTGCTCGGGCCGATGCCGGAGGTCGAGGACCCGGGGCCGCAGCCGGGTTCGGCGTCCGGGTCGGCGTCGGGGGAGCGGTAGCGGCGGGACTGTGGTGGCGCGGCGGGGTGGGGCAGGAGCGCTGCCCATCCGATGTCGCGCCACCTGTCGGATCGCGTAGGTGGCGTGACATCCGATAGGTGGCGCGGAAGCTGTGGTGGTGTCGTGGTCGCGTGGATGCTGTGGCCGCGTACGCCGGACCCGGCAGAGACGTCGGGCCTACACTCGGGGCACGCCACCCGTGAGAAGGGTGGGCTCTGGCTGCAGGAAGGGGGAGCCGGTGACCATCTCCGAGACCCACAGCAGGGTGGACACGCGCGAGAGGCGCCCCGCCACACCACTGCTCATCGACTCGTTCGGTCGCGTCGCGCGGGACCTCCGCGTCTCGCTCACCGAGAAGTGCTCGCTGCGCTGCACGTACTGCATGCCCGAGGAGGGGCTGCCGCCGATCCCGGACGCGGCCCGGATGACCACCGACGAGGTGATCCGGCTGGTCGGGCTGGCCCACCGCGAGCTGGGCGTGCACGAGGTCCGGTTCACCGGTGGGGAGCCGCTCATGCGGCAGGACCTCGAACAGATCATCGCCGGTACCCGCGCGGCCTGCCCCGACCTGCCCATCGCCATGACCAGCAACGGCGTGGGGTTGGAGCACCGGATCGGCAGGCTCGTCGACGCCGGCCTGGACCGCATCAACATCTCCCTGGACACCGTCAACCGCGCCGAGTTCGCCGAACTCACCCGCCGCGACCGGCTGCCGTCGGTGCTGCGCGGGGTGCGGGCCGCGGTGGCGGCCGGACTGGACCCGGTCAAGGTCAACGCGGTGCCCATGCGCGCCACCCTGCACGGCGCCCCGGACCTGCTCGAGTGGGCGCTGGCCGAGGGCGTGCAGCTGCGGTTCATCGAGGAGATGCCGCTGGACGCCGACAACACGTGGTCGAGGGTCGAGATGGTCACCGCGGCCGAGGTGCTCGACTCGCTCGGCACGCGGTTCGACCTGGTCCCGGCGGGCCGAGAGGACCCGTCCGCCCCGGCCGAACTGTGGGAGGTGGCCGGACACCGGACCCCGGACGGGGCGGCCGCGACGGTCGGGGTGATCGCCACCGTCACCCGCAACTTCTGCGCCGCCTGCGACCGCACCCGCCTCACCGCCGAGGGCACGGTCCGCTCGTGCCTGTTCAGCGACGACGAGACGGATGTCCTCGGTGTTCTCCGGTCCGGGGCGCCCGATTCGGAGGTCGCCGAGGTCTGGCGCGGGGCGATGTGGGGCAAGCAGGCAGGTCACGGGATCGGGGGAACAGCTTTTCACCGTCCCAGGCGGTCGATGGGGGCCATAGGTGGGTGACGTGTCAGTGTCACGCGATAGAGTTAACGCCGTGAGCAAGACACCGAGAGTGATCACCGTCGGGTACTACGCGGCGGCAGAGGATGCGGCGGGCACGGCCCGTGAGCGGCTACACACGCAGGCGTCCACCGTCGGGGAGCTCGCCCGCGAGGTGTGCGAACGGCACGGGGAGCCGCTGGCCAGCATCGTCACCGTCTCCTCGTTCCTGGTCGGTGAGGAGACGACCCGGGACCCACACGCCTCGATCGCCGACGTCTCGCAGGTCGACGTCCTCCCGCCCTTCGCCGGGGGCTGAGCCGTGCCCCGTCGCCCGTCCCTGGCAGTGCTGTCCCTCGCGTTCGTCTGCACCGGCGCCGCGGCCTGTTCCGAGCAGGAGGCAGAGGCGGGTGTCATCGCGATCGGCATCGCGGCCGCCCCGTCGCTGTCCACGGCGTTCACCGAGATCATCGGTGTCTTCGAGCAGGAGAACCCCGGCGTACGGGTGAGTCTGGAATTGGAGAGGTCCAACGTGATCGCCGACAGCCTGCCGGGCCGGACGAACATCAGTGTGTTCGCCTCCGCGAGCGTCGAGGCGATGGACAGGGCGGTTGCGGGCGGGTCCGCCGTGGATCCGCAGGTGTTCGCCCGCAACCACGTCGTGCTCGCGGTGCCCTCCGGTAACCCGAGGGGCATCACCGGTCTCAGGGATCTCGAACGCGACGACCTGCGGGTGGGCCTGTGCGATGTCGCGGTCCCGTGTGGTGCCGCCGCCGACACCCTGCTCGCCGCCGCCGATGTCACGCCGCCGGCCGCGGTGGAGCGGGCCGCCGGGTCCCGCGCGCTCACCTCGCAGCTGGCGGGCAACGAGCTCGACGTGGGGATCGTCTACCGCACCGATATCGCCAGCTCGCACGGGTGGGTCGCCGAGGTCGGCCTGGACCCGCACGACCGGAAACTGGAGCGCGCCGCCGGAACCACCCGCTATGTCCTGGCGCGCGTGCCCGGCGGGGACGGCGGCCCGGATGCGGACGCCAAGGCCGCCGCGGCCGACAAGTTCTACGATCTGGTGCTCTCCGCGCGCGGGCGACAGGCACTGCAGAACTCCGGTCTGTCCACGCAACCCGGCTGAGGCGCGGACCAACAGGCTGCGGTGTGGCCCGTCCGGCCGCGGCGGCAAAATCCGCAGCTCCCGTGGAGATTTGCGGCGCCCTAGACTCACAGCCATGAACTCCGCTGAACCCCGGACCCGGACGCGGCGGCAGGGGTCGTGGCACCGCCGCGCCACGCGGCCGGTCCAGATGTGGATGATCGCCCTGGTGATCCTGGGCGTGGTCCACCGGTGGGTGCCGGCCTCCACATGGGTCATCGTCCACATCTTCACGCTGGGGCTCATCACCAACTCGATCCTCGTGTGGGGCCAGCACTTCACCGAGACCCTCCTGCACCGGCGGCCACCCGAGAGCGCCCGTGCGGTGCAGGTGCGTCGCATCATGGTCCTCAACGCCGGGATCGTGGTGCTGGTGGCGGGCATGATCGCGGCACTGCCCGCCGCGATCGTCGTGGGCGCGGCCGTCGTGGGCGGCGCCGTGACCTGGTACATCGTGGACCTGGTCCGGCAGATCCGGGCCGCCGCCCCCACCCGCTTCCGCGGCATCGTGGTCTACTACGCGGTCGCCGCGGCGTTCCTGCCGGCCGGGGCGGTGGCGGGCGCGTTCATGGGCGTCGGGGTGTCCGAGGAGTGGGCGATCCGCCTGCACGCCTTCCACCTCGCCGTGAACGTCCTGGGGTTCGTGGGGATCACCGTCATGACCACCCTGGTGACCTTCTGGGCCACCGTCCTGCGCACCCCCATGGCCGAGGGGCAGGACACGGCGGCCAAGCAGTCCCTGGTGCTGCTCACCGTCTCCGTGGTCGCGGTGGCCCTCGCGGCCCTCACCGGGGCGTGGCTCATCACGGCGGCGGCGCTGGTCGTCTACCTCGGCGCCGTGCTGTGGCACCTGGTGTTCCTGGCCCGCATGGCGCGCACCGCCCCGCCACGCGAGTTCGCATCCATGAGCATCGGCTGCGGCCTGGTCTGGATGCCCGTCGCCGTGGGCTGGACCGCCTGGCTGGTCGCCGACGGCCGGGTCGAGGACCTCTCCGCGGTCACCGCACCCCTCCTGGCGGGCGCGGCCGCACAGATCCTGTTCGGTGCCATGAGCTTCCTCATGCCCACCGTCATGCGCGGCGGACCGGCCGCGGTGCGGGCCGGGATGATCGAGATGAACCGACTCGCCACGTTCCGGCTCGTGCTGGTCAACGCCGGCCTGCTCGTCTTCCTCCTGCCCGGCGGCACCAGCTGGACCCGCGTCGTGGGCTCATCCCTGGCCTTCCTCGGCTTCGTGCTCTTCCTGCCGGTGATGATCCGCGCGGTCCGCGCCCAACTGCAGGTCATCCGGGACACCGCCGCCGCCCGTGAGGCAGGGGAGCCGCCCGCCCGGGTCACCGCCGACACCCCCCGGCCCCCGATCGCCCCCGGCCGCCAGCGCAATACGATCGGCGCGCTCGCCGCACTGCTGGTCGTGGTGCTGGCCACCGGCGTTGTCGTCGTCGTCGACCCCTCCTCCCCCCTGCGCCGCGGCGGACAGACCGTCGCGGTGACACCCACCGGCGACACCACATTCGTCGAGGTGGCAGCGGTGGGGATGCGGTTCGTCCCCGACACGGTGGTGGTGCCCGCCGGCGACCGGCTCGAGATCACCTTCACCAACACCGACGAGACCACCGTCCACGACCTGCTCCTGGCCAACGGCGCCGACTCCGGCCGCGTCGCACCGGGGGAGACGGTGACGTTCGACGCCGGCGTGATCGGCGGCGCGCTCGAAGGCTGGTGCACCATCGCCGGACACAAGGCGATGGGCATGACCTTCGACGTGCAGGTCCAGGGGCAGGCCCCGGCGGCCGGCAGCGCCGGGTCCAGCGCTGCTTCTGGCTCCGGCGACCACACCGGGCACGGCACCGCCACGGCTGCCGCGATCGACTTCATGGCCCCGCCGTCGGATAGCTTCGCCACCCGCGACCCCGTCCTGGCGCCCGCCCCGACCGGCCGCGTCCACCGCGTCACACTGACCGTCGAGGAGACCACCGACGAACTCGCACCCGGCGTGGTGCGGCCCGTCTGGACCTACAACGGCGGCATCCCCGGCCCGACCCTGCGCGGGAAGGTGGGCGACGAGTTCGTGGTGACCCTGCGCAACGAGGGCTCCATGGGGCACTCGATCGACTTCCACGCCGGCGACGTGAGCCCCGACGAGGTGATGCGCACCATCCCGCCCGGCGAGGAACTCGAGTACCGGTTCACCGTGAGCCGCGCCGGCGCCTGGCTCTACCACTGCGCCACCATGCCCATGACCGGGCACGTGGCGGCCGGGATGTTCGGCGCACTGATCGTCGACCCGCCCGACCTGCCGGCCGTCGACCGCGAGTACGTGCTGGTCCAGTCCGAGTCCTACCTCGGCGCCGAGGACGAGCCGTTCGACATGGACGCCATCGCCGCCCGCCGGCCCGACCTGGTGATGTTCAACGGCCACGCCACCCAGTACCGGCGCGACCCGCTCACCGCCCGCGTCGGCGAAACCGTGCGGATCTGGGTGGTGGTGGCCGGGCCCAGCGACGGCACGAGCTTCCACGTGGTGGGTTCGCAGTTCGACACGGTCTACAAGGAGGGCGGCTACCGGCTGCGCGACGGGCGCGACGCGTTCGGCGGCACAAGCGGCGGCGCCCAGGCGCTGGACCTGTCGCCCGCGCAGGGCGGATTCGTGGAGATGACCTTCGCCGAGCCGGGCCGCTACACGTTCGTCGACCACTCGTTCGCCGACGCAGAGAAGGGCGCGACCGGCTTCATCGACGTCACGGACTGACGGCGCGGGCTGACGGCGCGGGCTGCGCGGTGGGCAGCGGGTCAGCGTGAGTCCCCCCGGGTGCGCTGCTTCGCTGACTTGCGATGCGTCTGTGTACGCGCCGGGGGGACTTGTGCTGCGGGTCTGGTCCACAGAGGGCGCGTAAGTCAACGAGGCAGCGTAAGTGGGCGGGTTCGCGCTGGCGGAGTGCTCGCCCGGCCTCGTCCCGGCCCGCCTGTCTCCCGCCGTCGCCGCGTCGGGCCCCGCCTCGCCTCGCCGCGCCCCACCGGGCTCGCCCCGCCCCGCGCCCGGGGGTGCTTGACGCGTCAAGGAATAGGCGAGCGGGCACCCCAGTTGATATAGATGACACATCAAATAGATCGTCCGTCCCGCCAGGGGCCGCCCCCGTCAGAGGAGTCCGCCATGCCCGTCTTCGTCCAGAACCCCGACCCGCGCAGCCTCGTCGAGCGCCCTGCCGACGAGCTGCTCTCGCCCGGCACGCGGATGGGCGCCGTGGAACTGCTGGTCCGCGACCTCGACGCGATGATCGCCTTCTACTCCCAGGGCGTGACGCTGGACGTGCTCGAGCAGGTCGGCGACACCGCGGTCCTCGGCCGCGCGGGGAAGCCGCTCGTGCGCCTGCGCCGCGTCCCCGAACTCCCGCCGCGGCGACGCGGGGAGGCCGGACTGTTCCACACCGCCGTGCTCTTCGAGGACCAGCAGTCGCTGGCGGCCGCCGTCGCCTCGGTCGCCAGGCTCGCCCCGCACTCGTTCACCGGCAGCTCCGACCACCTCTACAGCGAGGCCTTCTACTTCGACGACCCGGAGGGCAACGGCGTCGAGCTGTACTTCGACCGCCCGCGCGAGACCTGGCAGCGCGACAAGCACGGCCTGCTGCAGACCGCGACCAACGCGCTGGACCCCAACGAGTTCCTGCGCGCCCATCTCCCGCAGCAGCCGATCATGCCGCAGCCGGCGAGCCTCGGTCACGTGCACCTGCAGGTCGGCGACATCGGCCTGGCGCGCGACTTCTACGTGGACGCCCTCGGGTTCGAGGTCATGAGCGATCTGGGCACGGCGCTGTTCATCGCGGCCGGCGGGTACCACCACCACGTCGCCGTGAACGTCTGGGGGACCGCCGGTGCCGGGCCCCGCGCCGCCGCGCTGGGGTTGGGGCAGGTGAACATCGAACTGCCCGACGACGACGACGTCGCCGCCCTGCAGCAGCGCCTGGTGGATCACCGGATCGGGGTGCGTCACGACGGTCGCACGCTGCGCTTCGAGGACCCGTGGGGCACCCTCATCCAGGTCGGTGCCGAGGAAAGGTGAGTGAGGACGCTCTAGCCACCCGGCCTGATCTCGCGTAGGCGCCGGAGGCCGGACCAGGCCATCGCGAGGTAGACCAGAGCCCACACGGCCAGCGCCGCCCACATCAGCTCCCGGCCGATCCAGATCGTGAGCGGGATCCGGTCGGTGCCCCCGAGCGACATGCCGGAGGCGGCGAACATGCCCAGCGGGAACACGATCGACCACAGTGCCGGCGTGTAGCGCAGGGGCACGCGCTGGATCCCGTGCCGCCACACGCCCAGCGCCACCATCACCGGCAGCAGCCAGGCCGCGACCCCCCAGAACAGCACCAGCAGGCCGGCGACCAGCCCGCGGACGTCGTTGACGAGGGGCGTGGGCGTCATACCCACGATGTGCGAGCCGGCCACCACCACCAGGGCCGACAGGCCCATGAGGATCCAGTACGGCGGGCCGATGTCCTCCGGCCCGACCGGCAGCAGGATCAACCGCATCATGACGAGCACGGCGGTGGCCACGTACAGGACCACCCCCACCGACCAGGAGATCACCGCGACCGCGCCCAGGATGTCGGCGCCGGTGGTCGCGTGGTGCTCGAGGAGGGCCGCGCCGATCGCCACGGAGTGCAGGGCCACCGCCCACAGGAACCAGGTCCCGTCCACGTCCGGCAGCACCGAGCGGGGCCCGCGGGCCAGGAGCACGAGCCACGGGATCACATAGCCGAGCACGGTCACGGCCACCACGCCGACGCACAGCAGGACGGTGGCCGGCATCAGGTGGCCGTGGGCCGCGAGGGCGGCGGCGAGGAGGTTGGTCCCGGCGACGAATGTGAAGAACTGGAAGGTGACGCGGGGGTCCCTAAGGTCGTCGACGACGAGGTCCGTATACGCGCCGACCCGCCACAGGCTGAGCAGCACCAGCACGGCGTACTCGAGGGCGGTGAGGACCAGCAGCACCTCGGCCAGGCTGTGCCAGCCGCGCTGACCGGCTCCGATCGTGACGATCCCGGTGCCCATGACCAACCCGAAGTACCCGGGCGACATGTGCGCCGGGGTGGGCCATCCGCCGCGGCGTGTCGTGGCTGCTGTCTCTGTCATGGGGTCTGCTCTGTCATGCGTCCTGCTTCGTCGTGTGCCCCGTGGCGGGGAGGTGGGACTTGATCATCCCACCGAACGCGATGATCCACGCCGTGACCGCGACCCACATCCAGGCCTGGCCGATCCAGGCCACGATGGGCAGGTCGTCGGCGCGGCCGAGGTACATGCCCGCCACCGCGTACATGCCGAGCGGGAAGACGATCGACCACCAGGTGGGCTCGAAGCGGAACGGCACGCCGCGCACGCGGTGTCGCCAGTAGCCGACCGCCACGAGGACCGGGATGAGCCAGGTGGCGAAGCACCAGAACACCACCACGAGGCCGGCGACCAGGCC
>CAYFRF010000066.1:13229-15072 GCA_964345415.1 uncultured Microbacter sp. | reverse complement strand
AGGATCGGCAGGTTGTCGGGCGTCATGGGCCGCAGCCCGGCGATCATCTCGGCCAGCTCGTACTCGCCCACGCCCGGGAAGATGGTCTCGGTGTCCGCGAGCAGATCGCGCACCCCGGCCACCGTCACCTGCCGGTCGTCCCCGTGCTCATACTGGGTGGCGCCCACCACCAGTCCCCCGTCACGCGGCACCAGGTACAGCGGGCGGCCGCGCACGAACGCCCGGACAACTCCCCGCGGAGCGTCCTCGCAGCCAGGCCTGGCACGCAACCGCAGGACCTCCCCCTTGACCGGCCGGATCGGCAGCCCCGCGAGAGCCGCCGAGCCGGAGCCCGCGGCCAGGACGATGCGGTCCGCGTCGACGTCGTCGACGTCGTCGACCCTGTCCCGCACCCACCTCACGCCCTCGGCGCGGCAGGCGCGGGCCAACGCCGCGAGCAGGACGCGGTTGTCCACGGCACCCTCGGAGTCCATGCGGTAGGCGGCGCGCGCGACCCGCGCCAGGGACGGTTCGGCCTCGCGGAGTTCGCGCCGGGTGACGCGTCGCAGGTCGTCGCTGCCCACCCCGCCGACGACGACAACCCCCCGACCCTGCGCCCACGACATGGCCATGTCCAGGTCCCGCGCATCCGCGTCGTCCACGGCGAGCATGTGCGTGTGCGTGGCGCTGCGGATCGGGGGGCCCTGCGGCGTGTGCGGGGAGAGCTGGTCGAGGAAGGTGGGCCACAGGCGAAGTGAGGACACACCCAGAGCGAAGACGTCCTCCTCGCCCGGCCACGCCTCACTGAACGGGGCGAGCATGCCGCCGGCGACCCAGGCCGCGCCTCCGGTGGGGACGCCGTCGGGGCCGGAGTCCTCGGGCTCGTGGATCACCACCTCGTCCGCCAGGCCCGCGCAGGCGATACTCCAGGCGCAGGCCAGGCCGATCACCGAGCCGCCGATCACCGCGACGCGGCGGTACGCCGGGCCGGAGGCAGGAGAATCGGCGGGGGGGCGGGCGTCGGCGGTCATGACGGTCAGCCTATCGGGGCCGTGACCTACGGTTGGGGCCATGACCTCTCGCGCCGCCCGCCTCCGCGCCCGCCTCGCCGACGCCCGCCTCTACCTCTGTATTGACGCCCGCCGTCACCTCGACGCGCAGGCCCGCGAGCAGGGCTGGACCGGCGACTTCCCCGCACTGCGCCGTGATGTGACGGCCGCGCTGGCCGGCGGCGTGGACATCGTGCAGCTGCGGGACAAGAACTCGGCCGGCGAACGCGAGCAGGGTCCGCTGGAGGCCGGGCACGAGCTGCGGGCGCTGGCCGTGATGCGCGAGGTGTGTGAGGCCCACGGCGCGCTGCTGTCGGTCAACGACCGCGCCGACGTGGCCGTGGCCGCCGGCGCCGACGTGCTGCACATCGGCCAGGACGACCTGCCCGAGGAGTGGGCGCGGCGGATCATCGGGGCGGACATGATCCTGGGCATCTCGTGCCACGCCGCCGACGAGGTGGACGCCGCCGCCGCGAACCCGCTGGTCGACTACTTCTGCACCGGCCCCGTCTGGCCCACGCCCACCAAGCCGGGCCGTCACGCGCCGGGGCTGGAGCTGGTGCGGCACGCCGCCGGGCTGGGCTCCGCCGCTGCCGGCGCGGGCGGGACGGATGGCGCGGGCGCGGGCGGCGAGGTGAAGCCGTGGTTCGCGATCGGCGGGATCGACGCCGGCAACCTGGGCCAGGTGCTCGAGTCGGGCGCCCGTCGCGCGGTGGTGGTGCGGGCGATCACCGCCGCCGCCGACCCCACCGCCGCCGCCCGCGAGCTGCGCGACGCCCTGGCCTGAGGTCGCGCCTCTCGCCGCCGCCCTCCCC
>CAYFRF010000066.1:4104-13129 GCA_964345415.1 uncultured Microbacter sp. | reverse complement strand
CGGCTGATCTATGGCCGGATGTCCTGGCCGGTGAGGTCCTTGGTCAGTGTCCGGCGGAGGACCTGCCGGGGCTTGCGCTCCAGCGAGTCGCCGCCGCGCCGCGTCCCGTGCCCCTGCTCGTCCTCGCCGCGGCGCCCCCACGCATCCGGAGCCAGGCCCGGCACCAGCGTGAGCAGCCTGCCCAGGCCGGCCGCGGGCCACTCCACCACCGCGTGGTCGACCTGCACCGACGCGCGACGACCCCGCAGGACGAGGGTCATCACGCCGTTGTCGAACCACACGCCGTCCGTCAGCCGCCACCGCACCGCCGGCTCGCGCACGCCCACCGCGCGGGCCAGCCGCCGGGTCAGCGTGGGCACCGGCTCGCGCACCGACAGCCGGTTCACGAGCCGGATCGACTTCTGCAGGGGATTGCGGAACGGCGACATGACCAGCTGGTGCACGCGCGTCGGCGACTCGGCCACGCGCGGTGAGGTGAGCTCGACCTCCTCCAGGTAGGAGCAGTGCACGTCGCCGCCGAGCAGGAGGATCGACGCGGGGGCGGAGCGGGCCTCGCCCGCACCAGCACCCGCGCCAGCACCCGCGCCCGCACCAGCACCCGCGCCCGCGCGAGCACCCGCCGCGACCTCGGTGAGCAGCCCCACCAGGTCGTCGAAACTGTTGCGGAACGCCGCCCAGTGCTCCAGGTCCACCGTGAGCCGGATCCACTCCCCGACCCGCGCGGTGAGCGGCTTGTCCGGCCGGTCCCGGGCCACGACCTCGTTCCAGCCCTCCACGTGGTGCAGCGCCGGCAGCATGAACGCGGGCAGCGACGAGCCGATCAGCAGGTGGTCCACGTCCGCGTCGAGGCAGGCGCGGCGCGTCCACTCCCACTCGGCCGGGTCCATGACGCGACGATCCTCCGGGTCGAGGTGCCGGGAGGCGCGCACGTCGAGCATCACCACGCGCACCCGCCCGAAGTCCCGTTTGAAGCTCCACTGCGAGGCCCCGCGCTCGGAGTCGGCGACCACCGCGAACTCCGACAGGATCTGCTCCCGCTCGGCGTCGGACCCCGCGGCCCGGAGCGCCTGGTAGACGTCGTTGGCCTCCAACTCGTCCGGCGCGAGGTTCCCCAGATGCTGGTAGACGAAGTAGCTGGCGAACGCCCCGATCACCCGGTCCCGCCACCACGGTTGCGCGGTCATCTCGCGGCGCCACGCGTACGAGGAGTTCCAGTCGTCCCGCAGGTCGTGGTCGTCGAGGATCATGCAGCTCGGCACCGTCGACAGCAGCCAGCGCACATCCGGGTCTCGCCACGACTCGTGGTAGAGCCAGGAGTACTCCTCGAAGTCGCAGATCTCGCCCGAGACGTCACGGTCCCCGCCGGCCCCGGCAGAGTCGCGCACGGCCCGGGGTCCGCCGCCGGCCGCGCGGCGTTCGGCCAGCCTGTCCGAGATCTCGCGGCTGGGGATGTCGGCGTACACCTGGTCGCCGAGCAGCAGCATCGCGTCCGGCCACTCGTCATGCGGGGTGTGCGCCATCCGGTGTGACAGCGCCACCAGCGCGTCGGCGCCGATCTTGCGCAGCGCGACCGGGGACTGGCTCTCACCGCGCCGGCACGAGCCGAAGGACAGTCGCACGGTGTCGTCGTCGCGAGGCGTGCGGATCACGCTGGGCCGGTCGGGGTCCAGCGGCCAGACGCGGTGGCCGTCGAGCGCGATCTCGTACGGCGTCTCGGTCCCCTCACGTAGCTGGCGCAGGTGCAGCACCGCGAAGTGGTGCCCGAACACGCCCCAGCTGGGCTCGGTGATCTCCTCGCCGCCGGCCCGGATCGTCACCTGGCACGGGGCGGAGACCTCGACCCACACGGTGGCGTCGGTGGCGTCGACGTACCGCAGCAGCGGGCCGACGAGGATCTCGGGGCGCGGGCTCATGCGCTCCAGTGTGCCCGCGCGCGCCGCGGTCGGCCCGCGGATCGGGGAGGGCGCGGCGCGGAGCAACCGGGAGGGCGCGCGGCGGGTCAGCCCAGAAGAGCCCGGGGCCCGACGACGACAACGCCCCTCGGCAACCGGGCCCGCAGTCCCCGATCGGCCGTCACCACCACCACTCGACGCGGTCCGCGATCCAGCTCGGTGGCCAGGTCGACGATCGAGTCATCACCCTCGCCGGCGGCGCGGTGCACGACGAACGGCCCGGAGTGCTCGGCGGCCCGGGCGGCCCCCTCGGTCACGGCGTGCGCGCGGGCCACCCAACCGAACCGGGCAGGAGCAGGCTCGGTGGAGGACGCCGACGTGGCGGGCGCGACCGGCTCAGCGGGTGCGGGCGACTCGGCCGAGACCGGGAACTCGAGCGTGCGCGGCATCCCGGCCCCCAACTCCTCGAGCAGCCGCGTGGTGGCCCCGGCCCGGTCCTTCCACCACCCGTCCGGCCGCGAGCCCAGCACGTTGGCCACGTCCACCACGAGCTCCACCGGCTCGGTGCGAAGACCGTCCTCCCAGGCGTCGGCGAACGCCGGCATCAGCGGCAGCTCCGCCACCTGCGTCTCCGGCACCCACCGCAGCTCGAGACTCTCGTTGTTCGGCACCGTCTCCAGCGGCCGCGGCGCATCCGCCACCACAGTCGTATAGGTCCACTCGACCGGCTCCTCGGAGACCTGCACCAGCGGCGGGATCTTCGGCATGCGGGCCGCGGCACCGCTGCCGGTGCCGGTGGAGCGGGTGGTGGCCTCGTCGTCGTCATCGGGCTTTTCTCCGCCGCCCGCGGCGGCGACACCGGGGACACCAGCTGCGGCGACACCGGCGCCGGCGGGTGCCTCATCACCGGCGTCGGGATGCACCTGATCCGGCCGCAGCCGCGCCATCATGCGCGCCACATGCCGCAGGTCCAGGCCCGGGCGGTGCCACACGGTGCCCGGCATACGGGAGGTGACCCGCTGCGCGCGCACCACCACGTCGGCCGGGCGGATCTCCGCCTCCTCCTCCGTCTCCCGCAGTGCCGCGCCCGCCGCGTCCTCGAACGAATCCCGCGCCCCACCCGGCAACGCCCACGTGTCCCCCGAGGCCGTCCACACCGCGCGGTGCTGCAACAACACCAACGGCACATCCGGATCGGCCGGGTCGGCAGCACGCAACAACAACCCGGCCGCACCGAAACGCCCCCACCGGCGGTCACCGGAATCGGACACGACCCAGCCGTTACCGTCGCCCTCCACCGCATCCACCGGCCGACCACCTCCTCAGCTGCGCCGCCCCCTCCTCGGGGGCACGACCTCACCTACTCGCCGACCAGTCTGCCCGACTGACCGCCCGCACTTCACTAACCTGGTACCCACTCCGCCGGATCAGCGCGCCGGCGAGCCGCAACCCGGGAGGTGAACCACGCGATGAGCACCCCCACACTCCCACGGCGGTCCGACACCACACCCACCTCCGCCCGCGGCACCGACGACGAACCCTCCCCCCTCGTCCAACCCCGCCACCACGTACGCCGCCGCGCCGCCCGGTTCTGGAACGACGTCCTCACCACCCCGGGCCGCATGTCCGTATTCGCGGTCCTGGCGATCCTCGCGGTCCTCGCCGGCGGGATCGTCGCCTCCAACACCATCGCCCAGCGGCAGAGCCACCACGAGACCCTGCTCGCCGAGGTCGAGCCCGTCGCCAACGCCTCCCAGACCCTCTACAGCTCCCTCACCATCGCCGACTCCGCCGCCAACACCGCGTTCATCACCGGCGGCATCGAACCCCCCGAACTGCGCGACCGCTACCAGCAGGCCATCGCCACCTCCGCCGCGTCGATCATCGCCGCCTCCCAGGGCCTCGACCGCACCGACGCCGAGTCCATCGACCAGCTCGCCAACATCAACGCCCAGCTGGCCACCTACACCGGCCTCGTGGAGACCGCCCGCACCAACAACCGCGTCGGCAACCCCGTCGGCGCCGCCTACCTGGCCTCCGCCTCGGCGCTGATGCAGGACACGATCCTGCCCGCCGCCGCCGACCTGTACGACCGCCAGTCCACCTCCGTCGGCGAATCCGACCGCGAGTGGTCCTCCCCGCCGTGGGGCTCGTTCTTCCTGCTCATGCTGGCCATCGCGATCCTGGTGCTGATGCAACAATGGCTGTGGCAGCTCACCGGCCGGCGCGTCAACCCGGCGCTCGCGCTGGCGTCCCTGTTCATGGTGGCCACGTTCCTGCTCACCATGATCGCCGGATTCCTCGCCGCCAACGACAACGCGCGCGGACTGTCCGAGGGGGCGGCACCCATGAACGAGCTCACCCGGCAGCGGATCAACGCCCAGAAGGTGCGCGCGCAGGAGACCCTCAACCTGGTGCGCCGCACCGACCCCGAGGGATCCGCGGCCGAACGCGCCGCCATCCTGGGCGGGGTGCGCGACACGCTGACCGTGTACCTCGACGACGAGGACGCCGGCTTCCGCGGCAACGTCAGCCTCGACGGCAACGGGGCCGTCACCGACGCGATCAGCGCCCTCGACCAGTGGATGGCCGCCCAGAACCGCGCCGACTCCCTCTACCAACAGGGCGACTACCAGGCCGCGATCTCCATCTCCTCCGGGCAGGACCCCGGCGACTCGGGCGCGGCGTTCGACGAGTTCGACCAGTCCATGCAGGAGGCCATCGAGGAGGCCCGCGACACCCTGCGTTCCCGCATCGACAAGGCCCGCCGCACCTCCTCCGCCGGGCCGGATCTCATCATGGCGCTGTCCACGCTCGCCGCGTTCGCGGTGGTGGTGGGCGTCGCGCCCCGCGTGAGGGAGTACCTGTGAGGTGGGGTGGCGCGCGGGCGCTGGTCGGGGGCGCGCTCGTGGCGGCCCTGGCGGTGACGGGCGCCTGTGGGGTCGACGACGACAACCCGGCCGACCCGGACGGCACCACCACGACCGCCACGTCGATCGACCCCGCGGACGCCGGGATCCCCGAGGTCGACGCGGTGATGCCCCTGCCCGCGGGCGCGGTGATCAGCACCGGCATCCCGGGTGACCTCCCCGCGGCGGACGAGTCCTGTGACCCGCTGCGCAGCCTGCGCCCCGACGACGCGCGCCCCGAGGAGCGGGTCCCCGAGATCCTCGAACGCGGCCGGCTGATCGTGGGCCTGGACCAGGGCTCCAACCTGTTCTCCTTCCGCGACCCCGGCACCGGCGAGCTCACCGGCTTCGACGTGGACCTGGTCCGCGAGATCTCCACCGACATCTTCGGCAACCCCGACCAGGTCGAATTCCGGTCCCTGACCTCCTCGAACCGCATCGAGGCGTTGGAGGATGACCAGGTGGACCTGGTGATCCGGTCCATGTCCATCACGTGCGAGCGGCGCGAGCGGATCACCTTCTCGGTACCGTATTTCCAGGCGTACCAGCGGGTGCTGGCGGTGCGCGGTTCCGGGATCGAGGAGCTGGAGGACCTGGAGGGCAAGCGCGTGTGCGTGGCCTCGGGCACCACCTCGGCGGCCCGACTGTGGGAGGAGTTGGAGCGGATCACCGTGCTCTCGGTCAACACGTGGGCGGACTGCCTGGTGGCGATCCAGCAGAACCAGGTGGACGCCATCACCACCGACGACGCGATCCTCGTGGGCATCACCGCCCAGGACCCGTACCTGCAGATCGTGGGCCCGCAGCTCAACGCCGAGCCGTACGGGGTGGGGATCGCCAAGTCGACGCCCGGCAACAACACCGACGGGCTGGTGCGGCAGGTCAACTCCACGCTCGAGCGGATCCGCGACGACGGCACGTGGGACCGCATGTACTCCGAGTGGTTGTCGGGGCTGGGGCCGAGCCCGGGGATGCCGGCCCCCAGGTATGTCGCGGAGTCTGCGCGATGAGCCTGAGGAAGTGGGACGAGGCCCCCCGCGACGACGAGCCCGTCATGGGCACCCAGGCGACGGTGCGGACCGAGGCGGTTCACGTGGAACCGGGCGCGGTCACGGGGCCGGTCGGGGTCACCGGTGGGCTCGCCGATACGGGAGGGCTGGTACCGACCGGGGGGCTGGCCGCGACGGGCGATCTGGAGCCGACCGGCGGTCTCGAGGCCACGGGCGGTTTCGAGGTCACTGGGGGTCTCGAGGTCACAGGCGGTCTCGAGGTCACGGGGGCCGTACTGTCCACGGGCGGCCTGGGGATGACCGGCGGCCTCGCCGCGACGGGCGACATGATGTCGACCGGCGCCGTCGACGCCACCGGCGTGGTGTCCATGACCGGGTTCCTGGAGGACACCGACCCCGGCGCCGGAGAATACGACGACGACGAGCACGACGACCCGGAGTCCCTCACCGAATCGGTGCCCGGCGCCCGGCCTCCGGTCCGGACCGGCGACACCACCACCGGCGAACGCGGGACCACGGCCCCCTTCCGGCTGCGGCATCCCGACAAGCCCGAGGACAAGCCCAGCCTGGCCGCCGAGGGCCTGGTCGACCTGCCGTACATCATCCCCGTGGACCCCACCTCGGCCATGCTCGCGCCCGAGGACATCGAGGCCGAATGCGCCGCCTCCAACGGTCGGCTCCCCCGCCCCGAACTGCGGCCCGGCGACCTGGTGGCCGACCAGTACGAGGTCCGCGGCGCACTCGCCCACGGTGGGATGGGCTGGATCTATCTCGCCGTGGACCACAACGTGTCCGACCGCTGGGTGGTGCTCAAGGGCCTGCTGCACGCCGACCAGGCCGAGGCGCAGGAAGTCGCGGTGGCGGAGCGGGAGATCCTCGCCGAGCTGTCCCACCCGTCGATCGTGCGAATCTACAACTTCATCCAGGACGACTGGGCCACCTCGCCCTCGCACGGCGGCTACATCGTCATGGAGTACGTCGGCGGGCCCAGCCTGCGGGACGTCCGCCGGGCCGCCCCAGGCCGGGTCCTGCCGGTCGAGAAGGCGATCGCGTACGTACTCGAGGTCCTCCAGGCGCTCTCGTACCTGCACTCGGTGGGGCTGGTCTACAACGACCTCAAGCCCGAGAACGTCATGCTCACCGAGGACCACGTGAAGCTGATCGACATGGGCGCCGTATCCGGCGTGGGCGACTACGGGCACATCTACGGCACCCCCGTCTGCCAGGCCCCCGCGATCCCCGTGTCCGGCCCGACCGCCGCCTCCGACCTCTACACCGTCGGCCGCACCCTCGCCTCACTGATCGTGCGGCTGCCGGTGGTGGACGGCCGGTACGCCGACGGGATCCCCTCCCCCGTCGAAGAGCCGGTGTTCAGCCGGTACGACTCCCTGTACCGGTTCATCCTGCGCGCCACCAACCCGGACCCGGACATGCGGTTCCGCAGCGCCACCGGCATGGCCGGACAGCTCATGGGTGTCCTGCGCGAGGTGCTGGCACTGCGCACCGGGGTGCCGCACCCGGCGTTCTCGCAGGTCTTCTCCCCGCAGCGGTCGACGTTCGGCACCCTGTTCACCGTCGAGCCCACCGACTTCCTCGTCGACGGCCACGCCCGCGACACCACCCTCACCGGCGCCGAACTCGTCGACGCCCTGCCCGTGCCGCTGATGGAGGCCACCGACCCGGCCAGCCGCATTCTCGCCGCCACCTCCTACACCTCCGTCGAGCAGCGGATCGACACGCTGCTCGACCTGTACTCCTCCGAGGACTCCGAGGCCCGCGAGAGCATCGGCGTGATCATAGCCCTGACCAGGGCCTATCTGGACAGCGGTGACCTGGCCGCCGCCGAGGCGCTGCTCGAGGAGAACTCCCACCGGCGGCGGTCCGAGTGGCGACTGGTCTGGTACGACGGCGTGATCGCGCTGCTCAAGGGCGATCCCGTGGGCGCGTACCCGAAGTTCCAGCAGGTGCTGTCCGCGATGCCCGGCGAGAACGGCCCCAAGCTCGCGCTCGCCGCCACCGCCGAGCTGATCCTCGACGTCTGCCCCGAGGGCGACCGGAACCGGTGGGCCCGCTCCAGCGAGCACTTCTACCGGACCGTGTGGTCGGTCGACCGGTCGGTGATCAGCTCCGCCTTCGGCCTGGCCCGCCAGCTGCAGCGGCGGGGTGAGGTCACGGCCGCCATCGCCGAACTGGACCGTGTCCCGCCCAACTCCCGCTACTCGTCACTGGCCAACCTCACCGCGATCCTCCTGCTCTGCCAGGGCCGGCCGATCGAGGAGACCGAGGAAGCCCACCTGCGGGAAGCCGCCCGCCGGGTGGCCAACCTGTCCGCCGGCGAGCACCGCGCCTTCCAGATCCGGCTCACCCTGCTCACCACGGCACTGGCCTGGATCAAGCTGCCGGGCAACGAGCCGTCGCCCTCGCCGCTGATGCGGGATGTGCCGTTCACCGAGTTCGGGCTACGCACCGGCGCCGAGACGGTCCTGCGGACACTCGCCCGCTCCACCGAGACCCGCCAGCAACGCTTCCGTCTGGTGGACCAGGCCAACGCCATCCGGCCTCGCACCCTGTTCTAGCCGCGCGCGGCCCCGGCAGGCCACAGCAGACCGGGGCGCACCCGGCCACAGCGGGCCGCGGCGGGCCAAGCGCGCAGGATCAGCGCGCAAGATGAGTTGCTCGTCATCAGCGAGTTGCTCGTGGTCAGCGAGATTTCACCGGGCTTTCCCGAGGTGTCGTCTCGAAATCAACGACCATCTCGCTGATGACGAGCAACTGGTCGCCCCGCCCGGGTCAGCTGAGCAGGGACCCGGGCGACAGGGCAGGAAGGCGAAGTACTGCCCGATCAGTCCTCGGCGCTACGGGTCCGGCGACGCTTGGCGAACAAGATCAGCGTGACGCCCGCCGCAGCCGCGGTCAGCGCCCACAGCAGCAGGTCCACCGCGCCGACGCCCGTCGTGGGCAGCGTGCTCCGGACCTCCGAGTTGGCGCGGGCCCACTCATCGGACGGCGACGCCTCCCGCGGAGTGACAACTCCCACGGGGATCTCGCCATTGCCTGCCTGGCCGGTGGAGGCGTCGCCGGTTCCGGCGCCGGCGGACTGGTCGTCCTGGTCACCGCCAGCACCGGGGCCCGAACCGGATTCCGAGCCGCCGGAGCCGGAGATCCCGCCGATCGAGCCGAGGATGCCGCCGGCAGAACCGCCCGCTGCGCCACC
>CAYFRF010000066.1:0-4004 GCA_964345415.1 uncultured Microbacter sp. | reverse complement strand
CGATGATGCCCACGATCACTCCGATGATCCCGCCCACGATGATCGGCCAGAAGATCCACGGCAGATCAACCGAGCCGCCGCCCCCGGCCGGATAGATCTCGACCCTGCGGATGGAGGTGTACTCGGCCCCGCCCGGCATGGTGATGGTGAACGCGATGTCGTAGGTCCCCGCCGTAGTGGGTCGGCCACCGAGGACGCCGTTCTCCAGCGTCATACCCGGTGGCAGCGTGGAGGTGTCCACCACGACCGTGGCGCCCTCGGGAGTGTGCGGAAGGAAATCCTGGGGACCGTACTTCTGGCCCACCGTGCCATCAGGGAGTTGGTTGAAGGGGTCGTTCGGATCCGTTCCGATCTCGCCCTCGACGTTGTTGGGCAGACCGTCGCCGTCGGTGTCCACCTCGCCGATGTCCGAGAACGACACCCAGATCCTGGGACTGACGCTCTGGTCCTGCTCGTAGTTCTGCGGCGACGCAGGGATCGAAACCGTGTCCACCACCCGCGCGCTCGCCCCCGGCGCCAGGGTGACCGCCGTCAGCCTCGTCTTGGGGTCCGGAGTCTGGTCGGCTGGCTCGGTCTCGAAGCCGTAGAGCGTGACGGTGCCGGGACCGGGGTCAGCGACACTGCCGGGCGCGCCGGTATCCGAAGGGTCGGCGGCGATCACGGAACTCACGTCGAACTCGGCCAGCGGCGACAACTCGTACTCGCCGATACCGACCTCGTACAGCCCGGTCCGACCGGTGTTGGTGGAGTTGCGGACGAAGTAGGTGCGGTCGATGTACTCCCCCGGAGACATGGCACACGGGTCGACGCCGGCGGTCCCGCCGATCGGCCCGCCCGAGGCCCACTGGCCGTCCAGGTCACAGCCCCACTCACCGAGAACGACTTCCGGGACATCGGTCCAGGTCGTGCCGTCGAGAGAGAACTCGAGGTCCGTGGTTGCGTCCAGCGGAGGAACCGTCAGTGCCCGGGCGACCGAGGCCCACCGAGGACGAGCGTCACGACGAGGGCCAGCGCGAGGGGCACGAAGCCGAGGGCCTGACCCGTGCGCCTGCGGGTGGACCCGGCAGCGACCCAGGGGCCGGCAGCGCGGGATCGAGCAGCACCAGAGGGGGCAGGGCGCGGGGAAGAGTCAGCGAGGGGCACTATCGTCCGATTCCGTCATATCCGGGCAGCGTCCCCGGAACCGCAGCCCAGCCTAGTTCTAAAACTCTACTTAAAAAAGAAAACTCCCACTCTGGATTCTCAGCTGCCCTGTTCAGGCCCCAGTCCGAGCACCACGTCGCACGCCCGGGCGATGGCCAGCTCCTCGTCGGTGGGCACGACCAGGACAGCCACCTTGCTGTCAGCTGTGGAGATGAGCCGCTCTCCGGAACCGTTCTCGTTGGCCTCCGGATCGATCTCCACACCCCAGTCGCCCAGCGTGGCCAACGCATCCGCCCGAAGACGGGCCACGTTCTCCCCCACGCCGGCCGTGAACGTGATGGCATCGAGTCGCCCGAGCACCGCCCAGTAGCCGCCGATATAGCGACGCAGGCGATGGATCACCACGTCGTAGGCGAGGGTGGCGGCCTCGTCGTCGAGGTCGACCCTGGCCAGCAGTTCCCGGAAGTCACGCGCGCCCGACATGCCCTCCAGCCCCGACCGGCGGTTGAGCAGCGTCGACACGTCCTCCGGCGACATCCCGCGGTCCCGGATGAGGTGGATGATCAGGCCCGGGTCGAGATCACCCGGACGAGTGCCCATGACCAGCCCCTCCAGCGGTGTGAGCCCCATGGACGTGTCCACCGCGCGACCGGCCTCGATCGCCGACGCCGACGCCCCGTTGCCCAGATGCAGCACGATCTGGTTGAGCTCGTCGTACGGGCGGCCGAGTACCTCCGCGGTGCGGTGGGAGACGAAATCGTGGCTGGTGCCGTGGAAACCGTATCGGCGCAGGTCCCAGCGGCGGGCCACGTCGGCGTCGATCGCGTAGGTGTGCGCCGCCGCGGGAAGCGTGTGGAAGAAGCCCGTGTCGAACACCGCCACGTTGGGCAGGCCCGGCAGCAGTTCGCGCGCGACGCGGATGCCCCGCAGGTTGGCCGGGTTGTGCAGCGGCGCCAGGACTTCCAGCTTCTCGATGGCCGCCTCCACCTCCGGCGTGACCAGCACCGGGTCGTACAGGTCGGGACCGCCGTGGACCACCCGGTGGCCGATCGCCTCCACCCCCAGGTCCGTGGGGTGGACGCGCAGCTCCCCCGCCAGCTCGAGGACACGGCCCAGCGCGGCGGTGTGGTCGGGGAACGCCGCCTCCGCGATGCGCTCCTCGGCGGGAGACCCCGTCAACGCGCTACGGCGCACCGTCAGCGAACCCACCGGCTCGCCGATCCGCTCGACGAGCGCCCAGGCCAGCTCCTGCTCGGACGCGGTATCGAGAATCTGGAGTTTGAGCGAGGACGAGCCCGAATTGATGACGAGCACGCGGGTCATGAGTCACGTCCGTTCGTGGAGGCGGCGCCCGTATCGGCGGGATCAGAGCCGGCGGCGCCGGTGAAAGTGGCAGAGCCGGTGTCTGCGGGAGCAGAAGCGGCGGGAGAGCCCTGCGCCTGGACCGCCGTGATGGCGACCGTGTTGACGATGTCCTCGACCAACGCGCCCCGCGAGAGGTCGTTGATCGGCTTGTTCAGCCCCTGCAGGACCGGACCGATCGCCACCGCGCCCGCGGTCCGCTGCACGGCCTTGTAGGTGTTGTTGCCCGTGTTGAGGTCCGGGAACACCAGGACCGTGGCCCGGCCGGCGACCGGCGAGTCGGGCATCTTCTTGCGCGCCACCGTGGGGTCGATGGCCGCGTCGAACTGCAGCGGGCCGTCCACCATGATGCTGCCGGCCGCGCGGGCGGCGGTGGCCGTACCGGCGTCCGCAGCGGCGGTGGCGATGCGGGCACGCACGAGGTCGGTGGCCTCGCGCACCTTGTCCACATCGGCACCACTGCCGGAGTCGCCGGTGGAGTAGGACAGCAGCGCCACCCGCGGGTCGATACCGAAGCGGGAGGCGGTCTCGGCGGAGGACAGGGCGATGTCGGCGAGCTGCTCGGCCGTGGGATCGGGGACCACAGCGCAGTCGCCGAACGCCAGCACATGGTCGGCCAGGCACATGAGGAACACGCTCGACACGGTGGTGACGCCCGGCTGCGTGCGGATGATCTCCAGCGCCGGGCGGATGGTGTGCGCGGTGGTGTGGGCGGCGCCGGAGACCATGCCGTCGGCCAGACCTGTGTGCACCATCATCGTGGCGAAGTACGAGATGTCCATGATGCGGTCGCGCGCCACATCCAAGGTCATGCCCTTGTGCTTGCGCAGTTCCGCGTACTCCACCGCGAACTGCTCCGCGTACTCGCTGGTGCGCGGGTTGAGCAGCTGAGCCCCCGACAGGTTGATGCCCAGCTCGTCGGCGCGGCGCCGGATCGCATCCGGATCGCCGAGGATCGTCAGGTCCGCCACCTCGCGGCGCAGGAGGCGGCCGGCGGCGTGCAGGATCCGGTCATCGTCGCCCTCAGGCAGCACGATGTGCCGCCGGTCGGCACGGGCCCGCTCGAGGAGCTGGTACTCGAACATCTGGGGAGTCATGACGTCCGGCCGGTCCACGCGCAGCCGGTCGAGCAGCTGCTCGGTGTCGACGTGCTTCTCCATGAGGCTCAGCGCGGTCTCGACCTTGCGCCCGGAGCCCGAGTAGACACGGCCGCGGGTGTCGGCGGCGAGCCGGGCCGTGTCGTACGTGCCGTGCTCGGTGCACACGATCGGCAGCGTGGACCGCATGCCCTGCACGAGCCGGTCCATGGCCTCGTTCGGCCGGACCCCGCCGTTCCAGATCATCCCCGCCAGCGACGGGAACCCCTCCGCGGCGTGCGCGCCGAGGATGGCCAACACGGCGTCGGTGCGGTCGGCGGGGACGATCACCACCATGCCGTCCACGAGCCGCTCGAGGATCCTGTCCCCGGTCATGCCGCCGACCATCACCGCCATGACCTC
>CAYFRF010000065.1:0-16055 GCA_964345415.1 uncultured Microbacter sp. | reverse complement strand
CTTGGCGGCCTCGGCGGCCTCCTTGTCGACCTTCTCCAGGAGAGCCTTGGGAGCGGACTCGACGAGGTCCTTGGCCTCCTTGAGGCCCAGGCCCGAGACGATCTCGCGGACGACCTTGATGACGCCGATCTTCTTGTCGCCGGCCGACTCGAGGACGACGTCGAACTCGTCCTGCTCGCCGGCACCGGCGTCGCCGCCGGCAGCCGGGGCACCGGCGGCCGCGACGGCCACGGGAGCGGCGGCGGTGACCTCGAAGGTCTCCTCGAACAGCTTCACGAACTCGGAGAGCTCGAGAAGGGTCATCTCCTTGAAGGCTTCGAGGAGCTCGTCGTTGCTGAGCTTCGCCATGGTGGCGTCCTTTCGTAGTGTCCCGGCGCCGTCAGGCGGCCCGGAAGCGTGTGGGGTGTGTCAGTTCTTCTTGTCCTGGAGGGCGCCGAACAAGCGCGCCAGCTGCGAGGCGGGCGCGTTGAACAGGCCGGCGGCCTTGGCCTGGTTGCCCTTGAGGGCACCGGCCAGCTTCGCGAGCAGGACCTCGCGGGACTCGAGCTCGGCGATCTTCTCGAGGTCGGTGGCGGACAGCGGCTGGCCGTCCATGACACCGCCCTTGATGACGAGCGCCTTGTTGTCCTTGGCGAAGGTCTTGAGCGCCTTGGCGGCGTCCACGACCTCACCGGTGACGAACGCGATGGCGGTGGGGCCGGACAGGAGGTCGTCGAGACCCTCGACGCCGGCTTCCTGAGCTGCGCGCTTCACCAGGGTGTTCTTGGCCACGGTGTACGTGGAACCCTCACCCAGCGCCTTGCGCAGTTCGGTCACCTGCGGAACGGAGAGTCCGCGGTACTCGGTGACCACGGCGGTCGAGGAGTTCTGGAAGTGCTCCTTGATCTCCGCAACGGCCTGGACCTTGGCGGGCTTTGCCATGTTTCGCCTCCTTTCTGCTTCGTCTCGCCCGAGAGAAACACGAACGCCCCGGGCACAGAAGGCACGGGGCGTGGAGGAATGGCACCGGCAACCCCTGGGGATCGCCCGTACGTCCGACGCTGACCGGTGTTCTCCTGCGCGGGCCGTCCGGGCGCTCCCGGACCCTTCGACCACTCCCGGCGGGAGCGGCGACCTGCGGTCTTCGGTGAAACTTGATCAGGTGCCCGACGACACGCGGTCGGCAGGCGTTCAAACTTCGGAGGCCAGACTATCGGCATCGGGCAGCGGAGAACAAATCCCCTGCAGGGAGGGAATGGCGGCACCGCCGGGTTTCTGACAGATTGGTGCCGTGGCCCCATCCTCGTCCCGCGTCGCCGTTGTCTACAACCCGACCAAAGTCGGTATCGACGAGGTCCGCCGACGCACCGCTGACCGGGCGACCCGCCACGGATGGACCGACCCGGTGTTCTACGAGACCACCGAGGCCGACCCCGGGACCGGACAGGCGGCCCGGGCCGTGGAGGAGGGTGTCGGACTGGTGGTGGCCTGCGGCGGAGACGGGACCGTCCGCTCCGTGGCCCAGGGACTGCTCGGCAGCTCGGTCCCGATGGGCGTCGTCCCGCTCGGCACCGGCAATCTGCTCGCCCGGAACCTCGGCATCCCCCTGGACGACATCGACCGGGCACTCCACGTGGCCATGGGCGGCCGCAGCCGCGACATCGACCTCGGCGAGGTCCGGTACACCGATGGCGAGGGCACGACGCACGACGATGTGTTCCTGGTGATGCTGGGCGCGGGGATGGATGCCGACATGATCGCCGGGACCGACGCCGAGCTGAAGGCCCGGGTGGGGTGGCTGGCCTACGTCGGGGCGTTCGCCAACACACTGATCAGCGGTCACCGGATCAAGGTCGAGTACGCACTCGACGACGGCCCCGTGGTGCAGACCAAGGCCCGGACCCTGCTGGTCGCGAACTGCGGGATGCTCCAGGGCGGGATGGTGCTCCTGCCGGCCGCGGTGATCGACGACGGTCTCCTGGACGTCATGGCGCTACGCGCGAAAGGTGTTCTCGGCTGGGCCCGGGCCGGCGCCGTACTCGCCGAACACACCGTGCGGCACCGGCTGTCCGCCATCGGGGGCAAGGGCGCGCCCGCGGAGGAGAAAGAGGACCGACGGACCCGGCCCGTGGATTTCCGCCAGGGAGTGCGGGTCCACACGCGGATCCTGGACAGGCCCGCGTCCTTCCAGATCGACGGTGAGGACTGCGGCACGGTGACGGAGTTCTCCGCGCGCATCAAGCGCCGGGGGCTGACGGTGCGCGTCGCGCACTGACCCCGACGACATCGGCCCGGGGGCCTCGCCGACCGGGCCTCGCCGACAAGGACAGGCCTCCCCGCCCCGGAGGCGAGCGGTCAGTCCACGCGCACGAGCAGAGCCAGCACGTCGTGGATCTCCTCCACGGTGGGCACCGGTAGCGAGGAGCGCCCGTAGACGAACCCGATCCCCGCGTAGACGAGGACGCCCGACCGGATCCGGGCTTCCCGCTCGGAGAAGCCGAGTTCGACGAACGCGTCGTGGACCACGCTCAGTATCCGCCGGTCCAGTTCCGCGACGGCCTGGGCGACCGTGGCGTCGTCTCGCGCCCATTCACGGACCGCGGCCTCCCCCTGCCAGGCCCGGGACTCGACCAACATCGCGCTCATGGTCTCCAGGCGTTGCCCGGGCGGCATCTCCTCCATCATCACCAGCCCACGGGCGGCGTCCATCTCCTGGGAGAAATACAGCCGCGCGATCGCGGCCATCAGCGCGTCGAAATCCTCGAAATGCCAGTAGAAGCTGCCCTTGGTGACCCCGAAATGCGCACACAGGCGGCTGATCTTGACGGCCGACCGCCCCTCCGTCATGAGCAGGTCGAGCCCGGCCCGGGCCCAGTCGTCGACGGACAGACGCCCGGTCGGCGCCGCGGCCGGACTACCGGACCACGTGGAACCGTGGGTCATGCCGACGCACCGCCGTGTCGTGTCCTCATCCTTCCGACTCTACGTCTCACCGAGGACCTCGAGCACCGAAGTGCGCGAGAGCGGGTCGCGGCCGAGCTCGCCGTGCCAGACCGGCACCCCGCCCGCTGACGGGGGGAGAACCCGCAGATGCGTCCCCGGCGGCGACTGCTCGAGTGGGGGCTGGACCAGCAGGTCGGTGACGGTGACGATGTCGGTATAGGCGACCCCGGGCGTGCGGATGCCGTCGCGGTGCAACGCGGTGAGCGTCTCCGATCCCCTGACCGCCTCCCTGCACCCCTCACAGAGGGGATCCATCCAGGTGCGCTCCCACGCCAGGATCGCGTCGAAGGTGCCCAGCCGGCGGCTCACGTCCTCGATGTCCGCGATCCCGAGCACGTTGGTCCCGTTCCACACCGGGCCGAGGGTGACCAGCGCGCTCACCGGCGGGGCCCCGTCACCGGACAACTGGAGTGCCCGCTGCACCACGAGACCGCCCACCCCCTTGGCCACCACCGGCACCGGGGACCCGGCTCCGGCGCCGTCCCAGCCGCGTGCCCTCAGCACCTCGGCGGCGCCCGATTCCACGCCGGTGAGACCTCCGACCGGCAACGGCACGTCACCCGGTCGCGGGCGGCCCCACTCGAGGGCGACCGAACACCAGCCGACGACGCGGAGATCGTCAACGAGCGCCAGTTCGAGCGGATCCTCGGCTACATCGAGAAGGGCAGGGCCGAGGGCGCGGACCTGGTCACGGGCGGTGCCCGGGTCGGCGACCGTGGCTACTTCGTGGAGCCCACCGTGTTCCGCGGCGACAACTCGCTCACCATCGCCCGCGAGGAGATCTTCGGCCCTGTCGCCACGGTCATCACGTTCTCCGACACGGACGAGGCGGTACGGATCGCCAACGACACCCAGTACGGCCTCAACGCGTTCATCTTCTCGACCGACCTGTCCACGGTGCACTCGGTGATCCCGCAGCTGCGCGTCGGCACGGTGTGGGTCAACGGCTGGGGCGTGCCCGACCCGTCGCTGCCGTGGGGCGGCCGCGAGGCCAGTGGCATCGGCCGCGAGCTCGGCGTGAGCGGGCTGGAGGCCTTCACCGAGGAGAAGACCGTCCACCTAGGGTTCTAGGCGTACACAGGCGCGCGCCGGCCGGCGCGCGGTGAGGAGGGAGCGGAACATGGAGTCGACGACGCAGGGCCGTTCCGGCCCGTTGGCGGGGATGACCGTGCTCGAGTTGGGCACGCTCATCGCCGGCCCGTTCGCCGGCCGCCTGCTCGGCGACATGGGCGCCCGGGTGATCAAGATCGAGGATCCCGGGCGCCCCGACCCCCTCCGCACGTGGGGGCAGGGCGAGCGTGACGGGCGCCGGCACTTCTGGACGGTGCATGCCCGGAACAAGGAATCGGTCACGCTCGACCTGCGCTCGGACGAGGGCGCGACGATCTTCCGTGACCTCGTGGCCCGGGCGCACGTGGTGGTGGAGAACTTCCGTCCCGGCACGCTCGAGAAGTGGGGCCTGGGCCCGGACGAGCTGCACGCGATCAACCCGGGCCTGGTGATCGGCCGGGTGTCGGGATACGGCCAGACCGGGCCGCAGGCCACGCGCGCCGGCTACGCCTCGGTCGCCGAGGGCGTCTCCGGACTCCGTCACCTCAATGGCTTCCCTGACCAGCCGCCGCCACGCATGGCCCTGTCGATCGGCGACACCCTGGGCGGCATGTTCGCCGTGCAGGGCATCCTCGCCGCGCTGCTGGCCCGCACCACCACCGGCCGCGGCCAGGTGGTGGACGTGGCGCTCACCGAATCCTGTCTGGCGGTGCAGGAGTCGGTGATCCCCGACTTCGACGCGGCCGGCGTGGTGCGCGGCCCGTCCGGCACCCGGCTGGAGGGGATCGCCCCGTCCAACCTGTACCGGGCCTCCGATGGCCTGTGGGTGATCATCGCCGCCAACCAGGACACTGTGTTCCGTCGCCTGTGCGGCGCGATGGGCCGCCCCGAACTCGCCGACGACCCCCGCTTCGTGGACCATTCCGCGCGCGGGATCCACCAGGACGAGATCGACGCGATCATCGCCGACTGGGCCGCTGCGCGGACCGCGGAGCAGATCCGCGAGACCCTGGACCGGGCCGGAGTGGTGGTGGGCCCGGTCAACACGGTGGCCGACGTGGTGCGGGACGAGCAGTTCCTGGCCCGCGACATGCTGGTGCCGCACACCGTGCCCGGCGTGGACGACACGGTTCTGGGCCCCGGCATCGTGCCCGTTCTGACGGACACCCCCGGCGCGGTCCACCGTGGCGGAACGCCGGAGCCGGGTTTCGACAACGCGGCCGTCTACGGCGACCTGTTGGGGATGGACGACGCGCGCCTGGCCGACCTGGCCGCCCGTGGCGTCATCTGACGCCCCGCCCCCGCGTCCGGCCCTGCGCCGGGTGCTGCCGGTGGCACTGGTCGTGGTGATTGTCGCGGCCGCCGTGGTGGCGGGCTGGGCGGGGTCCGCGGTGTGGGCGCGCGGCACCGCCGAGCGCGAGACGTCGCAGCTGTCGGATGTCGCGATCGAGGTCGCGCTCCTGTTGTCCTCCCTGTCCAGCGCGGACGCCGCAGCGTCCCTGGACCGCCTGGCGGAGCTGAGCACGGGCACCCTGGGCGAAGAGGTGGCCGCTCGGCGGGCGGAGGTGTTGGAAGTACTCGACGACGACGACAACGCCGTGAGCGCCCACGCCGAGGTGATCGCCTCCGGGGTGGAGCAGCCCGTGGCGGCCCGCGGGGTGTTCGGCGGCTCCGCCGGCCCCGCGACCGCCCGCCTGCTGATCGCGACGCGCGCCGAGGTGAGCCGCGGCGGGGCAGGTTCAGCGGCCGGTGCCGGTGCCGCTCTCAGTGACACTCCCGGCGCCACCGAGCGGACGTGGCGGTGGCGGATCGAAGCCGTGCTCGTGGACGGGCGGGCCCTGGTCTCCTCCGCCGAGGTGGCGGTGTGACCGCAGCCGGGTCAGCCCTGCGGCAGGGTCCAGGCGAACTGGCGGCCGTTGCCGTGCGCCCCGGCCGAGGCCCTCGACCGGGAACTCTCCCCCAGCTGCGCGAGCATGCGGTCCCCGGCGGCGATGAGCTGGTGGAAGCCCTGCGGGTCCAGCCAGTCGGGCTGCAGCGCGAACAGGACGTCCTCGGTGGCCGTGTTTCCGGACGCGCCCGGGGCGAAGGGACAGCCGCCGAGCCCGCCGAGGGCCGCGTCGACCATGGTCGCGCCGGCGGCCACCGCGGCCAGGGTGTTGGGCACGCCCATCCCCCACGTGTCGTGCCCGTGGAACACGAGCCGGCGGCCGGCGGCGGGTTCGACCGCGGCGGCGACGAGCTCGGATACCTGCCGCGGGTGGGCCTGCCCGAGGGTGTCGGCCAGCACCACGTCGACTGTGCCCTGACCGCGCGGGTCGGCGACCAGCCCCAGGACCTGGTCCGGGTCGACGGGCCCGGTGATCGGGCAGGTGAACGTGGTGGCCAGGCACAGTTGCACCGTTCCGCCCACGGCCGCCGCGGCCTCGAGGGCCTCGGGCAGCGCCTCCATGGAGGTCTCGGTGCTGCGGCCGATGTTCGCGGTGTTGTGCTCGTCGGTCACCGACAGGCAGTACTGGAAGCGGCGCACCCCGGCGTCGGCGGCGCGGCGCACGTGACCCGGGGTGGCCACCCACACCCAGCAGCGGTCGCGTTCGGACTCGTCCAGCGCGCCGATCACCTCCAGCGTGTCCGCCAGCGCCGGCACGAGGTCGGGGCGGGCCATGGAGCCCACCTCCAGTTCCGGGATGCCGAGCCCGAGCAGGGTCCGGACGAGGTCGACCTTCGCCCCGGTGCTCATCCGGCCCTCGGTGAGCTGCAGTCCGTCCCGCAGGGCGACGTCCCGCACCGCGACTGGGTGGGCGGGATGAGGCGATCCGGTGGGCGGGGTGTTCGGCGAAGCGGTCATGAAGGCATTGTCTCGTATCGGCCTACCCGAGGGGGCATGCATGACGGGTGACGGTGTGGCGGGTGAGGCCGTGGCCGCCGGTGCCACGAGTGAACGGGAGCTCCGGGCGGAAGGTCGAGGTCGCCGAGCAGTCCGTGCGGCCACGGTGGTGCTCGCGGTGGCGCTTGTCGTGGCAGCCCTTCTCCTCGTCGCGGCCGACCGGCGGGGCGCCGAGCGAGAGCGGCTCGCGGCCCGGGCGGTGGTGGCGGCCGAGACCGCCGCGCTGGCGGTGCTGGACTACCAGCCCGCCACCGTGGCCGGGGACCTGGCCGCCGCCGAGGCGCTGCTCACCCGTCCATTCCTCGATACGTTCCGCGAGCAGAGCCGGGAGGTGACGATCCCGCGCGCCACGGCCGGGCAGCTCGCCTCCTCGGCCCGTTCCGCGGGCTCGGCGCTGACATCACTCGACGGGGACCGGGCCCTCGTCGTGGTCTACCTCGACCGCCACACCGTGGACGCCGACGCCATCCCCCGTGTGCTCCAGACCGTCGTCGACGTGGGCCTGGTCCGCGATGGCGACCGGTGGCTGGTGTCCACGTTCACGCCCCGGTGACCCGACCCCGCCACGTTGGTCGGCTACACGAAGAGATACTCGCGGATACCTCCGACGCCCTCCACCCGGGCGATCAGCTCCGCCCGTCCGTCCCACATACCGGCCGCGAACGAGACCGACGCACCGACCGGGATCGTCACCGGCCCGTCCGACCTGAGGTGGTAGTCCCGTTCGACATCCCGGCGCCGGATATCGATACCCGTCACCCCGTCCGGACCCGCGCCGGCAAGCGAGAACACGAAGTCCCCGTTGATCCCGCGCCACACGGACGCACTCATCCCGGGCAGCAGCGACAGGTCGCGGGCCACAGCCTCCACCGACCAGTCCCCCTGCTCCTCCGCGATGGCCAACAGCGGCTCCAGCGGGGCCGAGCTCCGCAGGCTGAGCTCGCGCTGGTCAGCCGAGACCGAGACGGTGGCGGTGTCTCCGGACTCCAAGTAGATCCCGTCGACCTCGTTGGTCCAGCCGTCGCCGAAGAGGGTCACGTCCCAGACATCAGCGGACCCGGACCCAGCGCTGTCGATCGTGATGTCGAACGCGACCTCCGCCGGGACCACCGCCACGAAATTGTCCGTCTCGCTGATGAAGTCGAGCGGCTTCAGGCCCGGCACGGGGTCGCCGGCCGGTGTCGTGAGCCGAAAGGCGGGCTCACTCCCGGTCTCATCGCCCTCACCCGGTGCCCGTTTGACCAGGACGGTCACGGAATCGTCGCCGACGTCGGCGCAGACGGGACAGTCGTGGATCCGGGTGGTCGCCTGCAGCGGGGTGAGCATGAGCCTGTTGGCCGGTGAGCCCACGTACATGTTCACGGGCTCGGACGGGTTGGTGGCGGTGGTGTAGTACCACGAGTCGGTGGCGGGGTTCGTGACGAAGATCTTCTCCTGGCCGGGGTAGTTGTTGTCGTAGACGACGATGCCGGTGCGTCCCGCCCCCAGGTCCCGCAGAGCGATGGGGGTCACGGCGTGGCCTCGCCTGCCCTCCGCATCGAAGAACGAGAGAATGACGTTGTCTCCGCTCCCCCAGGCGGTCAGAAGCTTCCGCACCGTCTGGGCAACCGAGTTCTTGGTGGTCGCGGCATTGCTGGGATCCGAGAGCTGCGCCGCCCAATAGCGGGAGATCAGACGATCGAGTTCGTCGGAGGGCTGTGCCTCGAACACGGTCTGTCCGGGCGGCAGGTAGTCGGCCTTGTCGAGGCCGCCGGTGTGGAAGAGGCCCGCCAGTGCAGCCATCCCGTAGCAGTGCCCGCCCGAGACCATTTCGTTCGCCGCCGAGTGGAGCGCGGCCCCTGGAGCGCTCAACACGCATTCTCCGTTGACGATGCGCGCGCAGATGTCATCGCCGAACAGCGACTGCATGGCCGCGGGTGTGAGGCTCCGCCGGTGTTCTTCGTCGCCGGGGCCCCAATTGTCGAACGAGAACCCGTCCCGCTGCACTTCGAAACCGGTGGAGGCGATCAGCCGACCGCTGGCCGGGTCGACGGGGTCGTAGTTCGGCTCGGCCTGCAACGAGCCCGAGCCCGAGTCCGAGTCCGATCCCGAAGAGAGCGACGTACTCCCAGAGGTCAGAGAGCCGGACAGTGAGCCGGAAGCGAGATCCGTCAGAGGGGACGCGCTGGCGGCTGCCGGGGTGACGAGGATCAGAGCCAGCACGATGGACAGGTAGCGCGTGAGCATGACGCCTCCCAGTGGTCGCGGGCGCGAGGGAGGCGACCGCTGGTGAGAGTAAAACTACATACTGCGCCGGCTTCTCTCGGGTTTACGGCGGAGAAAGCAGGTCGCCCACACCACGAGCACGGTGACCAGCGGCCCGATCTGCGTGACCGCGCCCAGCCCCGCCCCCGCCCCGGCCATGTCGCTGGCGCCGATCTCTCCCAGCAGGGAGTTGAGGGTGAACACGACCAACACCGTGAACGGCAGGGCCATGAGTACTGTCGGGATGAGCGAGACGCGGGCGATGAACCAGTACTGGTCCACGAACTCGCGCCACCGCCAGGGACCGGTGACGATCCCGGTCAGGGCGTCGGCGGACAGTGCGTAGAAGTCCCCGGCGGAACGTACCGCCGTGCCCACCCGTCCCGCCATCTATCCGCCCCCGCGTCCTCTGTGGGCGAAACCACACCCCAGGGTACGTGGCCGTGGGTGCTCCAGATCACACCGCGCGGACCGCCGCCACCGCACCGGCCCGCGCAGAGACGAAGGCCCCGCACCGGAGAACCGGTACGGGGCCTTCGCCGTGGCGCTCAGCTCACTGGGGAGCCGATGAACTCACTCGGAGTCGGAGCCGCCCTCGAGCAGCTTGGACACCGCGGAGGTGTCGACCGGGATGCCTGGGCCGGTCGTGGACGAGAAGGTGATCTTCTGCAGGTAGCGGCCCTTGGAGGAGGACGGCTTGAGGCGCAGGACCTCATCGATCGCGGCCTGGTAGTTCTCCGTGAGCTGCTCGGGCGAGAAGGACGCCTTGCCCACGATGAAGTGCAGGTTGTTGGCCTTGTCAGTGCGGAAGGTGACCTTGCCGCCCTTGATGTCGGCCACGGCCTTGGTGACGTCCATGGTCACGGTGCCGGTCTTCGGGTTGGGCATGAGACCACGCGGGCCGAGCACGCGGGCCACACGGCCGACCTTGGCCATCTGGTCCGGGGTGGCGATCGCGGCGTCGAACTCGAGCCAGCCGCCCTGGATCTTCTCGATCAGCTCGTCGGTGCCCACGGCGTCGGCGCCGGCGGCCTCGGCCTCGGTGGCCTTCTCGCCCGCGGCGAAGACGATGACGCGGGCGGTCTTGCCGGTACCGTTCGGAAGGTTCACGGTGCCGCGGACCATCTGGTCCGCCTTGCGGGAGTCGACGCCAAGTCGCATGGCCACCTCGATGGTGTCATCCGTGTTCTTCGAGGAGGTCTCCTTGGCCAGGGCCAGGGCTTCCAGAGGCGAGTACAGCTTGGTGCGGTCGACCTTTTCAGCTGCGGCCTTGTAGGCCTTGCTGCTCTTGCTCATGTCAGTTCCATTCCTGCCGCGTCAAAGTCGCGCGGCGGTTGGGTGTGGTGCGGGCCTGAGCTGCCCTTCCACAGGTGTGTACGGGGAGAGAGGTCAGCTGACCGTGATGCCCATGGAACGGGCGGTGCCGGCGACGATCTTCGCGGCTGCGTCGATGTCGTTGGCGTTGAGGTCCTCCATCTTGGTCTGCGCGATCTCGCGGACCTGGTCCATGGTGACCTTGCCGACCTTCTCGGAGTGCGGGGTGCCGGAACCCTTCTGCAGGCCGGCGGCCTTGAGCAGGAGCTTGGCGGCCGGGGGCGTCTTGAGCTTGAAGTCGAACGACCGGTCCTCGTAGACCGTGATCTCGACCGGCACGACGTTTCCGCGCTGGTTCTCGGTGGCGGCGTTGTAGGCCTTGCAGAACTCCATGATGTTGACACCATGGGCACCCAGAGCCGGGCCGACCGGCGGGGCCGGGTTGGCTGCGCCGGCCTGGATCTGGAGCTTGATGAGCCCTGAGACCTTCTTCTTCTTCGGAGGCATCGTCTTCCTGATTCTTCGACTGGATCTCGGCGCCGCGCTGTACACGCGGGTGACCGACTGTCGTGTGCGTCCGGCCTCCCGAACCGACCCGCGAGGGCAGGCGGGGAGGTACACAGGCGCAACCTTGGAGAGTCTACGTTCTCCGTGCCGCCAACACGAATCACGCCGGCGCGCACCCCTGCCCCCACGCGACGAACCCGCCCCACGCACTGCGTGTGGGGCGGGTTCGGAAAGCGCGTGGCCGGGCCGGTCGGTGACCGCGTCCCGGACCGGGTCAGTCGATCTTCTCGACCTGGGTGAAGCCGAGCTCGACCGGGGTCTCGCGACCGAAGATCGACACGAGCACCTTGAGCTTCTGCGCGGCCGGGTCGACCTCGGAGATGCTCGCCGGCAGCGTCGCGAACGGGCCGTCCATGACGGTGACGGACTCGCCCACCTCGAACTCGACCTCGATGGTCGGGGGCACCAGGCCACCGTCGGCCTCGGCGCCGGCGGCGGCCGCCGACTTCTTCTCGGGCTTGGGCGCCAGGAACTTGGCCACGTCGTTGAGCGAGAGCGGAGTGGGCGTGCCCGCCGCACCACCGGTCGCGCTGACGAAGCCGGTCACACCGGGGGTGTTGCGCACGACGCCCCACGACTCGTCGTCCAGCTCCATGCGGACCAGGACGTAGCCGGGCAGCACCTTGCGGTTGGAGGTCTTCTTCTGACCGTTCTTGACCTCGGTGTACTCCTCGACCGGGACCTCGACCTGGAAGATCTTGTCCTCGGCACCGAGGGTGACGGCGCGGGTCTCCAGGTTGGCCTTGACCTTGTTCTCGTACCCGGCGTAGGAGTGGATGACGAACCAGTCGCCCGGCAGCTTCCGCAGCTGACGCTTGAACGCCACGATCGGGTTGATCCCGGGGGCGGCCGGCTCCGCGGCGTCCTCGGCCACGGTCTCGTCGATCACCGTCTCGTCGATCACCTCGCCGGACTCCTCGGCCTCGACCTCGTCGAGCGCCTCGTCCGCGGCCTCATCCATCAGCGCGTCGGCCGTGGGCGGCACCGGAGCATCCGCCGGATCCACGCCGTGGTCAGCGAGCACCGCGTCGGCCTCGATCTCGGCCTCTTCAACGGCCGCAGGGGTCTCGTCGACGCCGTCGGCCTCAGGGCTCTGGTCGATCTCGCTCACGGAAATGGGGTCCTCTCGAAGTTCGTCGGCCCGGTGGTCACCCCGGGCCTTCAGCGGCGGGTCGTCAGCGGTCGAAGACGAGCTCGACGAGCTTGCCCGCACCGAAGTCTACGCCGGAGACCAGCGCCGTCATGAAGATGAGGAAGAGGAACACCACGATGGTGTAGGTGACCATCTGGTTGCGCGTCGGCCAGATGACCTTGCGCAGTTCCTCTGCCACCTGCTTGATGTACTGGAACGGATTCGCGCGAGCTGCCCGCGTGTCCTCCGGGGAATCCGCGTCAGTCCGGACCCGGCCCGCGACGGCGGTGTCGCCGCGACCAGCCTTACCGGTGGGGACGGCGGCGTCCGAGTCGCGGGCGCCGCTGGTGTCGACGTCGTTCTCGCGATCGGTGCTCACGCGCCTACCTCCGGGTCATCTGGCTTGCGGGGAAGTGCAGGGGCGACAGGACTTGAACCTGCAACCTGCGGTTTTGGAGACCGCTGCTCTGCCAATTGAGCTACGCCCCTTCGGCCGGTTTCCCGACCACCCGTGCCTTCCGCGTGAGCGGGCCGCACGAACGCCTCGACTCTACAGTGTCGGCTACTGCCCGAGGGCAGCGTGGTCCCGACCTCATCCGGTCGGGCGTCCCAGTGTACGACAGGACAGGCCGTGGCCTGAAATCAGGCACTCCCGCACTGCTCGTCGCCGGCGACGGACACCGTGACGATCGCCTTGCCGAAGACCTTCGCCCCCGCACAGGTGACGGTCAACGCCACGTCGGCACCGGCCCCGTCCTCGGCCACCGTGCGCACCACCCCGGCGACCGTGAGCACCGCCGGCGCGTCCGCAGGCACCACCACCGGGCCGGCGAACCGGATCGACGTGGCCACCACCCTGTCGGAGCCCCCGGCCCACTCGGCCACGACCCCGATCGCCAGCGCCGAGGTGAGCATCCCGTGGGCCACCACGCCGGGCAGGCCGAGCTCACGGGCCGCCTCGTCGTGGAGGTGGATGGGGTTGTGGTCGCCCGAGGCCTCCGCGTATCGACGCAGGTCCTCGCGGGTGATCAGCAGGTCCCGGGTGGGGATCTCGTCCCCGGTGGACGGGGTCGGGGCGGGCGTTGTCGTCGTCGTCATCCTTCTTCCACCTCCGCGGTGAGCAGCCCGCTGGTCAGGGTCTGGACGGTCTCGCCGCGCGCGTCGCGCAGCACGGTGTCGAAGCCGATCATCCGGCCGCCGCGCGCCGAGCGCACGCCGGTGACCGTCGCCGTGGCGGTGAGGACATCGCCGACACGGATCGGGCGGTGGTGCCGGCTGGACTGCGCGGTGTGGAGGGTGCGCGCGAGGTCGATGCGCAGCGCCGGGTGCTCCATCACCGCGCGTTGGACCGGTGCGGTCAGCGCGGCGGCGAGGGTCACCGGGATCTGTCCGGGCGGTGCGGAGACGGCCTCGGCGAAGCGCGCCACCACCGCGTCGGTGACCGTGACGGGATCCCCGACGACGACGACAACGGGATCATCAGCGTTCTGTGTGCTCACACCCGGCGACGCTACCCGAGCGGCTCCTGCCCGAATCCCCGATGCGGACGACACAGGGCTCTTACGGTGAGGACAGTCGACCAGGGAGTATGAGATGAGCCACAGTCACCACGACGGCGCGACATCCGGGGGCAGCATCCCGGTCGAGGGGCACGGAGGCTCCCACGCCACCGCCGTGGCGGCCGCACACGGCGTGCGGACCATGTTCACCCTCTCCGGCGCGCACGTCTTCCCGATGTACGACGCCGCGGAGAAGGAGGACCACGGGATCTCCCTGCTGGACGTGCGGCACGAGCAGACCGCGGCGTTCGCGGCCGAGGCCACCGGCAAGCTCACCCGCTCCCCCGGGCTGGCCGTGCTCACCGCGGGACCGGGCGTCACGAACGGGGTGAGCGCACTGGCCCAGGCCTCGTTCTCCGGGGCGCCGATGGTCGTGATCGGTGGGCGCGCCCCGGCGGCCCGGTGGGGCACCGGCAGTCTGCAGGAGTTCGACCACGTGCCGGTCGTGCAGTCGGTCACCGTCTCCGCCGGGACCGCGCGCGACACCGCCGACATCGCCGCCGCCACCCACCGGGCGTTCACCGCCGCCCGCACCGCACACCGCGGGCCCGCGTTCCTCGACGTGCACATGGACCACTTCTTCGACCGTGCCGAATCCGTCCGACCGGGCCCGGGGCAGGCCGCGGACGGCTCCCCGGTCGACGCACCGGACCGCTCCCCCGACACCGACGCCGTGGACCGCATCGCCGATCTCCTCGTGAGCGCCGAGCGGCCGGTGCTGGTGCTGGGCTCGGACGTGTGGGCCGACGGAGCCGAGGTCGCCGCCCTGCGCTGTGCCGAGACGCTCGAGCTGCCGACGATCCCCAACGGGATGGGCCGGGGCATCCTCCCCGCCGGCCACCCGCTGCTGGTGTCCAAGGCCCGCGGCGCCGCGTTCGGGGCCGCCGACCTCGTGCTGGTGGTGGGCACTCCCCTCGACTTCCGGCTCGGCTACGGGGTGTTCGGCGGCAAGGACGGCCGCGAGCCGGCCACCGTGGTGCACATCGCCGACTCAGAGGCACAGCTCAGTCACCACGCGGGGCCCGCGGTGGCCACCGCCGGCGACCTGGGGCTCGTGCTGGACGCGCTCGTGGAGGCCGCGCAGAAGCGGCCCGCCGGGCCCGACCGGACGGCATGGGCCACATCTCTTCGGGAGAAGGCCGCCGCCACGCACGCCGCCGACCTCGCACTCTTCGGGGCGAGCGCGGACCCGATCCACCCGGCGCGCATCTACGGTGAACTGCTCCCGCGGTTGGCGGAGGACGCGGTGGTGATCGGCGACGGTGGCGACTTCGTCTCCTACGCCGGCAAGTTCATCGAGCCCGCGCGGCCCGGGAACTGGCTGGACCCGGGCCCCTTCGGCTGCCTGGGTGCCGGGCTGGGTGCGGCGATCGCGGCCCGCATCGCCCGGCCGTCGAGCCAGGTGGTGCTGCTGCTCGGCGACGGGGCGGCCGGGTTCTCGCTCATCGACGTGGACACCCTCGTCCGCCACCAGCTACCTGTGGTGATGGTGATGGGCAACAACGGGGCGTGGGGCCTGGAGAAGGGGCCCATGCAGATGTTGTACGGCTACGACGTGATCGCCGACCTCGCCCCGCGCACCCGATACGACGAGGTGGTGCGGGCCCTGGGCGGTGCCGGTGAGATGGTGACCGATCCGGCGCAGATCGGGCCGGCACTGGATCGGGCGTTCGCCAGTGGGGTTCCGTACCTGGTCAACGTGGTGACGGACGTCGAAGCGATGTATCCGCGGACGACGTTCGGGGTCTGAGCCCAGCCGCCCCGCAGGCGCTCCGGGAGCCTGGCCGATCGCGTGGCCGGGAACGACGAAGGCCGCCTGCGGGATCCGCGGCGGCCTTCGTCAGGTGTACCGGTGGGGGGACTCGATCCCCCGACCTCACGATTATGAGTCGTGCGCTCTAACCAGCTGAGCTACACCGGCATGCTCTGCTAGCCGGACGATAGCGCTCGCCCGCACAGTGCGAGCCCCCTGTCGGAATCGAACCGACGACCTTTTCCTTACCATGGAAACGCTCTGCCGACTGAGCTAAGGGGGCGGGCAACATCGAGTCTCGGACTTGCGTCTCCGCCTCGCTGCTGAAGCCTTTAGAAGATTACACACACGCCTCGATCGCACACAAATCGCGAGGTCAGAGCGCACGATTGTCCTCCCACACCGCCCGCCACACCGCCCGCCGCACCGCCTGCCCGCCCGCACACACCAGCCGCCCGCCCGCATCCGCTCCCGCCGATGGCGTCCCGCTCGCGCGGATGCCCGGCGCGGACACCGCCGGAGGGCGCGGGAGCCCGGGCCGCCCGAGCGCGCTGGCAGGATGGACCGGTG
>CAYFRF010000064.1:11532-16075 GCA_964345415.1 uncultured Microbacter sp. | reverse complement strand
CGTCTTCGGTGGCATCACCGCGTGTGACGCTGTGGCGAACGGCATCGTCAAGGCCCTGGAGATTCTGGGCGCCGAGGCCAACAAGCCGCTCGTCGTGCGTCTGGACGGCAACAATGTCGAGGAGGGTCGACGCATCCTCGCCGAGGCGAACCACCCGCTCGTGACCCTGGCCGACAACATGGACTCCGGCGCCGACAAGGCCGCCGAGCTGGCCGCCAAGTAAGAAACAGAGGACCTTACACACATGTCGATCTTCCTCAACAAGGACAGCAAGGTCATCGTCCAGGGCATCACCGGCGGCGAGGGCTCCAAGCACACCGCCCGCATGCTCGCGGCCGGTACCCAGATCGTGGGTGGCGTCAACGCCCGCAAGGCCGGCACCACCGTGTCCCACAAGGACGCAGCCGGTAACGACGTCGAACTCCCCGTCTTCGGCTCGGTCAAGGAGGCCATGGAGGCCACCGGTGCCGACGTGACGATCCTCTTCGTGCCGCCGCCGTTCACCAAGGACGCGATGATCGAGGCCATCGACGCCGAGATCCCGCTCGCCGTGGTCATCACCGAGGGCGCCCCGGTCCTGGACACCGCCACCGCGTGGAACTACAACCTCGCGAAGGGCAACAAGACCCGGATCATCGGGCCGAACTGCCCCGGCATCATCACCCCGGGCGAGTCGCTGGTCGGCATCACCCCGGCCAACATCGCGGGCAAGGGACCGGTCGGCCTCGTGTCGAAGTCGGGCACCCTGACCTACCAGATGATGTACGAGCTGGCCGACTACGGCTTCTCGACCGCCATCGGCATCGGTGGTGACCCGATCATCGGCACCACGCACATCGACTGCATCGAGGCCTTCGAGAACGACCCGGAGACCAAGGTCATCGTCATGATCGGCGAGATCGGCGGCGACGCCGAGGAGCGCGCGGCCGACTACATCAAGGCCAACGTCACCAAGCCGGTCGTCGGCTACGTTGCCGGCTTCACGGCCCCCGAGGGCAAGACCATGGGCCACGCCGGCGCCATCGTCTCCGGTTCCTCGGGCACCGCGCAGGCCAAGAAGGAGGCCCTCGAGGCCGCTGGTGTCAAGGTCGGCAAGACGCCGTCCGAGACCGCGGCGCTCGCCAAGGAGATCCTCGCTTCGCTGTGATGAGCCGTCAATGGCTCTAGAGTGATGCGTCCCCTGCTGCTCCGGCGGCAGGGGGCGCCTCCTATTTGCGCTGTTTACATGATGACGGGCCACAAGTCGGTGTAAGCATTGTCTTATGAACAAGGTCGGACTGCGCGCAGTCGCCGCGCTCGGAGTTGGTGTCCTGGTCGCCGGATGTGCGCAGTTCGGCTCGGGTGACGGTTCGGGCGGCGGTCCGGAGGTCAGATCCGTGCCAACAGTCCTGGTGGTGGATTCCTCAGCGTCGATGGAGGAAGAGGACGCGCCGGGCCCGCGGATCGAGGCGGCCAAGCAGGCGGCGTCCGCGCTCATGGAGGCGATGCCCGACGGCACGCCCACTGGTCTGGTCACCTACGGGGCGAACACCGACGATCTGCCAGAGTCGCAGGAGCTCTCTTGTCGTGACATCACGGTGCTCCAGTCGATCACCGCGGCCGAGCCGGACGAGGAGTTCTCCTCCGCCGTGAACGGGCTCGCGCCTGGTGGATTCACCCCGATCGGGCGGGCGCTGGAGGTCGCGGCCGGAGAGTTGGCAGGCGTGGAGGCCGGCGGAGAGAAGTCAATAGTCCTGATCTCGGACGGTGAGGACACGTGCGGCGATCCGACTCCGTGCGAGGCGGCACGGTCCATCAAGCAGGCGCAGCCAGAGGTGGTGATCTCCACCATCGGGTTCAAGAGCGATGTGGCCGAGCTGGCCTGTGTCGCGCGCGAGACCGGGGGCCTGTATCTCACAGCGGACAACGTCGATCAGCTTCTCTCACGTGTCGTCGCCGCCCAGAACGCGTCGGCCGGTGCGTCGGCGCTGACCCCTACCGGCAGGTCGGGGATCGAACTGGGACAGCACTTCGACGAGATCAGGTCGGCCCACGCCGATTTCCCGGGACAAGCCGACGGCGTCCTCGAGGGTGACCTCACCGTCATCCGGTGGGTCGACTGTGACTGGGTATTCGACGGTGACGGCCGACTCGTGGAGATTCGCGATACCCAGGGGGGAACCATCGACGGCCCGGGCGTCGGCGACCCGACCACGGAGTTCCGCCGGGCGTATGGCGACCCGATCGAGATCTCAGCTGCGCCGTCCGGGCAGGGGACCATCGAGTTGTACCCGGCCAGTATCTCGGCGGGAACGGCGTGGAAAGTTATCTCGGACGGCTCGGGGACGGTCACCACCGTCATACTGTGCTCGTGCCTACCGGGCACAGGCGGCACGAAAGTCGGCGCCGGTTCGACCGGGGGTGACGTCTCCCCGACGCAGTTGCCGGCGTGGGCGCAGGATCCCGGCACCACCGGGGTGGAGATTCTTCGTCCGGTGGATTCCGCCGGACGCGTCCAGCCGGGGTTCACGGTGGGATCCGACGCGCCGAGATCTTGTGACGCAGAGGGAACGTACACGGACGTGGCGGCTCGCACGGCTGTCGAGGCCGGAACCGTGCAGTGCGACAGCACGACGGCTGCAGCAGCCACGGAGTGTTGGCCGGATGAGACCGCGTACAACGCGTTGTGCCTCTTCGATGATCTGAGAACCCTTCGTCGCTTCTCGTCGCCCCGTCCGTTGGTGGGCCAGCCGGTCGGTACGGAGTCGGATCCTGTCCCGATCTTCGCCCGGACCGGCGAAGGGAGCCTGTGCAGGTATCTGTTCGGTGGCGGGCAGAGCGTTGTGGAGCAAGACGGCAGGAGATACGTGACCAGGGTCGCCTGTGACGATGGTCTGGTGCTCCTCGACTCCGAGGGCAGGGTGTTCGCACGCTCAGGAGAGGGCGTCTCGGCCATGGCGACGCGTGACTTCACGTCCGTGTTCCCGGTCGGGATCGATACGGTCTACTTCATCGGTACCGCCTAGACGCTGCGGCGCGGGGCCGGTGAGCGGCGCGTCGACGAGCGCCCCGGAGATGGCCCACCTACGGTTGTGGGCGTGAGTCCCCAACGTGTCATCCGGCCCGCAGTTCGACGGTCCCCGGCGGGAGCGGGATCGCTGCTGTGGACGGCGGCGGCCGCGGCGCTGCCGGTGATCGTCACCGCCCTCGTACTGGTGGTGCTGACCCTCGGCGTGCTGTTGTTCAGCGACACGGGCTTCGACTCCCTGTTCGCGGTCGTGGCGGTGGAATGGCTGGTCGTCAACCGGGTGCCGCTCAGCGTGGACACGGTGGCGCTGGGTTTCCTGCCGCTGCTGCCACCTCTGGTCTACGTGGCGGTGTTGGCCAGGCAGACGAGGGCTGTGCTCGCCGATGTGGAACAGCCCGGGGCGCGTGAGGCGGGTGCTGCTGTCGCCGGGGCGACCGTGGCGGGTCTGCTGTTGACCGGCCTGGCGTCGTTGCTGGTGGGTTCGGCGGCCTCGGATTTCGCTGTCCGGGAGTCTTCGCTGCCGTCGGCGTTCCTGTGGACGGGGGCGGTGGGCCTCGTCGGGTCCGGGCTCGGGGTGTGGTTGTTCTTCCGTCGTGAACTGCGCAAGATCCTGCCGCTGTGGGTCCGGGGTGGAATCCACCTCGGCGTGGCGTTCACCGTGGCTTTGTGGGCTGTGGCGGCATTCCTGGTGCTGATCGGGATCCTGTTGGGGTGGGAGCCGATCGCCGCGAGCCTGGAGATCGGGAAGGGTTTCGTGGGGACCGCGGCGCTCACCGGGATCTCGGTGGCGTATCTGCCGAATGTCGTCATGGCGGCGTCCGCTCTCCTGGTGGGGGGCGAGGCGCACCTGGGTGAGGCCTCCTACAGCGTCTTCGCGGTCTCTCAGGGGCCGATGCCGGAGGTGCCGTTGGCGGCGGCGTTGCCCACCACGGACCCGCATTGGGTGGTCCAGGCTTTGCTGTTGGTGACGGTTCTGGTGGCGGCGGGGCTGGCGAGGTCGGTCGCGCACTGGTTCCGGACGACCGGGGATGCGGTGAAGGCGGCGTGGTTGGCCGCAGCGGTGGTCGCGGTGGTCATGGCGGTCACGCCGGTGGTGGCGGGCGGCCAACTCGGGGTGCTGGGCTCGGTGGGGACCGGGAATGTGATCGCCGCGGTCATGGCGTTGTTGCTGTTCGGGATCATCGGGTCCACGACCATCGCGCTCTCGCTGGCCGGGCTGACGCGCCGCCGTGAGCGTGCGGAGAGTGAGTTGGCACGGCGCCGCCGGCGTTCGGGTCTGGTCCGGGAACCGGTACCCGACGTGGAGGGCGAGGAGACCCACGAGGGGGGAGACCCCGCTGCGCCGAGTGGCGGGGACGACCGCCGCCATCACCATGGAGACTACGACGACGACAACGACTACGACGACAACGACGACGACAACGACAGCGACGACGACACCGCTGACGACGAGATTTCCCACTCCGACGCTGACGCCCACGCAGGCGATCCCCTCGGAGACTTCGGTGATGCCGATGCCGATGCCGATGCCGATGC
>CAYFRF010000064.1:0-11432 GCA_964345415.1 uncultured Microbacter sp. | reverse complement strand
CTGCGGCTGCCACGGGCGAAGACGCGCGGCTGTCCGGCACGACTGAGGGCACTGCCGGTGATGCCGACCTCGCGGATCCGCAGTCGGGGGATACGGAGTCGGGGGATACGGACCGCGACAACCTTGACCCGGATGCCCCGGTAGACGGGCTCGCGGAGCGCCCCGAGGGCGGGGCATCGGATCTCCCTGACGACGGCCGTGGGGCGGGCGACTAGACTGCCACGCGTGGCCCGGGCGTTCCCGGGCGGGTGATCGACGGGCAGGAGCTTCGGACGTGGACAGTGGCGAGTCCGTCGCACCCCGGCAGGTCGTCCTGTTGGCTTCCGGCGCGGGCACCCTCGCGCAGAGTGTCCTGGACGCCGCGGCCTCCCCGGACTGCCCCTACCGCATCACCGCTCTGGTCTCGGACCGCGACTGCGAGGCCGTCGTCCGCGCCGCGGAAGCAGGGCTGTCCACCGCGGTGGTGCGACCGGGCGATCACCCTGACCGTGCTGCATGGGACCGTGAGCTCACCACCGTGGTCCGGGGCTTCGCGCCCGACTGGGTGGTCTCCGCCGGCTTCATGCGGATCCTCGGCCAGACGTTCCTGAGCGAATTCCCGGGCCGGGTCCTCAACACCCATCCCGCCCTGCTGCCTGCGTTCCCCGGCGCCCACGCCGTGCGCGACGCGCTCGCCTACGGGGTGGCCGTCACCGGCTGCACCGTCCACCTGGTCGACGCCGGGGTCGACACCGGCCCGGTGATCGCCCAGCGCGCGGTGGACGTGCGTCCGGACGACACCGAGGCCTCCCTCCACGAACGGATCAAGGTCGTCGAGCGCGAGATGCTCGTCGACGTCCTCTCGGCCGCGGCCCGCGGTCGCCTCCACATCGAAGGTCGAAAGGTGTACATATCGTGACCTCCCAGCCGGACAACTCCCGCAGGCCCGTACGCCGCGCCCTCATCAGCGTCTACGACAAGACCGGGTTGGAAGAGCTCGCCCGCGGCCTGGCCGACGCGGGGGTCGAGATCGTCTCCACCGGGTCCACCGCCCAGCGGATCGCCGATGCGGGGATCGACGTGACGCCCGTCGATGCGCTGACCGGGTTCCCGGAATGCCTCGAGGGACGGGTCAAGACCCTGCACCCGCGGGTCCACGCCGGCATCCTGGCGGACACGCGCAAGCCCGAGCATCTCGAGCAGATCGCCGAGCTCGATGTGAAGCCGTTCGAGCTCGTCGTCGTCAATCTCTATCCCTTCACGGACACGGTGGCCTCCGGCGCCGACTTCGACGCCTGCGTCGAGCAGATCGACATCGGCGGGCCCTCCATGGTCCGCGCGGCGGCCAAGAACCACCCGTCGGTGGCCGTGCTCGTCGACCCGGCCGGCTACGGCGAGGCCCTCGAGGCCGTTGCCGCCGGCGGTTTCACCCTCGAACAGCGTCGCCGTCTCGCGGCGGCCGCGTTCCGCCACACCGGTGCCTACGATGTCGCCGTGGCCACCTGGATGACCGAGCAGACGTCGGACTCCGCTCCCGCTGAGGACGGCTCCGTGGCGTTCCCCGTCTGGCTCGGACAGAGCCTCGACCTGGCCGCCGCACTGCGCTACGGCGAGAACCCGCACCAGAGCGCCGCCCTCTACACCGACGCCGCCGCCGCGCCGGGCCTCGCTCAGGCCCGTCAGCTGCACGGCAAGGAGATGAGCTACAACAACTACGTCGACGGCGACGCCGCGTGGCGCGCCGCGTTCGACCACTCCGAGCCGTGCGTGGCGATCATCAAGCACGCCAACCCGTGCGGCATCGCGATCGACGCCGACATCGCCGCCGCGCACCGCGCCGCCCACGAGTGCGACCCGGTGAGCGCGTTCGGTGGCGTGATCGCCGCCAACCGTGAGGTGAGCGTGGAGATGGCCGAGCAGGTCGCCGAGATCTTCACCGAGGTGATCATCGCGCCGTCCTACGCCGACGGGGCCGTGGAGATCCTGCAGCGCAAGAAGAACATCCGCATCCTCGAGGCCGAGGCGCCGGCCGAGGGCGAGCTCGAGCGCCGGCAGATCACCGGCGGCGTGCTCGTGCAGCAGCGCGACGCCCTGGACGCCCCCGGCGACGTGGTGGCCGGCTGGACCAAGGCCTGCGGCGCCGACGCCGACGAGCAGACCCTGCGCGACCTGCTGTTCGCGTGGCGCGCCTGCCGGGCCGTCAAGTCCAACGCCATCCTCCTGGCCAGCGGCGGCGCCACCGTCGGCGTGGGCATGGGGCAGGTCAACCGCGTCGACTCGGCGCGCCTGGCAGTGCAGCGGGCGGGGGATCGGGTGACCGGTGCCGTGGCGGCCTCCGATGCGTTCTTCCCGTTCGCCGACGGGCTCGAGGTGCTCGCCGAGGCCGGCGTGCGTGCCGTGGTCCAGCCGGGCGGTTCGGTGCGTGACGCCGAGGTGATCGAGGCGGCCGAGAAGGCCGGGATCACCATGTACTTCACCGGTGCCCGGCACTTCTTCCACTGATGACCACGGGCGGCGGGCACGACGAGGGCCGCAGGGGCGGCGGCGCGGCGCCGGAGGTCAGTTCGCTGACCCCGCGCGCCCAGGCCAAGGTGCGCCGCCGCGGGGAGATCCTGGTGGCCGCCGCCCGCCTCATGGCCCGCCGCGGCTTCCACGGCGTGCGTCTCGACGACATCGGAGCCGAGGTCGGTATCTCCGGCCCCGGCATGTACCGGTACTTCTCCTCCAAGGAGGACGTGCTGGCCGAGATGCTGCTCGACATCTCCGTGCGGCTCCGCGACGGCGGTCGGGCGGCCGTCGACCGGGGCGGACAGGCTGCCGAGATCCTGGACGCGCTGCTCGCGGTGCACGTGGACTTCGTGGCCACGGAGCCCGACTTGATCAGCGTCCAGTTCCGGGACCTCGGCTCGCTGCCGGCCGGACCCCGCCACGAGGTGCGTCGGCTCCAGCGCGAGTACGCCGAGATGTGGGTCGACGCGCTGGTGGCACTGCGACCGGAGATCACCACCACTGATGCCCGGGCGCACGTGCACGCGGTGTTCGGTCTGCTCAACTCGAGTCCGCGCCTGCCGGCGATGCCGGAGTCGGACCTGCGCCGAGTGCTCACACTCATGGCGTCGGCGGCCCTGCGCGCCTGAGTCCCGCGGCACCGGGCCCAACACCACCGGGCCCAATACCGCCGGTCCAACACCGCAATCCGCTACCCTCCCTCCACATCCGCTACGCCTACAGGGGTAGCGAATCCGGAGGGGGAGTAGCGGATTCTGGGCTGGCTGGCTGGCTGGGCCGGGCTGGGCTGGGCTGCCGGGCCGGGTCGGTGGTCGGCTCAGCCCCGGCAGTCGAGCTGGGCGCGGAGCTCGGCGAGCTGGTCGCGGTAGCGGGCCACGTTCTCCAGCTTGACGTCCTCGTAGCCGCGGACCATGTCCGGCAGCTCGGCCAGTGCGACGGCGGTGCCCAGCCAGTTGGCGTCGCGCCCCACCGGCCCGGTGCGCCGCAGCTCGGTGGTCAAGTGTGCCACGAGGTCGCGGTACTGCGCGAGCAGCTCCCGCTCCACCCGCCGCACGCCGGCGTATCCGAACACGTCCATCCGGGTGCCGCGCAGACGCTTCATCCGGGCCAGCGCCTTCATCGCCGGCATGGCGCGGGGTCCGATCGAGATCTTCTTCTTCATCCCCATCGCCCGCAGCGCCGGCGGGTGCAGCTGTAGCTTCGCTACCGCGCCCTCGCCCCAGTCCTGCCCGAGCTGAGTCGTGAACTCGGGGTCCACGGCCAGGCGGGCCACCTCGTACTCGTCCTTGTAGGCCATGAGCTTGAACAGGTTGCGGGCCACGGCCAGGGTGAGCTGCTCGGACTGGGCCCCGGCGTGCGCCGCCGTACCGGCTGGGGACTGTGGTGCCGCCAGTGCCTCGGCGGCGCGCAGTTGCTCGACGCGGCTGACGTAGTCGGCGGCGTAGGCGCGGTCCTGGTAGCCGATGAGCTCGTCCACCCGCAGGGCCAGCATGTCCCGCAGCTCGGCGGAGGCGTCGGAGCCCAGCTCGCTGAGCAGCTCGAGGCAGGCGGCCGTCGGCTCGTGGAGCTCCGCGGTGGCCGTGTTGACCGGGCGGTGCAGCTCGCTGACCAGTGCTGCGAGGGCGTCCGGGGCGGCGACGGCCTGCCGGCCGCGGCGGAAGGCCTGGAGGTTGGCCTCCACCGCCACGCCGTTGAGTTCGATGGCCTGCTCGATCGCCGCTGCCGACACCGGCAGGGCGCCGGACTGGTAGGCGGCGCCCACCATGAGCATGTTCGCGGTCTGGGTGGAGCCGAACAGGGACTCGGTGAGATGCCCGGGGTCCAGGTAGAGGCCACGGCTCGAGGCCCGGTGGATCACTGCCTGGATATCGGAGGTGGCCGGGTAGTGCTCGGCGGTGTCGATCACCATCTTCCCCGTGGGGATCTGGGTGGTGGACACGACCGCCGTGGTGCGCTGCGGGTCGGCCACCTTGAGGTTCGTGCTGTCGGCGCCGACCAGGCCGTCGCAGCAGAGGTAGAGGTCGCAGTCGCCGGCACCGATCTTGGGCGGCTGTTCGAGCGGGGTACGCGAGACCCGGACATCCGAGACCACCGCGCCGCCCTTCTGGGCGAGGCCGGTCATGTCCAGGGTGCGGGCCGAGTACCCGTCCAGGACCGCGGCCGTGGCCAGCACCGCGGACACGGTGACGATGCCGGTGCCGCCGATCCCGGTCAGTCGCAGCGAGAACCCGCGGGCCGCGTCGATCTCGGTGCGGCCCGGTTCGGGGACTGCCGCAACATCCAGCGGGGGAGCGGTGGCCACCCGCTCGGTCGTGGTGCCCGGAACGACCGTGACGAAGGCCGGGCAGTCGCCCTGCACACAGGAGAAGTCGAAGTTACAGGTGGACTGGTCGATCTGGGTCTTGCGCCCGAACTCGGTGTCGACCGGGTGGACCGACAGGCAGTTGGACTTGCGGCCGCAGTCGCCGCAGCCCTCACAGATGCGTTCGTTGATCACCACCCGCTCGTCCGGGGTGGGGTAGGTGCCGCGCTTGCGGTGACGGCGCTTCTCGGCAGCGCAGAACTGGTCGTGGACCAGCACCGTGACGCCCGGGATCGCGGCGAGTTCCTGCTGGACCTCGAGGGTGTCCACGCGGTCGCGCACCTCGATTCCGCGGGGAACCCCCAGGGCGCGGGTGGCCTTGACGTTGTCGGTGGTCACCACGATCTTGGCGACCTTCTCCGCCTGCAGCAGCCGGAGGATCTCGGGCAGGCTCATCTCGCCGACCGGGTCCTGGCCGCCGGTCATGGCGACGGTGCCGTTGTAGAGCAGCTTGTAGGTGATGTTGTCGCCGGAGGCCACGGCCGCGCGCAGCGCGAGTGAGCCGGAGTGCATGAAGGTGCCGTCGCCGACGTTCTGCACCAGGTGGCGTTCGGTGAGGAAGGGCGCCATGCCGGTCCACTGGATGCCCTCGCCGCCCATCTGGGTGACGCCGGTGACGGTGCCGACCTGCTGCTCGTCCATGAGCAGGACCATGGCGTGGCAGCCGATGCCGCCGCCGACCAGCGTGCCGTCGGCGACCTTGGTGGAGCTGTTGTGCGGGCAGCCGGAGCAGAAGTACGGGGTGCGGGCCGCCGCGAGCGGCAGGGAGATCCGGGAGCGGGCCCGGCCCGGGCCCTCGAGCCAGGCGCGGGCGGACTCGATCCCGTGGACCGTGCCCAAGCGCTGGGCCAAGCCCCGGGACACCGAGTCCACGTCGAGCTCGCCGAAGCGGCTGAACAGGGTCGAGCCGTCCTCGTGGGCCTTGCCCACCACGGCGGCCACGCCGGGGCGGCGGAACATGATGTCGCGGATCATGGTCTCGATGAAGTCGCGCTTCTCCTCCACCACGATCACCTCGTCGAGCCCGTCCATGAACTCGTCCAGGATCGTGGGCTCCAACGGGTAGACCATGCCCAGTTTGAGCAGGCGCACTCCGCGGCGGGCCAGCTCGTCGCTGTCCAGTCCCAGGCGGCGCAGGGCCTCGCGCACGTCCAGGTAGGTCTTGCCGGCGGCCACGATCCCGATCCGGTCGTCGGCGGTGCGCTGGACGATCCGGTTGAGCCGGTTGAGGCGGGCGTATTCGCGGGCGCGCGGCAGGCGGATGGTGAGCTGGTTCTGTTCCAGTTCCATGAGGCTCGACCCGAGCAGCTGCCCTGAGGGGACGTGGGGGCTCAGGCCGAGGTCGCCGTAGACGGGCAGGATCCGGTCCGGGTCCACGAGCGCGGTGGAGGAGGCGTCCGCCACGTGGGCGGAGATCTTCATGGCCGCCCACAGGCCCGACGCGCGGGAGAGCAGTGCGGCGTGGACGCCGAAGTCCAGCACGTCCTGGGAGTCCGCCGGGTACAGGGTGGGCATGTACAGGTCGGCGAGCGCGAGCTCGGACGCACACGGGACGGTCGAGGACTTGGCGCCCGGGTCGTCGCCCACCAGGACCACCGCGCCGCCGTGGGGGTCGGTGCCGATGAGGTTGGCGTGCCGGAGGGCGTCCGTGGCGCGGTCGAGTCCGGGGGATTTTCCGTACCAGTAGCCCACCACCCCGTGCAGCGGTGCGCCGCCGGTGTGGGGGGTGGACCGCAGGGTGCCGGTGCGGCGGGCGAGCTGGGAGCCCATCACCGCGGTGGCGCCGGCCTCCTCGTTGAGGGCGGGCCGGTGCACGATGTCGTACGGGTCGAGGAACTCCGCGCGGCGGGCGAGTTCCAGGTCGTAGCCGGCGAGCGGTGAGCCCTCGTAGCCGCTCACCAGGCTCGCGGTGGCCAGGTTCTGGCGGCGGTCGAGGCGGGCGCGGTCGCGGACCGTCCGCACGAGCGCCTGGATCCCGGTGAGGAACACCGTGCCGCTCTCGCGGGTGTACCGGTCGGAGAGGGAGAAGGAGGCGGCGTCGCCGCGCCCGGTGCGCGGCAGGTCGTCGTGCGTGCCGCTGGAGGGATCGAGGAGAGAGGTCATGGTCAACACCTGGCCTTGTGGGTCGTGTCGTGTTGGGTGGGGCGTTGTCGGTGACATCAAGGCTAGGCCTGTTTGTGAGCGGCGTCACCCGGCTACTGATTGACCGGGCAGGCTGTGCACGACGCGCGCTGTGGATGGAGCACAACTGGACATGATGCCCACTCCGTCGTCGTCTACTGTGGACACATGGACTCCTCACCCAACCTGGACGACACCGACCGGCGGCTCCTCGCGATCGTCCTGGACGACCCGCGCGTCGGCGTGCGCGAGTTCTCGCGCCGGCTCGGCGTGGCACGCGGCACCGCGCAGGCGCGGCTCGACAAGCTCGAGGCGCGCGGCGTGCTCTCCTCCTGGGCGCCGACCCTCGACGCCTCCGCGCTCGGCTATCCGCTCGGCGCGCTCGTGCACATCCAGATGGCGCAGGCCCGGCTCGACGAGGTGTGCGACGGCCTGGCGCTGGTGCCCGAGGTGCTGGAGGTGATGAGCGTGGCGGGGGAGTTCGACATCGTGTGTCGGGTCGTGGCGCGCGATCACGCGCACCTGGAGGAGGTGTTCAGCGCGATCATCTCCACGCCCGGCGTGCTGCGGACGCGCACCGAGGTGATCCTGCGGCAGCGGGTGGGGCCGCGGGTGCGGCAGCTGCTCTGACCTGCCCCCGGGTCGGGTCGGGTCGGGGCGGGCCGGGGTGGTCGCGGCGCCGGATCCGCCGCCGCGCGCAGGTCACCGCCTGGCGGGTGCGCGTCGGGTGCCGCCGGTCTTGCGGTAGATCCGCGTGATGTGGCCCTCGACGGTGGACAGGGAGAGTGTGAGCCGGTCGGCGATCTCGGCGTTGCTCAGGCCCGCGTCGATGAGGGCGGTGATCTCCCGTTCGCGCGGGGTCAGCGGCGCGGCCCCGGGGGCGGTCACCCTGCCGAGCAACGGGTGTCCGGGCAGTGGCTGCTCGGCGAGGTAGGTGGCCAGGTGGTGGGTGGCGCGTCGGCGCGCCGAGGTGGGGGCCGACGGCAGTCTCGCCGCGGTGGCCGCCGCCTCGGCCGCGTACAGGTGGAGTCCGGCGTGGTGGAGGAGGTCGACGACGACGACGAGTTCCACCGCGTCCCGGGACAGCAGCGCGCTCGCGTGACGTATCCGCAGTTCATGGACGGTGCCGTCGAGATGGTCTGACAGTTCGATCAGGGTGCCGGCCGCGCGTCGGCGGCCGAAGCGGACGCCGGCGTAGAGGAGTTCCGCGGCGAACCCGTGGGCGCCCGCGGCGGAGAATTCGGCGGCGCGGTGGCGCAGGGTGTCGCCCGCGGCGGTGGTGCCCACAGCCAGGCGTGCGGCGGCCAGGTGGGACTGCGAGGCTCCGGCCAGGGCCGCGGAGGCGCGCGGGGTGATCCGGGCGAACCGGTCGAGGGCGGCGATCGCCGCGGCGTGCTCGCCGAGCAGTGCCGAGGTCTCGGCGAGCAGGGCGGTGGCCGCGCGGTCCAGGCCGACCGGGTCGCGGGTGCGGGCCGCTACCACCGCGAGTGAGGCATGGCGGTGGGCGCGGGCGATGTCTCCACAGCTGTAGTGCCGTTCGGCGCGGGTGTGGTGGATCCGCACCAGATCGGGATGCGGGTCGGGGCGCTCGAACCGGGCGGCGTGCGCCTCGCGCAGGGGATGGGCGGCAGGGCCGTCCGACGCGAGTGCCGCGACGGTGCGGGCGGCGCTGAGTTCGTCCTCGACCCACCGCGGTCGGCCGTGGCCCGGTGCCGCGGGACCGCCCGGGGCGAGGGCGTCCGTGGCCACCCGCAGTGCGTCTCGGGGGCGGCCCGCGGCGGTGAGCAGGAGCGTCCGGGCGGTGGCGACCCGGTCGCGTGTGTCGGCGGGGGAGCCGTGGGCGAGGGGGGAGCGCAGTGCGTCGGCGACGGCGCCGCTGTGGACGAGATGCGGGAAGGTGAGCTCGTCCCGGTGCGCGGGATCGGGGGCGTCACGGTCGAGGAGGTCGAGTGCCGCTCCGGGCTCGCCGTCGGCGAAGTGCATCACGTCGGCGCGCAGGGCGAGGATGTCGGCGTGCAGGCCCGGGGCCGTGGTCTCCGGCCCTGGGGAGAGCTCAGTGGAGAGGATGGCGCCGGCCGCGTCCACCCGGTCGAGGAGGGCGTGGGCCTCGGCGGGGCGGGCCAGGAACCGGAGGGCGGTGGCGCCGTGGAGGAGCAGTCGGCACCACGCGGCGGTCTCGGCCGGCCCGGGCGGCTCTCCGACCGCGGCGGCGAGGTCCGCGACCACCTGCCATTCCCCGTCGGCCAGGGCCCGCTCCGCGGCGGCCTCGAGGACCTGCGGGGGGACGGGGTGCCCGGTGGCGGCGGCCCAGCGGAGCGCGTGTACCCCGGGCTCGGCGGACTCCAGTGAGCGGCGGTGCAGACCATCGCGGAGCCCGGCCGGGGCCAGACGCCGCAGCCCCTCCCCGGACGCGCGGGCCGTGAACTCGATCCGGCCGTCGTCACGGCGCCGCATCTCGCCGTCGCCGAGCAGCATGGAGGCCACCTCGAGCGCCTCCGGCGGCAGCCCGTCGGTGGGACACGGCTCGGTGAGCGCGAGGTGGAGTAGCCCGCGGGTCACCCGCTCACCGGCCGTCACCAGCTGGGCCCGCAGGTACGGGACGACCGCGGACTGGACGGGATCGCCCACCACCACCCAGGTCCCGTCGACCACCGCGAGCGTGCCACTGTTGCGGCATTCGTCCACGATCACCGTCAACGCGTGGGGCGTGTACCCGGCCATCGCCGCGAGGGTGTGCGCCGAGTGCGGTTCCACCGCGCCCTCGAGCCTGGCCTCGATGAACTCGTGCGCCTCGACATGGGACAACAGTCCGATGGGCAACGTGCGGGTGTGCGGTGCGTCGGTGCCCGACATCCACTCCGGTAGGGCGTCGAGGTCGAAGCAGGCGACCAGCAGGATCCGGACCACCGAGCCGGGCGGCGGCGGGTCCGGGGGGACGTCGGCCCCGGACACACAGAACTGGATCTCGCCGACCGGTTCCCACGAGCCCTCGCACCGGACAGGGCCGGCGTGTGCCGGGTCCCGCTCGCGGAGGCGGGCGATCACGCCCTGCACGAGCAGTGCCCGGATCCCGTGCAGGCGGGAGCCGATGAGCAGCGCGACGCTGAAGGACGTGTCCGGGTCGGCGAGGGCGTCGTCGACGTACCCGATCACGTCCAGTTCGATCTCGCGCCGCGAGTAACTCCCTCCGCTCTTGTACACACCTCCAGAACGTAGCCCGACGACGGTACTTCCGGGCCGGGTCAGCCGGGACGGGTCAGCGTCTGCGCTCGAAGACGTGCCCGCCCATGTCCACGCTGTCCGGGCTCGAGCCGGAGTCGTCGAAGGTGGCGATCATCTCGATCAGCTCGGCCCGGGGGTCGCCCTCGACGTGCCAGGAGAAGGTGAAGACACTGCCGGTCAGCCGCGTCCCGGTGGCGTCGAACTCCTGCGGCCCCACCCCGGTGACCAGCGTGTCGCCGTCGGTCCGGATCTCGAGCCGTCCCAGCCGGGGATGCTCGTACACGCCGGAATACCAGTCGAGCGGGTGCTCCGTGCTGGTGTCCGCGTCGATCCTCTCTCGGGCCGCCGCGGCGGCCTCGGCCGCGGCCTCCTCGCGCAGGACCGTCGTCTCCGCGAAGTAGTCCCTCGGCTCGCGGCCCTGCAGCAGGTCCATCCCGAACTTGCCGATCGGTGTGGCCGACCCGCCCTGGTCGCCCTGGTTGGACAGCACCACCAGACCCACCTGACGGTCCGGGTCGAACATCACCGCCGAGTTGTATCCCAGCGTCGTGCCACCGTGCTGGATCACCCGGCCCTCGGGCAGCGCGTGGACGATCCATCCGGTCGCGTAACCGATGTCCTGCCGTCCGGGCCCCATCTCCACGAGCCGGATGAAGTCCTCGTCCGTCACCGACACCCTCGGGCGGTACGTCTGCTCCAACTGCTCCCGGGAGAGCAGTCGGCCCCCGGGATACTCTCCCTGCGACAGGTGTAGAGAGATCCACCGGGTGAGATCGTCGAGATTCGACACGATCGAACCGGCACCCTGGGCGTTCGAGGGGAACGCCTGCAACGGCCGTTCGTGGAGCTGCCCGTCCACGATCGAGTGCCCACGGGTGGTGTCCCCGGCCTCGGCCAGCGCTGTCCGGCCGGTGGCGGTGTCGGTCATCCCCAGCGGCCCGAAGAGCATCTCCTCGGCGGCGGCGTTCCAGTCCTCGGCCCCCACCGCGTCGGCCACGATCTCGCCCGCCACGTAGTGGGGCATGTTCTGGTACGCGAACGCGCTCCGGAAACTCGACACCGGCTCCACGTCCGCCAGCAGCTCGAGGTTGCCGGCCCACGGGAACCCGAAGTCGGACATCACCTCCCCCGAGTACTCGGGCAGGCCGCTGCGCTGTGCGAGCAGATCGTCGATCCGGAACTCGCGGGTGACCCACGGGTCGTACATCCGGAAGTCCGGGTAGTGGTCCACCACCCTGTC
>CAYFRF010000063.1:3287-16668 GCA_964345415.1 uncultured Microbacter sp. | reverse complement strand
ATCGACTCGCGGGGCTCGTCCTCGACGGTCGACGTGGCGGCGGTCGCGTCGGCGGTGGCACCGGCGGAGGTCGCGTCGGTGGGGGTACCGGCGGCGGAGCCGTGCGGAGCCTCGTGCGTGAGGCCGGCGGAGGCCTCGAACTCGCGGACCACCGACTCGGCCTCGGCGTGGCGGCCCTTGGACTCCAGGAAACGCACCGACTCCGGCAGGCCGTACCGGATGACCAGCGCGTACACCGCGGGCACCAGGCCGATCGCCAGGGCCCAGCGCCACCCGTTGTCGCCCAGCGGCACCACGAAGTAGCCGATCACCGCAGCCATGATCCAGCCCACGGCCCAGAAGCCCTCGAGGATCACCACGACGCGGCCGCGGATCTTGCGGGGCGCGAACTCGCTGACCAGCGTGGACGCGACCGGCAGCTCGGCGCCCAGCCCGAGGCCCACGATGAAGCGCAGCACGATGAGCACCGCGATGCCCGTGGACAGGGCCGCGGCCCCGGTGGCGAGGCCGTAGACGAGCAGCGTGGCGGCGAAGACCTGGCGGCGGCCGATCTTGTCCGCGAGCAGGCCGCCGAACGCGGCTCCGAGGGCCATGCCGACGAAGCCGATCGAGCCGATCCACGACAGTTCGGTGGGCGTGAGCGACCAGTGCACGGCCAGCGCGGCCATGACGAACGAGATGAGGCCGACGTCCATGGCGTCCAGCGCCCACCCCACACCCGAACCGAACAGCAGTTTGCGGTGCTTGCGGGTGAACGGCAGGCGGTCGAGCCGCTCCGTGCGTGTGGTCATGGCGCTGACGCTACTCCGCGACCCGGACGGATCGGACTCCCATCCCTGCTGTATATGGACGGCTGTCCGGGTAGGGTGCAGGATATTGTGGCCCGCATCACACGGCAGGGGGTTTCTCGTGAGCACCACCGACACGGCACGCAGTGAGGAAAGGAACTTCGACGTCGTCGTCGTCGGCGGCACGGTCTTCGACGGCACCGGCGCCCCCGGGCGCCGCGCGGACATCGGGATCCGCGACGGCGTGGTCGCGGCGATCAGCGCAGCGCCCCTGGACATCTCGCCCGGCACCAGGGTGATCGACGCGCGGGGACGGTGGGTGACACCCGGCTTCGTGGACACCCACACCCACTACGACGTGGAGATGCTCGTCTCCCCAGGCCTGATCGAATCGGTCCGGCACGGGGTGACCACCGTCCTGGTGGGCAACTGCTCCATCTCCGGCGTCTACTCCGGCACCGTGGACGTGGCCGACCTGTTCAGCCGCGTCGAGGCACTGCCCCGCGACTCCGTACTCGCGGCCCTGGAGGCCACCAAGACCTGGTCCGACCCCGCTGGCTGGCGGCGCGCCGTCGACGCACTGCCGCTGGGCCCCAACGTGGCCTCCTTCCTCGGGCACTCCGACGTGCGCGCCTCGGTGATGGGACTCGGCCGCTCCACCGACCCCGAGCACTCCCCCAGCCGCGAGGAACTGCGCGAGATCGACCGCCGCATCACCGCCGCCCTCGACGAGGGATTCCTGGGCGTGTCCACCATGACCAACCCGTGGGACAAGATGGACGGCGACCGCTACCGCTCGCGGACGCTGCCCTCCACCCACGCGTCGTGGAAGGAATTCCGGCGCGTCAGCCGCCTGCTGCGCCGCCGCGACCGCGTGCTGCAGGGCGTGCCCAACCTCAACACCAAGGTCGACGTGGCCTTCTACGTCAGCACCAGCACGGGCCTGCTGCGCAAGCCGCTGCGCGTCTCACTGCTGTCGGCCGCCGACACACTGGCCGAGCCGTGGGTGAACCGCATCTTCCGGCCGCTCGCGTGGCTCGCCAACACCGTCGGCCGCGGAAAGTTCGTGTGGCAGCACCTGCCCACCACCTTCAAGGTGTGGGCCGACGGGATCGACCTGGTGGTGTTCGAGGAGTTCGGCTCCGGCCGCGAGGCCCTGCACCTGGCCGACGAGATGGCCCGCAACGAACTGCTCCAGCAGGAGAGCTACCGCCGCTGGTTCCGGCAGGACTTCGAGAAACGGTTCAGCCCGCGCGTGTGGCACCGGGACTTCGACGACGCCCTGATCGTGGCCTGCCCCGACGAGACGCTGGTCGGCCAGACCGTCGGCGACGTGGCCCGCGCCCGGAAGCTGCACCCGGCGGACGCCTACCTCGACCTGGTGGTGGAGTACGGCACCGACTTGCGCTGGACCACCACCATCGCCAACGCGCGCGAGAAGGTCGCCGACCGGCTGGTCAACACCCCCGGCGTGACCATCGGCTTCTCCGACGCCGGCGCGCACCTGCGCAACATGGCCTTCTACAACTTCGGCGTGCGGCTCATGGAGCGCGTCCACCGGGCGCAGCAGGCCGGCAAGCCCTTCCTGAGCACCGCGGCGGCCGTCCACAAGCTCACGGGCGAGCTGGCCGATTTCTACCGCCTCGACGCCGGCCGCCTGGAGGTGGGCCGCCGCGCGGACCTGGTGGTGCTCGACCCCGCGGGCCTGGACGGCGAATCTCTGGACTACCACGAGGAGCCGATGCCCGAGTTCGGCGGGATCGCCCGCATGGTCAACCGCAACGACCGCGCCGTGGCCGCGACGATCATCGGCGGGCAGGTGGTGTGGGCCGACGGGGAGTACGCGCCCGGCTACGGCCGGGAGTACGCCACGGGCCGGTTCCTGCCCGCGGGCGAGACGGTGGCCCCGCGACCGACGGCCGGGCAGAGTGGGGGTGCCCGCACCGAGACCGCCGCGCGGGTCACCGCGCCCTAGGAGAGGACCCCTGGTGAGCAGTACCGCGAAGATCGACGACGACGACGTCCGCGAACTCCTGCTGCGACCGAATCCGGCCGTCATGGCGACCGTCCGCAAGGACGGCTCCCCGGTGACCGTCCCCACCTGGTATCGGCTCGTCGGCAACAGGATTCATCTGAACCTGGACCCCGGCCGGGTGCGGCTGCAGCACATGCGCCGCGATCCCCGGGTGGCGCTGTCCGTCATGGACGCCGGTGAGTGGACCACGCACGTCAGCCTGCAGGGCCGGGTGACCGAGATCGTCGACGACCCGGACCTGGAGGGCATCGACGCCCTGGCCCGCCACTACACCGGCCAGCCGTACTTCAACCGGGAGCGGCCACGGGTGGATGCGTGGGTGGAGGTGGACGTGGTTCACGTCTGGGGGCGCCTCATGAGGTCGTAGGCTCCGGTGACGTACCTCATCCCTCGCCTCCGGAGGCTCCAGTGTCCGACCGATACCCCCTCGCCGACCTCAACGAACTGCCCGACGACCTGCGGGAACGCATCCTCGCCGAGCAGGAGAAGGCCGGGTTCGTGCCCGAGGTGTTCCTGATGTTCGGCCGCCGCCCGGCCGAGTCACGGGCGTTCTTCGCCTACCACGACGCGCTCATGGACCGCGAGGGAAACCTGACCAAGGCGGACAAGGAGATGATCGTGGTGACCATCTCCGGGCAGAACAACTGCCTGTTCTGCGTGGTGGCCCACGGCGCGATCCTGCGCGTGGTCAAGAAGGCCCCGTTCCTCGCCGACCAGCTGGCCGTGAACTACCGCAAGGCCGACCTCAGCCCGCGCGAGCGCGCGATCTGCGACTTCGCCACCAAGGTGAACCTGCACTCGGATGAGCTGTGTGATGCCGACTTCGCCGCGCTGCACGAGCACGGACTGGACGACGAGGACGCCTGGGACATCGCCGCCATCACCGGACTGTTCGGCCTGAGCAACCGGCTCGCCAACGCCACCGACATGCGCCCGAACCCCGAGTTCTACCTCATGGGCCGGGTGCCGCGGCAGAAGTGACGGCCGCGGTCACCGGCTCGGTGACGGGCGCGACGTACGGCGTGGTCAGCCCAGCTCGGTGACCACGCCACAGGCGATCCGGCTGCCGCCGTCGCCGGCGTTCCGGGTGTCCTCATCCGGCCCGTCCGGTGCGTAGCGCTCGGGGATGTTGGCCAGGTTGTCCGAGTTCTCGTGGATCATCACCGCCGACCCGTCCTCGTCCAGGAGCAGATCCCGGTCCAGCCGGTCGGTGAACGTGACGATCTTCCCCGTCCCGTCGCCCGCCACGTAGATCGTCGGCAGATCGCCGGCGTGCTCCGGGTGGACGGCCTCGTCGTCGTCGTCATCATCGTTGCCCTTGAGGTGACCCCCTGCGGACAGGAACGCTCCGCGCTCACCGGGGCTGGCGGGGTTCTCACTGTCCGGTTCGCACAGGCCCGTGGTGTGGATGTGCAGGCCGTGGAAGCCGGGTGACAGGTCCACCGCCTCGACGGTGACCAGGGTGCCGCCCTCGACCTCGGCGAACTCGACCGTCCCGCGCGGCTCGCCCTCCGGGGCCACCAGATCAGCCACGGCGAACTGCGCGCCCTCCGAGGTGTCGGCGAGCTCGGTGGTCAGCGGGCTCTGCGGCGTGACCTCCCCCTGCGCGGCCGGCGAGTCCTCCCCCGTCCCGCAGGAGGCCGCCAGTAGCGCGGCCGCGGAGAGCGCGACACACGTAGAGCCCAGACGCGTGCGACGGCGTGTGGTGGTGGTCTGCGGCGTCATCGGACTTCCCCTCGTCGACGGTGCGGCAGCGCTCCGGGCGCCTCTGGCGGCCACCGTACCGACCACCGGCCGCGACGCAACCGCGCCTCAGCCCCGGCGGGCGCGACCCCGCGACCACGGTGCTCCGCCCGCCCCGGCTCGGCCCCGCCCATACTGTTGACCATGCTCTTCGTGATCTGCGTGGCCACCGCGGTCGTGTGCGCGGCGGCCGCCGTCGCGCTCGGACGGTGGATGCGATCGCTCGCCGACCCGGACTCCCGGTGGCTGCGCAGCGGACTCCACGTGGCGCTCGCCGCCGCCGGGGGCTTCGGCGCCCCCTATGTCGCGTTGGGCATGGTGGACCTGGCGACGTTCGCCGTGCTCGCCGTGGCCTGCGCGCTGCTGGTGACGATCGACCTGGCCGTGTTCCGCCTGCCGGATGCGATCGTGCTGCCTCTGTACCCGATCGTGTTCCTCGGACTGATCGTGACGGCGGCCGAGTTCGGTGAGTGGGGAGCTCTCGGCCGGGCCGCCGGGGGCGCCGTCGTGCTGCTGGCGCTCTACTACCTCCTCGCCCTGATCAACCCTTCCGGCCTGGGACTGGGCGATGTGAAACTGGCCGGCGTGCTGGGCGCGTTCCTCGGCTGGCTGGGCTGGCCGGCTCTTCTGGTCGGAACGCTGGCGGCCTTCGTGATCAACGCGGCGGTGGCGCTGGTCCTACTAGCCGCGCGGCGGGTCGGGCCCAAGAGCGGGATCGCGTTCGGCCCCGCGATGGTGGCCGGCGCGGTGCTGGGCGCCGCCTACGCCGCCGTGCGCTCGGCGGCCCTCCTCTGACGCAGCGCCACCAACGCGACCGCGAGCACCACGACCACCGCGAACACGGCCGTCCACACCAACTCCGGCGACTCGAACGCGCCCTCGGTACGCCCGGCCGCCACCCAGGCCAGGCCCCAGCTGGTCGCCAGCGCGGGCGCCACCCGACCACCACTGAGCAGGACGGTGGCGACGGCGATCGCGGCGGCCACCACGATGCCCACCACGCCCATCTGGATCCGCGTGACCACGTCCACCCCGGCGTCGGCGAGCCAGGCGTAGGTGTTCGCCAGGAACGCCACCGTCACCCAGCCCAGGTACAGCCCGAACGTGCCGTCGGCGAGCACCGTCTCGACGAGACCGCCGGTCCGCGGCGCCCCGAGCAGGAACATCACGCGGATGAGCACCGCCAGCAGGGCGATGATCACCAGCACCGACACCGCCAGCCAGCCGAGCTGGACGGTCCAGATCCAGGCCGCGTTGAGCAGGGCCGAGGCCAACGCCCAGGGCCGCACCGCCCGCTGCCGCGGCGAGCGCCTGGCCACCGGCGTGAGCTGCCACAGCGCGTACCCGGCCAGACCCAGGTAGATGACGCTCCAGATACTGAAGGCGGCCCCCGCCGGGGCGACCGGGGTGGCGTCCGCGGACAGGGAGCCGCCCGCGGCCTCGCTGATCGGGGTGCCGCCGAGGGCACCGCTGCCGATGAACGCGGCCACGATCGCGGCGGCCACGCCCAGGACGGTGATGATCGGCAGGACCCAGCTGGCAGCGCCGGTGGCGCCGGCCGTGCCCGGGACGGTGTCGGTCGAGGTGCTGTCGGATGCGGAAATGCGTCTGGGAGACCTCATGTCGACACCCAATCACGCATCCGCGGCCGTTGCAGCCGGTGTGAACGGCGTTCTTCTCCTCGTGCGGTGTCGAGCTCTACACGCCCAGACCGGAATCGCCTGCTCCGCGGGAGGGGCGCGACCAGCGTGACAGTAGTAGCTGCGTGAGCGGCGCGATCACCAAGAGCGACCGCCAGACGGTCCGCGCCGCGTCACTGTCGATGAGGAAGGCGACCGGGATGGAGGCGAGAAAGATCATCGGGGTCACCAGCGACAGGGCGAACTCGGACCGCCCCGCCGACCGCGGCGCAGTGGCCGGAGCCAGCACTCCGCGGAGAAGGGCGACCACGTAGATCGCCCGCTGTGCGAGCGACGCCATGACGATCACGCCCGCATAGACCACCGTGGGCCAGGCGAGATCGGAGACGCCGGGCTCCCCGAGCGCCGAACTGGCGAACGGGACGAGCACCACGAACGCCGCTGCGACGAGGTTCGCGTTGACCACCGCACGGTCGAGCCTGACCACTCGCGCCATCACGCTGTGATTGATCTTCCAGAAGCTCGCGATCACCACGAAACTGATGAGCCCGGTGACGAGTTGGTCCGGCACCCCTGATGCCCGCAACGCCGCCCAGGATGTCCAGTCGCTGGCCGCAGGAGGGTCGATCCCCACGATGAGAAGGGTGATCGCCACACCGTAGATGGCGTCGAAGAACGACAGTGCACGGTCGAACTCGGTCGTCTCTCGCGAGAACGCGGCATTGAACATGATCCATACCTTATGCACCGGCACACCGAGAGCGTGCCGGCTCGGAACAGGTGTTTCTCGTCAGGTCACGCGTCGCGCAGCCATGATGGACACATGACTGACTCCACCACTCCGTCCGCACCCGCTGCCGCGTCCGCGACCGCCGGTTTCCCGGACCTCCCCGACGTCGCGATCGAGCGCCACGGCGAGATCGCGATCATCCGCCTGAACAGGCCCGAGAAGCTCAACGCCCAGACCGACCAGAGTCTGCACGACCTGGTCCGGGCCTTTGATGCCGTGGACGCCGACGAGTCGGTCCGCGCCGTGGTGCTCACCGGCACCGGGCGGGCGTTCTGCGCGGGCGCCGACCTGTCCGGCGGCGGATCCACTTTCGTCTACGAGGCCGCCGACTCCGGGCAGGCCCCGCCCGACACCGGCGGAGTGGTCTCCCTGCGCATCTACCGCATGTCCAAGCCGGTGATCGCCGCGATCAACGGTCCCTCCGCCGGGGTCGGGGTGACCATGACCCTGCCGGCCGACGTGCGCATCGCCGCCGACAGTGCCCGCTTCGGGTTCGTGTTCACCCGCCGCGGCCTGGTCCCGGAAGCATGCTCGACGTGGTTCCTGCCCCGGATCGTCGGGATCTCTACGGCTGTCGAGTGGACGATGGGCGCCCGCATGGTCTCGGCGTCCGAGGCACTCGAGCGCGGCCTGGTCCGCGAACTCGTGCCCGCCGAGGACGTCCTGCCCCGCGCACTCGAGGTGGCCCGCGAGATGATCACCGGCACGGCGCCGGTCTCCGTGGCCCTCACGCGCGCGCTGATGTGGCGCATGCTCGGCGTCTCGGGCCCGGAGGAGGCACACGCCGCCGAGTCGATCGGCATCTTCACCCGCGGCGCCTCCGCTGACGTCCGGGAAGGCGTGGAGGCCTTCCTCGACAAGCGCGATCCCGACTTCCCCGACCGCGTCTCCGACGGCCTGCCGGACCTGTTCACCTAGCCCCGGGTCAGCCGAGACGGGCGGCCGCCAGCGCCTCGCCGTGGTGGGAGAGCTGGTCTGCCAGCGTGGTGACGTGGGTCTGCCACAGGACGGTGCTCCCGCCGACGCGCCGCACGTGCACGAGTGACGACAGTGCCAGCGCGGTATGTCCGACCCGGTACTCGGCGACCAGGTCGAGGGTGAGGGCGGTGTTGTCGTCGTCGTTGTCGTCGTGGTTTTTTCCCGCGCGACCGGCGTCATGGGCGCCGCGCACGCCCGTCACGGACCTGGCCCGCACGTGCCACCCCTCGGCGCCGTCCATGCTCGCCTCGACCGCCCCGAGCAGGCCGTCCGAGGGCACCGGGGGCGAAATGGTGCTCACCGTGACCACGACGTTGGGGGTGAAGCCGTCGCATCGCAGGCCGGGCGCCACCAATATCGCCGCGGTGGTGTCCGTGCGGGGGTCGGCGAGCAGGTCGTCGATGTCCAACCAGGTATCGGTGGGGACGACGACGACAACGCCGCCATCGCCCGGGACCGGTTCCGTGGCGGGGTGGGCCAGGATCCTCGCGCCGAGGCCGGCGACATAGGAATGCAGGGCGGTCACTGGAACTCCTTCACCACGCCGTCCGAATCCACCGCGATGCCCTCCGGCGCCGCGCCCTTCGGCCACCACTGCTGAGTGCGGTACAGGTGCCGGCGGACCCGCCACGGCGGTCCCTCGAACAGAGCCTTCGACTCGCGGGTACCGAGAAGGGGCCGCAGCTCGGGGTGGTCGCGCAGCGCCAGGATCGCGGTGAGCAGCGCATTGGCCTCCACCCGGAAATACTCGGCCTCCAGCAGCAGCCGCGGCGTGTTCACGTCCTCCCAGTGCACCCGCAGCAGCACGCCCATCACGCTCTCGACGGGCACCACGATCTTCGCGCCCGGCAGATACTTCTCCGCATACCGGCGGTGCTGCTCGTGATCGCGCACATCGTTGGTCGTGACCGCATCCCCCAGGTCATCCCATGCCAGCGAGATCTTTCCGAAGCCCCGCCAGTACGTGATTCCCTCCGGGCTCAACCTCATCCCGCGAAGCTGCTGCCACGCCAGAACCAATACAAGCGCCGTGCCCAGCCCAACGATGACAGGGCCCGCGACGACTGCGTAGGAACCGAACTCCCACACCATGCGCATTCCGCCGATCGCCAGGATGTAGCAGACCCCACTCGTCACAACCAACACGCCCGCAGTGATGCCCACCAGTAACTCCAGTGGTACCGGCCGGGGCAGAATCCAGGTCGCCCCCTGCGCATTCACGACACGATTGGGAACCACAGCGCGAAACCCCATCCGGAACGGTATTCCCGCATACCCGCACAGCCAGACGCCGATCCAGGAGAGGTAGAAGAAGCGTCGCAGGGGCTCGTCTGCTGGCTGGCTCAGTGCTGCGGCGGCAAACACCGCGATCAGTCCCGCCCCGCCCAAGCCCGTGAAAAATGCGCGCCGCGCCGTCATCGGCTTGAGAACGGAATAGCAGGTGAACGGGAAAGGCCGTGTGCCGAGGTCAGTTCGCACGGTCGAACCCCGCCCGTACCTCGGATGCGACCAGAGGGCTTACCACCATGCCGCCGCCGAGGGCTCCCCCAACGGTTCCAGCAGCGCCCCCCGGAGGCCCCGCGAACGCTACTCCGAAGGCGAAACCCACCGGGGCTCCAGCAGCTCCGGCTATCGTTCCGATTCCCTCCGCGATGATCGCCTCGCCCAGTGGCTCGTCCTCCGGACGGGCTGCCACGGCGCCAGCAAAACCGAGGACTGCCATCACGGGGCCGAGCCCACGGACCTGCATGAGCCCGCGCCCTGCGTCCCGTGCAGCCTCTGCCCATTTACCCTCGACCAGTGACGCCCCTGCACTCGCCACAGCTGTGACGACCGATGTCGGATTGATCCCGGCCGCGAACGGATTCCCGTTTCCTGCCGCTGTACGGTCGCGGACGTCGCGGTCCACCGTCTTGTGGAGATCGACGTCAGCCGTCTCGTCGGCCTCTCGGATCTCGTCCAGTTTCGTGCGGATCTGTCCTTCGAGATCCTTTGCGCGCTCCGTTCGAGCCGCCCGCTCAACGTCATCCACATACGACGTCCGGGTATCCACTACACGTGAGCCGTCCACGCGAGTGAAGCCCTCGTCGGACACCTGCGCGTCGAGTTCGCGCAGATCCCGCACCTTCGATCCGAGAGCGTAGCTCGCCTTCCGCAGCGCAAGGGCTGCCTTGGCGAGGATGTCCGCTAATCCTGCGATCCGCCCGAGGAACTCCGAGGTGTCATTTTTGCGGCTCTCGATGAAGGGTCCCTCCTGCCCCTCAGTTCCTCGGTCGGCGGCGTCGCGGAGAGTTCTGATCAAGTCCTCCAATGACTCCGACTTCTTCTCGAACGACATAGCCACACCAGTAATGTCCCAAGGGGTCCACGCGAGATAGTCGTCAATGGTGAGGTTCATCGCCCACCTGTCCGTCCCAGTTGTGCAGCATTGTCCGCGTCCTGCTGCTTGATCACACTGATTCCCGCCTGGATATCGAGATAGAGCTGGTTGAGCGAGTCGCACAAGTCTTGGACCAATGGTTCAACGGTCTGGCTGATGCCAATGCAGCCATTGATCAGCCGGGCGCCGGGTACCGCCGCTTCCACTGTCGTGAAACCGTCCTGCAGATCAATCGCCCCGACGGTGGGGGACTCGAGCTCGAGCTCCACGCTGCGGGCAAACTCCTCGAGCAGGTCAGAGTTGACGTTCAGAGTCTCGGCCGGTGGGGCTCCCGGGGGGACGAAGTCAGGCACGGCAGTCGCCCTTCCATGGGTCAGCAATGACGCACCGGATGTTACTGCCGGTCACGGCCGCGGTGGGGCCCCTCCCCAGCCCGGCAGAGAAGACGAAATCCGCTACTCCGCGTCCTGATCCGCTACGCCCGTAGGGGTAGCGAAAGTGGAGGGAGAGTAGCGGATTCAAGGGGGTTGGGCGGGGCCGGGCGAGGGCAAGCGGGTGGGGCGGCCCAGACGGGTCAGGCGTCGGCGCGGAAGCGGCGCAGCCGGAGACTGTTGGCCACCACGAACACCGAGGAGAACGCCATCGCGGCGCCCGCGATCATCGGGTTGAGCAGCCCCGCCGCGGCCAGCGGGAGAGCGGCCACGTTGTAGGCGAACGCCCAGAACAAGTTGCCCCGGATCGTGCCCAGCGTGCTGCGGGACAGGCGGATCGCGTCCGCCGCCGAGCGCAGGTCACCGCGCACCAGCGTGAGGTCGGAGGCCTCGATCGCCGCGTCGGTGCCCGTGCCGATCGCCAGCCCCAGGTCGGCGGTGGCCAGGGCGGCCGCGTCGTTGACTCCGTCGCCGACCATCGCCACCACCCGGCCCTGCTCCTGCAGCCGCTGCACGTGGGCGACCTTGTCCGCGGGCATGACCTCGGCGATCACCGTCTCCGGCCCGGGGTCGATCCCGACCTGCGCCGCGACCGACTGTGCGACCCGCGTGTTGTCGCCGGTGAGCAGGATCGGGGTGAGCCCCAGCTCGCGGAAGCGACGGATCGCCTCGGCGGAGGTCTCCTTGATCTGGTCTGCCACCACCAGCACGCCGCGCGCGCGGCCGCCCCAGCCCACCGCGACCGCGGTCTGGCCGCGCTCCGAGGCCTCGTCCATCGCCCGCTGCAGCTGCGCGGGAAGGGGCATGGAGTGGTCGGCGAGGAACGCCGGCCGGCCGACGAGGACCTCGGTGGTGTTGTCGTCGTCGTCCCCGATTGCGGAGCCGCCACCTGCGGCGACACGACCGGAGACGCCGAGCCCCTCATGGTTGCGGAAGCCCTCCACGCCCGGCAGGTCGCCGACCCGCTCGCGCGCACCCGCGGCGATCGCGCGGGCGATGGGGTGCTCGGAGGCGTCCTCCACCGCGCCGGCGACGCGCAGCACAAGGTCCGCATCCTCGCCGTCCGCAACAGATGTAGAGACCAACGCGTGCTGGCCGGTGGTGACGGTGCCCGTCTTGTCCAGGACGATCGTGTCGACCTTGCGCGTGGACTCCAGCACCTCCGGCCCCTTGATGAGGATCCCGAGCTGGGCGCCGCGCCCGGTACCCACCATGAGCGCCATGGGCGTGGCCAGGCCGAGTGCGCACGGGCACGCGATGATGAGCACGGCCACCGCGGCGGTGAACGCCATCGCCGCGCCGGCTCCCGTGACCATCCAGAAGATGAAGGTCGCCACGGCCAGGACCAGCACGATCGGCACGAACACACCCGAGATCCGGTCCGCCAGACGCTGCGCCGCAGCCTTGCCGGACTGTGCGTCCTCGACCATCTGCGCCATCTGCGCGAGCTGGGTGTCGGCGCCGACGCGGGTCGCGCGCACGACCAGGCGGCCGCTCGCGTTGACGGTCCCGCCGGTCACGGCGTCCCCCTCGGAGACCTCGGCGGGCACGGACTCGCCGGTGACCATGGAGGTGTCGATCGCGGAGGCACCGTCGACGATTACGCCATCGGTTGCGATCTTCTCGCCCGGCCGGACCACGAACTCGTCGCCGACCTGCAGGTTCTCGACCGGGATGCGGGTCTCGACCCCGCCGCGCAGCACGGCGACGTCCTTGGCGCCCAGCTCGAGCAGGGAGCGCAACGCGGCACCGGCGGTGCGCTTGGACCGGGCCTCGAAGTAGCGCCCCAGCAGCACGAACGTGGTGACGCCGGCGGCGGCCTCGAGGTAGATGTCCCCCGCGCCGTCGCTGGGCGAGAGGCTGAATTCGAAGCCATGGGTCATGCCGGGCACGCCCGCGTGGCCGAAGAACAGCGCATACAGCGACCACAGGAACGCCGCGGTGGTGCCGATCGACACGAGCGTGTCCATGGTGAACGTGCCGTGGCGGGCGTTGAGGAACGCGGCCCGGTGGAACGGCCACGCACCCCACACCACCACGGGCGCAGCCAGGGTGAGGGAGAACCACTGCCAGTAGGTGAACTGCCACGCCGGGACCATGGCCACGGCGATCACGGGGATCGACAGCAGCGCCGAGATGATGACGCGCTGCTTGAGGCTCTCGACGCGGTCCACGCCCGCCGAATCGTCGGTGGCGTTGCCGGCGTCACCCGCGCCGGGCTGCGCGGCACCGGACCGGGCCGCAGGGGGCTTGGGCAGGCGCGCGGAGTAGCCGGCGCCGGCGACGGTGTCGAGCAGCAGCTGCGTGTCGACACCCTCGGCGACCCGCACACGGGCCTTCTCGGTGGCGTAGTTGACCTCGGCGGTCACGCCCTCGACCTTGTTGAGCTTGCGTTCGACGCGGTTGGCGCACGAGGCGCAGGTCATCCCGTCGATCTGCAGCTCCACGAACCGCGGGGTCGGCCCCTGTCCGGGCGCCCCGGGCACCGTGGTGGCGCCGCTCCCGGCGGCCCCTGTTGCGGCGCTCATCTCACGTTCACCCCTGTTCTGCGAGCTCGTACCCGGCCTCGCCCACCGCGGCGCGGACCGCCGCGGGA
>CAYFRF010000063.1:0-3187 GCA_964345415.1 uncultured Microbacter sp. | reverse complement strand
CTGTTCTGCGAGCTCGTACCCGGCCTCGCCCACCGCGGCGCGGACCGCCGCGGGATCGACCGGGTCGGAGGAGACGACGACGAGCCGGCCCGACTCCAACTCGACGTGGACCTCGGTCACGCCCGGGATCTCCGCGACCTCCTCCTCGACGGAGGCGACGCAGTGGCCGCAGGTCATCCCGAAGACGGTGTAGGTGGCGGTGGCGGACATGGCGTGCTCCTTCTGGTGTGGTTCTGCGCTACTTCGGCTCTGCGCGTGTTCGGTTCTGTGCAGTTCCGGTTCTGTTCTGCGTCGGTTCGGCGCTCTGTCGTTCCTGGAGTTCTGTCGTCTCTGGCGCTACATCAGTTCTCCCGCGTCCCAGCGGGCCGGCTCCGGATACCCGCCCGTCAGGACTTGACCAGGCGGGCGATGGCGGCGTTGGCCTCGGCCAGCTTGGCCTCCGCCTCCGGGCCGCCGTGTTCGATCGCGCCGGCGACGCAGTGGCCCAGGTGCTCCTCGAGCAGGTTGAGCGAGAGCGACTGCAGCGCGCGGGTCACCGCGGAGACCTGCGTGAGGATGTCGATGCAGTACTTGTCCTGCTCGACCATGCGGTGCAGGCCGCGGACCTGCCCCTCGATCCGGCGCAGCCGCGTCAGGTGGTCGTCCTTGTGTGGGGTGTAGCCGTGCTCAGCCATGCCACCTACGGTACCCCCCTAGGGTACCGCTGTCGAGGGGCCGACCGGGACCGCGCCCGAGGGGCGGGCGGGCGGCTCCCACGGGCCCGACCGGGGCCGACGGGCGGCACCCACGCCCCCACCCGGAACGGCCCGGGCCCTCCCGCCTCGACTACCCTGACCTCGCCAGACCGGGGCCGGTGCCCCGACACCGACCACCACGCCGCCCCGGCAGTGGGAACTCCCCTCAGGAGCCCCGTGCGCGATCCCGAACTCACCGTGCTGCTCACCGTCTATCACAAGATCGCCCCCTCCGATCTGCGTGCGTCGCTCGACAGCGTCCGGAACCAGACCGTGGAAGCGGCCCGTGTCGTCGTCGTCGAAGACGGCCCCCTACCGCCCGCCCTCGGCACCGTCCTCGACTCCGTCCCCGACCTCCACCGGGTCGCCCTGGCCCGCAACCAGGGCACGGCCGTGGCCTCCCAGCGCGGACTCGAGGAGGTCACCACCACCTGGGTGGCCCGACAGGACGCCGACGACATCTCCCTACCCACCCGGTTCGAACGGCAACTCGAGACCGCCCGCACGCTCGGGGTGGACGTGCTCGGCACCGCCGCACTCGAGTTCGACACCGACCCCGACACCCCGACCGCGGTGCGCGCCCTGCCCACCGATCACGACGCGATCGCCCGGTACGCCCGCATCAACAACCCGATCAACAACCCCACCGTCCTGCTGCGCACCGACGCCGTGCGCGCCGTCGGCGGCTACCGTCACGTGCCGTTCCAGGAGGACTACGATCTGATGATCCGCCTCCTCGGCGCCGGATACCGCTTCCACAACCTGACCGAGCCGCTCGTGAAGTTCCGCGTGACCCGTGCACAGTTCGGCCGCCGTCGCAGCCCCGAACTCACCACGTCCGAGCGCATCATCCAGTCCTCGCTGATCGAGGCCGGGCTCGTCTCACGCCCGCGCGCGGTGGCGAACTTCCTCCTGCGCAGCGCCTACCGACGCCTCCCCATGGGAGCCATGGCCGTGGCCTACCGCAGGCTCTTCCACCGCTGACACCGGCCAGGTCGGTGACCCACGATCCCCCAACGGCCGCCTACACTCCGGATACTCGTGATCTACACCACTCGTCCGGGGGGACCGTGCCACTTCGTCGTATCGCGATGCGCACCACCGCATTCGCCGCAGCCATCGCCACCAGTATCGCCGCAGGGGCGCTCGTCGCCCCCGCCGCCGGGGCCCAGGGGTCGTCCAACGACCCGGCGCCCGCGTTCTACCAGCCGCCCGCCGATCTGCCGCAGGCCGCGGGCACGCTGATCAAGTCCGAGGAGTTCCCGCTGGTCGGGGCCATCCCGCCGATCCCGGGGGCCGAGTTCATCTCGGACGGGGCCGGATTGCTGTCCACCGACGCCCAGCGCGTCATGTACACCTCGGTCGGAGCCCGCGGCGAGCAGGTCGCCGTGACCGGCACCTACCTGCAGCCGCGCACGCCGTGGACCGGGCCGGGGACCCGCCCGCTCGCCGTGGTGGCCCCGGGCACCCAGGGGCAGGGCGACCACTGTGCGCCCTCCAAGACCTTCCAGAACCTGGCGACCGTCCGCACCGATCCGCCCGGCGTGGGCTTCGGTTACGAGATCTTCCAGGCCTTCGCCCTGCTCGAGCGCGGCTACGCCGTGGCTGTGACCGACTACGAGGGGCTCGGCACGCCCGGCCTGCACTCCTACGTCAACCGCGAGGCCTCCGCCCGCGCGGTCCTCGATCTGGCCCGCGCCGCCGGCGACGTGCCCGGCTCGGACGTGGACGAGACCTCGCGCACCGTGTTCACCGGCTACTCCCAGGGCGGTGGCGCCGTGGCCGCCGCAGCCGAGCTGCACCCGCAGTACGCTCCGGACGTCAACCTGGTGGGCACCGCCGCCGGCTCGCCCCCGGCCGACCTGCTGGCCACGCTCGACCAGATCGACGGAACGGCGATCTCCGGACTGATCGGTTACGCGCTGAACAGCCTCATCTACGCGCACCCCGAGATGGGCGAGCTCATCGACCCGCACTTCAACGAGGCCGGCCGGGCCATGCTCGCCGCCACCTCCGACCAGTGCGTCGGCGAGACCGCGATCCAGTTCTTCCAGAAACGCACCACCGAGTTCACCGTCGACGGGCGGTCCGCCGGAGACATCGTGCGCGCCGAGCCCGGCATCCAGGAGTTCCTCGAGCGCCAGCGGATCGGCACGCTCAAGCCCAGCACCCCGGTGCGGATCCTCTCGCCGCTGAACGACGATGCGGTGCCGGGACCCCAGTCCCAGCAGCTCGGCCGCGACTGGTGCGCGCTCGGCGCCACCGTCGACATGACCATCGACCCCATGCCGCCCATCGCGCCCGGCCTGGTGATCGGCCACGCCGCCCCCATGGTCACCAACCTCGGCGGCACCGTGCAGTACCTGGCAGACCGGGTCGACGGACTGCCCGCGCCCACCAACTGCGGGACGTACTGACCTGCCGTTTCGCCCGCCGGCGCCCGCCGGGCGGAC
>CAYFRF010000062.1:1536-16752 GCA_964345415.1 uncultured Microbacter sp. | reverse complement strand
GACCTCGTAGCCCGCCGCCTTCCAGGCCGGGAGCCCGCCGTCGAGAACCGTGACGGCGTCGAACCCCTCGAAGCGCAGGTGCCACCAGAAGCGGGTGGCCCAGAACCCGTCGTGCTGGTCGTACACCACGACCTCGGCGCCGTCCCCGATCCCGAGGGCACCGGCCGCCGCGGCGAACCGTGCGTGGTCCGGCGCCGTCCACGGCTCGGCGGCGTCCGGGTCTGCGAAGTCGCCGAGCAGGTCGGCGAAGAGGGCGCCGGGGATGTGCTCGGCCAGGTAGGTCCGGGCGCCGGACTCGGGGGTGTAGGGGCCGTCGGTGGGGACGGGCAGGTGATTGGTGGCGTCGACGACGACGAGGTTCTCGTCATCCAGGTGGTCATGCAGCCACTGCGGGCTCACGCTGAGCGGGGACATGGGGTGGGTCCTTTCTTCGGGCGACGACACCACCGTAGACCGACCTGTCTACTTGCTGCATCGGCGCAGGTGAAGGCACTCCCGCTGGCCACTCGCGGTCTGGCAGTGCTGAACCGGGCCCCGCACCCGTACGCGGTCGGCGACGGATGCAGGGCCCGGTTCGTCACTGCCGGGCGGCTCAGCCCCAGCCACGCGCGGCGAGGCGGTCGGCCTCGGCCATCCCCTGGTTGCCCTGCATCGCGGCCCGCGAGATCTCGGAGAGCATGGCCTGCAGCGCGGCGGCCGCCTGGTTCCAGTCGTTCTGGTGGATCCCGTACGCCTCGGCGGCGCGTCCGTCCCACTCCTGAACGAGCGGGGCGAGGTACGCACCGAGGTCATCCAGCGTGGTACGCAGCTGAGTGGAGGCCTGGGAGACCTGACCGACGAGCCCCTCGATCGCACCGTGGTTATAGGTGATCTGTCCTGTCATGATGTTTCTCCTGTCGGTGGTGGTGGGTGGTCAGAGACGGAGCGGTCCGTCTGCGGCAGCTCGCCCGAGGAGGGTCGCAGACTCCTGGTCGGCCGCGTCCAGTGAGGAACTGTTGGATCGCAGAGTCTCCGAGATCCCGGCGAGAGCGTTGTTGAGCTTGACGCTCTGCTGCTGCCATTCGGTCATGATCTGGGTGAACCGCGCCTGTGCGGCACCGGTCCAGACCGAGCCCGCGAGCTGCGACACCGATCCGGACACGCCCCGGAGCAGGCGGTCGATCTCGTCGTTCACCTCGTCCACCCGCGCTGCCGCGGTGTCCATGACCTCGATGTGGGTGTTGAAACCGGTCATCTCGTCCTCCCCTGTGGTCTTGCGGATCCCCTGCTGGGTCCGTCACAGTGTTCGACGCACCCGGGAGCCCGATCGGTTCCACCGGATCCGGACAATTTCCTCCCCGGGCCCGATCTGTGCCGCCAGCGGCACCGAGGCCGTCGAGGGCACCGAGGGCACCGAGGCCGCCGAGGCCACCGGGGGCCCGTGCGGGAAGGACGGGGAAGACGGGGAGGCGAGGGACGACGGGGACGGGATCGTCGCGGATCAGCGGCCCGCGTAGAGCCGGGAGGCCGCTTCCACCGGCGAGACCGGCGGGACCACGAAGGACAACAGCCTGGCCCGGTCGCAGGCGTCGACGACCCGTTCTGCCAACCGTCCCCGTGCGAGGACCTCCGTCGATCCCGCCGAGGTCTCCCGGCGCCGGCCCCGGAGGTCGGCGATCGCCCGGAGGATGCGCGGCACCTCGTCCTCGACCAGGCCATCGCGGGTGAGCTCGCGGCGCTGCACCACGGCCCTGTCCAGCAGGGTCAGTCCGGCGCGGGACCGCTCGACCAGTCCCACCGTCGTGCGGGTCCGGCACGACTCGACGCAGACCGCCCAGCGCGCCGCCGAGGAGGGGAGGGCCTCGGCCGTGGCCAGCGCCGATCTCACGACCCGCGCCTCCACACCGAGGTCCCGGATCGCGGCGGTCAGGCGGGAGGTCCGGACGAGCCCCCAGTCCGACGGCGCCAGGACCACCAGGCCGGTGCTGTCTTCCCCCGCCCAACGCAGCGCCCGGGCGACCGGGGCCGCCAGCAGCTCCCGCACGGGGACCGACAGCCCGGCCACGTCGACACGCGCGCGGTGCACGTACGCGACGGGATCCGCGAGACACTGCCCGGGCATCGTCGCGGCCGCCGCCTCCGACCTGTGCGAGCACTCGATCCGGTCACCGCCCGGGGGCAGCGACGAGCCGTCGATCCCGGCGAGAACCGATGCGGGCGCGACGACCGGGTCGAGGACGACCGACGCCGAGGCCGAGGCCACCGCCAGCCCGGAACACGAGAGGTCCACCGCGAGGACCGTGGCGGCACTGCGGACCGGACTGCCCACACGCCCCGTCACGACTCCGCCAGTGCGGTCTGCACGAGCCGGATGCCGCCGTCGCGGGTGACGAGCCTGCCCCGCCCGACGGGCAACGTGCCGGGACGCACCCCGCCGAGCAGCGGCCCCTCCTCGCGGCTGCCCGACATGATGAGCCCGGCGCCTCCGAGGTCCCGGATCCGGCTGACGAACGGGTCGTACAGGGCACGGGACGCGCCTGCACTGCGGCGCGCGAGCACCACCGACAGACCGATGTCCCGGGCGTGCGGCAGGAACCGGGCCAGGGGCTGTAGTGGGTTACCGGAGCCGGTGATGACCAGGTCCAGATCGTCGACCAGCAGGTGGATCCGCGGGCCGCTCCACCACGAGCGCGCGCGGAGCTGGTCGGGGGTCACGTCCGGCCCGGGCATCCGCTCGTCGAGGACCCGCTCGAGGTGGTCGACCATCGGCCCGAGCGCGGCCTCGGTGGGGGCATACCCCGCCAGGTGCTCGCCCTCGAACTCCCCCAGCATCGAGCGCCGGTAGTCCACGACGATGAGCTTGGCGTGCTCCGGGGTGTTCCCGGCGACCAGCCCGCGCGCCAGGGAACGCAGCACGGAGGTCTTGCCGACCTCGGAGTCGCCGAACACCAGCATCAGCGGATCGGTCCCGAGATCGGCGTACACCACGGTGAGGTCGGCCTCGTCCACGCCGAGCGGCAGGCGGGTCCGGCTGCCGTCGGCGCCCGGCCGCGCCAGGCTCGCCAACCGGTCGTACGGCAGCACCTCGGGGAGCATCCGCACCGGGGCCGCCCCCACGTCCCCGACCCTGGCCCGCCACCGTCCGGCCAGGTGACGGGCAGCCGCGGTGGCCGCGTCGGGCAGCCCGTCGGGGTCCACCCGGCCGTCCAGCCGGGGTTGGTAGACGAGCATGTGGTCACGCTCGCGGGTGAGTCCGCGGCCGGGCGCGGCCGGCACGCCCATCGCCGTGCGGCGGTCGATCATCGAGTCGGTGGGGTCGCCCAGTCGCAGTTCCACCCGGGTGCCGAGCGCGTCGCGCAGGGCGGGCCGCAGGTCGGCCCACCGGGCGGCGGACAGTGCCACGTGGATCCCGTAGGACAGCCCGTCGGCGGCCAGCCCCAGGACCACCTGTTCGAGGTCCTCGTACTCGGTCCGCAGCGCCTGCCACCCGTCCACGACGAGCAGGACGTCCGGGAACTCCGCGACCGGGCGGCCGTCCCGTTCCCCCGTCGCGCGGCGGGCCTGCTCGACGGAGGCGATGCCGGCCTCGCGGAAGGCGGTCTCGCGTCGCCGCCGTTCGGCGTCCACCTCGGCGATCGTGCGCCGGATCCGTTCGTCCTCGCCCCGCCGGGCCACCCCGCCGACGTGGGGGAGCTCGGAGATCGACTGCAGGAGCCCGCCACCCAGGTCCACGGCGTACACGGCGAGCCGGTCGGGTTCCGTGGTGGCGGCGGCGGACAGCACGAGGGTGCACAGAGTGGTCGATTTCCCGGAGCGGGTACCACCGACCACCGCCACGTTGCCGTCGGCACCGGACAGGTCCACGAACCAGGTGTCCCGACGCTGTTCGAACGGCTTGTCCACCACGGCCAGCGGGAACCTCAGGGTCGCGGGTCCCTCGCCCACGCCGGCGGGCTCGATCCCCACGGCGGCGTCGAGGGGTGCCCCCTCGCCCAGGGGCGGCAGCCAGACCTCGTGCGCGGGCCGACCGTGCCCGGAGAGGCGGCCGACCAGGACGTCGAGCAGGCTCGCGGCGTCGTCCGTCCCGGCGGCCGGGACGGCGGGGACGGGGTCGGGCGCCGCCGGGGGCGGGGGTGCGGGCACCGGCATGTACCACGAGGTGAAGGGCCGGACGGCCGCGCGGGCGGCCGGGGTGGCGGTGGACGAGCCGTCCAGCCGACGGTCCTCGCGGTGCGGGCCCGAGACGTAGGCGGCGTCGAAACGCACCGGGTCGCCGGCGTCCACCTTGAGGTATCCGGCGCCCGGCGTGGCGGGCAGGTGGTACGCGTCGGTCACACCGAGCACCGTGCGGGACTCGGTCGCCGAGAAGGTCTTGAGCGCGATGCGGTAGGACAGGTGACTGTCCAGTCCGCGCAGGCGCCCCTCCTCGAGCCGCTGCGAGGCGAGGAGCAGGTGGATGTGCAGGCTGCGGCCCAGGCGGCCGATGGTGAGGAAGAGCTCGGCGAACTCCGGCTTGGAGGACAGCAGTTCGGTGAACTCGTCCACCACGATCACCAGCGCGGGCAGCGGGTCCAGCGGGGTGCCCTTGGCGCGGGCCGCCTCGTACTCGCCGACGTTGGCGTAGTTCCCGGCCGCCCGCAGGATCTCCTGTCGACGGGTGAGCTCGCCCTCCAGTGCGTCGCGCATCCGGTCGACCATGGTGATCTCGGCCTGCAGGTTGGTGATCACGGCCGCCACGTGGGCGAGCGGTTCCAGCCCGAGGAAGGTCGCGCCGCCCTTGAAGTCCACCAGGACGAGGTTGAGCGCGTCCGGGTCGTGTGTGGCGACCAGCCCCAGGACCAGTGTTCGCAGGAACTCCGATTTTCCGGAGCCGGTCGCGCCGATACACAGCCCGTGCGGCCCCATGCCGCCGTGCGCGGACTCCTTGAGGTCGAGCTCGACGGGCGCGCCGTCGGGGCTGACCCCCACCGGTACGCGCAGCCGGTCCCGCTCGCCCCGCCGCCGCCAGGCCACCGCGGGGTCGACCTGGGTGGCCACGCCGATACCGAGCAGGTCCGGCAGGCCGGGTGCACGCCGGGTGGAGGTGGAGCCGTCGGCGTTGGTGACCGTGTCCGCGGGCCGGTACCGGGACAGGGCCATGGCGAGCCGCTCCGCCTCGGGCAGGCTCATCGAGTCGACCCTCGAGATCTCCTCGTCACCGTTGTCGGTACGGATGCGGGCGACCCCGTCGTCGTCGACCCGGAGGCACAGGCCGCGGCGCAGCGCGAGGTCGCGCAGTTGTCCCGCGCGGCTGCCGGAGATCTCCACCACGGTGACGCCGTCGAGGCCGTCCTCGGCCAGGATCCGCTCGGCGCCGGTGACCCCCACACCGTCGACGACGACGACGAGGTGGGCCCGTCCCGGATCCGGGGCCGCGCTCGGGGAGAAGGCGGCCCGGTCGGAGATCTCGGGGCCCAGCATCGACTCGGCTCCCGCCAGCGAGAACTCGGTGAGACGGACTCGTCCGCCGCCGTCGGTGTAGACCGCGTGCTCGTGGTGGGGCAGCCACTTGAGCCACTCCCACGCCCGTCGGCACTCCCCCTCGCTCGCGGCCACCGCGACGCGGACGTGGTCCGGGCCGTGGGAGAGCACCAGCCCGGCGAGCATCGCGCGCACGGCGGAGCGGACCGTGTCCGCCTCACCGTCCAGGGACAGGGCCGCGAAGGCACGGAGCTCGAGCGCCACCGGCAGCTCGTCGACCACCGAGTGCACGCGGACGAACCGGCGCATGGTCACCACCGAGACGGGCTCGAGGTCGTCGACCGGGCCGGTGTCGGGGGCGGTGAGCGGGGTGGCCAGGGACTGGCGGCCCGGCCCGACGCGGATCGTCAGGTGATCCGGGTCCTCGGGTCCGCGCTCCCACATCCGCGCCGTGCCCACCATCGCAGGCAGCTCGACCGGGTCCGGGTGCCGCCACAGTGCGGCCTCCCGTTGGGCGGCGGCGGTCCGGCGGACCTCCTCGCGGGTCTGACCGAGGTAGCGCAGGTAGTCCTTGCGCAGTTCGTCGGTCTCCGCGGTCTTGTTCCCGCCGGTGAGCGTGCCGGCGAGCATGCCCACCGCGGAGACGGCCATCATGACCGGGAACAGCATGAACATGGGATTGCGCATCATCCCGGTACGCATCATCACCACGACCATGCCGCCCACGGCCACCACCAGGACGATCGGCAACACGATCTGGATGAGCGGGCGCGGGGTCGGCCGCGGCAGCGCCGGCGGCGCCTGGAGCGCGATCTCCCCCTGCGGCACCGGAGGCGCCGTGAGCTTCTCGGTGCGCGAGAACACCACGTCGCCCATGACCGCCCCCTCGTATGCTGTTCCCCCGGCGGGCCGGCTCCGGGAGATGGCGCCCCCACCACCGCCCCCGGACGCCGACAATGATCCGCGTATCGGATGGCGATGTTAGGGCAGTACACGTCCTGACGGGGCACCTTCCGGGGTGTCGCGCGAGGGGGAGGACAGGTAGTGACGCAGCTCAGCCGGACCAGTGGGGTCGCCTCGGGAGTGGAGCCGTTGGACCAGCGGCGGGTCTCGGTCGTGTGCCGGTCCACCCGCGTCGACCTGAGTCTTCCGGCCCACCTGGAACTGGTGTCGGTGATCCCCGAGGTCGTCGAACTGGTCCGCGGCCACGTCCGCACCGCCGCAGGCCCGGGTACCGGGGTGGACACCGACGCACTGATGGGCGGCGGCGCAGGGGGATCCTGGCAGCTGTCCCGGTTGGCAGGTGGCCCGCTGGCCGTCTCGGAGACCCTCGCGCAGCAGCGGGTGCACGACGGAGAGATCCTGGTGCTGGACCACCGCCCCGTCCCGACCCCGGCCCCGCTGTTCGACGACGTGCTGCAGGGCCTGACGGACCCCGACGTCGCCCGCTCCCCCGTGTGGGACCGCCGGGACGCGGTGACGGCCGCGACCGCCACCGTGGGGGTCACCTCCGCGGCCGCCGCCACCGCGCTCGTCAGCCAGTGGTTCCTGTCGGGTGGGCTGACACCGCCGCTGGTCTGCCTGGTCCTCGCGCTGCTCGGCCTGGCCGCGGTGATCGCCCTGCGCCGCACGTCCGCCCCCGGGTCGGTCCACGCGGTCGCGGGCGCCTGCGTGGTCGGCTTCACCGTCCTGGCCGCGGGGACGGCGATCCCTCCGCCCGCCGGCCCCGGCACACTGCTCGGGGCGTGCACCGCCGGGGCGGTCATGGCCACGGTCCTGCGCTGCACCCTCTTCCGCCCGGCCGCCCCCGCCTACGGACTGGCCGCCGGCTACCTGGCGGCGGCGCTCGCCCTCGGCGCGGGGGCCGTCTGTGCCCTGGTCGTGGCGGTCACCGCCGTCCCGGCGAGTGCGGCCGGCGCCGGCGCCGTGCTGGTCGGACTTCTCCTGCTCACCGCGGCACCCCGGATCGCGGTCTCCGCCGCCCGCATCCCCATCCCGCCCGTGCCCGCCCCCGGCGAGGACGTCGCGGACGGGGACCTCGAGGAGATCGACCACGACCTGCGCGGTCGGACCACCGACGGCTCCCGGGCACACGGCCAGCTCCCGACCCCACAGGTGCTGCGCCACCGGTTCCTCACCTCCCGTTCCTGGCTCACCGGGATGGTGGCCGCGGGTGGGACGATCTGTACCGCCGGGGCGCTGACCACCCTGGCCGGGGAGGGGCAGGGACGCTGGGCGGCACCGCTGGCGCTGGTCCTCATCGTGGTGCTCCTCCTCCGTGGACTGGGGTACTCCGACCGGGTCCACACCGCACTGCTCGTCACCTCCGCGCTGGTGCTCACCGCCGGCGTCCTCATCGGTGCGGCGCTGGTCCTGGCCACCCCGGTCGGCGTGGTGGTCCCCGCCGCCCTGGCCGTGGCCGCCGCGGTGGTGGTGACCACCGCCACCGCGCCGCACGTCTCCCCCTCCCCCGCCACCCTGCGCGCGGTGGGGGTCGTCGAGGCCGTCGCGGTCTGTCTCGTCGTCCCGCTCGCGGTGGGGGCGATGGACGTCTACTCCCTCGTCCGCCAGCGATGAGACCGGTGGGCAGCACAGCGCACAGCCCCACGGGGAGAACGCCCCGGGCCCGGCTCGCCACCGCGGCCGCTCTGGTGCTCCTGGCCGGTCAACCCGGTGGCGCCGCCACCGCCGCCGCGGTGCAGCCCCCCGCGATCGACGGGCCCCTGCCCGCGGCCGACGGGCTCGCCTCGGGCCCGTTGCGGACGGACGGTCCGTGCCGCACCACCGCGGCGGTCCTCGACCCGTCCTCGCCGCCCGCCTCCGCCACCGCGGCCGACCTGGCCGGCGCCTGGATCCACGGCCGGGGCGAGGGGCAGGTCGTGGCGGTGATCGACACCGGCGTCAACCCCGGGCCGCGACTGCCGCGGGTCCGCGGGGCCGGAGACGTGGTCCCCGGGGGCGACGGCACCGAGGACTGTGACGCCCACGGGACCCTCGTCGCGGGGGTGCTCGCCGCCACCGAGGACGAGTCCGGCCACTCGGGCCTGGCACCCGGCGTCGAGATCGTCTCGATCCGCCAGTCCAGCAGCGTCCTGCGCGCCGAGGGACCCCGGGACGGGCAGGAGGCCACCGCGGTCGGAGGCGGGGTGGGCACCCTGGCCACCCTGGCCAGGGCCGTCCGCGCCGCCGTCGACTCCGGCGCCGGCATCATCAACATCTCCGAGGTGGCCTGTGTCCCGGCCGGCACCCTCCTGGCCGACGACACGCTGGGCGGCGCGATCCGCTACGCCGCCGTGGACCACGACGTGGTGGTGGTGGCCGCGGCCGGCAACGTGGGTGACTCGTGTGCCGAGCAGAACCCGGACGGCCCGGACCCCTCGGTGCCCGGCGACGACGGCTGGGACGGCGTACGGACCATCGCCTCGCCCGCCTGGTACCGGGACCACGTGCTCACGGTGGGCGGGGTAGATTCCCACGGCCGCCCCGCAGACTTCTCCCTGCGCGGCCCCTGGGTGGACGTGGCCGCCCCCGCGGTGGACCTGCGCTCGGTCGGGGCCGACGGGGCCGGGGTCTCCGACCTCGTGGTGGGCGGCGACGGCTCCCGCACCAGCATCAGCGGGACCAGCTTCGCGGCCCCGTTCGTCGCGGGCACCGCCGCACTCGTCCGGCAGGCCCACCCCGAGCTGACCGCGCGTCAGGTGATCCAGCGGATCCGGGACACCGCGATCCCCGCCGCCGGCGGACACGATTTCGCCCTGGGCCACGGGGTGGTGGATCCGGTGGCCGCGGTGACCGGGGTCCGCAGCCCCCGACAGCCGACCCCGGCGAGCACCACCTTCGCGGCGCCCGCTCCCGAGTCGGGCACCGCGGGTGCCGGCCCGGGCGGACTCGTGGCGATGGGAGCACTGGCCGTGGGGGTGGCGGCCCTCGTCGTCGTGGTCCTCATCCGGCCCCGCGAGACGGCGCGGTGACCCCGGCCCGCCTGCCCCACCACCTGGCCCGGCTCATCCGACAGGCGACTCGTCGCCCACCAGCAGCAGGTCCGCACCGTCCCGGGTGACCAGCGCCGACGCCCGGTCCAGCCGCGGCCCCGCCGGGAGGCCGTCGAGGATCCCGGAGTCCACCGGCACCGCCACCCCGCCCAGGCCGAGGATCTCCGCCGTCTCCGTGTCGGGGACGTCGAACCGCACGCCCGTGTCCGCGACGACCGTCGTGACCGCACCGCGCGTCGCGGCGCCCCTCCCGGCAGCGGCGACCACCAGGCCACCCCCCGGCACCCCCACCGCGTCCACCGCCGGCCCGCCACCGTCCGCGCCGGCCACGCCCCGGACCTCGTCCGCCCCCGGGGCCGGGGCCCCCGCGATGATCGCGGTCCGCCGCACGGCCGCGTCCCCGGCCGACGCCTCGCGCACGCACAGCACCGGACTGTCCGCCGTGTCCACGACCGTCGGCCGGGTGCGGGGGAACGCCTGGGTGTCCAACGCCACCGACCGCGGCACCCCCATCCGGTCCGGCGCGACCTCCACCACCGTCCCGACCGTGGAGGTCGACCGGATCACATCGGCCAGCACCGGCCCCACTTCCTGTACCCCGTCCGCCAACGCGACGTGGGTGAGCGTCCCACCGACGGTGTCCACGGTGAAGACCTGCCCGATGAGCAGCCCGTCCAACCCGTAGTCGACCGGCTGGCCGAGCAGGTCGATCTCCGGGCGCACCACCGGCTCGAGCTCCGGCAGCGGGTCGACCAGGGCGGCCGTGGCCGGACGCGGGGCGACACCGCCCAGGCCGAGGATCGCCAGCAGGTCCGGGTCGGCCAGGTCGATCCGCGCGCGGGTCCCGTCGCGCAGCAGCCACCCCTGGCCGCCCACCTCGACCAGCAGGATCTCCTCCGCCGAGGTCACCCGACCCGGACCGAGCCCCTCCCGCGCGACGATGCTCGTCCCCACCACGCGCGGCCGGCCCCGGTCGGCATCGGCCACCTCGTCGCACACCGTCCACGAGATCGCCCCGGCCGCCGCGGCGTCCCGGGGCGCCGGCAGCGCCGACGGGGCACCCGGGATCCCCACCTGTCCCCCGCGGCGGGTCGACGCGATGTCGGAATCACGCACGGTGACGGGCGCGGCCGCCTGCCCCGCCACCAGTCGCGCGGAGGCCAGGTTGTGGACGGGGTGGACCCGGTCGCCGGCCCGCACGTACATCTGGCCGGAGTCGCGCCCCACCATGATCGTGGTCTGCCCGACGTCCGGCGCCGGGTCCAACAGCGCGAGCACCGCCGCGCCGGCCACGCCCAGGACCGCGGCGACCGCCCCCACGGTGAGGCTGGTCGACTGCCGTTTGAGCGGGTCGTGCAGCATCCGCACATCGCGGGACACCACCGCGTGCCGGGCCCGACGGGCCAGGAAGCGGTGCCCGTCGACCTGTGCCCTGGTCGTGGGCCGTAGCGGCATGCCCACCCTCCCGTCCCCGACGATGTTGACACCCCTCGAGCGGGGCCACCGGGGGTAGGGTACGCGACGTTCCGGCCCTGGTGGCCGGTCATCCGGACGGCCCCGCGCGGTGGCCGCGACGATCCCGCGGGCGGCAGGAGGACGGACTCATGACAGCGGCCCCCACGCTGCTCGGACTGGTCGCCGCTGCCGTGGCCACGGCGGTGCTCACCGTCGTATGCCCTACGTCGTGGCAGCCGTGGGTCCAGCTGGTGGCCGCCCTGGGTGTGGCCGCGGTGGTCACCGCGCGCCGCCGCGGCGGGCCCCTGCTCTCCCTCGACCCGGCGCCGCGACGGTCACCGGTGGACATCGTGGACCTCATCGCCCCCGACAGGTCGACCGTCGGGTGCGTCGAGGGCGACCGGGTGGTCACCACCGCGGTGGAGATCTCGGCGGGTGCCCTCGTCACGACCGTGGTGGGGCGCGACGACCCCGCCGCGCACCGCGGCAGCCGCCTGCCCCTCGCCGCCGTCGCGCGCCAACTCGACCAGGGCGGGGTGGTGTTGGAGGGGATCGACGTGGTGGTGCGGGGCCGACGCTCCGCGGGCGACGACGACGGCGAGGTGTACTCCGAGCTGGTCGGACCGCTGACGCTGGTCTCGCACCGCCGCGTCCACCTGCTCCTGCGGTTCGACCTGGAACGCCTCACCTCGGCGGTCCCCGGCGGCTCGACAGACCCCGGCGGCCCGGAGGCGACGGTGGACCGCGTCGTCGCGGTGGCCACCGAACGCCTGCGTCGGTCGCTCGTCCACCACGGGATGCCGTGCCGCGTCCTCGACGCGGTCGAACTGGCCGACTACTACCTGGAAGCCGAGAACGGTCCGGGCGACGGGCTCGGGTTCGTCGTGCGCCCGTCCGCGGATGCCCGCGCGGTCGTCGACCAGCTGACCGCGGTCCGCGCCGCCCGGAGCACCGAGGTCATCCGCCTGCGCCGTGTCGACGAGCGCTCCGACGTGGTGGACGTGGTGACCAGCGTCGGCCTGACCGGCCTGCCCTCCGGCGACGACGGGCGGGGTGGCGCGGCGCCGGGTGCCGTCGACGGGATGGAGGAGGTCGTGGACCGGGTGTCCGCCGCCTGCCACCACCTCCCGTCCGCGGCTGTCCTCCCGGTGCCGGGTGAACGCCTCCCGGGGTCCGTCGCGGGCAGCCTGCACCGGCACCGGATCGAGCTGCTCGACGACCTGGCCCCACCCGCCCACGGCGCCGGTCAGATCCTCGGCGCCACCCGCGACGGCGGTGCCGCCGCCCTCCAGATCGCCGGCCCGCACCTGCGGTCGGTCCTGCTCACCGCCCGACCCCAGGTGTGCCTGCAGGTGACGTTCCGGACCGTGGCGGCCGGCTACCGGGTCGCCGTGGTGACCGACGTGCCGGACCGCTGGCGCCCCCTGCTGCGCATCGGGGACGAGTCCCGGTACCGCATCATCGACCCGGATTCCTCGGATGCGGGAGCCCCCGTCGACGCGGTGGTGTGGGACGTGGACGGCCCCCTGAGCGAGGCCAGGATCGACGCACTCGCCGGCCCCGGGGGCCCCGACGTCATCCCACCCACGGTGATCCGGGTGGACGCCGACTGGGAACTCCGCGCAGCACACCGGACGGTGACCGCCCCGCCGGCCACGTCAGCAGTGTCGGCGGTGTCAGCAGTGTCGGCGGTGTCAGCAGCGTCCGCGGTGTCCGCCGCGACGGCAGACCTGGTCCTGGACGGGCGGATCGACGGCTGGATCGCGGTGGAACCCCGCGTGGGTGACGCCCTGCGGGTGTCGGTGGTCTCGGGCCCCGGCGAGCAGGACTTCGTGGGACCGGCCGCGCTCACACCCGCAGGTGCTGCACCTTCCTCCAGCCCGGGTCGTCCGTGACCGTGACGGTCACCTCTCCCTGGTCCCAGCCGCACGCCGCGGCCCGGAGCTGCTCGTGCGCCGGGGATGTGGAGTCCACGTAGAAGTGCAGCAGCCGCGATCCGTCGCAGCTCTCCGCACCCACGCACTCGCCGGTCCCCTCGAGCCGCTCCACCAGATGGTCCTCGAGGTCCCGCAACCCCGGAAGGGAGAACGCCCCGGGCAGCCCCCCGTCCTCGACATCTGTATAGGGGACGTTGACGGCCACGTGCCGGTCGAACTGCGGCGCGGAGAGGGCGACCAGCGGGACCCGCACCACGGCCACCAGCGGTCCGCTGCAGGTGTCGCCGTGCAGGATCTGCCACGCGGGGTCGCCCAGCTCGTCGGTGTTGTCCACGGCGAGCTCGGTGAGGATGCGCGGCAGCTCCGCCAGCGGCACCGCGTCGTCCCCCGGAGCGGTGGCGTTGGCCCGGATCAGACCCACCCAGGTCTCCACCTGCTCCTCCCCGCACACCGCGTCGAGCAACAGGTAGGCGGCGATGCCCGCGTCCGCACCGACCAGCCCGGCGAAGCCCGGGTGGTGGACCGTCACGTCCGCGCGGGACAGTCCCAGGTCCACCACCACCTCGGCCTCGTCGAACGCCAGCCGACGGTCCCGGAAGTACATGGCACAACCGCGGACGGGCTGACGCAGGTCCTCGTACGCCCACGTGGCGTCCGGGGCCGGCGCCGCGGCCAACCAGCGGCGGGCCGCACCACGCAGTTCCGGCACACCCGCGGCGGTGACGGTCAGGCGGTTGGGTGAGCCGTCCGCGGCGGGGATGAACTCCCACGCCAGGCCCGGGGCGATGGCCTCGACGAGCGAGGTGATCTCCGGGACCACACGCCGGGCGTCACCCGAGGCGAGCGCCGCGGTGGCGCGACGCCGGCCACCGTCCGCCCACCACCGCCAGAACGCGGTGACAGCCCGGTCCGACCGCAGCCGGGCGGTCTCGATGCGCACCCCGGAGAAGTCGAGCGACCGCGAGAGCTGCCGGGGTCGTGCCGCACCGATCGCCATCTGTTCTCCTTCCACCGCCGTGGGGCCGTCCGGCCCGTTCGTCCCCCCAGTATCCGGATAACCGGCCAACCGTGCCCGCAGCGCCACACCCGCGCAGGTCGACGCGGTCCCCGATCCCGCTCCGGGCCACGAACGAGCGACCCGCCGGTCAGGCCCACCCGCCGGGTCCGGCCTGGATCAGCCGCCGCAGCAGCCGCCGCCTCCGCCCGCGCCCGGGGCACCACCGGGCACCTGCCGCACCTCCCGGGTGAGGAGGTTCCGGGCGGCGAGCTCGTCGTCGTCGGGATAATCCACCGCCACCAACGCCAGCCCGCAGGCCGGCGCCACCGGCACCGCCGACGACCGCTCCTTCTCCGCCAGCAGGCCGCTGATCCAGTCGAGGCTGCGCCGCCCCTCCCCCACCGCCATCACCGCGCCGACCAGGCTGCGGACCATCGACCAACAGAACGCGTCCGCGCTCACGCCCGCGGTCCACACCCCGGCCGCCCCCGGCGCGTCCGACCCGCGCGGGTCCGGCTCGACCCGCCAGTCGAAACGCTGCAGTTCACGGATGGTCGTGGCACCTTCCCGGCGCCGGCAGAAGGCGGCGAAGTCGTGCAGCCCCAGCAGGCGCTCCGAGGCCTGCCGCACCAATTCCAGGTCTGCCTGCCGCTGCCACTCGGCGGTGTCCCGCGCACGCACGGGCTCCGCGCCCCACGGTGCCGTGGTGAGGCGGTACTCATAGTGACGGCGCAGCGCGGAGAACCGTGCGTCGAACTCGTCCGGGGCCCACCGGGCGTCCATCACCGCGATGTCACCGGGGAGCAGCCGCGCGAGCCTGCGCACCAGGGCCTCCGGACGTCCCTCGAGCGAACGCTGGTCCAGCCAGGCCGGGTCCACGTCCATGTGGCACACCTGGGCGCGGGCGTGCACGCCGGCGTCGGTGCGACCGGCGACGGTCAGCGTGACCGGCTCGCGTAACACCTTCGCCAGTTCGGCCTCGAGGGTGCCGCACACCGTCCGCAGCCCGGGCTGTCGCGCCCAGCCCGAGAAGTCGGTTCCGTCGTAGGCGACGTCGAGGCGTATCCGGCGGGTGCTCACGGCCTACAGACGCTAGACCACGCCGCCGCCCGGGCGCCATACGACCTCGACGGCCGACGGGCAGGATGGCGCCATGACCGCGTTGTCGTCGTCCTCTCCCCACTGCGCCACACCCCGGGCCGCACGCCGCGCCACACACCCCGTCGCGCGCCGCGCCGCGCTGGTCGCCGCGGGAGCCGCCGTCACCCTCGCCCTGGGATCGTGCGGGGTCGACGACGACACCACCACCCCCGGTGCCGACACCGATCACGGTGCGACCACCGCCCCACAACACGGCTCTGCCGCCGGCCCCCACACCGGCACCGACACCGACGCG
>CAYFRF010000062.1:0-1436 GCA_964345415.1 uncultured Microbacter sp. | reverse complement strand
GCGATGGCGCGGGCGATCGCCGCTGCCCTCTGACCACCGGTCCACACCACGACGAGGGCCCCGTCACCGCGATGTGCGGTGACGGGGCCCTCTGGTCTGATCGGGGTGGATCAGGCCTTGTCGGCGTCGTCGGCGGAGGTCGTGTCCTCGGACACGGCCTCGGCGGTCTCGACGGCGGCCTCGACCTCGGCGTCGTCGGCGGCCTCGACCTGGTCGGCGACCGGGCTGTTGGCCTCGGCCTCGGCGGTGGCCTCGGACTTCTCGGCGGCCTTCTTGGAGGCGGCGGCACGCGTGGCGCGCGAGGCCTCGGCGGAGGCGAGCTCCTCGGTCACGAGCGCGATCAGCGCCATGGGCGCGTTGTCGCCCTTGCGGTTCTCGAGCTTGACGATCCGGGTGTAGCCACCGTCGCGGTTCTCGACCCGGGGGCCGATTTCGGCGAACAGCTTGTGCAGCACGTCCTTGTCGCGGATGACCTTGGCGGCCTCACGACGGTCGGCCAGCGTGCCACGACGAGCCTTGGTGATCAGCTTCTCCGCGTACGGGCGGAGCAGCTTGGCCTTGGTCTCGGTGGTACGGATGGCGTCGTGCTCGAACAGCTGGGTGGCCAGGTTCGAGAGGATGAGCCGCTGGTGGGCGGCGGATCCGCCGAGGCGGGCGCCCTTCTTGGGCTTGGGCATCAGATTCTCCTAGGAATTTATGTTCCGAACGCTCGTCAGAGCTGTTCGGTCTCGGCGTAATCCTCGCCGCCCTCGTCGGTCCACGTCCCGGTCTCGGCGTCGTAGCCGGCAACCGAAGCGGGATCGAATCCGGGGGGCGCGTCCTTGAGCGAGAGGCCGAGCTCGACGAGCTTGACCTTCACCTCGTCGATCGACTTCTGACCGAAGTTGCGGATGTCGAGCAGGTCCGACTCGCTGCGCGCGACGAGCTCGCCCACCGTGTGGACGCCTTCACGCTTGAGGCAGTTGTAGGACCGGACCGACAGGTCCAGGTCGTCGATGGGCATGCCGTACGCGGCGATGTGGTCGGCCTCGGCCGGGCTGGGCCCGATCTCGATGCCTTCCGCCTCCTCGTTGAGCTCACGGGCAAGCCCGAACAACTCGACGAGGGTCTTGCCCGCGGAGGCAAGGGCGTCGCGCGCGACCATGGAGTTCTTGGTCTCCACGTCCAGCACCAGACGGTCGAAGTCCGTGCGCTGGTGCACACGGGTGGCCTCGACCTTGTAGGTCACCTTGAGGACCGGCGAGTAGATCGAGTCGACCGGGATCCGGCCGATCTCGTGACCCGCGTCCTTGTTGAGACCCGCGGGGACGTAACCGCGACCCCGCTCGACGACCAGCTCGATCTCCAGGCGCCCCTTCTCGTTGAGAGTGGCGATGTGCAGATCCGGGTTGTGCACCTCGACGCCTGCGGGCGGGGTGATGTCACCGGCAGTAACG
>CAYFRF010000061.1:0-16828 GCA_964345415.1 uncultured Microbacter sp. | reverse complement strand
GCGGATCCGTACTGGGAGTAGCGGATTCTGTTCTGCTGTGTGGTGTTGTGGCCGGGGTCCTGATCAGCCGTCGAAGGCGTCGATGATCGCCTGTGCCGCCAGTGCAGCGGTGAGCGTGCCCTCGCGCACCTGACGTTCGACGTCGGAGGCGATCTTCTTCACATCGGGGTCCGCGGCGAGTCTGGACAGCAGGGTGTCCTGCACCATCGACCATGTCCACTCGACCTGTTGGCGGGACCGGCGGGCCTCGAACTCGCCGATCTCCTCCATGGTCTGGCGATGCTTGCCGATCGCGTCCCAGAAGCGGTCGAGCCCATCCCCCTCCAGCCCCGACATCGTCAGCACCGGGACCTTCCACACCGCGTCCGTGGGGCGGACCAGACGCAGGGCCGAGCCGAGCTCGCGGGCAGCCCGCTGGGCGTCCTTGACGTGCGGGCCGTCGGCCTTGTTCACGGCCACCACGTCCGCCAGTTCGAGGACACCCTTCTTGATGCCCTGGAGCTGGTCGCCGGTGCGGGCGAGCGTGAGGAAGGTGAAGCAGTCGACCATGCCGGCGACCGTCACCTCGGACTGCCCCACCCCCACCGTCTCGATGAGGATCACGTCGTAGCCCGCGGCCTCGAGCAGCACGATGCTCTCGCGGGTGGCCTTGGCCACCCCGCCGAGCGTGCCGGACGACGGCGAGGGCCGGATGTAGGCACGCTTCTCGGTCGCGAGGGTGGCCATGCGCGTCTTGTCACCGAGGATCGAGCCGCCGGTGCGCGTCGAGGACGGGTCCACCGCGAGAACCGCGACCTTGTAACCCTGCTCGAGCAGGAACAGCCCGAATGACTCGATGAAGGTCGATTTGCCCACACCGGGGACACCGGTGATGCCGATCCGCAGGGCCCCACCCGCGTGGGGCAGGGCGCCCAGCAGCAGCTCCTGCGCCTTGGCGCGGTGCGTGGGGTTGGTCGACTCGAGCAGGGTGATGGCCCGCGCCAATACCGTGCGGTTGTCGGCGAGCACACCCTCCAGGAGGGCATCCACATCGATCTCCCGGCGCGGCCGCCGACCCTCGGCAGCGGGGACCGGTCCACGGACTGAGCCCGATCCCGTGCCGAGGGTCGTCGACAGACTCCCGGAGAGGTTTCCCGACCCGGCGGGGTCGGGTCCGGAGCCGAGGCGGGTCAGGACTCCGCCCCCGCCTCCGCATCGTCGCCGGTCGGCGAGAGCTCGAGGCCGAGCTCGTCCGCCAGCCGGTCCAGGAGCTGGATCGCGGCGTCGGCGATCACGGTGCCGGGCGGGTAGATGGCGGCGGCGCCGGCATCGTAGAGCTCCTGGAAATCGCCGGGCGGGATCACGCCGCCGACGGTCACCATGATGTCCTCCCGGCCCACCTCGGCCAGGGCGGCACGCAGCGCGGGGACCAGGGTGAGGTGGCCGGCGGCGAGCGAGGACACCCCCACCACGTGCACGTCGGCGTCGGCCGCCTGCTGGGCGACCTCCTCCGGGGTCTGGAAGAGCGGACCCATGTCCACGTCGAACCCGAGGTCGGCGAACGCGGTACCCACGACCTTCTGGCCGCGGTCGTGCCCGTCCTGACCCATCTTGGCGATCAGGATGCGCGGGCGTCGCCCGTCCTGCTCGGCGAACGAGTCGGCCATGCGCATGGCCCGCGTGACGTTGTCCACGGCACCCTCCTTCGAGACCTCCTGGCGGTAGACGCCGGAGAGGGTCTTGATCTCCGCCTTGTGACGGCCGTACACCTTCTCGAGCGCGTCGGAGATCTCGCCGATGCTCGCCTGGGCGCGGGCGGCGTCGATCGCCAGGGCCAGGAGGTTGGTCTCCATGTCGCTGCTGGCAGGACCGTCGGCCGCGGCGGTGAGCTTGGCGAGCGCGGCCTGGCAGGCCTCCTCGTCGCGCTCGGCGCGCAGCTTCTCCAGCTTGGCGATCTGCTCGGCGCGCACGCGGGAGTTCTCGACCTTGAGGACCTCGATCTCCTGGTCCTCGTCCACGACGTACTTGTTCACCCCGATGACCGGCTGGCGACCGGAATCGATACGGGCCTGGGTGCGGGCCGCGGCCTCCTCGATGCGCAGCTTGGGGATGCCCTCCCCGATCGCCTGCGCCATGCCTCCGGCCTCCTCGATCTCCAGCAGGTGGAGACGGGCCTTGTCGGCCAACTGGGCGGTGAGCCACTCGATGTAGTACGAGCCGGCCCACGGATCGATCGGCCGCACCGTGTTGGACTCCTGCTGCAGGAGCAGCTGGGTGTTGCGGGCGATGCGCGCCGAGAAGTCGGTGGGGAGTGCCAGTGCCTCGTCGAGGGCGTTGGTGTGCAGGGACTGCGTGTGCCCCTGCGTGGACGCCATGGCCTCGATCGCGGTACGGGCGACGTTGTTGAACACGTCCTGCGCGGTCAGTGACCAGCCCGAGGTCTGCGAGTGGGTACGAAGCGACTTGGACTTCTCGCTCTTGGGTTCGAACTTCTCGACCAGCTCGCTCCACAGCAGGCGGCCGGCCCGCAGTTTGGCGATCTCCATCGAGAAGTTCATGCCGATCGCCCAGAAGAAGGAGAGCCGCGGCGCGAACTTGTCGATGTCCAGGCCCGCGTCGAGTCCGGCACGGATGTACTCCACACCGTCGGCCAGCGTGTACGCCAGCTCCAGGTCCGCCGTGGCCCCTGCCTCCTGGATGTGGTAGCCGGAGATGGAGATCGAGTTGAAGCGCGGCATCTTCTGCGAGGTGTACGCGAAGATGTCGGAGATGATCCGCATCGAGGGCGTGGGCGGGTAGATGTAGGTGTTGCGGACCATGAACTCCTTGAGGATGTCGTTCTGGATGGTCCCCGCGAGCTGCTCCGGCGTCACCCCCTGCTCCTCGGCGGCCACCACGTAGAACGCCAGGATCGGCAGCACGGCGCCGTTCATGGTCATGGACACCGAGACGGCCGACAGGTCGATACCGTCGAACAGCTCGCGCATGTCGAGGATCGAGTCGATCGCCACACCGGCCATGCCCACGTCGCCGGCCACTCGCGGGTGGTCGGAGTCGTAGCCGCGGTGCGTGGCCAGGTCGAAGGCCACCGACAGGCCCTTCTGACCGGCCGCGAGGTTACGGCGGTAGAAGGCGTTGGACTCGGCCGCGGTGGAGAACCCGGCGTACTGACGGATCGTCCACGGCTGGTTGACGTACATCGACGGGTACGGACCGCGCAGGAACGGCGCCGCGCCCGGCACCGTGTCCAGAGGGAAGGGCGTGACCTGCGTGCCGTCATCGGTCGCGGCGGTGCCGTCCTCGACCGCGTCACGGTCGGCCTTGGTGTACACGCGCTTGACGTCGATGCCCTCCGGGGTCTCCCAGTGGTCGCCTGAGGCGATGCCGTCCGGGGCGGAGGCGACCGTGGCGTCGGAAGCCGGGTCGTGGAGCGGAGCGGTGCTGAAATCGGGGAAGGTCGTCATGTCACTTCACTCCCAGCTGGTCGAGGAGGGTGGTCAGGGCTGCGACGGCGTCGATGCCGAGACCCAGGAAGCCGTCGGGACGGTCGGTCGCGTCGGAGGGGAAGCCCTTCTCGGAACCCGCGACGTACACGGTGGAGACACCGGCCGCGCGCAGTGCGGCGACGGCGTCCGGCCCCTCGGAGGCGTAGCGCTTGTCGGCGCCACAGAGCACGGCGATCGTCGAGTCCTCGCGGACCCCGGCGTACTGTCCGGCCTCGGTGACACCCGGGTTGCGGGCCTCGATGCCGCCGGCGGCGAGCAGGTTCGCCGCGAACGTCACACGACCGGTGGTCTCGGCCTGCGGGCCCAGGCCGGCGATGAGCACCGTCGGGCGCGAACCGGTGGCCTCGAGGTGGGCGTCGGACCGGTCCCGCAGGTTCTCGAAGGCCACGCCGTAGCGGTAGCCCTCGCCGCCCCGTCGGGACTCGTCGAACGCGGGCTCACCGAGGTTCGGGAACTCCGAGACGCCGGTGACGGGCGCCTTGCGGACGGCGATGTCGGCATCGCGTGCCTCGCGGACACGGGCGATCGCCTCGGACACGGCCCGGGCGTTGATCGCGGTGGCCAGCCCGCCCGCGGCCTCGACCGTCTGGAGGACGGACCACGCGGCCTCGGCCAGGGAATCGGTCAGGGCCTCGACGTACCAGGAGCCGCCGGCCGGATCCACGACGTGGCCCAGATGGGACTCCTCGAGCAGCAACAGCTGCGTGTTGCGGGCGATCCGGTCGGCGAACGAGCGCGACGTGCTCTGCAGACCGCCGGGGATCGAGGAGTCGAACGGCAGGACGGTCACAGAGGTGGCACCGCCCACGCCGGCGCCGAACGCGGCGAGCGTGGTGCGCAGCATGTTCACCCACGGGTCCCGCCGCGACATCATGGCCGAGGAGGTGACCGCGTGCTGCGGGGCACCGCCGGCCTCCGGGGCGCCGAAGAGCTCGGCGACGCGGGCCCACATCAGGCGGCCGGCGCGGAACTTGGCGATCGAGGCGAACTGGTCGTCGGTCGCGGCGAGTCGGAACGAGACCTGGCGTAGCGCGACGTCGGCGGACATCCCGGCCGACATCAGGGCGCGGACGTACTCGAGGCCCGCGGCAACCGCGTAGGCGAGCTCCTGGGCGTCTCCGGCACCGTCGGCGTGGAACACCGTGCCGTCGGCGACGAAGGTGCGGATCGTCTCCTCGCGCTCGGCGACACGGCCGGCCAGCCGCACCGCGGTCTCCATGGAGATCGTGTCGACGCCCGCGTAAGCGGCGGTGACGGGGGCCGCGCCGAGGTCGGCCACCACGGCCGCCCGGTCGGTCACGCCGTCGCCGGCGGCGCGGCGCTGGTCGAGCAGCTCGAGGTACGCCTCGGCCACCGCGTCGAGATCGGCGCCGGAATCGAACGTGACCGGTGCCAGGTCGAGGTAGACGTCCTTGAGCACGGTCGCCAGCTCTGACGGCTCCACGGTGAGCCACAGAGCGGAGATGCCCTGCTCGAGCAGGTCCAGCACCTGGGTGTTGACCTGGGTGGGGTCGCCCTTCGCCTCGACGCGGGCGCTCACGTGCCAGCCGCCCTCCGGCAGGCCGGACCGGTCGCCGCCGCGGACGTAGGGGAACTGCCCGGGCGCCGGGCGCTCCGCGATCTCGTCGGCCCGCGTGTAGAGCGGGTTGATCTCGATCCCGTCGCGCGTCGTGGCGATCAGCGACCGCCAGGCGTCTCGGGGCATGTCTGCAGGATCCTTGCGGGCGGCCTTCGCGAGGACGGCTCCCACAGAGGCGTACCAGGAGTGAAGGTCTGGACCGTTGGTCGGACTGGTCACCGGTACCTCGTTCTCTTGTGGAGTGAAGGGGGTCACCCCGCGACTCTAGTGCAGGCCCGTGCGGCATATGAACAGCCCCTTGACCGTGGGGTCTGTGCGGGGGGAGAACTCCCCGATCGCCGGCGACTACAGTCATCCCGGTGCGGGCACGGGTGGTCGGATGGGTACTGGCGGTGGCCGTTGTCGTCGTCGTCGCCACGCTCGTCCCGACCCCCGGATTGGAGCAGTTACGCACCTGGGCCGACCAGCTGGGACCGTGGTTCGTCCCCGCGTTCTTCGTCGCCTACGCCCTCGTCACGGTCGCCCCGGTCCCCCGCTCCACCTTCACCTACTCCGCGGCCGTCCTGTTCCCACCGGCCGTCGCGATCCCCTGGTCCCTCGCGGCCACGGGGATCTCCGCGGCGATCGCGTTCGAGGTGGTGCGGCGCCTGGGGCACGAACGGACCGCCTCCCTGCGTGCCGACCGGCGGATCGCGGCGGTTGACCAGCGCCTGCGGCGACGCGGATGGCTCTCGGTGGGCAGCCTCAGGCTCGTCCCCGCCGTCCCCTTCTCGGTGGTCAACTACGCCGCCGCGCTCACCTCGATCAGGCGGCGGCAGTTCCTGCCCGCCACGGTGATCGGCAGCGCCCCCGGGACCGTCGCGGCGATCCTCCTCGGCAACTCCCTCACCGTGGGTGACGGCGGCGCAGCACTGTGGGCGACGATCGGTTTCGCCGCGGTGGGCGTGGTGGGGATGGTCCTCGACGCCAGGATGCCCGTCAGGCCGGCTCGGTGACGAAGTCCACCAGCCGTTCCACCGCGCCCAACAGCGTCGGCTCGATATCCCGGTAGCTGCTCACCGAGGAGAGCACGTGCCGGAAGCCGTCGGCCGGCTCCCCCCAGCCCAGACGCGTGCAGATGCCGGTCTTCCAGTCCTCCCCGCGCGGCACCACGGGCCACTCGCGGATCCCCACCGCCGCCGGCTTGACCGCCTGCCAGATGTCCACATACGGGTGACCCGTGACCAGGACGTCCCCGCCCAGCCCGGCCACGATGCGGGACTCCTTGCTCCCCTCGACCAGGTGGTCCACCAGCACCCCCAGGCGCGCCGACGGGGTGGGCCCGAACTCGGCCACCAGAGCGGGCAGGTCGTCGATCCCGTGCAGCGGCTCCACCACGATCCCCTCGACCCGCAGGTCATGGCCCCAGATCTTCTCCACCAGTGCCGCGTCGTGGATGCCCTCCACCCAGATCCGCCCCGCGCGGGCGGTGCGGGCACGCAGGCCCTCGACCTTGCGGGACCCGGACGCGGTGACCTTGGGGCCCTGCGCCGTCGGTGCCGGCTTGCGCAGGGTGACGGGCTTGCCGTCGATGAGGAACGCCGACGGGGTCATGGCGAACAGGCGCACCTTGCCGTGCCGGTCCTCGAGCTTGACGAACTCACCGTCGTAACTGCGGTCGAAACCCACCACCGCACCGCAGAACCCCGTTCCGGCGTCCTCCACCACCAGGTCCCGCTCGGCGTCCACGACGGGGACCTCCGGGCGGCGTCGCCGCGCCGTGCCGGACAGGACGTCGGAGCCGTACATATCTGCCATGGCGCCACACCGTAGTCGCACCCGCGCGGGGCGGCGAGGCGACGCACCGTCGGTAGGATCGATCGTCATGTCCCGCCCCCTCACCCACAGCACGGCCCTGTCCCCCGCCTGGCCGCTCCCCCTGTATCTCCTGCGTACCGCGTGGGCGGACCAGCAGTTCGACGACCTGAGTTCCTACGTGAGCGGGCTGGCCCAGTCGCACCTGCTGGAGGTGGCCGGGGAGCCGGTGGCCGGGCTGAGTGGGATCGACCCCGCCGCGGGAGCGGTGGGGCTCCTGCCGGACCTGGTGCGGCTGCTGCGGCGCGTGGGTGGGACCCACCCCGCCGCGGAGGTGCTCTCGCTGCTCACCACCGCGCCCGGCGACACCTCGGGTCTGCCGCCCGTGCCGGCCGTGCGGGCGGACGTGGCCGAGGCCGGGTGGGGGGTCCTGGTCCGCGATCCCGGCACGCGCGAGGCGCTGTGCCTGACGTGCGTGCAGCCGCACCCTGACGTGGCGCGGTGGCGGGTCCGGGGCGTGTCCGACTGCCCGGTGGCCCCACAGCCCGCCGGCCCGTCGGAGGCGCTGGCCGAGCTGGGGCGTGCGGTGGTGGAGGCGGCGGATCTCATCGAGCGCACCGCCACACTAGGGGGCGCGTCGGGACGCATCGATCTGGCCGCGCATGTCACCGTGCTGCCGGCCGGGTTGCCGTCGCGGGTCCTGGAACTGGTGGACCGGATCGACCGGGTCGAGACCATCACCTCGGTCGCGTTGGCGCACCCGGGTATCGGGGCGGACCCGGCCACGCGGGAGCCGATCCTGCGGCGTCTGGTGGCGGTGAAGGACGCCGCGCGTCGGGCCGCCGTGGCGGCGGCGGGCGAGGCGGCGCTCCGGGATTCCGGCCGGCGCTGACCAGGGCGGTTCAGCGCCGGCGGGTTCCCTGCGGCCGGGTCGGGCTCGCGCCCGGGGTCACCGCGAGCAGCAGCCGATGGCGCAGCGGGCGCCGTCGCGGTTCCGGCCGAGCGAGGGCACCGCGCCGGGGCGCGGGTGGGTGGTGCCGGACTCGACCTCGTCGAGCAGGTCCACCACCATCCGGGCGAACTCCGGACTGAGGCCGGGGGTGGCACACCGCGTGACCGTGACCCCGAGCTCGCGGACCTCGTCCACCAGTTCGGTGTCCAGGTCCCAGATCACCTCGACGTGGTCGGTGATGAACCCGATGGGGACGACGACGACGTCGCGGACCCCCCGGCTGGTCGCGAGTTCGCTGACGTGGTCCACCACGTCGGGCTCGAGCCAGGGCACGCTCGGCGGGCCCGAGCGGGACTGCCACACCACGTCGTACTCGGCGACCCCGGCGGCGTCGGCCACCAGACGCGAGGCCTCGTGGACCTGACGGCTGTAGAGGTGCCCACCCAGTGCCGGTGGGCCGGCGACCGCGTCGGCGGCGTCGGGCACCGAGTGGGCGGTGAAGATCACGCGGGCGCCGGGGGCCGCGGATTCCACGGCTCGGCGGAGATCGGCCGCGAACCGTTCGATGAACAGCGGGTGGTCGTGGAACTGCCGTAGCCGGATCATCCCGGGGGCGTCGCTGACCTGTTCGCGGACACGGGCGATGTCCTCCTGGTACTGCGCGCATCCGGAGTAGCCGCCCCAGGCGGAGGTGGCGAACACCGCCGCGTTGCGGACTCCGTCGGCGACCATCTGCTGGACCGTGTCCTCGGCCATGGGGGTCCAGTTGCGGTTACCGAAGTAGACCGGCAGGTCGCGTCCCCGGCGGGCCAGTTCCGCCTCGACGTTCGCGATGATCTCCAGGTTCTGGGCGTTGATGGGGCTCCGCCCCCCGAGCTGTCGGTAGTGGGTGGCGACCTCCTCCAGCCGCTCCCGCGGGATGCCGCGCCCTCGGGTGACGTTCTCCAGGAACGGGATCACGTCGTCCTGCCCCTCCGGGCCGCCGAACGACAGCACGAGCAGGGCGTCCACCGGGGCGGCCTCGGTGGTGGCGGGTTCGGTCATGGTGGATTCGGTCACGGCGGATTCGGTTGAGGCGGCGTCGCGCACGTCAGTTCCCCTGTTCACTGAAGGACACGGTGCCGGCACCACCGTCGGCGTAGATCACAGTGCCCGTGGTGGCCGACATGAGGTCGGACAGCAGCGCGACCGCGGTGGTGGCGACGGGCGTGGGGTCGTCCACGTCCCAGCCCAGTGGCGCCCGGCGGTCCCACTCGTCCTGCATCTGGTCCAGTTCGCCGCCCGGGCCGAGCGCGTCTCCGGCGATCGCCTTGGCGGCCAGCGTCTTGACGGGGCCGGCCGCGATGAGATTGGAACGCACCCGATCGGGACCGAGTTCGCGGGCCACGTACCGGTTGACCGCCTCGAGGGCGTTCTTGGCCACCGACATCCAGTTGTAGAACGGCATCGAGAAGCGCGGGTCGAAATCCAGCCCGATGATCGAGGCACCGGGGTTGAGCAGCGGCCGGGCCGCCTTCGCGAGTGCGGCGTACGAGTACGCGGAGACCTCCAGTGCCACCGCGACGTCCTTCCACGGGGCGTCGAGGAACGGGTCGCCGAGACAACTGGGCGGGGCGAAGCCGATCGAATGCACCACGCCGTCGAGGGAGTCGGTGTGCTCGCGGACCCGGCCGTCGAGAGCGGCCAGGTCCTCCTCGCTCCGGACGTCGAGCTCGATCACCGGCGGGCGCGTGGGCAACCGCTTGGAAATCGCCTTGACCAGGGACGGCCGGCCGAAGGCGGTGAGGATGACCTGCGCGCCGTGCAGTTGACAGTGCTTGGCGATGTGGAAGGCGATCGAGGCGTCGGTGATCACGCCGGTGACGAGGATCGTCTTGCCGGCGAGGAGGCCGCTGCCCGAGGGTGTGGTGTCGGAATCGCTCATGTCAGTGCCCCATTCCCATTCCGCCGTCGACCGGGATCACTGCCCCGGAGATGTACCCGGCATCGTCTCCGGCGAGGAAGCTCACGGCGCCGGCCACGTCCTCGACCGAGCCCTTGCGGCCGAGCGGGATGGCCGCCGCGGCGAGTTCCTGTGTCTTCTCGTCGAGTCCGGAGGTCATGTCGGTGTCGATGAAGCCCGGGGCCACCACGTTGGCCGTGATGTTCCGGGAGCCGAGCTCGCGCGTCAGGGAGCGGGCCATGCCGATCAGACCGGCCTTGGAGGAGGCGTAGTTGACCTGCCCCGCGGTGCCGGACTGGCCCACCACGGAACCGATGAAGATCAGTCGACCGGACCGGGCCCGCAGCATGCCTCGCGACGCCCGCTTGGCGACGCGGAACGCACCGGCGAGGTTCGCCTCCACGACGCGGGTGAACTGCTCGTCCTTCATCCGCATGAGCAGTGTGTCGTCGGTGATGCCGGCGTTGGACACCACCACCTCGACGGGGCCGAACTCGGCCTCCACCGCGGTGAACGCCGCATCCACGGATTCGGGGTCCGTCACGTCGCACTGGACGCCGAACAGTCCCTCGGGGGCGCCGGAACCGCGGTGGGTCACCGCCACCCGGTGCCCGTCGGCGCTGAGCCGCTCGGCCACCGCCCTGCCTATCCCTCGGTTACCGCCGGTGACGAGGACCGTTCGTGGGGTGGTGACGCGCGTGCTGTCGGAAACCATGTCACCACCCTAGCGAGCCGCGGCGCCGTGTCCGTCCCCGCGTGGGGTGGGTGCGGGTGGGCCCGGCTCAGGGGATGCGTCGGTGCGCGAACAGCGACCCCGCGGCGGCCAGCATCGCCAGGAGAGAACCGAGGATCAACCACGGGCGTGAGGCGTCCGCCTTCTTCCACTCGAACCCGATCTGCTCCTCCAGGGTTCGGTACACGGAGTCGAGTTCCTCGAGGCTGGAGGCGGTGAAGAAGTCTCCACCGGACAGTTCCGCGATGGTCTTGAGGGAGGCGTCGTCCACCGGCACCGGCTGGGGACGCCCCTCGATGTCGACGGTGCCGTACATCGTCCCGAACGAGATCGTCGACACCGGGATGCCGGCCTCGGCGGCGCGCTCGGCGGCGGTGAACGCACCCCGTTCCTCGGTCGGTTCCGCGGGCACGGTCTCCTTGCCGTCCGAGAGCAGCACGATCCGGGCCGGGGGCGCCTGGTCCGGACCACCGAGACTCTCGGTGAAGGTGGTGATGGCCTGCGTGGCGGTGTAGATCGCCTCCCCGGTCGCGGTGCGTTCGTCGAGGCGGAGACGGTCGATGGCGCGCACCACCGGGCCCCGGTCGGTGGTGGGGGCGACGAGCATCGAGGCGGTGCCGGCGTAGGAGACCAGGCCGAGGTTGACCCCGGGCGTGAGGTTGTTCGCGAAGGTGGTCGCGGCCTGCTGCGCGGCCTCGAGTCGGGACGGGGCCACGTCGGTGGCCTCCATGGAGAGGGACACGTCGACGACGAGCATCACCGTGGCCCTGTTACGGGGGACCTTCTGCTCCTTCTGCGGACCGGCCAGTGCGATGACCAGGGAGACCATCGACAGGATGAGGAGGACGGCCGGTACGTGTGTGAACCAGCGCCTGCCCCGCGTGTCCACGGCGCGCAGGACCCCGAAGTTGCCGAACCGGACCGTCCTTCGCTTCTTGGAGCGCAGTGCGATGACGTAACCGATCGCGATGGCGACCGGGACCACCAGGAGCAGCAGCCACACGGGGTGCTGGAATTCGGACAGGCTCATCGGCCCACCTCCTCCGCAGGACTGTCGTCAGGCAGGTCCCTGTCCAGGTTCTCGCCGGTGGGCAGGCCGCCCTGCCTGCGCACTCCCACGAAGTCGATCACGTCCCTGATCCAGTCCCGGTCGGTACGCAGCGCGAGGACCGGGGCGCCGCAGCGCCGCAGGGCGGTGTGCACGGCCTCGCGGTGCTCGGCCGCCACGCGTCGGTAGTCGGCGGCCAGGGCGTCGTCGACCTCGAGTTCGAGGATCTCGCCGGTCGCCGGGTCCTGGAGCAGGGCCGCGCCCACTGCCGGCAGGGCGATGTCGAGAGGATCGGCCACGTGGACCGCGAGCAACTCGTGGCGGGTACCGAGGACCCGCAGAGAACGCTCCCAGTCGAGTTCGGAGAGGAAGTCGGAGACGATCACGACGAGCCCGTGCCTGCGCGCGGCGTTGCGGACCGCGTGGAGGCAGTCGACCAGGGTCCCGCCCGGGCTGATCACGGATGCTGATCCGGCCACGTCCTCCAGGAGGCGACGCACGTGGTCCCGTCCTCCGCTCGCCCGCAGGACACGGGGGCGTCCGTCACCGGTGAGGACCAGCCCCACCCGGCTTCCCCCGCTGGCGGAGAGGAACCCGACCGTGGCGACCGCGGCTTCGACCAGCCGTCGCTTGGTCCCGTGGTGGCCGCGGACGTCGAGGCTCGGGGTGAGGTCCACGACGAGCCAGGTCTCCAGCTCGCGGTCGGCGATGGTCTGACGGATGTGTGGCTCGGTGGTGCGGGCCGTGACGGACCAGTCCATGGTCCGCACGTCGTCGCCCGGCTCGTAGGCGCGGGCCTCGCCGGGTTCGGTTCCCGGTCCCGGGAGCAGACCGCGGTGGTCACCGTTGAGCACCCCGTCCAGGCGCCGGGTGACGAGGAGCTCGAGTTGGGTGAGGGCGGCGCGTGACGATGCGTCGACGGGGCCGTCGCGCTGCTCCTGCTCGCCGCCGGTCACCGTGAGGGCGGCGGGCCGGCCGGGGCGGGAACCGCGCTGATCTGGGGAAGCGGGACCGCCTCGAGCACCCGACGGACCACCGTGTCGGCTGTGACCTCGTCGGCGAGGGCGTCGTAGGTGAGGACGAGGCGATGGCGCAGGACTGGGGGGAGCACGTCCACGATGTCCTGCGGGACCACGTAGTCCCGACCGCGGACCAGCGCCAGTGCGCGGGCGGCGGTGACCGCCCCCAGGGTTGCGCGCGGTGAGGCACCGTAGGACAACCAGCGAGCCACGTCCTCCAGACCGTGACGCGCCGGCTCACGCGTGGCCATGGTCACGCGGACCACGTAGTCCACGAGCGCGTGGTGCACGAAGACCTCGCGGACGGACTTCTGCAGTCGCACCAGGGCGTCGACACCCAGGATCTGGGTGGGTTGCGGCGGCGTGGATCCCATCCGGTAGACGATCTCGCGTTCCTCCTCGGGGCTCGGGTAGTCCACCACGAGCTTGAACAGGAACCGGTCGCGCTGGGCCTCCGGGAGCTGGTAGACGCCCTCGCTCTCGATGGGGTTCTGGGTCGCCATGACCAGGAACGGTGACGGCATGGGGAAGGTCTGCCCACCGATCGAGACGTGCCCCTCGGCCATGACCTCCAGCAGCGCGGACTGCACCTTGGCCGGGGCCCGGTTGATCTCGTCGGCCAGGACGAAGTTGGCGAGGATCGGACCGAGCTCGACCTCGAACTCCTCGCGTCCCTGCCGGTAGATCCGGGTGCCCACGATGTCGGCGGGGACCAGATCGGGGGTGAACTGGAGTCTGTTGAAGCTCCCGCCCACGACCTTGGCGAACGTCTCGACCGTCAGGGTCTTGGCCACGCCGGGGACACCCTCGAGCAGGATGTGCCCCCGGGCCAACAACCCCACCAGGATCATCTCGATGAGACTGTCCTGGCCCACCACGACCTTCTTGACCTCGTACACGGCCCGCTCGAGCAGCCGGGCGTCCTCCGCCGCCGACGTGGCACTCGTGGCGGGCTGCTCACCCTGGGGGCTCGGCTGGTCAGAGTGGGGTTCGCGCACCGCGGGAAGCTCCTTGACGTGGTGGTGTGTGCAGGCTGCCCGGACGGCGTTCGCCGGGCGGACTGGGGACGACAGTACCGGGGTGCGGGCACGTCGGGCCCGATCACGGTCCGTGGACGCCTCAGACGAGTCGGACGACCATCGGCTTGATCCCGGCCATGCGGACGGGTGAGATCTTGACCACGTCTCCGGACTGTGGGGCCTCGATCATCTTGCCGTCGCCGAGGTACAGCGCCACGTGGCCGGGCCAGAACAGCATGTCGCCCCGCTTGCGGGTCGCCACCGGGTACTGGGGACCGGACGTGTACTGGTACCCGGTGTAGTGCGGCAGGGCCTCGCCCACTCCGGCGAAGGCATAGATCATCAGGCCCGAGCAGTCGAAGCCGATCTTGTTGTAGTCCCCGTGGCGGTCCGCCACCCCGCCGTCGCGGATGCCCTTGGTGGGTCCGTTGGCGTCGCCGCCTCCCCAGGCGTACGGGACACCGAGCTGGGACATCGCCCGGTTGATGACGGTCTCCACCCGGGACGAGTTGGACGGGGTCCCTGCGTTCTCGCCGCCCTTGCCCGGCGCCGCGGGTGCCGCGGGTGCCGCCGGACCGTCGGCGAGGGAGCCGAAGTCCGCCCGGGCGATCGCGTCGGCGACCTGCTGCACGATCGCCTCGGTGTCCCCGTTGATCCCGGCATCGACCGCGGCACCGACGCTGCCGGCGTCGATCGTGCCGCCGACCGCCCGGGTGAGTTCGTCCGAGGACCCACCGGTGAACTGGCGGATCGCGCCCAGATCGAGGTGCGAGGGCAGGGCGAGTGCGATATCGGCGGCCTGGCGGCCCGCTTCGGGCTGGTCCGCCAGGGCACGCACGGCCTCGGCACGCAACGCCTCCTCGTCAGCGGTGACCTCGAGGGGGACGCCGTCGGCGGGCCCGGCGGGAGTGGCCCCGGCCGCCGCGAGAGCAGCGCGCTGTTCCTCGAGTTCGCGGGTCAGGCCCTCGACCTCGGATTCGAGCGTCGCGACCTCGGCCGAGACAGAGGAGACCTGATTCTCCGCGGAGTCGCGGCGTGCGGCGGCGTCGGAGTAGCGCTGCTCAGCGGCTTCCCGTGCGGCCGCTGCTTCGGACTCGCGCCGGGACGCCTCCTCTGCGGCGGCGATCATGTCGCCCACGACCCCGCGTTGGTCAGCGGCGGCCCGCTGAAGGTACTCCCGGCGGAGCCCGAGTGCCTCGGGGCCCGTGGGGTCGAGGAGGGCGGAGGCCGCGCCGGGGGCGGTGCCCTGGCGGTGCAGCAGGCGTGAGTAGTCGTCGAGTGTGCTGCGGGCAGATTCGACACCGGATTCGGCGTGGGCGCGTTCCCCGGCGGCTCGATCCGCCTCGGCGATCGCACGGTCGAGGTCGACGCGGGCCATCTGCAGGTCGACGAGGGTCTTGTTGACGTCCTCGCGTGCGACGGCGATGTTCTCGCGGGTCGCGTCGAGTCGGGCCGTGGCATCCGCGACCGCGCGGATGAGTCCACTGATGTCGCCTGGTGCGACCTGGGAGGCCCCCTGGGCCGCGACGAGGGGTGCCTGGACGAGCGCTGAGGCGGTGCCCAGGACGAGTACCGCGGCGAGGGCGGCACGTCCGAGTGCACGCCCGGGGCTTCGATGTTGCCGCACCACGTCGGTACGGCGCGACTGATTGTCGGGCTCCACGTTTCACCTTCCGCTGACCGCACCGGGGTGCGAGGTCCCGCGCGACCGTCGTTGACGGGTCGCGTGGCCGAGCCGACGGTGGACCCCCTGTGATGCCTTCCCCTGCGCCACTGGAGCCCCAAATCTGCTCGGCAGAACCTTGGGTTCCTTAAGCACCGTAGGTCACAGAAGGCTCATGTGAAACATCAGGCGGCAAAATACACTGCTGTAACTTCAGTTACAGCAGGAGTTGCGGCGTGTCGCCGGAGTGTCGCCTCTCAGGCGCGACGGCGGCGCAGGGCCACCAGGAACGCGATGACGGCGAGGATCGCGATCACGAGCGTGACGGCGGTGAGGGCGCCCCACGGGGGGCCCGGGGCGGTGACCTTGTGGGAGAACACCGCGGCGGAGGCCACGGGGTCGAACTCCTCCCAGGCGTCATCCTGGCCCGCCTCGAGACGGTGACGCGGGATGGTGTCGCTCGAGGTGCCCACGAAGGCCGGGGTGCGCACGAATATCGTCCCGTCGAACTCCTGGTTGAGGAACGTCGCCAGGTCACGGGCGTCGGTGTACACGGCGGCGGGCGCCTCGGTGTAGACGACCTTCAGGTCGAGTCCGCGGTCCGCCGCCTCCGCGACAACGGTCCGCAGGCCCTCGACGAAAGGCTCCGGCGCCGAGACCCCGTCATCGGCCAGATCCTCCACGACCTGCTGGTAGTCCAGCCAGTACGGGACCTCGCCCAGCTGCAACGACACGAGGGGGGTGTCCTCATAGGCCAGGATCGTCACGGATTCTTCGAGGTCGTCCACGACCGACATCGTGCCATCTCGTCGTCGCGCCCCGTCACCACACTCGCCGTGCGCCGCGACTTCTGCTCGCGCATCCCCACGTTCGGGCGTGGCGGAATTCATTACAGAACGGTCGTACTGGTAAATTGGCGGCCGCAACCGGGGCGCAGGGTCCACAATGGATCCTGTGTCCGGCCCGGGGTCGCAGTAGCACGACACGCACAGCGGCACCGGGAGGGATGTCTAACCGAAATTCACACCACGAGTGGAGCTGACGTGACAGCAAGCATTGACAGCTTCGGCGCCAAGGGGACCCTTGAGGTCGGCGGCGAAGCTTACGAGATCTACCGCCTGTCGGCGGTCCAGGGAGCCGAGAAGCTCCCCTATTCCCTCAAGGTCCTCACCGAGAACCTCCTCCGGACCGAGGACGGCGCCAACGTCACCAAGGCGCACATCGAGGCCCTCGCCAACTGGGACCCCAACGCCGAGCCGGACACCGAGATCCAGTTCACGCCCGCTCGCGTGATCATGCAGGACTTCACCGGCGTGCCCTGCATCGTCGACCTGGCCACCATGCGTGAGGCCGTGGAGACGCTCGGTGGCGACCCGGACAAGGTCAACCCGCTGGCCCCCGCCGAGATGGTCATCGACCACTCGGTGATCATCGAGTCCTTCGGCGGCCCCGACTCGTTCGAGAAGAACGTCGAGATCGAATACCAGCGCAACGAGGAGCGCTACCAGTTCCTCCGCTGGGGTCAGGGCGCGTTCGACGACTTCAAGGTCGTCCCGCCGGGCACCGGCATCGTCCACCAGGTCAACATCGAGTA
>CAYFRF010000060.1:0-17329 GCA_964345415.1 uncultured Microbacter sp. | reverse complement strand
AGCGGGTCAGCCACGTGTCTATCCACGGGGTGAGCCTGCCCGCCTCGATCTCCGCTGCCAGGAACGCCCGCACCTCGGTGCGCAGCGCGTCCATCTCGGGAGTAGCGAGTGTCGTGGGAGGAGCGAGTGCAGTGTGGGTGGGATCGGGGACCATCAGCGCGACTACCGGCCCGTGTAGTTTCCGGGGCGCTTCTCGCCGAATGCGGCGAGCGCCTCACGGTGGTCGACGGTGTGATGCGCGAGGGCCTGCATCGCCGCCGAGAGCTCCAGCAGCGACTCCAGGGACTGGTGCTGCGACTCGCGCAGGAGCTTCTTGGCCATCCGCACCGAGTGGGGCGGGTTCTTGGCCACCCGTGCGGCCAGCGCGCGGGCCGCGTCCAGCAGGTCCTCGGGCTCGACGACCTGGTTGACCAGACCCCACTCCAGCGCCTGCTCGGCCTTGACCCTGTCCCCCGTCAGCGCCATCTCCGCCGCGCGCGCCGGGCCGATCGCCTTGGTCAGCAGCCAGGCCCCACCGTCGCCGGGGATGATCCCCAGCTGCACGAAACTCTCCGCGAACCACGCCTTGGTCGAGGCCACCCGCAGGTCACACATGACCGCCAGGTCGCAGCCCGCCCCGACCGCGGGGCCGTTGACCGCGGCGACCACCGGGACCTCGCAGTGGTACAGGGCGCGAGGGATGCGCTGGATGCCGCCGCGGTAGCCGTCGCGCAGTTCGTACGGGCTGCCGCCGAACATCCCGGCGCGGTCGACCATGTCCTTGACGTTGCCGCCGGCGGAGAACGCCGAACCGGCACCGGTGAGGATCACCGCACGCACGTCGTGATCGGCGTTGACCACCGCGACCTGGTCACACAGTGCCTCGATCACGGCCGGGTCGGAGATCGGGTTCCGCGAGTCCGGGAGGTTGAGGGTCCACGTCTCGATGTGGTCGGCGCGCTCGACGAGCAGGGGTGCAGAAGTCATCGGTCTCTTCCTGGTGAGGGTGTCGACAGCCAACGCTAGCCAACCACCGTGGCGCCCGTCACCGGACGTGCGGTCCCGGCCACGCCCTCTCCCCCACAGTCGCCCCCTCCACCGGACAGGGAAAAACCGATCCCCCGGCGGGTGCGCCGGGGGATCGGGTTCGTGTGGAGCCGCGTGTCGGAATCGAACCGACGACCTTTTCATTACGAGTGAAATGCTCTACCGACTGAGCTAACGCGGCGAGCCCTTGTGGGGCGAGCCAAACTATATCCGACGGGACCCGCGACAGAAAAACGAGGACCCGAGTCAGCCGAGGGCGGCCCGGATGGCGCCGACCATGGCGGAGACCGCGAACTTGGGTTTGACGTTGACCTCGATCGCCGCCCGACACTCCTGCACGGCCTCGATGGCCTTGAGGATCGAGGCCGCCGGGTAGTGGCCGCCGAGCCGGGCCGCCTCGCCCGCCCTGTCCGCGTGGACCGCGGTCACATCCCCTGCCCCGAGCGAGGACACGAGCGCATCCCTGTAGAAGCCGGCCAGGTCGACCAGTGCGAGGTCCAGCGAATCGCGGGTCGACCGGGTGCGGCGCGACTTCTGGGCACGTTCCAATTCCTTGACCGCACCGGTGGCCCCCCGGCCCGCCGAGGCGGTGCCCTTGCCCGTGCCGCCGGCGCCGAGCGCGGTACGGAGCTCCTCGACCTCCCGCTCGTCGGACTCGGTGTTCCGCGCCACCGCCTCCTGCTCGGCCGCCCGCACGAGCTGGTCCGCGAGCGGGAACGCCCGGCCCGGGTTGTGCATGACCATGGGCAGCTGCAACACGACCTCACGGCGCTCGCGTGTCGCCTCGTCCGTGGCCAGCCACCGTGCTCGCCCGATATGGCCCGACGTCACCGACGCCGCCCACCTGGCCATCGCGGGATCCATCCCCTCGTCGACCAGCAGTGCGGCCTCCACCGCTGCCGCGTCGGGCTGCCGCAACGCGACGTTCCGCGACCTGGAGCGCAGGGTCACCATGATGTCCATCGGGTCGGTCGTGGGCGAGCACAGCAGGAACACCGTCCGACTGGGCGGCTCCTCCACGACCTTGAGCAAGGCGTTGCCCGACTGCTCGGTGAGCCTGTCCGCCTCCTCGACCACGACGATCTGCCAGCGCCCCGTCCCCGGGCGGCTCGCAGCGCGCTGGATGGTCTCCTTGACGTCCTTGAGCAGGATGTTGACCCCCTGCGGGGCGAGCAGATGCACGTCAGCGTGGGTCCCGGCCAGCACGGTGTGGCAGGCACGGCACTCGCCACAGCCGACGATATCCGGGTGCTCGCACTGCAGCGCGGCCGCGAAAGCAAGCGCCGCGATGCTCCGGCCGCTGCCCGGCGGACCGGTGAACAGCCACGCGTGCACCATGCGTGAATCCGACTCTTCCCACCCCTGACCGGGGACACGAAGACGGGCGGCCGTGGCGGCTGCGGTCAGCTCTGCCACGACCTCGGCCTGACCGGCCAGACGATCGAACACCCCGGGCATGACCCCCACCCTATCGCCGATATCCGACATCACCGCCGTTCCCGGGCTGACCGGCCGTTCCCCGGGCGACCGGCGCGAACTAGGCTGTGATCGATGGAGCGCTGGGTCAGATTGTTCAGGTGGCTGTGGGCCACTCCCTGGCCCGTCTACGCGCTGACGATGGTCCAGGCCAACATCATCGGCGCGGTCTTCGTGTTCGCGTTCCTCCGGTTCGTGCTCCCGCTGGACCGTTTCCTGGATCTGGAAGAGTTCCGGTTCATCAACCAGTACCTGTTCATCGGGTACCTCGTGCTGGCGTTCATCGGCGGCGTGATCGCCTCCACGCTGCTCCTGCTCCCCGTGCTGCGGGCCGATCGCTCGGGCAAGGACTTCGGCGGCGAGGTACGGAGCAGAACCCTGCGTCTGCCCCTCCACCAGGCCGCCATCTCGGGTGCCATGTGGGGCATCGGGACGATCCTCTTCGTGGCCGTCAACGTGGGCCACTCCCCCCGCCTGGCGCTGGTGGTGGCGGTGACCAGCATCCTCGGCGGGATCGTGACGTGCCTGATCTCGTATCTCCAGGCCGAGCGCATCATGCGCCCGATCACGGTCCGCGCCCTGACCCGCGGGGTACCGCACGGGCGACATGTCCCCGGCATCCGTCGCCGCATCTTCCTGGGGTGGTTGCTCACCACGGTCGTCCCGATCGCCGGTGTGCTGCTGATCCTCGTCGGGTACTGGCGGGGCCTGTTCGGGGAGGACCCCGGCCACATCCTGGTGTCCCTGGCAGTCCTGGCGAGCGTGGCGGTGATCTCCGGCGCGATCGGGATGGGGCTGGTCTCGGACTCCATCGCGGACCCGGTGCGCGAGATGCAGGAGGGCGTCCAGCGGGTCAAGAAGGGCGACCTGGAAGCCCGGCTGAAGATCTACGACAGCTCCGAGATCGGTCGACTCGCGCAGGGCTTCAACGAGATGGTCACCGGGCTGCAGGAGCGCGAGGCCATCCAGGACCTGTTCGGTCGGTACGTGGGCGAGGACGTGGCCCGCAACGCACTCGAACGGGGCACGGAGCTGGGCGGTCAGGAACGCGAGGTCGCGGTGCTGTTCGTGGACCTGACCGGCTCCACGGAGTTCGCCGCCGCCAACGAGCCCGCCGAGGTGGTGGCCGTGCTCAACGAGTTCTTCCGGATCGCCGTGGAGGCGGTCGACTCCAACGGCGGGTACATCAACAAGTTCCAGGGTGACGCCCTTCTCGCCGTCTTCGGGGCGCCGATCGAGGTGGAGAACGAGGCCGGCCGTGCACTCCGCGCCGCCCGTGCGCTCCAGTCACGCCTCGCCGAGCTCGCCCCGCTGACCGCGGGCATCGGGGTCTCCTACGGCACGGTCATCGCCGGCCACATCGGGCACGCCAAGCGTTTCGAGTACACGGTGATCGGCGACCCGGTCAACGAGGCCGCGCGCCTGACCACGCTGGCCAAGATGGAGCAGGGCCACGTCCTGGCCTCTGCGGCCGCGATCCGGCACGCCGACGCCCCCGAGGTGGCCCGCTGGGTGCTGGGCAGCAGCGTGGAGCTGCGTGGGCGCGGGATCATGACCCAACTCGCCCGGCCCCTGCGCCCGACGCTCGCGGACCGGTGGCAGGCCGGCACCGTGGCGCTGCGCCCGGCGCCGGCGGACGAGCCCGCCACCTGACACCCCGACCCCGGGCGCGAACGGCGAGTCGTTGCGTGCAGCGTGTGCCCAGGACAACCCCCGCCAGCGCCAGCCGCAGCGACTCCACGCGCAGGGGCGGGCAGGGGCGCGCAGGGGCGGGCAGAGGGACAGCGCCGGCGAGGACCCCGCCCCTACTTCGCGGCGGCCTTCTTCGCCGGGGCGCGCTTGGCGGGGGCCTTCTTGACCGGCGCCTTGGCCCTCCGCTCGGACAGCAGCTCCGAGGCCCGCGCGTCGGTGAGCGTCTCCACGGTGTCCCCCTTGCGCAGGGAGGCGTTGGACTCGCCGTCGGTGACGTACGGGCCGAAGCGGCCGTCCTTGACCAGCATCTGCTTGCCGGAGACCTCGTCGATCCCCATCTCGCGCAGTGCCTTGGGCGCGGCGGCCTGCCTGCCCCGACGCTTGGGCTCGGAGTAGATCTTGAGCGCCTGCTCGAGGGTCGTGGTGAACACCGCGTCCTCCGACTCCAGGGTGCGGGAGTCGGTGCCCTTCTTGAGGTACGGGCCGTAGCGACCGAGCTGCGCGGTGATCTCCTCGCCGCTGGCGGGGTCGACGCCCAGTACCCGCGGCAGGGAGAGCAGCTTGAGCGCCTCCTCGAGCGTGACGGTCGCGGGTTCCATGGACTGCATGAGCGAGCTCGTGCGCGGCTTGGGCCCGGTGGGGCTCTCCGCGTCCTTCTTGGCCTTGCGGGTGACCGCGGACTTGGCCTTGGTGGCGGCCTTCTTGGCCTCGGCCACCTCCTCGTCGGTCTTCGCGGCGGCGATCGCGGCCTCGCGCTGGGCGTCGATCCGCTTCTTCTCCTCGGCGGCCTCGGCGAGGACCTTCTCGGCCCAGGCCGCCTTCTCGGCGTCGGAGGCCTCGGGCAGCTTCTCGGTGACGTAGGGGCCGTAGCGCCCGTCCTTGACCACGATCTCGTGGCCGGTGGCGGGGTCCACGCCGAGGGGACGCCCGTCCTGCGGGGTGGCGAACAGTTTCTCCGCCACGGCGAGGGTGAGCTCGTCGGGGCTCATCCCCTCGGGCAGGTTCGCGCGCTGTGACTCCTCGGCGCCGTCCTCGCCCGCGACCATGCGCTCGAGGTACGGGCCGTAGCGGCCGACCCGCACGTAGACGGGCCTCCCCTCCGAGTCGTCGAAGACGCGGATGGAGTTGATGCTGCGGGCGTCGATGGCCTCGAGGTTCACGTCGACGAGGTTCTTCAGGCCCACCGCGTAGTCGGAGCCGGAGTCGGAGCCGGAACCGGAGCCGTCCCCGTCGCCGAAGTAGAAGCGGCGCAGCCAGTCGTCGCGGTTCTCGCGGCCCTCGGCGATCGCGTCGAGCTCGTCCTCCATGAGGGAGGTGAAGTCGTAGTCCACGAGTCGGCCGAAGTTCTGCTCCAGCAGGCCCACCACGGAGAACGCCACCCAGCTGGGCACGAGCGCGTTGCCGCGGGAGTAGACGTAGCCGCGGTCCTGGATGGTGCGGATGATGCTGGCGTAGGTCGAGGGGCGTCCGATGCCCATCTCCTCCATCGCCTTGACCAGGCTGGCCTCGTTGTAGCGGGAGGGCGGGCTGGTGGTGTGCCCGTCCGCCACGAGGTCGGATCCGGTGAGCCGCTGTCCCTCGTCGAGGAGGGGCAGGCGCCGCTCGGCGTCGTCGGCCATCTTCTTGTCGGACGGGGACTCGGTCTCGTCGGTGGCCTCGACGTAGGCCTTGAGGAAGCCGGGGAAGGTGATGGTGCGGCCGGAGGCGGCGAAGGTGGCCTGCCCGTAACCGGAGTCGTTGGCCCCGGCCTGTCCGGAGATGCGGATGCTGACGGTGGTGCCGCGGGCGTCGGCCATCTGGGAGGCGACGGTGCGCTGCCAGATCAGCTCGTAGAGGCGGTACTCTTCGGCGTCGAGCACGCTGTGGAGCTGGCCGGGGGTGGCGAAGGTCTCGCCGGCGGGGCGGATGGCCTCGTGGGCCTCCTGCGAGTTCTTGACCTTGCGGGTGTACTGGCGCGGCGTGGGCGAGACGTACTCGCTGCCGTAGAGCTCCGTGGCCTGGGCGCGGGCGGCGGCGATGCCGCCCTCGGACAGGGTGGTGGAGTCGGTTCGCATGTAGGTGATGTAGCCGTTCTCGTACAGTCGCTGCGCGATGCGCATCGTCCGTTCCGAGGTGTAGCGCAGCTTGCGGCCGGCCTCCTGCTGGAGGGTGGAGGTCATGAAGGGCGCGTAGGGGCGCCGTGTGTAGGGCTTGGACTCCACCGAGTCCACGACGAAGTCGGCCCCCTCGAGAGCCCCCGCGAGCGCCCGTGCGGCGTTCTCGCCGAGCACCACGGAGTCCTTGGCCGTGCCGCTGGTCTTGAGCCGGCCGTCCTGGCCGAAGTCCCGGCCCTGGGCGACGCGGGCGCCGTCGACCGCGGCGAGGCGCGCGGTGAAGCTGCGCGGCTCCCCCGCGTCGCCCCCGGTGGCCCCCTGGGTGGCGAGGGTGGCGGTGATGTCCCAGTAGTCGGCGGCGACGAACGCCATCCGCTCGCGCTCGCGTTCGACGATCACGCGGGTGGCCACCGACTGCACGCGGCCGGCCGACAGCCGCGGCATGACCTTCTTCCACAGCACGGGCGAGACCTCGTAGCCGTAGAGGCGGTCGAGGATGCGGCGGGTCTCCTGGGCGTCGACCAGGTCGGTGTCCAGTTCGCGGGTGTTCTCGGCGGCGGCGAGGATCGCGGGCTTGGTGATCTCGTGGAACACCATGCGCTTGACGGGGACCTTGGGCTTGAGGACCTCGAGCAGGTGCCAGGCGATCGCCTCACCCTCGCGGTCGGGGTCTGTGGCGAGCAGGAGCTGGTCGACGCCGGCGAGTTCCTTCTTGAGCTCGGCGACCTTCTTCTTCTTGTCGGCGCTGACCACGTAGATGGGCTCGAAATCGGCGTCCGGGTTCACGCCGAGCCGCGCCCACGGTTCCTTCTTGTACTTGGCAGGGATGTCCGCGGCACCCTTGGGCAGGTCGCGGATGTGGCCGACGGAGGCCTCGACCACATAGTCGGACCCCAGGTACGGCTGGATCTTGCGGGCCTTGGTGGCGGACTCGACGATCACCAGGCTCCGCTTACCGCCCGATGCTGTCTGCTTGCTCGCCACTGAACCGCTCCCACCTGTGCTGCCACGTCGACGACGCATGTCACCGATCTCCGGCCCCGGCCACGGTACGCGTGCCCGGGCGCCTTCTTATAGGAATTCATACCAGGCGATCGGCGCGCGGAGAGAAATGCGAACCGACGGTGACCGCGCACCGGAACCCCCGGCGGGCTCGACGGGCCACTCCGGGACGTGCGGGGCGTGTCCCGAGAGTCGCCCCCATACCTCTATATAGGGCCCGGGATCCGGGGGCGTGGTCCGCGACCCGGGCGAACGGATCGGGAGGGACGACGACGACATCGTCGTCGTCGTCGGATCCCCAACCCTCCCACCCGGTACTGCCGCTCCCCCGGCTCCCCACGCCACACATCGCGACTTTTCCCCACACACCCGGCGGACCGTCCCAACTGGCCCGGATAGACAGATCGGTCTATGCTGGGCACAAGACGCCACGACACCGGACTGGAACCTGTTACAGTCCTGCACAATCTGACGTGGCCACGGGTTGCGCCGGAACCGGCGTACCGTCGGTGGTTGGACGGGCACTTCCGTCCAACCCGATCATCTAAGACGCACTGGAGGTCATCAGCGGTGGGCAACGTGTCCAAGACCAGGCTGGACAAGGTGGTTATCCGCATCGCGGGTGACTCCGGCGACGGTATGCAGCTCGCCGGTGACCAGTTCACCTCCGAGGCGGCGGCCTTCGGTAACGACCTGGCGACCCAGCCGAACTACCCGGCCGAGATCCGCGCCCCCCAGGGCACCGTGCACGGCGTGTCGAGTTTCCAGATCCAGATCGCGGACTACGACATCCTCACCGCCGGCGACCGCCCCGACGTGCTGGTGGCCATGAACCCCGCCGCCCTCAAGGCCAACATCGACGACCTGCCCTCGGGCGGGATCCTCATCGTCAACTCGGACGAGTTCACCAAGCGCAACCTCACCAAGGTCGGCTACGAGTCCAACCCGCTCGGCTCGCCCGCGTTCGAGGCCTACCAGGTCCACGAGGTCGCCATGAGCACGCTGACCATCGGCGCGGTGGAGTCGGTCGACCTGGGCAAGAAGGACGCCGAGCGCTGCAAGAACATGTTCGCCCTCGGCCTGCTGTCCTGGATGTACGGACGCACGGTCGACGGCACCGAGGAGTTTCTCAAGAGCAAGTTCGGCAAGAAGCCGGCCATCCTCGAGGCCAACATCCTGGCACTGCGCGCCGGCTGGAACTACGGCGAGACCACCGAGGCGTTCGCCTCCGAGTACGAGATCAAGCCCGCCCAGCTGCCGTCGGGCCGCTACCGCCAGATCACCGGCAACACCGCGCTGGCCTACGGCGTGGTCTCCGCGGGCGTGTCCGCCGACATGCCGGTGTTCCTGGGCACCTACCCCATCACCCCGGCCTCGGACATCCTCCACGAGCTCAGCCGGCTCAAGCAGTTCGACGTCACGACCTTCCAGGCCGAGGACGAGATCGCCGGTGTCGCCTCCGCGATCGGCGCCTCCTACGGCGGCGCCCTGGGTGTCACCTCCACCTCCGGCCCGGGCCTGGCGCTCAAGTCCGAGGCCATCGGCCTGGCCGTCATGACCGAGCTGCCGCTGGTGATCATCGACGTCCAGCGCGGCGGGCCCTCCACGGGTCTGCCCACCAAGACCGAGCAGTCCGACCTGCTGCAGGCCCTGTTCGGCCGCAACGGCGAGTCACCGGTCGCGGTGGTGGCGCCGCAGTCGCCCGCCGACTGCTTCGACGCCGCCCGCGAGGCCGCCCGGATCGCGGTGACCTACCGCACCCCGGTCATCCTGCTGTCGGACGGCGCGATCGCCAACGGTTCCGAGCCGTGGCTGCTGCCCGACATCGCGGACCTGCCGGCCATCGAGAAGAACCTGGCCACCGCCCCCGACGAGGGGGACGAGGACTCCGCCGCCCCCGGGTACCTGCCGTACGCACGCGACCCGGAGACGCTGGCCCGCGACTGGGCCGTGCCCGGCACGGCGGGCCTGGAGCACCGGATCGGCGGCCTGGAGAAGGCCAACGGCACCGGCAACATCTCCTACACGGGCGACAACCACGACCTCATGACCCGCGTCCGTGCACTGAAGATCGCCCTGATCGACGTTCCGGACCTCGAGGTCGACGACCCGTCCGGCGAGGCCGACGTGCTGGTCATCGGGTGGGGCTCGTCCTACGGCCCGATCGGTGAGGCCGTGCGCCGTGCCCGCGCCAACGGTCACCGTGTGGCCCGCACCCACATCCGCCACCTCAACCCCCTGCCCGCCAACATCGGCGAGGTGCTGGGCCGGTACCGCCGCGTGCTGGTGCCGGAGATGAACCTGGGACAGCTGTCGATGCTGCTCAAGGCCCGCTTCTCCGCCGAGATCCAGCCCATCACCAAGGTGCAGGGCATGGCCTTCTCCGCCGAGGAGCTGCAGGAGGCCATCGAAGCAGAGTTCGCCGGCCGCCTCGCCCACGCCGAGCACGACAAGTACCGGCTCGCCCTGGACGGGGTCGCCACCACCACCGGCGAGCCCGCCACCCGCAACCGCCGGACCGGCACCACCGCCACGGGCACCACCACCGCCAACCGCACCCGCTGATCTGAAGAGCGAGGAGAGGATCATCATGACCAGTACCGATTCCGGACTCGTCGGCACCGCGCTGCCGTTGGACGCCCTGGCCCACGTGCCCACCACCGATGTGCCCCAGAAGCCCAAGGACTTCACCTCCGACCAGGAAGTCCGCTGGTGCCCCGGCTGTGGCGACTACGTCATCCTGGCCACCATCCGCTCGCTGCTGCCCAAACTCGGTCTCAAGCGCGAGAACATCACCTTCATCTCCGGCATCGGCTGCTCGAGCCGCTTCCCGTACTACCTCGAGACGTACGGCATGCACTCGATCCACGGCCGCGCCCCGGCCATCGCCACCGGCCTGGCCACCGCCCGCGAAGACCAGTCCGTGTGGGTGGTCACCGGAGACGGCGACGCCATGTCCATCGGCGGCAACCACCTCATCCACGCCCTGCGCCGCAACGTCAACCTCAACATCCTGCTGTTCAACAACCGGATCTACGGACTGACCAAGGGCCAGTACTCCCCCACCTCCGAGACGGGCAAGATCACCAAGTCCAGCCCCATGGGCTCACTGGACCACCCCTTCAACACCATGTCCCTGGCCCTGGGCGCCGAAGGCACCTTCGTCGCCCGCGCCCTGGACTCGGACCGCAAGGGCCTGACCGAGGTCCTCGAAGCCGCCGCCCACCACCGCGGCACCAGCTTCGTGGAGATCATGCAGGACTGCCCCATCTTCAACGACGGCTCCTTCGACATCCTGCGCAAGGAGAACTCCGCCGACCACATCATCCCCGTCCGCCACGGCGAGAAGATCATCTTCGGCGACGAAGGACAGCACTGCGTGGTCCGCAACGGCTTCTCACTCAAGGTCGCCGCCACCGCGGACGTGGACGAGGCCGACATCATCGTCCACGACGCCCACACCGACGACCCCGCCTACGCGCACGCCCTGGCCAACCTCTCCAGCCAGAACCTCGAGTACACGGTCATGGGCATCATCCGCCAGGTCCACCGCCCCACCTACGACGACCAGGCCCGCGCCCAGGTCACCACCGCCAAGGAGACATCCCCCGCCGACCTCCAGGCACTGCTGGACGGCTCCAACACCTGGACCGTCGCCTGACACCGACACCAGCTGGCGCTGCCCACGCGCAGCATCGCCCACGGGGGCGGTCACCGGAACCGAAGCCGGATGACCGCCCCCGCGGCGTATTCACCCCGCTTCGGCTACCTGTCCCGGGCTACCTGTCCCGCTACGCTTCACCCGCCCGGCCCGCCCCGGCCCCGCCCCGGCCCCGACCCAGCCCGACCGACGCCCGCCGGGACCGTACGGTCAGACCAGTGCCGCGGAGGTCGCGGTCAGCCTGCCGCGGGCATCCCAGGTGCGCTCCACCACGTCCGCGGTGCCGTGCTCGTCGACCCGGATCGCGGTGGTCGAGCGGGTTCCGTACCACTTGCCCACGCGGACGAACCGCGAGGAGAGCTGCCACTCCTGCCAGAGCGGCACGCCGGTGCGCGGGAGCCGGTGCAGAGGCGCACGGCGGCGATCTGCGAGGAGGTCGAGCAGCGGCGTGGACCAGTCGGGCCGCGCCACGACGTCGGCCTCGACGTAGCGCTGCAGGTCGGTGGCGGCGCCGGCGACTTTGGGCCAGGGGGTGTCCAGCGCGGCGTTGGACAGGCCGTGCACCTGCTCGCCCAGCCGCTCAGGCCCACGCCGGGACCGGTTGGAGGCCCACCACAGCTCGTCGGGGTCCCCGGCCAGGAGGTTGACCCCGGCGTACTCCTCGAGGTCCGGGGCGATGTGCCGGGCGAACTCGGTGGCGGGGACCGGCCCGGTGAGGGCGTCGACCGGGAGTTCACCGCGGGAGGCGTCCGACGGCGGCGGTGTGCCGGGCTCGCGGAAGTTGGTGACCGCGGCGAAGTGCCCGCCGGCGGCCAACGCCAACCAGGTACCGCCCGCGGTGACATCGCGACCGGCCACGATCCCGCCGGCCCCCTCGCGTTCGCCGGACCACTCGTGCAGCTGCTCGGTGGGCCGGGTGAGCACCTCGTCGCGGTTGGCCACCACGATGAGGGGATAGCGGGGGTGGACCCGGCGGGCCACGACGAGCATGCACATACCCCCGAAACTACTCGGGCCAGCACCCCACCGGGACCTCCGCCGGCGCCTCCCCGAGATTCTCGACCAGCCGTGCACGGGCGCGGGCGGTGCCGAGCCTGAGCAGGGGGCCGCCGCCCTTGGACCCGATGTAGGTGGTGCGGATGCCGACACGCCCGAGTGCCTCGCCCAGGGCGGCCCGACGAGGGGCGTGGTGTTCCGGCCCGGCGTCGATGCCCAGCTCGACGACCCCGTCGGCGGTGATGGTGCCCGCGGTGAGGAACCACACACGAAGCGCCCCCGGGGTGGGGGTCCAGCGTTCCGGCACCGCGGAGACCGCGCCCCGACGCCACCGTCGCACCACCGGCACGAGTACTGCCGAGCGTGCCGTGGAGACGGTGCACCGCCCCTCCGGGTCCGCCGCCGAACGCACGGGGTCGAGTTCCGCCTGCGTCAACAGGTCCACCAGGGCGTCGGCACGCCACGGCGCGTCGAGAGCGACCGACACCTGCGCCCAGGCATCGGTGAGTGTGGACTGCCCCCGGGCGGCCAACGCGCCCTCGAGGTCGGCGGGTTCCGGGACGTGCTCGTCCGCGGCGAAGAACGACAACTGCGTCACGGACCTGAGACTACGGCCGACCTCCGACACGACGCGAGACCGGCGCCGCGACGGGACGGTGAGGACCGCGCGACACCGCCCCACCACGAGACGGTGAGCACTGCGCGACACTGCCCCGCCACGGAGCGAGGCCCCCACCGCGACTCGCGGTGGGGGCCTCGCCGTGATCGACCGGGATGGTCAGAGCGCGCGGACCGCCTGCGCCTGCGGACCCTTCTGGCCCTCACCGACCTCGAACTCGACCCGCTGGTTCTCCTCGAGCGACTTGAAGCCGCTGCCCTCGATGGAGGAGTAGTGGACGAAGAGGTCGGCGGAACCGTCCTCGGGGGCGATGAACCCGTAGCCCTTCTCCGCGTTGAACCACTTGACGGTGCCCTGTGCCATGTTTACTGCATTCCTTTTTCCGTACTGCGCTGTGCGACTCGCGGGGATGGCCACGCGTGCCGGGCCGGTGCCCCGCCCGCGGCTTCCCACGGACCGGAGAGGCGGCCTCGTCCAGTAGACCACGAGACAGGTCGCTGGAGAACAGATCTCCGCAGGTCGCTCACATGAGATGTGTGTTCACCTACGGTTCGACACCCCGCCACCACCGGACGCGGCGCGGGAACCTCTACGGTCGAGATGTGACGACGTACGGACGTGAACTCCTGGGGCACCTGCTGGACCAGCTGCCCACCGATTCGTCCCCGCTCACCCACGCCGTGGACCTGCCCGCCCGCCCGGCCCGGTACGCCGACTGGCCGCAGTGGGCCCACCCCGGCCTGGTGGCCGAACTCCGGGAGCAGGGCGTGGACCGCCCGTGGGCCCACCAGGTCGCCACAGCCGAGCACGCCCACGCCGGCCGCGACGTGGTGGTGGCCACCGGTACCGCCTCGGGCAAATCGCTGGGCTACCAGCTGCCGGCACTGAGCGCGCTGGCCGAGGACCGCAACGCGTGCGTGCTGTACCTGTCCCCCACCAAGGCGTTGGGGCAGGACCAGCTGTCGTCGGTGGTCGCGCTGGTCGACGCCGTCCCCGAGCTCGCGCACGTCGCGCCGGCCTCCTATGACGGCGATACCCCCACCGATGCCCGGCCGTGGATCCGCGAGAACTCGCGATGGATCGTCTCCAATCCGGACATGCTCCATCTCTCGGTGCTCGGGAGGGCCCGCCAGTGGACGCGCATCCTGCGGGGACTGCGCTTCGTCGTCGTCGACGAATGTCACTCCTACCGCGGTGTGTTCGGCTCCAATGTCGCCCTGGTCCTGCGCCGGCTCGACCGCCTGGCCCGCGCGATGGGCGCCGACCCCACCTACATCCTCGCCTCGGCCACCACCTCCGACGCGGCGGCCGCGGCGAGCACTCTCACCGGGCGGGACTGCGTGGAGGTGACCGACGACGCCTCGCCGCAGGGCGGTCGCACCGTCGCCCTGTGGGAGCCACCCCTGATGGAGGGGTTGACGGGCGAGAACGGGGCTCCGGTTCGGCGTCCGGCGCCGGTCGAGTCGTCGACACTCATGGCCTCGCTGGTCGCGGAGGGCGCACGGACCCTGACGTTCGTGCGGTCGCGCGCGGGCGCGGAGGCCACGGCCCTGCGCGCCCGGGAGAAGCTCGCCACCGAGCACGGCGCGCGGGGCCGCGAGTTGACCGGGCGGATCGCCGCCTACCGCGCCGGGTATCTCGCCGACGACCGGCGCCGCCTCGAGCGGGATCTCGCCGACGGCACGCTGGCGGGCGTGGCATCCACGTCCGCACTCGAGTTGGGCGTGGACATCTCCGGCCTCGACGCGGTGGTGAGCGCCGGTTTCCCCGGGACGATCGCCTCGTTCTGGCAGCAGGCGGGCCGCGCCGGGCGCCGCGGCCAGGGCGCCCTGGTGATGCTCGTGGCGCGCGACGACCCCCTGGACACCTACCTCGTGCACCACCCCGAGGCCCTGCTCGGGCGCCCCGTGGAGGCGACGGTCACCGATCCGCGCAACCCCGTCCTGTTGGCGGGACAGCTGCGGTGTGCGGTGAGTGAGCGCCCGATGTCGCACGCCGAGGCCGCCGCGTGGGGTGCGACGGAGGTGCTGGAGGACCTCGCCGCGCGCGGTCTGGTGCGGCGTCGGCCTGCGGGGTGGTATCCGGCCGCCGACGACCACGCACCGCACGCCGAGGTCGACATCCGCGGGGCCGGCGGGGCGGAGGTCATGATCGTGGATTCCGTGGACGGCCGGATGCTCGGCACGATCGACTCGGTGCGGGCCCGCTCGCAGGTCCACCCGGGTGCGTTGTACCTGCACCAGGGCGAGTCGTTCGTGGTGGACGAGTTGGACCTCGAGGACGGCCTGGCGCTGTGCCGGCCGGAGGAGCCGGAGTGGACCACCTCTGCGCGCGAGCAGGTCACGATCGACCTGATCTCCACGCTCGAGTCGGTGGAGGCCGGGCCTGTCACGCTGTCCTTCGCGGATGTCGAGGTGACCACCCGCGTGACCGGGTACCAGCGGCGCCTGCGCGGCGGGGAGATCCTCGACGTGACCCCGCTGGACCTGCCCGAGACGACGCTGGCCACGCGGGCGGTGGTCTACACGCTCACTCCTCAACTGCTCCGGGTCGCGGGGCTGGAGGAGGCCGACTGGCCGGGGGCGCTGCACGCGGCCGAGCACGCGGCGATCGGACTGCTGCCGCTGGTGGCGACATGCGACCGGTGGGATATCGGCGGGGTGTCCACGGCGCTGCACCCCGACACGGGCCTGCCGACGGTGTTCGTCTACGACGGCTACGCGGGCGGGGCGGGGTTCGCCGAGCGCGGGTTCCGGCGGGCCGGCGCGTGGCTGCGGGCCACCCTGGATGCCATCCGCGCGTGCGAGTGCGAGTCGGGGTGTCCGTCGTGCATCCAGTCCCCCAAGTGCGGCAACGGAAACGACCCCCTGTCCAAGCCGGGCGCGATCGCGCTGCTCACCGAGGTGGTGGGGCAACTCGCCGGGATGTCACGCGAATAGCCCCCTACACCGGCGTGACCGGCCGCGGGCACCCCATGCTCCGCATATGGTCAGTCTGTGGACCCGACCCCTGAACGCCCCCACGCCGGCAACGCCCTCAGTCACCGCACCCGCATCCTGGTGTGGATGACCATGTTGGCGTTGATCGCCGGGGGGCTCGCCGGGGTAGCCGGTGGCGCGTTCCGGTGGCTGCTCATCCGGGCGAACCATTTCAGGTTGGACGTGGTGACCTGGTCACATGAACTGGGCGGGGCCGGATGGCTCATCCCGGTGGGGATGTCTGCCGCCGCTGCAGCTGTGGCCGGCCTCATCGCGACGAAGATCCCTCTCGCCGCCGGCAGCGGAATTCAACAGGTCGAGGCGGTCCAGCGAGGAGAGGCCGAGCCCGCACCGCTCAGAATCGTTCCCGCCCGCTTCATCGGGGGGATCCTCTCGATAGGACTCGGCGGTCTCGTGCTCGGAAGAGAAGGCCCGACCGTACACATGGGCGCCACGATCGGCGCGTGGTGCGCCAAGGTCGCCCGGGCCACCTCGGACGAGATCCGGACCATGCAGTCGGCGTTGGCCGGCGCCGGCCTGGCAGTGGCATTCAACGCCCCGATCTCCGGGACCCTGTTCAGCCTCGAGGAGATCACCCACCGGATCAAGGTCCGCTACGTCGTGTGGACCATGGCATCAGTGACAGTGGCCGTGATGACCAGCCGCCTCATCCTCGGCGACCACGCGGACTTCCACGTACCACCGATCGGCGAGCCCGAGTTCTCGAGGCTGCCGATTTTCGCCGTCTTCGGGCTGATAGTCGCAGTGTTCGGGGTGGTCTACAACCGTCTAGTCCTCCAGTTCCTCGCCTGGTTCGACGCCCTGCACCGCATTCCCCGCGTGGTCAAGATCAGCGCGATCGGCGCCCTGATCGGTGCGGCGCTGACTGTCGACGCGAACCTCGTCGGAGGTGGCGACGACCTGACCCAGGCACTGCTTACCGGCCAACACCTGACCCTCGTCGGACTGGCTGTGATCGTGGTGGTCCGCTTCCTGGCAGGACCGCTCTCCTACGCCGCCGGCACCCCGGGCGGACTGTTCGCGCCGATGCTCGCCCTCGGTGCCCTGCTGGGTCTGATCGCTGGACACCTCATCGATCTGATCTCCCCCGGCGTGGGGACCGACCTCACGCCGGCACTCATGCTCGTCGGCATGGCCACCATGTTCACCTCCGTGGTCCGCGCCCCGCTGACCGGCGCGGTCCTGGTGATGGAGATGTGCGATTCGACCGCCGTGGCCGTCCCCTTGCTCGCCGCCAGTGTGCTCGCGGTGATCCTCCCTCAATTGATCGGCTCGCGCCCGATCTACGATCTGCTGCGAGAGCGGATGCTCCGGGCCGACGCCCCGTCCCCGCCCGACACCCCTGCCCCGCCCACCGGCCCGGCCGCCTGAGGGTCCGGCCGTCTGAGAGGCCGGCTCCCCCGGACCACGTCAGACCGGCCCGGCACTCGCCACCGCCGAGGCTGTGCGCGCACCGAGCGATCCCAAGTAGACCTCCACCTCCGCCCGTGTCTCCACGTCGCGGGGCAAGCCACCGATGCTTACCCCTTCCCGAAGGACGTGCCCAACAACCTTCTAAGCATCAAGGCACATTTCCTGAGAGGACTCTTAGCAAAATTCGATTATGGGGCTAACAAGCCCCTCCCAGAAGGGTGAGTGTGGCGTGTCTCGGCGTGTCCTCATAAATTTGCGACCTTAAATGGCCCTTCCGGTTTTAGAGTGCATTGATCCGATCCTGGAGCTGGCCGGAGTGGATGAGTGACCGCAAGATGTAGTGCTTGAGGTT
>CAYFRF010000059.1:12891-18064 GCA_964345415.1 uncultured Microbacter sp. | reverse complement strand
CGTGCCCTGCACCAGTTCCGACCGGATCTCATAGCCGAAATGGCGGTGGTGTTGCTCGAGCAGATGGCGGAGAAAGGCACCACGCCACCCGGAATGCCGGCTGACCTGCGGCTACCCACGGCGTCACTTGGTTCGGATTCGACCGGATCCTGACCAGGACGTCGTAGGGTCGGCCCCACAGTCACCCTCACTCGACGGAGGCACACATGGCCAGGCGCACCACGGTCGCGAAGCACATCATCGAGACGCTCCACGCTTCGGGCGTGCAACGGATCTACGGACTGCCGGGAGACTCCCTCAACGGGGTCACCGACGCGATCCGTGAGGTCGACGGCCTGGACTGGGTGGTCACCCGGCACGAGGAGGCGGCCGCGTTCGCCGCGTCCGCCCAGGCGTCACTGACCGGAGAACTCGCGGTGTGCGCCGGATCGTGCGGACCGGGCAACCTGCACCTGATCAACGGACTGTTCGACGCCCAGCGGTCCGGTGTCCCCGTCCTCGCCCTGGCCTCCCACATCCCGTCGGCGGAGATCGGCACCAGCTACTTCCAGGAGACCCACCCGCAGGAGCTGTTCCGCGAGTGCAGCGTCTACGTGGAACTGATCTCGTCGGCCGAGCAGGCACCCCGTCTGCTGCGGATCGCGATGCGGGAGGCCATCGAGAAGCAGGGCGTGGCGGTCCTGGTCCTGCCCGGCGACGTGGCGCTGGAGGAGATCGCCGCCGAGGTGTCCGCGGTCCTGCCCACCACGAGCCACGTGGTCCCCGCGGAGAACGATCTCGCGCACGCGGCCCGCGTGCTGGATGCGTCCCGGAACGTGACGATCCTCGCCGGCGCGGGCTGCGCGGGCGCTCATGACGAGTTGCTGCAGATCGCGGAGCACCTCAAGGCGCCGATCGTCCACGCGATGCGCGGCAAGGAATGGGTGGAGTACGACAACCCGTATGACGTGGGGATGACCGGCCTGCTCGGCTTCTCCTCGGGCTACCACGCCATGATGTCCGCCGAGACCCTGCTGGTTCTGGGCTCCGACATGCCGTACGAGCAGTTCTACCCCCAGGCCACCGTGATCCAGATCGACATCCGGGGCGAACGGATCGGGCGGCGGGTCCCGGTCGAGGTGCCCCTCGTCGGCGGGGTGGCCGAGACGATCCGGGCGCTGCTGCCCCTCCTGCGCACCCACACCGACCGCGAGCACCTCGACGAGTCCACGGCGCACTACGTCAAGACCCGACGCACCCTGGACGAGCTCGCCACGCCGTCCGAGCACACCATCCACCCGCAGTACCTCACGCGCCTGATCGACGAGGCGGCCGACGAGGACACGGTGTTCCTGCCCGACGTCGGCAGCCCCGTCATCTGGGCCGCCCGCTATCTCAGGATGAACGGGCGCCGCCGCATCATCGGCTCCTTCAGCCACGGGTCCATGGCCAACGCCCTGTCCCAGGCGATCGGTGTCCAGAGCGCCGAGCCGGGTCGCCAGGTGATCACGCTCTCCGGCGACGGCGGGCTGGCCATGCTCATGGGCGAGCTGCTCACTCTGGTGCAGCACGAACTGCCGGTGAAGGTCGTGGTGTTCAACAATTCCTCGTACAACTTCGTCGAGGTGGAGATGAAGGCCGACGGCATCGTGAACTTCGGCACCGACCTCCACAATCCCGACTTCTCGAAGGTGGCACAGGCCTGCGGACTTGCGGGCTTCCGGGCCGAGACGTCCGAGGAACTGCCGGCGACCGTGCGCGAGTTCCTCGCCCACGACGGCCCCGCCCTGCTGGACGTGGTGGTGGAGCGCCAGGAACTCACCATCCCGCCGACCATCAGCGCCGCCCAGGCCAAGGGCTTCACCCTCTACTCCCTGCGCACCGTGCTCTCCGGCCGCGGCGACGAGCTGGTGGACCTCGCCAAGGCGAACCTGCGCCAGCTGTTCTGAGCCGCCCCGGCCCAGGCTCGCCCGCACCGCCCGCCCGCCCCTGCGCGTACCTTGCCCACGGTGCCCACCAACCCTGCGCCCACCAACCCAGCACCCGCCGGCCCGTCGCGCGCCCCGATCCCCGAACGACAGGCCTGGCTCGCGCTGACCGCGCTGTGCGCCGGCCTGTTCATCACCCTCATGGACCAGGCGCTCGTCGCCGTGGCTCTGCCCAGCATCCGCGAGGACCTGGACGCGAGCATCAACCAGACGGTGTGGGTGGTGGCGGTCTACCTCCTGGCCTTTGCCGCCCCGTTGCTGGTGAGCGGCCGGTTGGGCGACCGCTACGGGCAACGCACCCTCTACCTCGTGGGCATGGCGGTGTTCACGCTCGCGGCCACCACCGCGGCGTTCGCGCCCACCATCGAGCTGCTCATCGTGGCGCGCGCCGTGCAGGGGTTGGGCGCGTCGCTGCTCAACCCGCAGCCGCTGAGCATCATCCACCGGGTGTTCGCCTACAACCGGCGCGGCGCCGCGATGGGCATGTGGAGCGCGGTGGCCAGTTCGGCGGGCCTGTTCGGGCCGATCCTCGGCGGGCTGATCGTGGGCTCGGCCGGGTGGCGCTGGGTGTTCGCCCTCTACATCCCGTTCGGACTGCTCGCGTTTGTCCTGGTGGCCGTGCTGGTCCCCCGGCTGCCCACCGGGACCGGGCGCGTCGACCTGGTGAGCGCACTGCTCGCCGTGGTGGCGGTGCTCGCGGTGACACTCACCCTGCAGCAGGGCCCGGACCTGGGCTGGCCCCTGTGGCTGTGGGGCGTGTTCGCGGCCGGGTTGACGGCCGCGGCGGTGTTCGTGTGGCTACAGTTCCGTGCCGTCCGCCTCGGCCGCGATGCCCTGGTTCCGCCGGCTCTGTTCGCGCACCGCAACTTCGCGATCGGCTCGTTCTCGGTGTTCACGCTCGGGTTCGCCGTGTATTCGATGAACATCCCGATCATGCTCTACCTGCAGACCTCCCAGGGCCTGTCCGCGCAGGTGGCGGGGCTGATGATGATCCCCACCGCCGTGGTCTCGCTGCTCGCGGCACCCTACGTCGGGCGGCTCACCGACCGCACCGCGCCGGGCGTGGTGTCGACCGCCGGGTTCGCGTCGATGGTCACGGCGATGCTGCTGTTCGTCGGCGCCATGGTGCTCGAGGCGCCGGTGGCGTGGCTGCTCGTGCCGCTGGTGCTGATGGGCGCGGCCAACGCGATGTGCTGGTCCGCCAACTCGGCGGTGTCGATGCGCGACCTGCCGTCGGATCTGGTGGGCGCCGGGTCGGGCGTCTACAACACGTCGCGGCAGGTCGGTGCCGTGGTGGGTGCGGCGGCGCTGGGCGCGGTGATGCAGGTCGGGATCGCCAGCACCGGGTTCGCCACCGCGATGGGGCTCACCCTGGTGCTGCCCGCCGTGCTGCTCGTGGCCGGCGGGGTGGCCGTCACCCGTTTCCGCGCCCCGGCGCCGAACTCACTGCCCCCGCGCTGACCGCTCCGGCGCCGCTCACCACTTCCCGCGCGTGTACTGCGGTGGGTACGGTGCCTGCCGCCAGTCCAGTCCCAGTTCAGCGGCGGCCCGCTGCGGCCACGCCGGCTCGCGCAACGCGACCCGGCCGAGGAACACCGCGTCCGCCCGCTCGTCGACCAGCACCTGTTCGGCGTAGGCCGGGTCGGTGATGAGCCCCACCGCGCCGACCAGCACCGCGCCCGACGCACGTACCTCCTCGGCGAGCGGCACCTGGTAGCCCTGCTCGAGCGCCACCGGCGGCCGATCCGGCGTGTTGGCGGCCGACGACACGTCCACCAGGTCCACGCCGTGCTCCGCGAGCTGCCCGGCGAGCCACCGCGAGTCCTCGGGCGTCCAGCCGCCCTCCACCCAGTCGGTGGCGGAGATGCGCACGAACAGCGGTTTCCCGTCCGGCCACACCGCGCGGACCGCGTCGCAGATCTCGAGCAGCAGCCGGGCCCGGTTCCCACGCGAGCCGCCGTACTCATCGGTCCGCTCGTTGGACAGCGGGGAGAGGAACTCGTGGATCAGGTAGCCGTGCGCGGCGTGGATCTCCACCACGTCGAACCCGGCCTCGTCGGCACGGCGCGCGGCGGCCGCGAACGCCTCCACCACACCGCGGATGCCGTCCGCATCCAGCGCGACGGGTGGTGTCATGTCCCCGAAGGCCAGCGCCGACGGGGCCACGGTGGTCCAGCCGCCCTCGTCTACCGGGATGGAGCCGACGGGGTGGTCGGGCCAGGCCCGGTAGTTGGAGGCCTTGCGTCCGGCGTGTGCGAGCTGGATGCCGATGGCCGCGCCCTGCGACTGCACGAACTCCACGATCGGCGCCCACGCGTCGCGCTGCTCGTCGTTCCACAGCCCGGCGTCCTGGGGGCTGATCCGCCCCTCCGGGACCACCGCGGAGGCTTCCGCGATGAGCAGTCCGAACCCGCCCTGCGCCCGCGCGCCGAGGTGCACGAGGTGCCACGTCGTGGGGACGCCGTCGCCGGCCTCGCAGGAGTACTGACACATGGGCGGGAGCCACGCGCGGTTGCGGATCTCGAGGTCGCGGATGCGGATCGGGGTGAACAGTCGGGTCATGTCAGCGATTAAACCCGTCACCAGCCGTCCCCGCCCGGCCCGGGTGACTAGCGTGGGTGGCATGACTGATGCGCATCCCGCCGAGCCGCAGCCCAGCCCCGGCAACCCCGGTCCCGGCGGTCTCACCCATCTGGACGCCGAGGGCCGCGTCCGCATGGTCGACGTGGGCGACAAAGCCGTGACCACCCGTACCGCCACCGCCGAGGGGATCTTCCGCACGCGGCCGGAGGTGGTGGCCATGGTCGCCGGGGACGAGCTGGGCAAGGCCGATGTGCTGGCCACCGCGCGCCTGGCGGGGATCGGCGCCGCCAAGAAGACGTCCGAGCTGATCCCGCTGTGCCACCAGATCCCGTTGAACTCGGTGAAGGTGCACTTCGACCTCCGCGCCGACGCGGGCGAGATCCACGTGTCCGCGACCGCCAAGACCACCGGCCGGACGGGCGTGGAGATGGAGGCGCTCACCGCGGTGTCGGTGGCGGGCCTGACGTTGCACGACATGGTCAAGGCCGTCGATCCGCTGGCCACGATGGACGGGGTCCGACTGGCAGCCAAGACAGGTGGAAAGCGGGGGAACTGGACTCGAGGATCGGAGCAGAACGACGACAACGACGACGACAACACCGCCACCGGACAGGCCGGACACC
>CAYFRF010000059.1:10494-12791 GCA_964345415.1 uncultured Microbacter sp. | reverse complement strand
ACCCGGCCGGCCCCGCCGTGCTCGACGAGGGCCGGACCGCCGTCGTGGTGGTCTCCTCCACCGCCGCCTCGCACGGCGGGCGCACGGACTCCACCGGCCCGGTGATTGCGTCCTGGCTGACCGAGCGGGGTTTCGACCCGGTCGAGGTCCATGTGGTGGCTGATGCCGACATCGCGGTGGCGCTGACCGAGCAGGTCCGCCGCTCCCCGGCCGTGCTGCTGACGACCGGCGGCACGGGCGTGGCCCCCGACGACCGCACTCCCGAGGCCACCGCCCCGCACCTCACCCTCGCCCTGCCCGGTGTGGCGGAGGCGATGCGGGCCCGCGGTCTGGCCGCCACGCCGACGGCCGCGATGAGCCGCGGCCTCGTAGGATTCTCCGGACGTACCCTGGTGGCGAACCTGCCCGGCTCCTCGGGCGGGGTCCGCGACGGGTTGGCCGTGCTCGACGACCTGCTCGACCATCTGCTCGACGTGCACGCCCACGGAGGTGGCCACTGATGCTGGCACAGATCACCGAGACCGCGATCGACCCGCGCGAGGTCGAGCAGGCCGTGTGGACCACCGCCGACGGCGCGATGGTGACGTTCTCCGGCATCGTCCGCGACCATGACGGCGGCCGCGACGGCGTGCAGCACATCGAGTACTCGGCGCACCCCACCGCCGCCGACGTGCTGGCGCGACTGTGCGACCAGATCGCCGAGGAGAAGAGCGGGCCGGCCGGCGTGGTGCGCGTGGGCGCGGTGCACCGGGTGGGCGTGCTGGAGGTGGGCGAGATCGCCGTGGTCGCCGTGGCCGTGGCACCGCACCGGGCAGAGGCGTTCGCTGCCTGTTCCGAGCTCATCGAGCGCCTCAAACACGGTGTGCCGATCTGGAAGCGGCAGATGTTCTCCGACGGGCTGTCGGAGTGGGTGGGCGCGGGCGACTGCTGACCGTCACGCCGGTCGGCTTTCCCGCCAGGTGCCGGGCGGGTTACTGATGTAGCCGTCCGGGCCGATCATCCGGTCCGCCAGTATCGCGCCGATCTCCAACTGGATCTCCTCCCGCGCCCGGGCCAGCGGCCCCGTCGGCCGTGTCCGGTGAATGTGGCCGCTCTCGGTGGCGATCACCAGCTCACCCAGCGGCCCGATCCGGTACCTCGCGCCCCCGAACGTCTTCTCCCGATGGTGTTTGCGGCACAGGCACACCAGATTCCACTCCATGGTGGGGCCACCCAGCTCCGGAGTCTCCTGATCGAACGCGATCACGTGGTCGATGTCGCAGTCCCGCGCCTCCACCTCACACCCCGGGTGCCGGCAGGTACCGTCCCGCAACCGGACCCGCTCGGCCAACGCCGGGGAGATCGCGTACCGCAGCGCCCGCTCCGGGTCATCCATCGACCCGGGCACCGGATCGATCAGTTCGAAACGCACCCGCGCCTCGTCCCCGCTCTCGAGCAGTTCGCGGCACAGCCACTCGTAACTCGCGTACGCCCCAGACACGAACTCCACCTGGTTGGGAGCACCCCGCGCGGCAGCGGCGATCACACTGATCCGGATGGGCTGTCCCGCAGCCGCGGCCGCGTTACCCAGTGTCGGCCGCGGCATGTCCGCGCCCACCCGCACCTCACCGAGCTCGATACCGTCCACGGTCTCCACCGGCGCGGACGGCGTGTACACCGCCAACGAGCACAAGGCATCCGCGCGCAGCTGGTCAATCGTGCCCGGCAGCCCGTCGCCCGCCGCCGCCTGCGCCTCCGTCTCGATCCGCTGGCGCAGCAGTTCCGCCTCGACGCCCGGCAGCGTCGCCCACATCGACACCATGCCGTTCCGACTCCGCCGGAATCGCACTGTCCGGGTCTCCGCAGCCGCCTCCTCGGCGGCCTTGGCGGCCTCAGGGTCCAGTCGCTCCACCTCACGGTCGATCATCCCTGCGACCGCCGAGCGTGAGGGCCGATCGCCCCCGAGCAGGTCATGACCGATACGGGCCATGACCGCGCGCTCCACATCCGCGACGATCTCGTCAGGAACCGTGGCCAACCGGCAGGCCACATCGATGGCCAACTGCTCCGGCAGCAACCCCCGCCCGAGCATCGACAGCATCCGCGGCAACCGGGAATGGACCTGCACGCCCGCGGTGACCAGCCTGGCCGCGTGCCAACACGTCAGCTGACACGCCGCCACCAGATGGTCCCGAGCCCGCGCCTGCGGATCCAGCCGCGCATGAGCCGGCCGCCCCGACTCGCCAGGTCCGCCATCCCCAGAACCGGCAGCTTCCGCCATCCGGGCCATCTGATCCACCAGCCGGCTCGCCGCCTCC
>CAYFRF010000059.1:0-10394 GCA_964345415.1 uncultured Microbacter sp. | reverse complement strand
CTAGGCCAGGCGCGTCCCCACCCACTCGGCGAGCACCCGCGCACACGCGTCGACGCCCTCGACCCACGTGTCCCCTGCGCCTTCGTCGGCGGGATCGGACACGTGCTTGACCAGGCGCGTCGGCACCCCGAACGCCGCCCCGGCCGCCGCGACGGCGTACCCCTCCATGTCCACCAGGTCGGCCATCGTGACGAGTCGGTCCCGCAGCGGCCCACCCGCGACGAACCGGTCCCCGGTCGCGAGCACCGGCGCCTCGATTCCTCCCGGCGCGGTCGTCGACCCCGGTACCGGCGTGGGCGTGACCGCGCGGACCGCGGACAGGCCCAGCGGCGGCCCGTCGTGCCGGCCGGTGACGGTGTACAGCGCGGGGTCGTCGAAATCGTGCTGGAACACGGCAGCGATCTCGTGCGTGCCCTCCATGCCGGGGTGCAGCCCGCCGGCCGTACCGACATTGACCAGCTCGCGGGGCCGCGCGCCGCCGCCCAGCGCGTGCGCCACGGCCAGCGCCGCCCGCACCTTGCCCACTCCGGTCACCAGGACCGGGAAGTCGGTGAGGAAGTGCCGCGCCTCCTGTTCGAGAGCGACGACGACGAGAGGGTGTGCCGTATCCACGGTGCCGATGAGTTCCACGGCCTCCACGCTAGTGCCCGAGCAGGTCAGACCCGACCCGGCCGGTCCCACCACCGGTCGTCCTGCTGCCCCAGCGGGACCCGTGCCACCACCTCGTGCCGGGGCCGGCCGCGGGGTCCCTCACCGAGGAACGAGTCGACGAGCGCGATCTCGGAGACCTCCCAGTGGCTGCTGCCGAACGTGTCGAGGACGCGCAGCCAGGCGGTGGCGTCGTCGCGGCCCGGCAACCGGGCGAGCGTGAGGTGCGGGCGGAAGCGGGCCCCGTCCGGAACACATCCGGCGGCGTTGGCGGCCGAGCGCGCCCCCGCGGCCAGCGCGTGGAGCGGCCGGTGCTCCGCCTGCTCGACTCCGGCCCACAGCACCTTGGCCCGCTCCACAGAGGGGAACGCCCCGGCCCCCGCCAGCCTCAGGCGGAACGGCTCGTGCTTGCGGGCCACCGCCTCCAGTCGTTCGGTGAACTCGTCGAGGCGCCAGTCGTCCACCTCGGGGCAGAAGGTCAGCGTGAGATGCCACTGCTCCGGGCTGCTCCAGTTCAGACCGGGCCGCGGCTCGAGAAACTCCTCGAGCTGACCACGAACCTCGTCCGGCGGCAGCACCGCCACGAACATCCGATGCCCCATACCCACTACCGTGACGCACCGGACGGGAGTTCACAACCCGCTGGTCAACATCCCACCGAGCTACCGAGCTACCGGCCACCGAGCCACAGGGCGCCGAGCCACAGGCCCAGCAGCGCCGCCGCGACCGTGGCGAGCATCGTGCCCAGCGCGTACCCGAGCGCCGTGCGGCCTCTGCCCGCCCGCGCCAACCGCACCGCGTCCAGGCTCGCGGTGGAGAACGTCGTGTAGCCGCCCAGCACGCCGGTGCCGAGCAGCGCATACGCGCCGGCGCCAAGGGGCCCAGCCAGTCCCACCAGCAGACCGATCAACAGCGACCCCGTCACGTTGACGAGGAAGATCCCGAGGGGGAACTCGCGACGCCACCGCGCGGTCACCCACTCGTCCACCGCGTATCGGGCCGCAGCACCCACCCCGCCGCCGAGCGCGGCGTAGCCGAGGACCACCACGGCGCTCACCGCCGAGCCCCCATCGAGCGTCCGCCCAGCACGAGCCCCGCCGCCGTGGCCAGTGTCCCGAGCAGCAGCGTGCCCAGCATGTACGCGGCCGCCACGGCCAGCGCCGAATCCCCGATCAACTCCGCTGACTGCAACGCGACCGCGGAATACGTCGTGAAGCCCCCGCAGAAGCCGGTACCGAGGAGCAGCCGGGCGCGGTGTTGTCGTCGTCGTTGTCGTCGTCGTTGTCGTCGCGCCTCTTCCCCCGCGTCCCCCGGCCCGGGGCCGGCCCCGTCCAGCACGCCCACCAGGAGCGCCAACGCGAACGCCCCCACGACGTTGACCAGCAGTGTCGCGGCGAGTGGCGAGCCCGGCATCGCGAGGGCGACACCCGCACGTGCCGCAGATCCGGCGGCCCCACCGAGCGCGACCAGCAGCAGCGCCGACACACGGCCGCGCATCAGCAGTCCCGCATCAGATGGAGAGTCCGGCCTCCAGGGCGGCGCGGAGGCCGTCGCGGTCGCCGGTGATCTCCAGAGCCGCCGCGTCCAACCCCACGCGTCCCCACAGGAGTAGGGCGAGCGTCTCCGGCGGGCCCGTCACCTCGACCTCGCGGGCCGCCCCGTCCGCCCCGGACTCCGCGACGTCGGCGCCCGGCAGCACCCACTCGCTCTCCCCGGCGCGGACACGGATGGTCACCGGCAGCGGCGGCAGCGCGGCGGACATGACCGGGCGCAGCGCGGTGCAGAACTCGTCGATCATGTCCTCGGCAACATCGTCCATCAGCGGGGTCGTGCCCGACTGGCCGGACAGCGCGTTCTCGAGGTCCCAGCGGTGGATCGCGGTCTCGTGCAGCTGCCGACGCAGCCAGTAGTCGGCGCGACCGGGGCCGGCGAACGTCCACGCGGGCGCAGCAGGATCCGTGTCGGCGAACGTCTCGATCGCGGCACCGGCCAGGCCGGCGTACCACTCGGCGAGCGCCCCCGACCCCTCGGCGGCCGGCGGCGCGGACTCCATCACCTCGCGCATCCCGCGCGCCCGCGACTCCGGCTGCGCCGCACGAACATTGGCGCCACCCCACCAGTTGGCGGTGCCCAGATGCGCCACCAGCTCGTGGACCGTCCAACCGGGGCAGGACGGGACGGGCGCGGACAGGTCGGCGCCCGAGTCACCACCGCTGTCCAGCGCGAACCGGACCAGGCCGGCCTGCGCCTCGATCGCGTCGAGCATCCGCTCGCGGGTCAGCCGGGCGCTCATACCCGGGTCGCCGCTGACGTGTCGGGGGCGGACGTGTCGGGGGCGGCACCCTCAGGCCCCGCATCGTCAGCCGGCCGGCCACTGCGGCCGTCGGCGCGACGCTGCGTGAAGTCGATCTGCCGCCCTGCATTGGACACGGCCACCACGGTACCCGTACCGAACACCCCGTCGCGGTCGAACAGCGAGGCAGTTCCCACCGCCACGCCGTCGCGGCTCAGGTGCTGATCGGCCTCGATACCCAGGTCGCCGGAATGCGGCAGGCGCGCCAGCGCCACGGTGAGGTCGGCGTTGATGAACCCGATCCCCTCGTCACCCCAGTGCGCCATGAGGCTCGTGGACTCCGCGAGGATCGTGGCCCGCTGGAACGGGCTCGCCTTCTCGCCGACCACCACGTCGAGCGGGTGGTGCCAGAAGCGCTTGCGCTGGTCGTTCTGGTGCTGGCCCATGTCGCGGGTCCACCCCTGCGGGTCGTCGCCGCTTCCGAAGAACACGTTCGAACCAGGCTTGGACTGCCCGGGATCCGCCTCCGCGGGCGCCTCGACGCGCCGCACCGGATCCCACACCCGCCCCGGCGGCTGCTCGCCGCGGCGCAGCTGCACCAGCGTGGCGCGCGCGACGGGCGTGTCGTTCTGCAACAGCGTCACGTCGGCCACGCGGATCCGGTTCCCCGAGCGGATCTCCGTGGTGACCGGCACCAGCCGCTCCATGCGCACCGGCGCGAACAGGTCCACCGTGAGCCGGGCGGGGTGGAAACCCTCGGCGCCGTGCTCCAACTCCAGTGACCGCGCCGCCGCCACGACCACCGCCGGACCGTTGGCCATCGTCTCGGACCACGCACTACGCGAGAACCGGGTGGGGAGATAGGCGCCCGTCTCGTCGAGAGTGAAGAATGCCCTGGCCTCGTTCTCCGTCGAACCAGCCGCGTTGCTCATCCCGCCACCGTGGTCCGCCCTCTCGCCCCGCCGGCACCCGTGGTCCACGACCGCAGGATCGCCGCGAGCTGCGTCTCGAAGTATTGCTCGGCGCTCGGCGACTCCCGCCACACGCTCAGCTCCAGTGACACCACACCGTGCAGCGAGGCCCAGATCGCCGTGGCGGTCTCGTGCACGTCGGCGGTCCGGAACACCCCTTCGTCGACCAGGGCGTCCACCACTTCGAGCAACGGTTCGCGCCACTGCTGGCCGGTGTTGTCGTCGTCGCCCCTTCTCCCCGGCACGTCCTCGCGCGGCGATCGCACCGGCTCGCCCACGACCAGCCCGTACAGCCCCTTGTTGTCCAGCGCCCACAGGCGGTAGGCGCGGCACAGCGAACGCATGTCGCCCACCACGCTGTCGTGGCGCAGCGAGTCGCGCAGTTCCGCCGCCAGCTGCCGGTCGGCCTCGTGCGCCACCGCGGCGAGCAGCCCGGCCTTGCCGCCGAACATGGTGTAGATCGCCGTGGTGGAGGTGCCCTGCGAGGACGCCAGCGGCCGGAGTCCCAGGTTCTCGGGCCCGCCGTCGCGCAGCCGTCGCAGCGCCTCGTCGAGGATCCCCTGCCGCAGCGCGACGTCGTACTGCGCGTGGGTGGGGGCGGGCCTGGTGTCAGTGCCTGCCCTGGTGTCGTTGTCGGCGCGGGTTGGGGTCACCCGGCCGAGGGTACGACGACGACGACGAGTTCCCGCCACAGCGCCACGGCGTGTCGTCACATCACTGTGTGATCACAGCGTTGTGGCGGTGCTGTCGCGGCGCCATGGCGGGATGTCGGCTCGGAGCTAGTTCGCGGCAGCGTAGGCGTCCATGATGTCGGCGGGAATCCGGCCGCGGTCGGACACCTCGTATCCGTTCTCGCGGGCCCACTCGCGAATCGTCTTGGTGTCCCCGGAAGAAGAGCGTGCTGCGGCCTTTCGCGCCGGCCGGGTCTTCGTGCCGGTCACGCGATGTCCGTTCTCGATATAAGGGGCCATGACCTCGCGGAACCGTGCAGCGTTCTCGTCGCTCAGATCGATCGCGTATTCCTTGCCGTCGAATGCGAACGAGATCGTATTGGCCACAGGGCCGAGATTTGATCCGTCCAGATCGTCGATGTACTGGACCTGAAACTGCTGTGCCATTCCACACTCTCCAACTCTGATCGGTCCGCTATTCGAAGATATTATGCACAGTTTGTCTCCATCGCGCATATCAGTGAACTATTTCAAATTGGATTGTCGCCACGTATACGCCTGACCAACTGACGGTTTGAAAAAACTCCTCCGATGAATCAGGCGTCAGGAGACTGCGTTGATCGACACATTGTTGATGGTTACTTCAACTATCGATATACGGGGCGTACTCGCGGTATCTACGGACGATCAGTTCGATGATCTCCGGATGCGCTCCAAGAGGTTCAGACGTGATATCCCCGCCGGCGGCGGCGATACGGTTCGCGAAGAAACCCGGTGCCAGCAGATGTGTGGCCACCGCGACGCGGCGGTGACCGTGGGCGCGGAATTCCGCCAACGCGTCGGCGACGGTCGGGGCGGCGGTCGACGCGAATGCCGCCGTGACCGGTACGTTCAGCACGCGCGTGAGGGTGGCTGCCAGGTCGCGGGTCTCCGCCAGGGAGGACTCGTCGCTGCTGCCGGCTGCAGCGAGCACCACTGCGTCGGCGCCGAACGCGCCGACCGCGCCGGCCTCGGCCAGCCGCTGGATGACCGCACGCACGACCTCTGGCTCCGATCCGAGGTGGGGCGTCTGGACGACCGGCCCCGGCGCCTGTGCACAGGCCTGCCCCACGTCGTGGACCACGTGGAAGCCGCGGGCCAGGAACACCGGCACCACCACTGTCGGCACCCCGTCCTCCAGCACGCGTGCGGGACCGGGCTCCTGGACGTCGACCCACGCCAGGCGGCAGTCCACCCCGGCGTCCATCCCACCCACCCCGGCCCCGCCGAGCTGCTTGCGGGTCTCGAGGAGTATCCGGCCCACAACCCGCCGTCCCGTTGCCGAACGGGTCCCGTGCGCCACCAGCAGCAGGCGCGGTCGCATCGTCACGGGTTCGAGCATGCCGGAAACCTCACCCGAGTCCCTATCCCCTCGACGAGACTGGGGGTATGAACTCCCGCGACCCGCATCGGCCTCGCCGGTCCGACAGGCCCGCCCGGCCCCGGGTGACCGTCGCGAACTACGACGCCGTCTACGACTTCTACGGGCCGGGGCGACGCCGCGACTGGTTCACCTATCCCCTCCTGCGGGTGATCGACGCCCTCTACCGGCCCCGGGTGCGGATCCCGGAGGAGACCGTCACCGAACTGCACCGGCTCCACGCCGAGGGGGTGGGGATTCTCGTCGCCGTCAACCACCCGTCCAAGCAGGACCCGATGGTGTTGGCCGCGGCCCTGTTCGACAAGCGGATCCGGTTCCTGTCCACGGGCACGGGCCTGACCAAGGACCCGATCTTCCGGAGTGCGCTGCGTCCGCTGTTCGAGTACACGGGCACGGTTCCGGTGTTCCGCGCCAAGAACCATCAGGGCACGGCCTCCGACATCCACGTCGCCGCCGCGGCGCGGCTGATCGAGGTGTGCGTGGACCGGATCGTCGAGGGCGGTGTGGTGTTGACGTTCGTCGAGGGCACCAACTCCTCCGCCGACGACCTGCGCACCCTGCACCTGGAGTCGGTGAAGAAGGGGGTGGGACTCATGGTGTCGGGGGTACGCGCCGCTGGCGCCCCGGTCGCGGTCCTACCGCTGGGGCTCGCCTATCAGGGCAGGGAGCACAACACTCTCCCCACGAGGCGGGCCGTCGCGGCGGCCGGGCCGATCCTCATGTGGGACTCCGGCCCGTCGCCCACCGTGGACGAGGTGCGCGAGGCGGTCCGCGACGGGATCGATGCCGCACTCACAGCTGCCTGGGAGTAGTGCGCGTCGCCTGAGCAGAACGCGCCGGGTCTAGACCACGCCCGGCACGAGCTGGAACGCCACTCCTGCGGTCTCGAGGTCCTCGGCGGCGTCTGCCAGCGTGGCCGCTGCGGCGATCCACACCACCCCGTGGCCGGCCGCGTGCCGGGTCGCGATCAGGTCCGTCACCTCGGCGATCGGCCTGCCTGATCCGGTTTCGATCACCTCGACGTCGTCGTCGAGCTCCGCCACCAGGGACGCGTCGGCGGGGCCGTCCACAACCAGGACGTCGGCGGCGTGGACCAGGCGCCGGGCGCGCACGGTGAGCAGGTCACCGTCGCCGGTTCCCCCGACCAGCGCCACCCACCCCGCGTCGGTGCGGCGTCGGGCGCGCAGTCCCGCGGGCGCGGTGGCCAGGGAGCGCGCGACGTGGCGTCCTACCCGCACTGACCTGCGCGGATCACCTGAGTCGACGGCGATGCGCACCATGCCCGCGGGCGTGGCGACGGCGGTGCGCGCGGGCACCCGCACGGAGCCGAGCGCGGCGTCGCCGGCGGTCACGCACCAGATGCGCCGCGCCTCGCACTGCGCGGCGATCTCCGCGTCGACCACGGGGTCGCCGGTGGCTACGTGCACCACCCAGGGCGTGTCCAGGTCGGCGGGGGTGAAAGGCCTGACGACGACGACAACGCTCTCACCAGCAGTTCCATCACCAGCAGCTGTGCCACCAGCACTGTCGCCCACGAGAACACTGTCGCGCACGAGCGCCGCCATCTCCGGGCCGATCGCCGGCGCCACCACCCGCACGCGCGCGCCGGCCTCGAGGAAGGTCCGCGCCCTGCGGGCAGAGACGGGTCCGGCGCCCACGACCAGCACCTCACGCCCAGCCAGCCCCACGGTCAGGGGAAGGCCGTCCAGCGCAGGTGCGGCCGGGGCAGCGTGAACAGGGGCGGCGTGAACAGGGGCGGTGAGAACGGCTGTCACAGGTGAATGCCGCACTCGGTCTTGGACGATCCAGCCCAGCGGCCCGACCGCGGATCGGCCCCGGCCTCGACACGGTGGGTGCACGGCTCGCAGCCGATGGACGGGTAGCCGTCGTCGAGCAGCGGGTTGAGCAGGCACCCGTGCTCGGCCGCGTAGTTGTGGACACGCTCGAGAGTCCATGCGACCAGCGGATTGATCTTGACCATGGAGTGCTTCTCGTCCCACTCCACGATGCCGGCGCCCGCACGGTGGTCGGTGTCCACGCGGCGCAGGCCGGTGATCCAGGCTTCGTAGCCGGACAGGGCGGCGTCGAGCGGCTCCACCTTGCGGAGGCGGCAGCACAGTTCCGGGTTGGTCTGGAACGGCTTGTCGCCGAGGGCCGCCTCGTGCTCGGCGAGGGTCGCCGGGCTACGCACGTCCACCACGTTGAGGCCGGGCGTGGCCGCGAGCGCGTCGCGGACGCCGACTGTCTCCGAGAAGTGGTAGCCGGTGTCGAGGAACAGCACGTCCACTCCGGGTGCGTGCGGGGCGGTCATCTCCGGCACCACTGTGTTGGCCATGGAGCACGCCACGGACAGCGCGTCACCGAAGGTCTCGCCGGCCCAGGCCAGGACCTCGTTCGGGTCGACTTCCTTGTGGTTGCCGTAGAGCCCGCGGTCGTCGAAGCGGCGCGCGGCCTCCTCGGCGATCGCCTTGAGTTCTTCGGTGGTGCGCCGCCGGCCGGGGCCGGGGGTGAGCACTGTGCTGCGGGGCAGCAGTTCGAGGCTCACAGCCGTCATACGAGCACCTCTTCTTCCACTCGGTGCGCCCACTCGGCGAAGGTCTCGCCGGGCTCGCCGGACTCCTTGTATCGACGGATGACACGCTCGACGTAGTCGGGCAGGTCGGTCGAGGTCACACGCAGACCGCGGACAGTGCGGCCGAGGCCACCGGCCTCCTGGTCCTCGGAGGCCAGTCCGCCACCGAGGTGGACCTGGAATCCGGGGGTGTCGCCGTCGAGCAGCTGGCCCTTGAGTCCGATGTCAGCGGTCTGGATTCGAGCGCAGCTGTTCGGGCAGCCGTTGAGGTGGATCGACAGCGGGGTCTCGAGCGGCGCATCATCCGCGAAGCGCTTCTCGAGCTCTCCGATCAGGGCTGTCGCGGTGTCCTTGGTGTTCACAAAGGCGAGCTTGCAGAACTCGATGCCTGTGCACGCCATGGTCGCTCGACGGAACGAGCTGGGTCGGGCGTGCAGCCCGAGGGCGTCGAGGCCCTCGACCAACTGGTCGACCTTGTCCGGCTCCACGTCCAGGACGATCAGCTTCTGGTGCGGGGTGAACCGGACCCTGTGCGAGCCGGCTGCCTCGGCCAGGTCTGCGACCTGCGAGAGCGTCTCGCCGCCCACTCGTCCGACGGTGGGAGCCACGCCCACGTAGAAGCGGCCGTCCTTCTGCTCGTGGATGCCCACGTGATCGCCCGCGCCCACGCCGCGCTTGGGTGCGGGGCCGTCCGGCAGCTCACGGCCCAGGTACTCGTCCTGGAGCACCTGGCGGAACTTCTCGGCGCCCCAGTCTTTGATGAGGAACTTGAGCCGGGCGCGGGTGCGCATGCGGCGGTACCCGTAGTCGCGGAAGATGCCGACCACGCCGGCCCACACCTCCGCGGCCTCCTCCTGACGGACGAACACACCGATCCGGGTGGCCAACTGCGGGTTCGTGGACAGGCCGCCGCCGACCCACAGGTCGTAGCCCGGGCCGTACTCGGGATGTTCCACGCCCACCAGCGAGATGTCGTTGATCTCGTGGACCACGTCCAGGCTCGGGTGGCCCGTGATGGCCGACTTGAACTTCCGCGGCAGGTTGGAGAACTCAGGGGTGCCGATGTACTTGGCCTTGATCTCCTGGATCACCGGGGTCGGATCCAGGAGCTCCGACTGCGCCACACCGGCAACCGGGCTGCCCAGGATCACGCGCGGGCAGTCTCCACACGCTTCGACTGTGTCGATGCCCACATCCTCGAGCCGCTGCCAGATCTCGGGCACGTCCTCGATCGCGATCCAGTGGTACTGGATGTTCTGCCTGTCCGAGATGTCGGCGGTTCCCCGCGCGAAATCGGTTGAGATACCCGCCAGCACCCGCAGCTGGTCCGTGGACACCGCGCCACCGTCGGTCCGGACGCGCATCATGAAGTACTTGTCCTGCAGTTCGTCGGCCTCGAGCTTTGAAGTGCGGCTACCGTCCAAGCCCTGCTTACGCTGGGTGTACAGGCCCCACCAGCGCATACGACCCGACAGGTCGTCAGACGGAATCGAGTCGAAGCCGGTCTTCGAGTAGGTGTCGAGGATTCGCTGCCGCACATTCAGTGCGTCATCTTCAAGCTTGAACTCCTCATTGTGGTTGAGGGTGAGCTTGCCGTCGATCTTCCATTGTCCCTGCGGCTTGGCCGCGCGCGCGGGACGGGCGGGACGCGCGGAACGGGGAGCGGCTGCAGTTTCGGTCATGTGCGCGACCATAGGCCAAAACAGACCAGTCTGTCTATAAAGGTGAGCCTAAGTCCCCTCCGCCACTCCCCGGCCCCCGTACTGCCGCCGTGTCCGCCCTGCCACTAGACCTCGCCACCAGGCCTCGCCACCGGGTC
>CAYFRF010000058.1:15755-18084 GCA_964345415.1 uncultured Microbacter sp. | reverse complement strand
GGGTTGAGCAGGCCGTTCGGGTCCAGCGCGTCCTTGATCCGCCGGCTCAGCGCCATCACGTCCTCCCCCACCTGGGCCGGCAGCCAGGGTGCCTTGAGCCGGCCGACGCCGTGTTCGCCGGTGATCGTCCCGCCCATCCGCAACGCGAGGTCCATGACTTCTCCGAACGCCAACTGGGCGCGGGCGGCGAGCTCGTCGTCGTCATCCTCCAGAACGATGATGGGGTGGGTGTTGCCGTCCCCCGCATGGGCGACCAGCGCGATGGGGATGTCGCGCGCGGCGGAGATCGCCTCGATCCCGGCGACCAGGTCGGGCAGCGCGGGCAGTGGTACGCCCACGTCCTCGAGCAGCAGGGTCCCGGTCTTGCCGAGGCTGGTGAACGCGGCGCGGCGGGCGACGGTGAACTGCTCGCCCTCATCCGGGTCGTCGGTGGTGAACACCTCGGTCGCGCCGTGCTCGCGGAACGCCTCAGCCATGAACTCGGCCTCGGCGGCGCGGTCGGGTCCGGGCAGGTCGGACTGGGCGAGCAGCATCGCGCCGGCGGTGGTGTCGAGTCCCATCCGCAGGTCGGCCTCGACGGCGCGGATGGAGACGTTGTCCATGAACTCGAGCATCGCGGGCCGGGTGCGGCGCGTGATCGCCAGGACGGCCCGGCTGCAGGCCACGACGTCGGGGAAGATCCCCACGACGGTGGAGGCCGGGGGTTGGGCGGGGACGAGTCGCAGTGTGGCGGAGGTGACGATACCGAGCGTGCCCTCGCTGCCCACGAACAGTTTGGTCAGGCTCAGGCCGGCGGTGTTCTTGAGCCACGGGCCGCCCAGGTCGACGGCCGTGCCGTCGGCCAGCACCACGGTCATGCCCAGGACATAGTCGGTGGTCACCCCGTATTTGACGCAGCACAGGCCGCCGGCGTTGGTGGCGATGTTGCCGCCGATCGAGCAGATCTCGTAGGACGAGGGGTCGGGTGGGTACCAGAGGCCGTGCTCGGCGACGGCCTGTTTGACCTCGGCGTTGAGCAGTCCGGGTTGGACGGTGGCGGTGCGGGTGAGAGGGTCGACGACGACGTCGCGCATCAATTCTGTCGACAGGACGAGGCCGCCCTCCACGGCGGTCGCTCCCCCGGATAATCCGGATCCGGCTCCTCGCGTCACCACGGGCACCCGGTGTTCGGTGGCCCAGCGCATCACCTGTTGGACGTCCTCGGTCGTGCGTGCCCGCACCACGGCCAGCGGCCTGCCCGGGTCCGGGGCTTTGGCCCAGTCCTGGCGGTAGCTCTCGAGCAGGTCCGGGTCGGTGAGAACCATGGGGCCGGGCAGGATTTCGCGCAGTTCGTCCAGTGCGGCGGTGGTGGCCTGATTGTCTGGCCTCGCGTCGGAGTCGCTCATACCCCGTGAACCTACGCCGACCTCTCCACGCCGACAGTCTCATTGGCGAGGTCCCACCCGCCGCCCGCCGTCCGTCCCCGCCAGCCGCCACCCGCCAGCCATCCCCCGGTTCGCCCCTCAGATCACGCTCCACCCCTCCCCGCCACCCGGTTCGCCCCTCGGATCACGCTCCACCCCTCCCCAATATCGATTCACCCTTCTGATTCCCCCGTACCCGCGGGGCCCCGCGAGCGCATCGAAATGCGAGGGGCGTTTCGTTCTGCGCTGTGAACGTTCAGCGCTGTGGGTTGAACAAGCAATGTGACCCCTGTTTTCTCATATCTGTCTCAGAAAGTGCATAGTGTCCTGGTGACTTCGTTCCCCCGACCACGCAATTCAGTTCCGGGGTCGGCCGTACCCGGTCCCGGTCCGGCGTGGTTCGGTGCGGTGATGGGCACCGGCGGTCTGGCCATGTTGCTGCAACTCCATGCGGTGCGGGTGCCGGGGTTCGCGACGGCGGCGCTCGTGGTGTTGGTCCTCGGCTGGCTTCTCCTGGTCGGGCTGGGTGCGGGCTTCGCCCGGTCGGTGGCCCGCGATCCGCAGGTGTGGACGCATTCGGTCCGGGATGCGGCGATGGTCCCTCTGTGGGGCATGGTCTCGATGGGTTTGCTGGCGGTGGGGTCGGCGACCTTCGTGGTGGTCCGGTCGCGGGCGCCGTCGTTTGCTGACGTCGCGTTCGGGGTGGATGCCGCGTTATGGGCGGCGGGGACTGTCCTCGGTCTGGCCACGGCGTTGGGGTTCACGGTGTGGCTGGTCACCCGGAAGCCGGATCATCCGCTTCCGACGTGGGCGTTGCCGATGGTTCCGCCGATGGTCTCTGCCACGGCTGGTGGGGTGATCGCCGGCCATATCGAGTCGGAGTCGGTCCGGGCGATCATGGTCGGTGCCTGTGTGGTGTGTTTCGT
>CAYFRF010000058.1:5510-15655 GCA_964345415.1 uncultured Microbacter sp. | reverse complement strand
TCAGCGGAAGTCGCGGCTGCGTCCGATCGCCATGCCGAGGTGCAGTCGTTCGACTTTGTCGGCCACCACGCTGACGGCGCCGGACCGGTTCTCGACGGTGCCGCGGATGATGAGCGCCGGGGCGGAGGAGACGACGGGCCGGTAGCGCGCCCAGAGTCCGACCGAGCAGACGATGTTGGTCATGCCGGTCTCGTCCTCGAGGCTGAGGAAGGTGACGCCTTCGGCGGTGGCGGGCCGTTGCCGGTGGGTGACCGCGCCGGCCACGTGGACTCGGCTGCCGTCGGGGACGTGGGCGAGTCCGGCGGTGGTGGACACGCCGCGGGAGTCGAGCCAGGGTCGGGCATGGATAGTGGGGTATTCCTCGGGGCTGATGCCGGTGGCGGCGAGGTCGGCGGAGGTGAGTTCGAGGATGCTCATGCCGGGCAGGGCGGGGGCGTCGACCTGACTGAGGCCGGGCAGCATGCCGGGCTTCTCTCGCGCGGCGGTGGCGGCCGACCAGAGTGCCGCCCGCCGGCCGCCAGTGCCGAGGCTGTCGAGTGCGCCGGCGGTGGCCAGCGCCTCCATCTGGCGGACGCTCAGTCCGGTGCGTCCGGCGAGGTCACCGGCGGAGGTGTAGGGGCCGTGGGTGTCTCGTTCGTCGGCGATGGCGGTGGCCAGGTCGGCGCCGATCGCCCGCACCGATTCCAGCCCGAGCCGCACCTCGGTTCCGTGGTTCTCGCAGGTGGCCCCGCCGAGGGAGCGGTTGACGCACGGCCGGTGAACGGTGACCCCGTGGCGTCGGGCGTCGGCGACGAGGGACTGGGGCGAGTAGAAGCCCATGGGCTGGCTGCGCAGCAGTGCGGCGCAGAAGATCGCCGGGTGGTGGCACTTGAACCACGCGGAGTAGTAGACGATCGCGGCGAAGGACTGGGAGTGGCTCTCGGGGAAGCCGTAGTTGGCGAAGGCGCACATCTTCTCCCAGATCCGCTCCCCCACCTCGGGGCCGGTGTGGGGTGTGCCTGGCGGGCTGGCGCCGATGCCGTGCCGCTCGCGCATGCCGGCGAAGAATCGCTCGCGCAGCCGTGCCATCTTCTCGGGTGAGCGTTTGGACCCCATGGCCCGGCGTAGTTGGTCGGCTTCGGCACCGGTGAAGCCGGCGATCTCGGTGGCGATCTGCATGAGCTGCTCCTGGAACAGCGGGATGCCGAGGGTGCGGCCGAGGACGGGTTCGAGCGCGGGGTGGTCGAACACGGGCTTCTCCAGCCCGTTGCGCCGCCGGATGTAGGGGTGCACGGAGCCGCCCTGGATGGGGCCGGGCCGGATGAGCGCGACCTCCACCACGAGGTCGTAGAAGGTGCGCGGTTTGAGCCGGGGCAGGGTGGCCATCTGGGCGCGGGATTCGACCTGGAACACACCGACCGAGTCACCCCGGCACAGCATGTCGTAGACGGCCGGGTCGGCCAGGTCGAGTCGGGCCAGGTCCACCTCGAGGTCTTTGTGTTCGGCGGCGAGGTCGATCGCGTGGTGCAGGGCGGTGAGCATGCCGAGTCCGAGCAGGTCGAATTTGACCAGGCCCACCGCGGCGCAGTCGTCCTTGTCCCATTGCAGGACGGTCCGGCCGGGCATGCGCGCCCATTCGACGGGCACCACGTCGGCGACGGGACGGTCGCAGATCACCATGCCGCCGGAGTGGATGCCCAGGTGGCGGGGCAGACCGACCAACTGCTGAGCGAGTGCGAGCACGTCGGGCGGGACGGTGTGTTCGGTGGATTCCCGTTCGTGGTGTTTCAGCCCGGACCAGCGGTCGACCCCCTTGGACCAGGCGTCTTGTTGTCCGGTGGAGTAGCCCAGCGCGCGGGCGACATCGCGGACGGCGGAGCGGCCACGGTAGGTGATGACGTTGGCGACCTGCGCGGCGTGTTCGCGTCCGTACTTGGTGTAGACGTACTGGATGGCTTCTTCGCGGCGGCCGGATTCGATGTCCACGTCGATGTCGGGTGGGCCGTCGCGTTCCGGGGACAGGAAACGCTCGAACAGCAGGTGGGCGCCCACCGGGTCGACGTTGGTGATGCCGAGGGAGTAGCAGACGGCGGAGTTGGCGGCCGAGCCGCGGCCTTGGCAGAGGATGCCTTCGCGGCGGCAGAATTCGACGATGTCGTGGACCACCAGGAAGTATCCGGGGAAACCGAGGTCGGCGATGACGGCTAGTTCCCGGTCGATCTGCGCGTAGGCCTGTGGGGCCTGCTCGCGGGTGCCGTAGCGGCGGGCGGCGCCGGCGTAGGTGTGGTGGGCGAGCATGGTGTCCTCGGTGTGGCCCTCGGGGACGTCGAAGGGGGGCAGTTTCGGCGCGATGAGGGTGAGGTCGAAGGCGCATTCCCGGCCCAGCTGGTCGGCGGCGGCCACGGCGTGGGGCCAGCGTTCGAACAGGTCGGCCATCTCCTCGCCGGAGCGCAGGTAGGCGCCCCCGGCGGCGGGGAGGTGGGCGGCGTGGGTGTCCAGCGCGTCGCGGGCGCCGAGCGCCGCCATGACCGAGGCGAGGCGGGCGTCGTGGGGGCCGGCGCAGTGGGCGGCGGTGGTGGCGACGACGACGAGGCCCGTCTCCTCCGCGAGATCCGCCAATGCGTCGCACCGTTCGGTGTCCTCGGGGACTCCGTGGCAGGTCAGTTCGACGATCACCCGGTCCCGGCCGAAGAGGTCGACGAGTTGGTCCAGGGCTGTGCGGGCCGATGCGGTGTCGTAGGTGCTGCCGGAGGTGCCGTTCCGCTCGAGGGCCCGCCGGACGCGGCCGTTGCGACAGCCGGTGAGGACGTACCAGTGGCCGCCGGCGGCTTCGGCGAGTTCGGTGATCTCGTATCGCGGTTCGCTCTTGGCCCCGCCGCGCAGGTGAGCACGGGCGATCGCGCGGGAGAGCCGCCGGTAGCCCTCCCCTCCGCGGGCCAGGACGAGCAGATGTTCTCCGCCGGCGAGGGACAGCTCCGCCCCGAACACGGTGGGCAGGCCGAGTTCGGCGGCGGCTTCGGCGAAGCGCACGACACCGTACAGCCCGTCGTGGTCGGTGATCGCCAGTGCCGTCAGTCCCAGTTCCGCCGCTGCCTCGGCCATGGCTTCGGGACTGGAGGCGCCGTCGAGGAAACTGAACGCGGTGTGGGCGTGCAGTTCCGCGTACGGCACGCGCCCGGTCCCCGGGCCCGTGTTCTGGACGGCGGCCTGACCGGTCTCCGCTCCGGCTGCCGAGCCGCTCGACGGGTCGCCCTCGTGGCCCCGTGCCTGATCCAGAACCGGATCCGGCGCCGTGTACGCACCGCGCTTGCGCGACCAGGCGGGGGCGTCGCCGCCGTCGCCGGGGTGCGGGTTCTCGGCTCCGCGAGGGGCTGGCCGCCCGGACAGCACCCGTTCGAGTTCCGACCAGCTCTTGGGTCCGTGGTACCAGTTCATCCGGCACCACCGTGATCAGAGTGCGGTGAGCGACTCCACCACCCACGCCTTGGCGCCGGTGGGTGGCTTGCGGCAGCTCTGCGAGCGATCCGGGAGCGGCCGGGTGCCGGTCTCGACACGCCAGGCGCGTCCGTCGGTGTGCCGGACGACAGCGACGAGGGGGGCCTCCGGGTCGATGTCCACGACCAGGTCGTCGATCCCCGCGACCACGCCGGAGTCCCGGACCGCGACCTCGGCGACCTGCCCGGCCGGCGGCCACGTACTGCGACCCCGCAGGTTCTCGGTGACCACCCTGCCGTCCAGCTCTGCCTCGATGACCCGGACCGCGAGATCGGTCTCCGCGGGTCCGTAGGTGTAGCCGGTCCCGGGCAGCAGCAGGACCGGGGCGAAGCGGTGCCCGCCGGTGTGCGAGCACTCCCACACCGCCGCGTCGGGGTCGAGCTCAGACAGCCTGCTCCCCAGCTTCTCCTCGACCGCGGCCGCGACGGGCCGCCCGCGCACAGCGCAGCACTGGTCGCGTTTGGCGTGGGTGCACACCAGAGGAACCGGAGCCGTGACCTCGCGGGTACCGGCAACCTGCCCGCCGGGCGAGAGGTCCAGCTCGAGCATGTCCGCGGGCCCGTCCACCCGGCCGACCCTGACACTGCGCCGGCCCGGGCGGGTGTCGCAGAGATAGAAGCGGGGGCGGTCGATGCGCTGCCCCTCACGTCCGGGGCGACGGATGAACAGCATGCGGGACCCGCAGTCCGCCACGTGCTTCTTGAGGCGTTCGGACAACTCCTCGCCCAGGGCCTCACCGTCGAAGATGTCGCGTCCCCAGCGTCCCGGGACCTCCAACAGCACCCACGAGGTCTCATGGGCGGCGGTCCCTGCCGGTGGTTCGTCGGCGGATTGGAAGGAGCACCAGGTCGGGCGTGTGGCGGAATCGATGACTGACACGACCCCATGGTGCCCCACGGAGCAAAGATGGGTAACTGTAGCCGCCTTGTGGGACAAAAGTGACTGGAGGGATCTAGCCTGGGGGTATGCGTATCCGACACCGCCGCTTCGCCGCCGCTGCCGCCCTCGTCGCCACCACGTCCCTGGCGCTGGCGGGGTGCGGGGCCGACTCCTCCACCGATACTCCCGCCACGAGCCAGACCACCACCGCGGGTTCGTCTCCCGCCGCCCTGGCCGGTGGTCTGTCCGCGGACGAGACCGAGGCTGCCGATCCGTCGAACGGCCCCACCGACTCGTCCCCCAAGAGTGCGGAGTCGGGTGAGGGCGAGACCGAGCGCCCGCAGCTGGTGGTGGCCGAGATCCGCATGGGCGATTTCCAGGGCAGGGACCGGGTGGTCTTCGAGCTCGACGGCGCAGGCACCCCCAGCTACTCGGTCGACTACGTGGACGCCCCCGCCCAGCAGGGCAGCGGTTTCCCCGTGGAGGTTCCCGGTGACTCGTTCCTGCAGGTGATGATCGCTGGCCAGGTCCTGCCCACCGAGACCGATATGACGGAGGTCCCCGTGGGGGTCATCTCCGGTGACGCCGCCGCCGGGGTGGCCGGGGTGGCCTTCGCCGGCCAGTTCGAGGGGATGGCCCAGGCCGTGATCGGCCTCGACGGCACGAACCGGGACTTCTCCGCGTTCCTGCTGCAGAACCCCACCCGCCTGGTCGTGGACATCGAGCGCTGAGCCCGCCCCGAGCACCGGCCTGCGGGTGACCGCCGGGTCCGCCCCCGTGGTCACGAACGCACGCGCGGGCGCGAGCACGGGCACAGGCACAGACACAGACACAGACACAGACTGACGGTTCATTCGTAGACCCCTTCCACGGTCCAGGCGCCGGGCTCGTCCCCGAGCGGGCGGCACAGCAGCAGTGCGGCCGCCCGCTCGGGGACGACCTGCATGCGGGCCCGGGGTGTGTGGGGCGCGTCCTCGGATACTGGCTCCCACCAGGCCTCGTCGACCGGCCACGGTCGCGACCAGCCGAGCAGTGCACACCGCTGCCCACCCATCTCGACCACGGCGGGCCTGCCGCTGAGCAGGCCCCGCAGGGTCACCCCGACCTCCGCCCCGGCATCGGTACGCAGCACGACCCCCCGCCACACCGGGACCCGGGCCGCAACCGCCGCGCCGGGATCACCGCTCTCGCGGATCTCCAGCAGATAACCGGGCCCCGGCCACACCACGGACGGTGACGGCGCGGGCAGCGCCCCCGGCCACGGTCCCCGTGCGGCGGGCTCCGCGGGGGCGTCGCCGTACGGCAGCGACCGCACACGTTCGGCCGGACCACGACCGCCCGCCTCGACGGGGACGCGCACCGCCTCGGGCCCGAGCAGCCCCTGCACCCGCACGAGCGCGCGGTGGACCCGCGCCTCCGCCAGTCCCGCCTCGCCCCACAGCCCCTCCTGGACGCGGCCCGCGGGGACCACCTCCACCGGCTCGAGGACCAGGGCGGTGACCGCACCCCCGACACCGCCGGCGATCGCGGTGCCGGTGAGCCAGCCCTCCAACTGCCACCGCAGCCGGTCTGCGGTGCCCTCCGGGGTGAGCGGCGCCGAGCACCGCCAGACCCGGTTGACCTCCTGCCCGCCCTCGACCCGGGCGGTGATGGACAGCCGCAGGCAGGACACCCCGGCCGCGGCGAGTATCTCGTGCAGCTCACCGGCCAGCCGCCGGCCGAGGAACGCCGCCTCGTCGACCCGCTCCAGCGGCGGATCGCACCGGTGCTCGACCGCGGCCCCGGCGGGGACCGCGGTGACCGACGGCGGCCGCCACGGCACGGCCCGTGCGATGCGGTGCGCGACCGAGCCCGACTCGCCGAAGCGGGTGGCCACGTCCCGGGGCTCCAGTGCCGCGAAGTCACCGATCGTCCGCACCCCGAGTCGACGCAGCAGCCCGACCAACTCGGACAGCACCTCCGGATCCCCCAGTGCGGGTTCCACCAGCAGGGCCCCCACGGGTAGCCCTGCCAGGTACGCGGCGTCCCCGTCGGGCGAGAGCAGCGCCGACTCGCGAGCCCCGAGCACCGCCGTGGGCAGCTCGTCAGCCAGGCCCACCTGGCACTCCACCCCGACCGCGGCGACCGCGTCCACGACCCGGGTGACCACCTCCTCCACGCCGCCGTGGAAGCGCAGCGCGCCCGCCGCCGAGAACACGAACAACCCCGGCCGCAGTACCTCGATGCCCGGGACCACCGCGTCCAGAGCCTGCACGACGGGCTCGAACCACGTGGCGTCCCTGGCCGGGTCCGCCACGACCACCACGAGTTCGGGGCACCGGAACTGTGCCTCACGCCGACGCAGGCCCCGCCGCACGCCGACCGCCCGCGCGACGGCGTTGCACGCGAGCACGCCCCTGGGGCCGACGACCGCCAACGGCAGATGCAGACCGTGCCCCTCGGCCCGGGCCGCCGCGACCGCCGGCCAGTCCGGGCACCACACCGCCATGACCCGGGCGCTCATCCCGCCGCCACCCATTCCGCGGTCCGGGCCGGGGCCGCCCGACCGGAACAGCGCACCACGGTGGAGACCGAGGCCAACCGCCCCGCCCCCGCCCCCAGGCCGCCATAGCGGCAGTGGCGCCCCACCAGGGTGAGCTCCGCCCCCGGCCAGCCGGCCCCCACCAGAAGGACCGCACCGGCCGCCCGGACCCGACCCGCGAGCACCCGCGCCCGCGACGGGGCCACAGCGGCGACACCCGGCCCGAGCAGGACCAGGTCCAGCCCGTCGATCAGCACGGAGACGACCGCCGCCGCGTCCGGCCCCGGGTCCGGCACCAGCGCCAGGCAGTCCAGCCGTCCGCCCTGTTCCGCCACCGCCGCCACCCCGAGTTCCGGCCACCCCACGACCGCGCAACGGGCCCCGGCCGCCGTGGCCGCGGCCAGCAGACCGACCCGCAGTGTGGCGCTGCCCGCCACCGCCGTGACCCGCCCCGCGGGCAGCACACCGCCCGGCAGCAGCCCCGCCACCGACCCCGGCACGGGGACCCCGGGAACCGTCCGGACCCCCGCTTCCGGACCGCCTGTCCGGCCCGCCACCGGCCCCGAGGACCCCACCGGACCGGCAGGAAGCACCGGGTCAGCGGGAAGTGCCAGGTCGGCAAGAAGCGCCGGGCCGGCGGGAAGTGCCGGGTCGGCGGGGAGCACCGAGACCCCACCACCGGACCGCGGGTCGACGCCACCGACCGACCCTGTACCTTCAGACGACGACGGGCCCCCGACCGGCCGGGGCACCACGCCACCGGGCACCGACCGGGCCGCCGCAGACAGGCCCCCGCCGGGCATGGCAGCCATCCGGCGCCGCAGCTCCGCCACGCGATCAGCCGTGTCGAGCTCCGACAGATCCCGAGCAGACCGGCGGACAGCAGACTCGCCCACTACCATCACCAGCACCTCCCGCCATGGCCGACACGCCGCCGACCACGTTAATCGAACTATTTTTCGACCACGATGAACAGTGAACACCACGGGTACGACACTGCGCAAGAACTCCTGTTCGAGGCGGGTTTCGAGGAGTCGGGGCGGGCGTCGTTGTCGTCGTCGTCGTCCTTGTCGCCGGCACCCACCCTCCGGCCCTCACCCGCGGCGGGACCGCCTCCCACGGCGGGGCCCCGTTGACCTCGTTGTTCACCTCACCGCACCCGCGATGTCGTACCCGGGGCCTAGTGTCGGGAGGTGTGAAGGCATCAATCGGGAACCGCATCGTGCTCATCGGCGCTGGTGACGTGGGGATCGCCTACGCATACGCGCTGGTCAACCAGGGTCTGGCCGACCATCTTTCCATCATCGACATCGACCGGGACAAGCTCGTCGGCGAGGTGATGGACCTCAACCACGGCGTCGTGTGTGGCACCCTCCCCCACCCTCGTCACCGAGGGCACCTACGCCGACTGCACCGACGCGACCATGGTGGTGATCTGCGCCGGCGCCGCCCAGAAACCCGGCGAGACCCGCCTGGATCTGGTCGGCAAGAACATGGCACTGTTCGAAAGTATCGTCGGCGAGATCATGGCCACGGGATTCGACGGCATCCTGCTCGTGGCCACCAACCCCGTCGACATCCTCACCCAGGCCACCTGGCGCTACTCCGGCCTCCCGTCGGGTCAGGTGATCGGCTCCGGCACCATCCTCGACTCCGCGCGCTTCCGGTTCATGCTCGGCGAGTACTACGGCGTGGCCCCCATGAGCGTGCACGCCTCGATCATCGGCGAGCACGGAGACACCGAACTACCGGTGTTCTCCTCCGCCAACGTCTCCGGCGTGCCTCTCCGCCGCGACCTGGACTCCGACCCCGCCAAGCGTGAACGGCTCGCCCAGATCTTCACCGAGACCCGGGACGCCGCCTACCGGATCATCGACTCCAAGGGCTCCACCAGCTACGGCATCGGCATGGGTCTGGCCCGCATCACGCGCGCCGTCCTGCGCAACGAACAGGTCTCCCTACCCGTCTCGACCCTGCTGCAGGGCGAATACGACCAGAGTGGCATCTACATCGGCGTGCCCGCGGTGATCGGGCGTACCGGAGTGCAGCGGGTGGTGGAATTGGAACTGGATGCCACCGAGCGCGAACAGTTCGCCCGCAGCGCGGAGGCACTGCGGGCGGTGTCGGAACAGTTCGAGGTCCTGCGCTGAGGGACCCTGCGCTGACAGGTCAGGGGGCCCCGGGCGGATCACTGGCCGGGAAGGACTCCTCGCCCCACTCGTCGACCAGTTCGTCCTTGGAATCGGGGCGGTTGTCCCGCTCGTCCTTCTCCTCGGACGGGTTCTCGGCGTGATCAGAGTTCTGCGGATTCGACATGCGCCACTCTCCTCCCGCCGCACCGGGTGTGCGACGGGATCCACGCTACGCACACGCACCGATCGTTCAACCGGCCGAGCACAGCCCCTGTTCAGCAGACGCGCGGACGAGCCCCGATCGCCGGAGACTATCCCGGCTCGACATCCGGCAGCGCGCGCAGCCACGCCAGAACCGGGCGGGCGACCGCGGCCGTGAACTGCGCGTAACCGGCCGGCCCGGGGTGCGCGCCATCCCCGGACGCGACCTCCCGCATCCACGCCCCACCGGGCCGCAGCGCGTCGAAGGTCGGCACGAACGGCACCCCGGCCTCCTCGCACACTGCCGCGATCGCCGCGGCCCGGGCCTCGATGCGCTCGTTGACCTCGTCCCACAGAACCGGCGGCGGGCCCACCACCAGGAACCGGCCCTCCGGCGCCCGGGCGATCATCCCGCGCACCGCCGCGACCGTGCCCGCCTCATCGACGCGCTCAACCACGCCACCGGGCTCCGCGGCGGCGACATGCATGACGTCGTTGACCCCGAACTCCGCGATCACCGCGGTGGTCGGGAACGCGGCCCGCCGCCGGTCCACCTCGTCCCAGCGGGCCAGGATCATCGCCGAGGTGTCACCGCCGATGCCCGCGACCGCGGCGTGCAGATGCAGGTCCTCGCGGGCCGCTGCCTCCACCAGCAGCGCGGTCCAGCCGCGGCCCGTCTCATCGCCGTAGCCGGCCACGAACGAGTCACCGATGATGCACACGGGCAGATCGCGGGGTTCGCTCACGAGGTCACCGTAGCGGGTGCGGGCCGGGCTCGCGGAGCTCTGGCGTGGCCCCCGGCGTGCGCCCTGGTGAGGCGCGGTCCCAGAGATGCCACGGATCGATCGCCTTTTGTGAAATCCCATCGCGTCTCGTGAAAATCCATCGCATCCTGGCAGAGGTCCACTCGGCCGATGCCTGCAGAAAAGCGACCGATT
>CAYFRF010000058.1:0-5410 GCA_964345415.1 uncultured Microbacter sp. | reverse complement strand
GCCCGAGCCCGCCGCACCGCCCGAGCCGGCAGCCCCCAGCACCGAGCGCAGTACGGCCACGCCGCCGCCGTCGGGCATGTGGACGTCCAGCAGCACCACGTCGGGCTGCACGCGCGCGATCCCCGCGACGGCCTCGGCGACGGACCCGGCCTCGCCGACCACCTGGATCACGTCCTGCCCGGCGAGTTCGGCGCGGACGCCGCTGCGGAACACCGCGTGGTCGTCGACCAGGAAGACCCGGCACACCCGGCCACCCGCCCGGCCCCCGGCCTGCTCACCGGTCTGCGGCACGTCCGTCATTCGCCCTCCAGCGGCATCTCGATCCCGATCTCGGTCCCGCGTCCGAGCGTACTGCGCACGGTGACGGTGCCCCCGCGACTTTCCACGCGGTGCCGGATGGACCGGGCCAGGCCGTGCCGGTCCTCGCCCACCGCCTCGGGGTCGAAGCCTGTGCCGCGGTCGCGGACGAAGGCGCTCAGCACCCGTCCGTCGTTCTCCACGTAGACGTCGGCGGTGTCGACGCCGGCGTGTTTGGCGACGTTGACCAGGGCTTCGCGGACGGCGCCGAGCACGGCGTCCTCGGTCTCACCGACGGGGGTGTCGCCGCCCACGACGACCTGGTCGACGCGCAGTCCGTAGGCGTCCTCGAGGTCGCCGATCATCACCTCGACGGCACCGGCGACGGTGGTGGCTCCGGTCGACATGCCGTCCCCGGCGCCGAAGAGCCACTGTCGCAGTTCGCGTTCCTGGCGGCGGGCGAGGCGGGCGACCTGGGCGGGGTCGTCGGAGCGCTTCTGGATCAGGGCGAGGGTCTGGAGGACGGAATCGTGCAGGTGGGAGGCGATGTTGCTGCGCTCGGCCTCCCGGATGCGGGCGGCGCGTTCCTCCTCGAGCGAGTGCCACAGCCGCAGGCCGACGGGGACCGAGAGCAGTCCCACGCCGACGAGGGTCGCCAGGACGGCGAGGAGGGAGGAGCGTAGTGCGGCCAGCTCGACCTGGCCCAGGACCACAACCGCGAGGCCGACGACGACGAGGGTGACCCCCGCGGTGACCCGGGCCCAGTCGAAGGCGGACCGTGGTGAGGTCTTTCCCCCGCGGTCGTACTGCTGCCAGACGAGCCCGGCTCCGAGTGCCACCACCAGGACGGGGACGATGACGTTCAGTCCCGTGGCGGTGGTCAGCATGAACGAGAGCACGGCGCCCACCATCGCCACCGCGACGAGGGCCTTGCCGTGTCGGCGTTCCCGCTTGTCGACGGGGGCTGAGTCCACAGAGAGCGTGTCGGCGCGGGCGGGGGCGGACGGCAGGAGGACCCACAGGGCCGAGTACAGGGCCACGCCGGCGCCGGAGAGGCTGGCGAGCAGCACCATGACCAGGCGGACATAGGTGACCTTGACGCCGAGGTGCTCGGCCAGCCCCGCGCACACCCCGCCCACAACAGAGCCGTGGGAGGTGCGGGTCAGCCGCGGGTACCAGCGGAAGCTGGCCGGGGCTGCGGCGGGCGGGCGTAGGACGGGGGCGTCCGGCGACACCGGCCCGTGCGGCCCCACACGTGCGGCGGACCCGGCGTCCGACGCGCGCACAGGCGTGGCCGGCGCGGGGTCGGTCGCGTTCTCACTCATACAGGCAATGGTCACAGATCGGCCCGGGGTCCGCATCGGGGGTTGACCCCGAGATTGCCGGGGTCCGGATCTCAGGGTCGTTCCCTGATGTGCCCGCCGCGCGAACCGACCACGATAGGAGTCATGTCCAGCACGAGTACCCACGACCTGTCCTCAGAGCTCCGCTCACTGTGGCGGACCCGTCCCGTCCGGACCCCGGACGATTCCAAGATCGCCGGTGTCTGCGGCGGCTTCGGTCGGCGCTACGGCATCGACCCGGTGCTCGTCCGCGTCGCGTTTGTCATCGCCGCCCTGTGGGGCGGGGCCGGCGTGTTCCTCTACGCACTGATGTGGCTGCTGCTCCGCAGGGCCGGCGACGAGGTCTCCTCCGGGGAGGCGCTCATAGGGCGTGGCCAGGCATCCGGCTCCAAGGTCGCGGCGGTGGCCCTCGTCGTCGTCGTCCTCATCTCCGCTCCCACCTTCGGCGGTTCCGGGCAGACCTTCCTCTTGGGTGCCGGGTTCCTCATGACCGCGGCGATGCTCGCCGGCTGGTACGGCCTGTACCGGCGCGCCCCCGAACCGCCGGCCGGCTGGGCGTACGTCTCCGCGCCCCGGCCGACGGGCGCGGCATCCGGCGCGGGCCCCTGGCGGGCGGACGCGGTGTGGCAGGGCGGTGCACCCGGCTCCGCGCAGGCCACCGGACCCGGCGCGGCCCAGTCCCCCGGCGCCCCCTACAGCACCTCGCAGGCCCCCGGCTCCGGCCCCGACGCCCCGCACGGCCCGCCCGTGCCGCCGTCGTGGGACCCGCTCGGCGCCGCCCCCTTCGCGTGGGACCTGCCCGAACCCGGCGCCCACGTCGCGGCCGATCCCGAACCGGCGGCCCGCAAGTCACGGCTGACCACCATCACGCTCGGGCTCGCGCTCATCGCGGCGGCCGTCGCCACCGGCCTGTCCACCCTCGGGGGGATCACCTGGCTCGACGCCACCCGCATCACGGCGATCGCCCTGGCCGTGGTGGCCGGCGGACTGCTCGTCGGCGCGCTCACCCGCCGCGGTCACGGGCTGCTCGTGGTGGCCGGCCCGCTCGCCGGGTTCGTGCTGCTGGCCTCGCTCATCCAGGTGCCCGACGGCGGCTGGGAGACCTTCGGCGAGAAGCACGTGGCGATCCTCACCCCCGAGCAGTTGGACACGCCTGTCGTCCACGAAGTCGGTGAGGTGGTGGTGGACATGCGCAGGCTCGAGCTGGACCGCGACCGCAGCTACAGCATCACCAACGAGGTCGGCGAGGTGCGCGTGCACCTGCCCGAGGGGCTCGCGGTGGACGCAATCTGCAGCACCGAGATCGGCAATGTCGACTGCCCTGACCTGCCCGAGAACCCCGACGGCCCCGTCCTGACCCTGGACATCACGAATGAGATGGGAAGCGTGAAGGTGATCCGATGAACACCGTGAACCCCGACGACACGACCGCCTTCGGCGGATATGACGACGACGACAACACCACCCGCCCGATCCCCACCGGGCAGCCGAGCGCCGGCCGGGTGGGCGCAGGCCAGGCCACCCCGGACCAGCCGCTCTACGCGCCCCTGCCCTACGGCACCGGATTCTCGAGCCCGCAGCCGCTGGGGTTCGGGGTGGGCCCGGCCGATGTGGGGCTCGCCGGCTCCGGCTCCGCCGGCTCCGGCCTCGCTGGCTTCGGCTCCGCCTCCGGTACTACCGGCAGCGTCGAGGTAGCCGAGCAGAAGCGGTCCGGCTCGCCGATCCTGGCGGTGGCCGGGGTGCTCTCGATGGCGGTGGCCGTGTGGGCGATCCTCGGAGCGCCGGTCATCACACCCACCGTCCTGCTGGCCGCCGGGCTGGTGCTGACAGTGCTGGTGGGGCTGGTGATGGTGATCCGCCGCTGACCGGACCGGCGGATCCGCCCCACCGGCTCCCGGCCACCAGCCTCTCCCCGCCACCCGGACGCCCCACCTGCTCCCTGCCACCAACCCTCCATACGACCAGCCCCCCTCCACGCCACCTATACGAATGCGCGCCACCTGTCAGATCCGATAGGTGGCGCGCATTCGTATAGGCAGCGCGAAACCCGGTGGGGGAAAATCGATATGGTCGGGCGGTGACCTCCCCCGCCGACCCGACCGAACTCGTATACGCGACCGTGGACCACGCCTGGCGGCTACGACGGGAAGCGGAGAGGCACCCGGGCTGGCACCGTCCGGTGGCCGGGGTGCTCGCGGCGGTCGGGTTCACGGTGATCGCCGGGGCGCAGTTCCTTCCCGGCGGAGCCGGCACCTCGCTCCGGGTGTTCGCCGCGCTGATGGCGCTCATCCTGATCGTGGCGATGGTCAGCATCCGACGGGCGGGCCACCGCGGCCACTCCGGCACCGTCGTCGAACTCCCCGGTGCCGAACGCCCCTGGTGGCGCAGCCCCGCCATGGCCGGGCCCGCCGCTTTCACGCTCGTGTTCCTGGGCGGACTCACCGGGCTGTTCGACCACTGGCCGGTCATCATCGGTGTCGCGGTGGTGGTCGGGTGTCTGGCCGCGCGGTGGTACCCGGGTTACGCGACCGCCGACGCCGTCACCGGGCCACGCCTCGAGCACGCGCCCACGCTCACCGCCGACGCCGTGGCCGCCGTGTCAGCCGGCGAGTTGGACCCGGACGTCCTGGAACTGCTCGTGCTCCAGCATCACACCGGCGAACGGCGGGTCGTGTGGTGCGCCGAAGTCCTGGACACCACGCAGGAGGACATCCGCGGGCGCGCCCGCCGCGGCAGTCACTGGTTCGAGCTGCCCGCCACCGAGGCCCACCGGCCGACGGAAGCCGCATGGATCCGGCTCTCCGCGGAAGGGCGCGAGGCGCTCGGGTATCTCTGACCTCCCGGGGGCTTGCGGTCGCTCGGCCCGGTGCCTGTGAGCGGCCCCGCCCGAACGCGGCGCAGCCTCGGCCCCGGACTCGGTGCAGTCCCAAGTCCTGCGCTGGACTGCCCTGGCACTGCCCTGGGCCGTAACCCTCGTGCCGCCCGCTGGGCGCTGTTGCTCGTGATCAGCGAGATGGTCGTGGAAATCGAGACGATACCTGCCATAACGCCCGAAAAATCTCGCTGATCACGAGCATCTCGCTGATGACGAGCAGAACAAGCCGGCCAGCGACGGGCAGCCCGTCCCCACGACAGAGGCGGCCCCAGGGAATCCCCTGGGGCCGCCGAACACCGCCTGCAGGCCTGAATCCGCGCCGACTGAAAACCGACGCCAGCAGAAAACCGACGCCGGGCTCAGCCCGCGGCCCGGGCCGTCACTCCCACTCGATGGTCCCCGGCGGCTTGCTCGTGACGTCCAGCACCACGCGGTTGACGTCGGGCACCTCGTTGGTGATCCGGTTGGAGATCAGGGCCAGCGTCTCGTACGGCACGCGGGTCCAGTCGGCGGTCATGGCGTCCTCGGAGCTGACGGGCCGCAGGACGATCGGGTGACCGTAGGTGCGACCGTCGCCCTGGACGCCCACCGAGCGGACGTCGGCCAGCAGCACCACGGGGCACTGCCACACGGTGGAGTCGAGGCCGGCGGCGGTCATCTCCTCGCGCACGATCGCGTCGGCCGCGCGCAGGGTGTCGAGTCGCTCCTTGGACACGGCGCCGACGATCCGGATACCCAGGCCGGGGCCGGGGAACGGGTGGCGGCCGACGATCGACTCGGGCAGGCCCAGCTCGCGGCCCACGGCGCGGACCTCGTCCTTGAACAGCATCCGCAGCGGCTCGACGAGGGAGAACTCCACGTCGTCGGGCAGGCCGCCGACGTTGTGGTGGCTCTT
>CAYFRF010000057.1:0-18418 GCA_964345415.1 uncultured Microbacter sp. | reverse complement strand
TCCGGCCAGCTCCAGAACCGGATCAACGCACTCTAAATCCGGAAGGGCCATTCAACAACGTCCGCAGATCCTCACCCGCGAACAGGGAATACACCGTCCCGATCTGACGGGCGGTATCAAAAGAATCTGCTGGCGCTAACAAGCGACTATGTCGGCTGAAAGCGATTGAGCTGCGAATCGTGTCTAAAAACTGATCACAGGCATCTCTTGCTTCTTTCGCTGCACCGGCCTCGAGGTGGACAGCCATCAGAAGTCTCCCGCAGGAAGGTGTCTAATTATTGGGCCGATTGACTCGTTCAAAATGTCGCATGAATCGACAAAAGTATCACCGCGATATTGCCCCATCGACTTCATTAGATTCACGTTCGCTACAGCTGCTCCTCTCGAAGTAAAGAACACCCGGTAGCACGTAGCTCCAGACGTATCGCCACTGTCTCTCATCTGAAAGCTGGGGCGATCAAACACCTTGGCCTCTGTATCAATTTCACCAAACTCGGGGTCATCCAGAAATCCTCGCTTATCCAGCCATGTCGCCGTTATGACGTACAGCAATTCGCCATCGCGCCAAGCGCATGTGTGCAGCTTCTCCGACTGATGATTGAGCAAAGCCTCATCAACTTGAACTGGTCCGCCTAAGCCCTCTTCGATTGCGTCGATCGGGATCTCGGTGCACGGGTCGAAGAGAGCTGGACGCTCCTCGAGGGGGAGATCCCACGGATTGGCGGCCGTCTCGGGTGATGGGCTCGTCGTCGTCACATCTACCTCGGCCGATCCGCACCCGGACAGCACCAGGAACGCGGCGGCCAGCGCCGCGCCTACACCTCTAATTCTTCCCACGACCAGTACGACGCACCAGGGCGCCGCCTGGTTCCCATGATCTCGAGAGATTTCTGGAGCGCTCCCGCTCCTGGCACCGCTGCAGCCGGAGCCGAACTGGCCAGCGGGCTACGACATACCCGCAACAGCGCTGGGCATCGGATTCGCTGGACATCGGCCACACGGCGCCGCTGGACCCGTTGTGGACCACGCTGACACAGGTTGCGGGGCCTGTTGTTGTTCTGTCGAGCGCAAACGGATCGCCGATCGCAACGGGTGCCTCTCCCGTCGCGGGTGGGCCATTCCCAGCAGGGATCTACGACAAGGGGCCAGATCCACAGACAGGGCGGAGTCCATGGTGCGAGGGCCCCGCTCGCTGCCCCAGAGGCGCCCGTAGCCACCAGGCGCCACGGTGATCACCTGTCCCGGCCCGGATAGGTGGAACATCCCGTGTGCGCAACGCTGCGGTGCCGGACGAGCGATGGCCAGCCCGACATCAGTCGCTACTGGCCCATAACCTCTCAATTCAGCCGCCCGGGAAAGACGACGAAACCCCGAACCAGATTTCTCCGGTCCGGGGTTTCTCCGTGTCGGGCTGACAGGATTTGAACCTGCGACCCCTTGACCCCCAGTCAAGTGCGCTACCAAGCTGCGCCACAGCCCGTGGCTGTCCCCGCTTCTCGCAGCGACTGAATTAGATTAGCGCACCCAGTCGCGGGACAGAAATCGGGGGTCACTTCCGCTGTCGGCGCTCCTTCACACGCACGTTGACACGCACCGGAGAACCGTCGAAACCGAAGGTCTCCCGGAGCTTGCGCTCGAGAAAGCGGCGGTAGTTGGCCTCGAGGAACCCGGTCGAGAAGAAGACGAAGGTCGGCGGCCTCGTGGTGGCCTGCGTGCAGAAGCGGATACGGGGAAGACGACCACCCCGCATCGGGGGCGGGGTGGCTGCCACGACCTCGCTCATCCACGTGTTGAGCGGTCCCGTCGGGATCCGCTTGTCCCACGACTCCAGCGCCGTCTCCATCGCCGGCACCAACTTGGCGAGGGCCCGGCCGGTCGTGGCCGAGATGTTCACCCGATGGGCCCAGGACAACACCTTGGACAGCTCACGGTCGATCTCGCGGTCGAGGTCATACCGCCGGTCCTCGTCCACGAGGTCCCACTTGTTGAATGCGATCACCAGCGCACGACCGGCGTCGGCGACCATCGAGATCACCCGCAGATCCTGCTCCGTGATCGGCTCCGAGGCGTCGAGCAGCAGCACGACCACCTCGGCGGCCTCGATCGCCCCACGCGTCCTCAGAGACGCGTAGTACTCATGCCCGTAGGCCTGGTTGACCTTGCGTCGCAGACCGGCGGTGTCGACGAATCGCCAGGTCTTGCCGCCGAGCTCGACGAGTGAGTCCACGGGGTCGACCGTGGTCCCGGCGACATTGTCCACAACGGCGCGGTCCTCGCCGGTGAGCTTGTTGAGCAGGCTGGACTTGCCCACATTGGGCTTGCCGACCAGGGCCACGCGCCGCGGGACGTTGGTCTCCTCCCGCATCTGGGCGGTGGTGGGCAACTGGTCCACGATCTCGTCCAGCAGATCGCCTGTCCCACGCCCGTGCGCAGCAGAGATGGCAAACGGCTTGTCCAGCCCCAGGCCCCAGAACTCAGCAGAATCCAGTTCCGCCTTCTCGCTGTCGACCTTGTTCACCGCCAAGATCACCGGGGTCTTGGAACGGCGCAGGGACTTGGCGACGGTCTCGTCTCCGGAGGTGATCCCCACCGTCCCGTCACAGACCAGCACGATGAGGTCAGCGGTCCCCATCGCGATCTCCGCCTGCTGCGCGATGGAACGGTGCATGCCCTTGGCATCCTGCTCCCATCCGCCGGTGTCCTGCACCATGAACGCACGGCCGTTCCAGAGCGCCTCGTACGACACGCGGTCCCTGGTCACGCCGGGGACGTCCTCGACGACCGCCTCACGCCGCCCGATGATCCGGTTGACCAGTGTCGACTTGCCGACGTTGGGACGGCCGACGATCGCGACGGTGGGCAGGATCTCCACGCCCTCGGCGACCTCGTCGAGAGCATCCGCGAAATCTTCGGCGATCGAGTCCCAGTCGGTGTCGTCGTCCCACCCGTCCTCGATGGTCTCCTCAGCGGGTCCTGTGGGTAGGTCGAAATCCTCGGTACCGGTCACTGTGCGTTCCCTTCTGCGGTGGCGCCCTGCGACGCGTGGGTGCCCTCGGCGAGCTCGACCAGCTGGTCGAGCACCTCGTCCAGGGTGAGGTCGGACGTGTCGATCACCACGGCGTCGTCCGCCGGCCGTAGCGGACTGGCGGCGCGGGTGGAGTCCTTGCGGTCGCGTTCGATCACCGCGGCGAGCACCTCGGTGTAGTCGGCCGCGCGACCGGCGGCGAGATCCTGGTCGGTGCGACGCCGTGCGCGCACCTCGGGGCTGGCGGTGAGATACACCTTCACCTCGGCGTCGGGCAGCACGACCGTGCCGATATCCCGGCCCTCGAGTACAACAGTGCCGCCCCCGGCGGCCAGTCGCCGCTGCAGCCGCACGAGGTTCTCGCGCACCTCCGGCACCGCGGACACGGCCGAGACATTGGCGGTGACGTGCGCGGTGCGGATCTCCTCACTCACGTCCTCGGAGTCCAGGAGAATGCGCTCGGCGCCGGCATCGGTGCCGATCTCCAGCGGCAGGTCGGCCGTCGCGGCGATCACCGCCGCGGCGTCCTCGGGGTCGATTCCGGCACGCAGGACCTGAAGTGTGGCCACCCGGTACATCGCGCCGGTGTCCAGGTAGGAGCCGCCCACCCGCGCGGCGAGGGTACGGGCCAAGGTGGACTTACCGGTGCCGGCAGGACCGTCGATCGCGATCCTGCGGCTCGGGCGGGTGGCGCTCACAGTCCCACCGCCTCGTACAGGTCGGAGACCTCTTTGCGGCCGAGCTTGCGGAAGCTGCCCGCGCGCTGGTCGCCCAGGGCGACCGCCCCGAACCTGGTGCGCACCAGCCCCTCGACGGGGTGGCCGACCTCCGCGAGGATCCGGCGCACGATGTGCTTACGCCCCTCGTGCAGGACCACCTTGACCAACGAGCGGCCGTCGTGGACGTCCAGGAGCGAGAACTGATCGACCTTCGCCGGACCGTCCTCCAGCTCCACCCCGTCGCGTAGCTGCTTACCCACGCCCTTGCCCACGACCCCGGTCACAGTCGCCATGTACGTCTTGGACACCTCATACGACGGGTGCATGAGGCGGTGCGCCAGCTCCCCGTCATTGGTGACCAGCAGCAGTCCTTCCGTCTCGGCGTCGAGTCGGCCCACGTGGAACAGTCGCTGACCGGCGTCGATACGGTCTGCCAGCAGGTCGCCCACGCACGGTCGGCCACGATCGTCGGACATGGTCGTGTGGTAGCCACGGGGCTTGTTCAGTGCGAGGTACACCAGATTGTCGTCGAGCACGATCCGGGTACCGTCCACGCGGATCACCGAGGTCGCGGGGTCGACCTTGACGCCCATCTCGCGAACGATCTTGCCGTTCACCTCGACCCGCCCCCGGGCGATGAGGTCCTCGGAGGCACGGCGGGAGGCCACCCCTGCCTGGGCGAGGATCTTCTGGAGCCGGACCGGTGCGCCTTCGCGGCCAGCGGATTCAGTCATTGAAATGTCACATCTCTTCGTCGTCGTGTCGTGGTTCAGGGTCGGGCGCCGACGTCCGGCGCCGCCCCACCGGGATCCGCGGATCGTCCGCGGGATCGTCGCTCATCTCGTCGACCAGGTCGACATCCGGCAGCAGCGGGGCGATATCCGGCAGCTCGTCGAGCGATGCGAGGCCCAATCTTTCCAGAAAGAGTTCCGTGGTCCTATACAGCATGCCGCCGGTGTCCGCGTCGGTGCCGCATTCCACCGCCAGTCCGCGTGCCACGAGGGTGCGCATCACGCCATCGACGTTCACCCCACGCACCGCCGCGATACGGGACCGGGTGACCGGTTGGCGGTACGCGATCACCGCGAGCGTCTCGAGCGCCGCCCTGGTCAAGGTCGACCGGGTTCCGTCCGTGAGGAGTTTCTCCACGTACGGCGCCAGTTCTCTACGGGTGTAGAGACGCCACCCCTCACCCGTCCGCCGGAGATCCATTCCGCTGCCCCGCGCCGTGAGATCGTCCCGCCAGGAACGCAGCTCGGCCTCCACCTCGCCGACGGACGCACCTGCGGCAATCGCGAGCGCTGACTCCGGCGTGGGCTGGTCGACGACAAGCAGCAACGCCTCCAGGCGCGTCCGCAGAGCCGGCTCGTCGTCGTCGTGGTTCCTCATGTCCACTCGTCCCTCCCCCTCGTCACCTCGTCGGCCTCGACGCCCGTCCAGCTCACCAGGAGGTCACCCAACGCCTCGTCCTGGGCGAGCGCGACCGCGCGCGCCCTGTACAACTCCAACAGGGCGAGAAACCTGGCGACGACGACGAGGGATTCCTCACACCCCGCGACCAACTCCCGGAAATCGACCCACACGTCCCGCCCCCGGAACCTCAGCAACTCCAGAACCCGGCCCGCCTGTTCCGGGACGGACACCGCCGGGGCGTGGATGTGGGCCACCCCCACCTCGTCCACCGGACGCGGCCGGAATGCCACCGCGGCGATCGTCGCCAACTGTTGGGCGTCCACCCCCAACTCGACCTCGGGCAGGATCCCCAGGAACTCCTCGTCCGGTCCGGCGGTCCTCGGATACGCGCGCCGAGCCGTGCGGTCCAGTTCCGCGAACAGCTCCGCTACCTGGCGGAACGCCCGGAACTGCAGAAGCCGGGCGAACAACATGTCCCGAGCCTGCAACAGGGCCAGGTCCTCGGGGTCCTGCACCTCGCCCGACGGCACGAGACGCGCCGTCTTGAGGTCCAGCAGCGTCGCGGCCACCACCAGGAACTCGGTGACCTCCTCGAGCCCGGCCTCCTCCCCCAGCTGGCGGGTGTGGGCGATGAACTCGTCGGTCACCGCGTGGATGGCCACCTCGGTCACGTCGAGACGGCGCGAGTCGATCAGCTTGAGCAGCAGGTCGAACGGGCCACTGAAGTTGGCCAAGTGGACGGTGAACTCCCTCGGGCCGCTCTCCTCGACATCTGCGGAGGTGTTCACCGGGGCACTCACCTCCCGCGCTGGATGACCTCGCGAGCCAACGCCCGGTAGGCCTGCGCCCCGCCCGACCTGGGTGCCCAGGTGGTGATGGGCTCACCGGCCACGGTCGTCTCGGGGAACCGCACAGTGCGCGTGACCAGCGTGTCGAACACCTTGTCACCGAAGACCTCGACCACCCGGCCGAGGACGTCGCGGGCGTGAACCGTGCGGCGGTCAAACATCGTGATGAGGATGCCCGTCAGGTGCAGGCGCGGGTTGATCCTGTCCCGGACCTTCTCGATGGTGTCGGTGAGCAACGCCAGGCCGCGCAGCGAGAAGTACTCGCACTCCATCGGGATCAGCACACCGTCGGAGCAGGCGAGGGCGTTGACGGTGAGCAGCCCCAGCGAGGGCTGGCAGTCGATCAGCACGTAGTCGTAACGGTCGAGTACCGGATAGAGAGCCCGGCCCAGGGCCTGTTCGCGACCGACCTCGTTGACCAACTGGATCTCGGCCGCCGACAGGTCGATGTTCGCCGGGATGAGGTCCACGCCCTCGACACGCGTACGGACCAGCACCTCCTCCGTGTCGACCGAGTTGTCCACCAACAGGTTGTAGACGGTCAACTCCAGCTCGTGGTGCCGGATCCCCAGCCCCGCGGACAGCGCGCCCTGGGGGTCGAGGTCCACGACCAGCACGCGGCGGCCGTACTCGGCGAGCGCGGCGGCGAGGTTGATGGTGCTGGTGGTCTTGCCGACGCCGCCCTTCTGGTTACACATCGACAGAACGATCGCGGGCCCGTGGGTGGTGAGCGGTTCGGGTTCGGGGATCGCGGAGAACCCCTCACCTGCAGCCGGGTCGTCGGCCCCCAGCAACTCCGCGCGGGAGAACAGTGCGGGATCCATCGCCCCAGTGTTCTGCGCCACCCGCGTCTCCTCTCGTCACCCTCACCCGCACGCGGGCCTGTCCCCGGCCACGTTACCGTGCCCGCGGGTGGCACTCGGCCCAGACCTCACGCAGGGTGTCCACGGTGACGAGTGTGTACACCTGCGTGGTGGTGACCGAGGCGTGACCGAGCAGTTCCTGCACCACCCTGATGTCCGCGCCGCCATCCAGCAGGTGGGTGGCGAACGAGTGCCGGAACGAGTGCGGTGAGATGTCCCGGTCCAGACCGGAGCGCTCCGCTGCCGCCCCCACCACGTTCCACAGGGTCTGACGGGACAGCCTTCCCCCGCGCGAGTTGACGAACAATGCCGGACCGCCCCTGACCGCGAGAGCGGGTCGGGCCCGCACCAGGTAGGCCGCCACGGCATCGCACGCCGGCCGGCCCAACGGCACGATCCGCTCCTTACCGCCTTTGCCGCGGAGCAGTACCGAACCCCCCTCGGGGTGGTCGAGGCCGTCCAGGTCGTCTATGTCCAGCCCGAGGAGCTCGGTGGCCCGGGCACCGGACGCGTAGAGCAGTTCGAGCATGGCCCGGTCGCGCAACCGAGCGGGATCGGTGTCCGTCTCCGTTCCGCCGGCGGCCTCGATCACCGCGACCAACCTGTCGACAGGGATGGCCTTGGGGAGTCGCCTGGCCGGCCGGGGTGGGCTGACAGCGGCCGCGACATCGACAGGAGTCACCCCGTCCCTGGTGGCGAACCGGTGCAGTCCACGGACAGCGGCCAGGGACCTGGCGACAGAACTGGGCGCGAGTCGGGGTCGACCGGTCTCGGGATCCTCGGTCGCCAGCTCGGCGCGGAAGCCCTCGACGTGGAACTCGCCGACCTCCGCCAGGTCCGTCACCCCCCTCGCCGCGAGGTGACGCCGGTACCGCTCGAGGTCGCGACGGTAGGCGGCGAGGGTGTGGGTCGAGGCCCCTCGTTCCACCGCGAGGTGGTCCAGGTACCCCCGGATCTGCGTATCGACCGCGGCGTCACAGGCCACAGCGGAGCCCCGTCGTCACGCCCGGTCGAGCAGGGACCTGGCCGCGAGGATGCCCGCCACGGCGATGCCGTTGACGATCCGACCGTCCAGGACGGCGTCCACGGCCTCGGTCAGCGGCATGCGCATGATCTCCATGTCCGCCTCCTCGTGACGCGCCTCCGGGCGTTCCACCTCACGCAGGCCGGTGGCCAGGTACACGTGCACCCGCTCGGTGCAGAATCCCGGGGACGGCACGATCTCCACGACCGACCGCCACTCGTCGGCCTCGAGACCGGCCTCCTCGACCAACTCACGTCGTGCCGTCTCCAGAGGTGGCTCGCCCTCGACATCACACAAACCTGCGGGGAGTTCCCACAGACGCTCCCCCACTGCGTGACGGTACTGCCGGACCAGGACGATCCGGTCTTCCGTGTCCACGGCCACCACTGCCGCGGCGTCGTCGTGACCGCAGATCTCGCGGTCGGCGGTGCCCCCGCCCGGCATGGTCAGGGTGTCGATGCGCAGCCGGACGATGCGGCCGTCGAAGATCTCGCGGCTCGCGACCGTCCGGTAGTCATGCGACCCGGGGGCACCGGCCTCAGCCACGGCTCAGCTCTCGTCCCCGCCGGAGACCGCCGTTGCGGTCTCGTCCGCGACGCCCTCCTGCTGGTCCTCACGCCACGGCTCGACGGGCAGCCGCAGCTCGTTCTCGTAGTCGAGCGCCGCCTTGATGAACGCCGCGAACAGCGGGTGCGGGCGGGTCGGCCGCGACTTGTACTCCGGGTGCGCCTGGGTGGCGACGAAGAACGGGTGCTGATCACGCGGGTACTCGACGAACTCCACCAGGTGCCCGTCGGGCGAGGTCCCGGAGAACTGCAGGCCCGATTCGGCGATCCTGTCGCGGTAGGCGTTGTTCACCTCGAAACGATGCCTGTGCCGCTCGGAGATCTCGGTGGCGCCGTACGCCTCGGCGACGATCGAGCCCTTCTCCAGGATTGCCGGGTAGGCGCCCAGGCGCATGGTTCCGCCGAGGTCGGCGTTGCCTGCCACGGCATCGACCTGGTCGGCCATCGTGGAGATGACGGGGTGCTCGGTGTCCGGATCGAACTCGGTCGACGAGGCACCCTCGAGTCCCACGGAGCGGGCGGCCTCGATGACCGAGCACTGCAGCCCCAGGCACAGGCCCAGCAGCGGGATACGGTTCTTGCGCGCCCACGAGATGGCGCCCAGCTTGCCTTCGATGCCGCGGATGCCGAACCCGCCGGGGATGAGCATGCCGTCGACCCCCCGGAGCGCCTCACGCGCACCTGCCTCGGTGGCACAGTCATCCGATTCCACCCACCGGATGTTGACCCGCGCGTGGTGTGCGAATCCGCCGGCCCGCAGGGCCTCGGTGACCGACAGGTAGGCGTCGGGCAGGTCGATGTACTTCCCGACGAGCGCGATCTCCACCTCTTCACGCGGCTCGTGCACGCGCTGCAGCAGGTCGCCCCACACCGTCCAGTCCACGTCGCGGAACGGGAGGTTGAGCTTGCGGATCACGTGGGTGTCCAGGTGCTCCGAGAACAACACCTTGGGGATGTCGTAGATGCTCGGCGCGTCGGGGGTGGAGACAACACCCTCCAGGTCCACGTCGCACATCAGCGCGATCTTGGCCTTGAGCGCGTCGGGGACCTCACGGTCGCAGCGCAGCACCAGTCCGTCGGGGACGATGCCGATGCTGCGCAGCGCCGCCACCGAATGCTGGGTCGGCTTGGTCTTGAGCTCGCCGGAGGGCGCGAGGTACGGCACGAGGGAGACATGGAGGAAGAAGATGTTCTCCCGGCCCACCGAATGGCGGACCTGGCGGCACGCTTCGAGGAAGGGCTGCGACTCGATGTCGCCCACGGTGCCGCCGACCTCGGTGATCACCACGTCCGGCACGCGCCCCTGCTCGTCGGGGTCGCCCATCGCGAGGATGCGCTCCTTGATGGCATCCGTGATGTGCGGGATCACCTGCACCGTGTCACCGAGGTACTCACCACGTCGCTCCTTGGCGATCACCGCGGAGTAGACCTGCCCGGTGGTGACGTTGGCATTGGCGCTGAGGTCCCGGTCGAGGAACCGCTCGTAATGCCCCAGATCCAGGTCAGCCTCCGCGCCGTCCTCGGTGACGAACACCTCGCCGTGCTGGAAGGGGTTCATCGTGCCCGGGTCCACATTGATGTACGGGTCCAGCTTCTGCATGGTGACCCGGAGTCCGCGGGCAGTGAGGAGCTGCCCGAGGCTCGAGGCGGTGAGCCCCTTGCCCAGCGACGACGCCACGCCGCCGGTGACGAAGATGTGCTTGGTCGCGGACCGCGATACGGCTCGATTCAGTGCCAAGGGGACTCCCGTGTCAAGACTCCGGAATGAATGAAGGCTGGTGCGGCTCCGGTGCACCCCACGGGGCTTCAGGCTATCACCGAGTGGGCGTCGGGGGGAGCGACGGCGCCGCGGCGCGTGCGTCCGGCCGGACTCCGTAGTCTCCGTGGCCACGGTCGAGCTGTTCCGCCAGCGCCAGCACGGTGGCGAGTTGCCCGGCATCGGTGCCCACGCTGTCGACGGTGGAGACGTCCTGCTGCCCGGAGGAGCGCAGGACGAGAAGTGCATCCCGGCCGTCCCCGGTACCGATCCCGCTCACCAGCACCACGCCGGCGCCCTCCTCGTCGAGGGTGCGTGCCAGGGCGGCGACCCGCACGGCGGTGGACTCGTCTTCTCCGGGGCCGGTGACCACCACGGCCAGCTGTCCGGGCCGGATCGTGCCCGGCTCGAACGCGATCATCTCCGCGTCGGCAAGTGTGGTGAGGACTGTCGCACGGCCGTCGTCCTCCAGGTGTGGTTCCGCGTCCTCGGGACGGAGCAGTGCTGCGCGGCCGAGTGCGGTCCCCAGTTGGGTTCCGAGGTCGGCATCGGCGGCCGGGGCGTCCCCGATGGGCAGGTTGGCCACCAGCGCAGCGAGTTCGGAGTCGTTGTCCGGGTCGACCGCCCGGTCGGTGAGCCGTATCCGGCCGGCATCGATACCGCCGGCGCTGGAGATCGCCCGGGTGACCGCGTCCACGTCCTCGGATGAGGCACCCGGCGTCACCACGACCAGCACCGGCCTGTCCGCCAGACGCCCGTCGGCCACGGCCGGGGACAGGTCCCCCACCATGGCGTCCAGACGTTCGGAGGCGAGCCTGCTCTGTCGCAACTCCTGCTCGGCTGACTCGAGTCGACCGGCCGTGGTCTCCTCACGGTCGACCACAGCGTCCCTGACGGAGGTCGCCACGGACGTCGACCCGAGCACCACCCCCACCGCGAGCGCGAGGAATATCGCGACGATCGTGAGGACGTGGCGACGCAGTGAGATCACCGGAAGAGTCCCTGGACCCACAGCGCGAAGGAATTCCAGGTCTCGACGGCCCAGACGAGCAGATCCTGCGCGGAGTCGCGGGCGAGGACCACCACGGCCACCGCGACGAGTGCCGCGAGCACGACCAGTGCGAGTCCGATCCCGGCACCGCGCGAGCGGTACAACGTCGAGCAGGCCTCGGCGTGGACCAGCCGGGAGGACACCGTGGTGTCCACCATGGTCGACGACGGCGACGACGACGAGGTGAACGCATTCTCGAGACCGCGGCTCTCACCGGTGGTGACGATCATCTCGGCTCCACCGTGGTAGGCCAGCAACAGGGCCATGTCCCGGGCGGTGGCCGCGGCGGGAAACGTCGTTGCCCCCACGCCGAGTTCGGTGATCTTCTCCAGGCCCTCTGCCCGCCCGTCACGGTCGGCGGGGACCACCAGGACTGCTCCGTCGGTGAGCACCTCGTCGGAGACCTCGGTGGGTGTGGCCACCACCAGGTCGGCGTCGAGGCGGGCCGAGCGCAGCAGATCGGCGCCGCCGTCCACGCCGATCAGGAGCGGCCTGTATTCGCGGATGAACGGTTTCAGGTCCGCGAGTTGCCTCTTCGAGCACTCCTCACCTGTCACCACCACAACGTGACGGTCCGTGAAGTCGACGTCGATCTCCGGCAGCCCCTCACCGTCGAGGAGCAGCTGGTGCTCGATGCTGAGGAACTCGGTGGCGTTGGCCAGGTGTGCCAGGGCCGAGTCGACATAGGCGTTCTCGGCCGTGTCGACCTCGGCGAGCAGGGTGTCGGAACCCGACTCCCGGCCAGCGGCCAGCTCGTCGTCGGACTTGAGGGCGTAGACAACGCCCTCGTGGATCCTGACGCGGGTGCCGTCAGCCACGTCGGACAGGTCCGCATCCTCGATGACCGGGACCGTGGAGGCTGCGAGGATGCGGAACGCCGCACGCGGCAGCATCTCCTCGCCAGGGGCGGGCACGTGGACGACGGCGGCGACCTCCGCCGCGACCAGGGCGCGGGCGGTCTCGGCCGGTGCCCGGTTGAGATCCAGCACGGCCACGTCCTTCGCCCCGAGCTTGCGGGGCACCGGGCCGCCCGCGGGGATCTGACGGACCGCGCCGACGGCACCGGCGAGATCGGTGGAACGACGATTGAGCAGACCCGACATCTTCATGTGCACGAGTATCACGCGTGTGATTCGAGTGAACAGGGAGGTCGCCCCGGCGTGTCGGCTTAACGGTCCACTTGAGCTTGAGACTTTTGTCTCTGCGCCGTCTCCAGCAGTTCGCGGGCATGGGCCAGGCCGGTGTCGGTGTCCTCCATCCCGGCGAGCATGCGCGCCAGTTCGGTGACCCGATCCGATTCCGCCAGCGCGCGAACGCCGGAGACCACCGACACTCCCCCGTCGGCACCGGAATCCTTGTGGACGACGAGGTGCGTGTCGGCGTAGGCCGCCACCTGCGCCAGGTGTGTCACGGCGATGACCTGGTGCGTGCGGGCCAGTCTGGCCAGCCGCTTGCCGATGCTCAGTGCAGCCCGGCCCCCGACTCCGGCGTCGACCTCGTCGAACACCAGGGTTCCACCTCCGGATCGTTCGGCGAGCACCACTTCGAGGGCGAGCATGACACGCGAGAGTTCACCCCCGGATGCGCCCTTGGCCAGCGGTACCGCGCCGGAGGGGCCGTCCAGTTCCAGCGACACCTCGTCGAGCCCGGACTCGGTCGCGCCCTCCAGTCCCTGCCCGGCCGGCGTGATCCGGACTGCCAATCGGGCCCCGCCCATCGACAGCTCCGCGAGTTCCGCCGACACCCGATCTGCCAGATCGGCGCCTGCGGCGCGACGGATCTCCGTCAGTTCCGCACCCTGGTCGAGGAGCTCACCGGCCAGCCTCGCGACGGTGGCCTCGAGTTCCGCCACGGCGGTGTCCGAGGTGTCGACCTCCGTCAACCGTTGCCGGGCTTTCTCCGCCCACTCGATCACGTCCTCCACGTCGGTCCCGTACTTGCGGGTCAGAGCGCGTAGGTCGTGGCGGCGCTCCAGTGCCGCGTCGAGGTCCGCCGCATCAACGGGCAGCTCGGCGAGATAGAGGCCGAGTTCTGTGGCCGCGTCGCCCAGTGCTGCGACTGCCTGACCGACACTCGTCGCGATGGGGTCGAGCGCAGGGTCTCCGGCACCGGACAACCGTTGCCGCAGCTGATCCAGCACCCCCACCACAGGTTCGGTGTTCTCCCCGTCCCCGGCGAGGACGTCGTGCGCTGCCCCGGCGATCTCCCGTAGTTCCTCGGAGTCGGTCAACCGCCGGATCAGGGCGTCGAGTTCTGCTTCCTCACCCGGCCGGGGGTCGAGGCCGTCAATCTCCTCGAGCCCCATCCGCAGCAGGTCTGCTTCGCGCGCCAGTTCCCGGGCCCGTCCGGTTCGCTCTGCCAGCGAGTCCACTGCGGCACGCCACTTCCGGAAGGTGTCGCGGTATGCACTGAGAGCGGCACGTGCGGGCTCGCCGCCGTGGGTGTCGACGGCATCGCGCTGATGGTCGGCCCGCAACAGCCGGAGCTGGTCGTTCTGTCCGTGTACTGCCAGAACCGGGGCGCAGAAGCGGGCGAGCGTGCCGGCCGGGACAGAGCGCCCGCCGAGGCGGGCCCGTGAGCGGCCGTCCGCTCCGACCCTGCGGACAGCGATCACGCTCCCGTCCTCGTCGAACTCCGCATCCGCGTCCTCGAGGAGCTCGTCGAGCTCGCGACGGTCGGTTTCGTCCATCGTGGCAGTTGTGGCGAGGTCGAATCGCCCCTCGACGAGGGCCCGGTCGGCGCCGCGTCGAACCCGCCCGGGGTCCGCGCGACCACCTGCCAGCAGCCTGAGGCCGGTGACGACCATAGTCTTTCCGGCACCGGTCTCGCCGGTGAGGACCGACAGACCGGGCGAGAAGTCGGCGACGGCCTCGTCGATGACGCCGAGGCCGCTGATCCGGAGTTCCGTTAGCACGCCACCACCCTAGGTGAGGGGCCGGACACCGGACCGTCCACGCCACCCCGTCACCGGCAGCTCGAACTTCGTCACCAGTCGATCAGTGAACGGGGAGTCGTCCAACCTCACCCATTTGACCGGCCGTCGACCTCGGATGACCTCGACCCTGCTACCGGCCGGCGCCTCGATGGTGTGACGCCCGTCGAGAACCACCACGGATGGCACGGAACGCACACCGGTTTCCACCGCGACCCGGGACGTGGGAGCCACCACCATCGGTCGGGCGAACAGCGCGTGGGCGTTGTTGGGGACCACGAGGATCGCATCGAGTTCGGGCCACACGATGGGTCCACCAGCGGAGAATGCGTACGCAGTCGAGCCCGTCGGGGTGGACACGAGCATCCCGTCACACCCGTAGTCGCTCACCGGGCGCCCATCGATCTCGACTGATGCCTCGAGCACACCTTGCCGGGAGACCTTCTCGATACTGACCTCGTTGAGAGCCCAGCCCTGTCCCAGCACGGTGTCTCCGTGGATGACCGTTGCCTCGACCGTCATCCTCTCGACGACCCGGTAGTCACGTGCCGCGATCTGTTCCACCACTCCGCTCAGTGATTCGACCTCGGACTCCGCGAGGAAACCGATGTGCCCCAGGTTCACCCCGAGCACCGGGACATCGGCTGCGTTCGCATACTGGCATGCGCGGAGGAAGGTGCCGTCCCCTCCCAGAACCAGGACCAGTTCACACCCTTCGGCGGCGGCGCGGGTGTCAGCAACGGTCTCGACGGCAATTCCTGTCGCCACGTGGGCACTGGTGTCGACGAGCATCCGCACGGCGATGCCGTGACCAGAGCAGGCCCTCACCACCTGGGCCACGGTCGCCACGATGTCCGGCCGTCCGATATTCGGCTCGAGAAGGATCCGTCGCTCTTCTCCCGGGTTCACTGCTGTTGTCACCGTGGTCCCTCCTCAACTGCTGTGCGGATGGCATCGAGGGCATCGTCCGTCAGTTCCACAGGCTCCAGATCGCCGGCACGGTGCAGGTGCAGGAAGTACTCGACGTTCCCGGACGGCCCGGGCAGGGGACTGGCCACGCACCCCAGCGTTTCCAGTCCCAGATCCGCTGCGGCACGCGCCACCCCGACCACTGCGTCGACCCTGAGTGCGGGATCACGAACCACTCCGCCGTGCCCCACCCGATCCCGTCCGACCTCGAACTGGGGCTTGACCATGGGCAGCAGGTCGCCGCCGCGCCGAACGCACCGTGCTAGCGCCGGCAGCACCAGTACGAGCGAGATGAACGAGAGATCTGACACCACGAGATCCACTTCTCCCCCGATGTCCTCGGGGGCCAGCGAGCGCACGTTGGTCTTGTCGTGTACCCCCACCCGTTCATCACTGCGGAGCCGCCAGACCAGTTGTCCGTAGCCCACATCAGCGGCCTCGACCCGGGCGGCACCACGGGCGAGCAGAACGTCGGTGAAACCGCCGGTGGAGGCTCCGGCGTCAAGACACCGTGATCCCTCGACCGTCACCGCGAATGAATCGAGCGCCCCGAGAAGCTTGTGCGCGCCACGCGACGCCCAGTCCGGTTCATCGGAGGCTGTCAACGCGATCGAGGTGGTGGGCTCCACCTGTGTGGCAGGTTTGGATGCCGTCACCCCGTTGACGATCACCCGACCGCCGGCGATCAGGTCTCGCGCGCGTTCGCGGCTGTCGCACATCTTGCGGCGGACGAGCTCTGCGTCGAGCCGTATGCGTCGCTGCGCCATCAGTGCCGCGAGTCCAGTGCCGTCAGTGCATCGGCGAGGAGCTCGTGCGCCGCGTCAAGTGCCATGACCTGCTCATCGCTCACTGACTTCACATTCTTGTCTCCGGTCCCTGAGAGGTCGGATGAGTCCATGAGCAGATCGTCGAACGCCAGCCGGAGTTCGTCGATGTCGGGACCTGCCGGACCGGGGCCTGGGTGGGGTGCAGGTGTAGTCACGTGCACCACGCTAGCCGACGATGAATCCGGCCTCGGCGAGCCGGGACCGGACGCCCTCCGACACGGCGTCAATCCTGTCGGCCCCGAGTTCCCAGCCGAGGCGGATCACAGCCCGAGCGAGATCAGCCTGGTCCAATGAGCTCGGGAACTCCTCCAGCAGAAGTACCCCGTCACGGGAGGAACCGACGAGTGCAGGCGCAGTCGCGATCCGGAAATCCCGGTCTTCGACGTTCACCGCGGTGAGATCGGGGGCGATGTGAGTTGCCCTGCGCCCCGGAGGTGCCGCCAACAGATCGGACGGCCCGTGGACTCCGGTCAGCACCATCAGCGCGGGCATCCCGGCCGAGACGGCGCCCTCGATATCCGTGTCCAGCCGATCACCGATGACGAGTGGACGTTCGGAGCCCACGAGCGCGGCCGCCGCGTGCAGTACCCCGGGTGCCGGCTTACCCGCGACCACGGGATCGCGGTCGGTGGCTGTCCGCATGGCGGAGACCAGAGACCCGTTGCCAGGGAGAAGGCCCCGCTCTGTCGGCAGGGTCGCATCGGTGTTGGAGGCCACCCACGGGATACCCCGCCGAATGGCGAGACAGCCTTCGGCGAGGTCTGCCCAGGTGAGTTCGCGGGATAGTCCCTGGAGCACAGCATCGGGTTGATCGTCTGCGGACAGTACGACCTCGTAGCCGGCGTCGCTGGCGAGCGCCCTGAAGCTGTCATGCCCGACCACCAGCACCTTGGCGCCGTCCGGTACGTGGTCAGCCAGCATCACGACCGCAGCCTGTGCGCTGGTCATGACTTCCTCGGCCTTCACCGCGAACCCAAGGTCGCGCAGGTGGGCCGCGGTGTCTCCGGGCGCACGGCTGGCGTTGTTGGTCACATAGACGATGGGAAGACCTGACCGCTCCAGTGCCGCCGCGACACCGGGGATGGGCTCGATGCCCCGGATCAGGGTGCCGTCGAGGTCGACGAGGAGAGCATCATGGGTTGAGGACAGACTGGGGGCGGTCACCGGTTGGTCAGTCTCCCAGCTCGGCGAGCCGTGCCTCGGCGTCGGTGTTCTGATCGGGATCAGCTGCGACGGCGTGGCCGAACCATTCGGCGGCTTCCGCCTTCCTGCCCGCGGCGAGGAGTACTTCTGCGTAGGCGTAGTCGAGCCGGGCCGCTGATTCGCCCCGGGCGTCGGCAGCGAGGCCTGCGTCCTGCAGTGTGACGAGTGCGGCATCGAGCTGTCCCATGTCCACGCGAGCTCCGGCCTCGACGATGCGGAGTTCGACGAGGTCTTCACCCTCGAGGAGTCTGGATTCTTCGCCACGTGCGAGTTCGATCGCACGTTGGGGCCGTTCGAGCCCTCGTTCGCAGTCGGCCATCATCGCGAGCAGACCTGGGCCACCTGAGATTCGCCGGGCGGCCCGGAGCTCTCCGAGCGATTCAGACCATTCAGCCGCACGGTATGCAAGAACGCCGAGGGTCTCACGGACGACTCCGATACGACCTGCTCTGTTCTTGGCGGCCCGACCGTGAGCGAGCGCGAGTTCCGGGTCCTCGTCGACGAAGTACATCGCCGCCACGAGATGTTTGGACACAGTCTCGGCGTTGGCTTTGTCGAGGCCACGCAGGTCTCTGCGGATCTCGGGGTCGAGGTCGGAGGCCTCGATGTCCTCGGGTAGTGCCGGCTCGTCCGCCCTGGCTGCCGCCCGAGCGTCTTGACCCGGGCGCCAGTTAGTCGACCGTTCCTCTGGAAAGCGGCGTGTGTTCGGGTTGCGACGATCGCCGGAACCCCGGCGATCGCCGTGACCGCGTTCATTACTACGCGGGGCACGACGGGGGCCACCGGCTCGCTGGGGTCCGTCGTCACGGCGCGGTCCTGATCCCTCGCGGCGTTGTTCCCCGCCCCTTCGGTGTTCTCCGTCGCGGTTCTCGGACGTACCGCGGTTGCCCCGATTGCTGGTGTTTGAACCTGTGCCGTCGTACCGTCTACCGCTTCGTTCGCCGAAGGAGCTGTTGTCCCGCCGCCCGGCGTTGGAGGCACGGTCACCTCGTCGGGGCACGTCGCGGTCACCGCGCCGGGGAGACTTATCTGCGCTGTCTGGCCGGGATTCGTTCACGTCGTTCACCTTACGTGTGCCGGGGTTCCGGCTCTGGATCGGGCTTCTCCCGAGACTGTTCGGGAAATAGCAACAGCGGGAGGGACGTGGTGTCCCTCCCGCTGTGTATCAAGTTGTGTTCGGCGGTGACCTACTCTCCCACACCCTCACGAGTGCAGTACCATC
>CAYFRF010000056.1:0-18610 GCA_964345415.1 uncultured Microbacter sp. | reverse complement strand
GATCACCAGTACGAACATCTGCGGCTCGGATCTCCACCTGTACGAGGTGCTGGGACCGTTCATGAACGAGGGCGACATCCTGGGCCACGAGCCGATGGGCATCGTGGAGGAGGTCGGGTCGGAGGTCACCGACGTCACGCCCGGGGACCGCGTGGTGATGCCCTTCCAGATCTCGTGCGGGCACTGCCACATGTGCGACAAGGGCCTGCAGACCCAGTGCGAGACCACCCAGGTCCGCGACCAGGGCACCGGGGCGGCATTGTTCGGCTACTCCGAGCTGTACGGCAGCGTGGCGGGCGGACAGGCCGAGTACCTGCGCGTGCCACAGATACAGAACACCCACATCACGGTCCCCCACGAGCACGCGGACGATCGTTACCTGTACCTGTCCGATGTCCTGCCCACCGCCTGGCAGGGGGTGGAGTACGCACAGATCCCGGACGGTGGCACCGTGGTCGTCCTGGGACTGGGCCCGATCGGCGACATGGCCGCCCGGATCGCCCGGCACCGCGGCCACCGGGTGATCGGCGTGGACCCCGTCCCGGAGCGCCGGGCCCGGCAGGCACACCGTGGGGTGGAGGTTCTCGACCCGACCGCCGTACCGGGGGAGGTCGGTGACGCGATCCGGGACATCACCGACGGTCGCGGCCCGGACTCGGTGATCGACGCGGTGGGGATGGAGGCGCACGGTTCGCCCGCGGCCTCTGCGGCCCATGCGGCGGTGGGACTGCTCCCGAAGTCCCTCGGAAAGAAGATGATGGAGCATGCCGGCGTCGACCGTCTCGGCGCCTTCTATTCGGCGATCGACATCGTGGGCCGCGGCGGCACGATCTCCCTCTCCGGCGTGTACGGGGGCAGTGCTGATCCGCTGCCGATGCTCACGCTCTTCGACAAGCAGGTCACGGTGAAGATGGGTCAGGCGAACGTCATGCACTGGGTCCCGGAGATCTTGCCGCTGCTCACCGACGCCGATCCGCTGGGGGTCGACGACTTCGCCACCCACCGGCTCCCGCTCGACGAGGCCCCTCGCGCCTACGAGATGTTCCAGAAGAAGCAGGACGGCGCGGTGAAGGTGGTCCTCCAGCCGTGAACCGCCCCGCCGCCGCACCGGGGGTGACCGTGGCGCTCGTCGCCCTGGTCGCCGTTCTGGTCGCGGGGTGCGGCGGGCCGTTTCCGAAGGACACCGACGGCAGCCTCGACCGGATCACCGGTGGCGTGGTGCGGGTCGGGGTGTCGGAGAACCCGCCCTGGACCGAGGTCGGCGACGACGACGGCGTCACGGGCCGTGAGGTCGACCTGGTGGCCGGGTTCGCCCGCGACCGGTCCGCGACGGTGGAGTGGACCCCCGGCGCCGAGAGCGAGCTGGTCATGGCGATGGCCCGCGGCGACCTGGATGTGGTGGTGGGCGGACTGACCTCGGATTCTCCGTGGGAGAAGGAGGTCGCACTGACCAGGCCGTATGCGCAGGAGGTGACTCCCGACGGGGACACCGAGCAGCTGGTGATGGCCACGCCCCTCGGGGAGAACGCCCTGCTCGTGGCCCTGGAGACCTACCTCGCGCGGACCGGGGAGGCGGAATGAGCCGCGGGTCCCGCTCGGCGGCGGCCGGTCACGACGACCTGCCGCCGCAGCAGCGGGCCGCGATGCGTCGGGCGGTCCGGCTCGAGTGGACCACCATCGCGGTGCTCGTGGTGACCATCGCCGCCGTCTATGCCGTCTCGGGCCAGTCGCAGGCGATGAAGGTCGCGTGGATCGAGGACTCGCTCTCGCTGCTGCCGCCGATCGCCTTCCTCGTCGCCGCACGTATCGCGCACCGCGCACCGAGCGCCCGCTTCCCGTACGGCCACCACCGCGCGGTCGGGGTCGGGCACCTCGTCGCCGGGGTCGCGCTGCTGGCGATGGGCCTGTTCCTCGTCGTGGATTCGGGTTCCGGGCTGGTGGCGGGCGAGCGTCCGCCGCTCGGGGTGGTGGAGATCGGCGGTCAGGTGATCTGGGCCGGGTGGCTGATGATCGCGGTCATGGCGTTGTCCTGCATCGGCCCGGTCCTCCTCGGTCGGGCGAAGTCGGCGCCGGCCGAGGCGCTGCACGACAAGGTGCTCTTCGCGGACGCCGACATGAACCGCGCCGACTGGAAGACGGGGATCGCCACGATCGTCGGTGTCCTGGGCATCGGGATGGGCCTGTGGTGGGCGGACGCCGTGGCCGCACTGGTGGTGAGCATCTCGATCCTGCGGGACGGCTGGTCCAACGTGCGGGGTGCGGTCGAGGGGCTGGCCGACGCCCGCCCCACGCGTTTCGACGGGACCGACCCCCATCCGCTGATCTCGGAGATCGACGAGGTCCTGGCCGCCGTCGACTGGGTTACCGACCACGGCGCGCGCGTCCGTGACGAAGGCCATGTCTTCCACGTCGAGGCCTTCCTCGTCCCCGCCGACGGACAGCTGGTGTCGGTCGAGAGGCTGGCAGCGGTCCGGGAGCGTGTGTCGGCGCTGAGTTGGAAACTCGAGGACGTGGTGGTGACCGTGGTCGACGAGGTCCACGACGCCCACCGGCCGACCCGGTGACCGGAGCGGAGGCGGCGATCAGAGCGAGAGCGTGGCCTCCGGGTGGTCGGTCTCCTTGAGCGGCTTCTGCGCACCGCCGGTCAGTGCCGCCCCCTCGACCCGGGCGTCACGGTAACGCTCGGCCTGCGCCTGCGAGATGGCCTCGCTCGCCCCGTCCTTCGCGTAGCAGACCGGCAGCCACGCGCCGTCGGACTCGAGCCGCGCCACGATCCGCTGCCGCAGTCGGAACTGCTGGAGGGAGTCCGACCACGCGACCAGTCGGTCGAGGTCCCGCGCGCTGGCGTCCGGAACCGACCCCTCGGTGCAGAAGTGCTGCACGCTGCGCCACACCGCGAAGATCGAGCCCGTGACCGCCAGGGGATCGACCGTCGCGACCTTGGGCGTCCTGGGGGTCCTGGCCTTGGCGGTGGAGGCCGCGGGAGCCGGTGGGCGCGCAGGTGTGTTCTCCCCGGAGTCGACCCTGCGACGGGCCTCCTCCATGCGGCGCTGGCGCCGCTCCGCAGCCGATACCTCACCCGAATCCCAGAAGCCCGTCATGGGCGACGACTTTACTCGTCCTGCAGGAGGTGGCGCCTCATCGGAACACCGTGATGGGGTGGACCTCACACGGCCTCGGCGCCCCCGCCCCGACGACACCGCCGCGTCGCCGGAACGAGGGACGGTGTTCACATGTCCAGGCCCAGATCCAGTACCCCGACGGAGTGCGTCAGACCGCCCACTGCCAGATAGTCCACACCGCAGCGTGCGTAGTCGGCAGCCACGTCCAGGGTCAGTCCCCCACTGGACTCGAGCCGGGTGCCGGGAGAGGCCTTGTCCCGTCGCTGGACGGCGATCTGGGTCTGCCAGACGGGGAAATTGTCGAGCAGGACAAGGTCGACCCCCGCCTCCAGCATCTCGTCGAGCTGCTCGAGGGAATCCACCTCGACCTCGCACGGCAGGTCCGGGAACCGCTCGCGGACCGCGGCCAGCGCGGGCACCACACCGCCGGCCGCCACCACGTGGTTGTCCTTGACCAGGACCGCGTCGCCGAGCCCCAGCCTGTGATTGACACCGCCCCCGCAGCGCACCGCGTACTTCTGCAGCAACCGCAGCCCCGGCAGGGTCTTACGGGTGTCGCGGACGGCGCACCCTGTTCCGGCCACCTCGTTCACCCAGACCCGCGTGGCCGTCGCGACACCGGACAGGTGACACACCAGGTTGAGCAGCGTGCGCTCGGCGGTGAGCAGCCCCTGCGTGGGTGCCGAGATCTCGGCCACCACCTCGCCGGCCTCCACCAGGTCACCGTCCGCGGCGTGCAGGATCACCGAGAAGTCGCCGCCCACCACCTCGGCGAGCACCATCTCGATCAGCGGCAGCCCCGCCACGACCCCGGCCTCCCGCGACGCCAGCCGGGCCGTCGCGCGGGCATCCGCCGGCACCGTCGCGAGCGAGGTCGCATCCGGGCCGTAGCGCAGGTCCTCCTCGAGAGCGCGACGGATCGCGATCACCGCGTCGGCACGCGTGTCGGGATCGAAGACGACGACGACGTCGTCGTCGCCCTCGTACCCACCAGCGCCGCCACCGCCGGCCGCCCCGCTCACTCCCCCGACCCCGGGTTCCCGATCGCGATCATGCGCTCCACCGACCCCCGCGCGGCCTCGGCCGTCACCGGGTCCACGTCCACCTCGTCGGCCCCCTCCACCAGTGCGCGCAGCAGCGCGGCCGGGGTGATCATCTTCATGTACGGGCAGCTGGCCTCGTCGTTGACGGGCAGGAAGTCGATCTCCGGCGCCGCCTTGCGCAGCTGGTGGATCATCCCCACCTCGGTCGCCACGAGGACTTCCCGGGCGCCGGACTCGCGGGCCGCGTCGACCATGCCGCCCGTGGACAGGATCTTGACCAGGTCCGCCGGCACCGCGCCCTCGGTGGCCAGGTGCAACGCGCTGGTGGCGCAGCCGCACTCGGGGTGCACGAACAGCTCCGCGCCCGGGTGCGCCTCCGACTTGGCGGTGAGCTGGTCACCGTTGATCGCGGCGTGGACGTGGCACTCGCCTGCCCACACGAAGATGTTGTCCCGCCCCGTCTTGCGGCGCACGTGCTGGCCCAGGAACTGATCCGGCAGGAACAGGATCTCCCGGTCCGGGTCGATCGACGCCACCACGTCCACAGCGTTGGAACTGGTGCAGCAGATGTCGGTGAGCGCCTTCACCGCGGCGGTGGTGTTGACGTACGAGACGACCACCGCGTCCGGGTGCTCCGACTTCCACTCGGCCAGCTGCTCCGCGGTGATCGAGTCCGCCAGCGAACACCCCGCGGCCTCGTCCGGGATGAGGACCGTCTTCTCGGGCGAGAGGATCTTGGCGGTCTCGGCCATGAAGTGCACGCCGCAGAAGACGATCGTCGACTGTTCGGCACTGGCCGCGATCCGCGACAGGGCCAGCGAGTCCCCCACGTGGTGGGCGATGTCCTGGATGGCCGGGATCTCGTAGTTGTGCGCGAGGATCACCGCGTCCCGCTCCGCGGCGAGACGCCGGATCTCCTCCGCCCACTGCTCGTCCGGCTCGACGCCGGTGTACACCGATCCGTCGTGGTGGATCCTGGCGGCAAGCGGCGAATCGAGTCGGCCGATACGTGTGGACGTTCCAGTGGCAGTGCTCATCGCTGCCCCCTCTCGGGTCGAAAGTGCGGGCCGGTACCCCACCGTCCGCGTTTTCGTCTTACAATCGAAAACGTGGACAAGTGTAACACCGGTCACGAGGTGCTCGTCGTCGTGGGGCAGGTACGGCCCGTCCCCGGCGCCGCCGCACCCGCGCTTCACGTGCTGCTGTGGCAGCACTCCCTGGGTCCGGCCGCCGGCCGCTGGGCACTGCCCGGAGGCGAGGTGCGCAACGACGAGGACCTGGCCACCTCCGCCACCCGGCAGCTCGACGAGAAGGTCGACGTGCGGGAGCTCAGCCACCTCGAATCGGTCTCCGAGTTCTCCGACCCCACACGGGTGCCCGGCAGACGCGTGTTCGCCTCCGGCTTCCTCGGGGTCCTGCCCAGCGACGCCGACCCGGACATCCCCGAGGACACCGCCTGGTTCCGGGTCGACGACCTGCCCGAGACCGCGTTCGACCACGCAGAGATCGTCGCCCGCGCCCGCGCCCGCCTGGCGGCGAAACTCTCCTACTCCACGCTGGGCTTCGCGCTCGCCCCCGAGGAGTTCACGCTCTCCCTGCTCGCGCAGCTCTACGCCGCGGCACTCGGGCACCCGGTGGACCCGACCAACCTGCAGCGGATCCTCACCCGGCGCGGCGAACTCGTGCGCTGCGGACGCAGCGCTCCCCCGGGTCCCTCGGGCGGCCGACCCGCGGCGCTGTACCGGTTCGCCGAACGCAGGCTGCGGATCACCGACCAGTTCGCGACACTCCGGCCGCCCACGCCCGGCACCGCGGGCTGACACGGGCCCACACGGGCGGCGGGCGGTCGCGACCCCGCGGCCGGGCCGGTCAGTCGGACCCCGGGCCGGGATCCGGACTGAAATGGGCCAACGCGGCCACGGTGAACAGCGCGATCATCGCCGCCCACACGAACCAGCCCGCGCCCGGCGGCAGCAGCTGCCACGAGGGGCCCGAGGTCCCGTAGATCATCTGGTCGAAGAACAGCTCGCCGACGGCCGGGGCCTGCAGCACGACCTCGCCATACGGTGCGTCCCGCGGAGGCGCGGCCAGGATCCGCGCGAGCGGAGTGGCGGCGGATGCGGCGACAGCGCACGCCACACCCGGCAGCACCGCGAGCACGGCCACTCCCCCCGGTCGCCGCAACCGCGGCACGCGGTTCCACAGCACGAGCACCGAACACACCGCCGCGAACCCGAGAAGGACCACCAGCACCAGGAACTGGCTCCCGCCGTCGGCGCCGGCATCCGGCAACCGCACCCCCCGCCCCTCACCCACTGACAGCAGCTCGGACCGCGGCGCCGCGACGATCCACAGCAGGAGGGCGGCCACGTACGGCACCAGCAGACCGGCCAGGAGTACCGCGGCACGGACGAACGCGCGCCGACGGGCCCCGGGGGTACGGGTTCTCGGTGGAGTGGCGGGTCCGGTCACGTCGTCGACGATAGACCCGTCAGTCCCCCGCGCCGAACTTGATGACGCCGCGGATGTTGCAGCCCTCCCGCATGTCGGTGAACGCCTCGTTGATCTGGTCGAGCGTGTAGACCTTGGTCACCAGCTCGTCCAGCGTGAGTCGACCCGCACGGTAGAGGTTGAGCAGCATCGGCATGGCCTCACGCGGCGAGGCCATGCCGTAGATCGCGCCCTGGATGCGCTTCTGGAACATCGCCATACCGAGAGCGTTGAAGCCGGGGACGTTGCCCGACTCGGTCTCGGCACTCACGCCGACGATCACGAGCGTGCCCGCCTTGCGGGTCGCGGCCAGCCCCGGGCCGACCAGATCGTTGGTCACCAGTCCCGCGGTGAGGATCACCACATCGGCGCCCTGACCGTTGGTGAGTTCGGCGATCCGCCCGGCCGCGTCCTCGAAGGAGCCGTACGCCTCCGTGGCGCCGAACTCCGTGGACCAGATCTGCTTGTCGGAGACCGGATCGATCACCACGACGTGGGCGGCTCCGCGCTCACGCGCGCCCTGGACGGCATTCATACCGACGCCACCGACACCGGCGATCACCACGACGTCGCCGGTCTTGATGTCCCCGGCGGTGGTGGCGGACCCGAAGCCGGTCTGCACGCCACAGGCGACGAGGCAGGCCACCTCGAGCGGGATGTCCTTGTCGATCTTGAGCAGCGACATCTGGTCGTAGATCTGCCACTCGGAGAACGTGCCGAGCAGGCTCGAGGTCGCGACCTCGAGACCGTCGGCGGTACGCATCCGGAACGTGCCGTCCATCTGGTGCCCGTCCAGGATCAGCGCACCGTTGTCGCAGAGGTTCTGCTTTCCGGACGCGCACCACCGGCGCGTGCCACAGGCGGGCACGAACGAGGTGAGGACGTGGTCGCCCACCTCGAAGCCGGTGACGCCGGGGCCGACCTCGCGGACGATGCCGCCGCCCTCGTGGCCACCGATGAACGGCAGGTGGGTGGCGGTGATGTCACCGTGGGCGATGTGGTCGTCACTGTGCCACAGACCGGTGGCGACCATCTCCACCAGCAGCTCGTTCTCCTTGGGGTCGTCGATCTCCAACTCTTCGACGGACCAATCACCAGGGGCCTGACGCAGGACTGCAGCACGGGTCTTCATGGGACTCTTCCTTGTATCTGAGTATCTGAGGTGGGGCGGACTGCCCGGGGTGATGGGACTTCTCGGAAACCAGGGCTCAGGCCACGACGGTGCCGGGTCCGCCGCCGCGGGGACGGCCGGCGACGATCTCCTCGGGAAGGTCCGTGGTGGGGTCCACCGAGATGGTCTTGACCCGGAGGAACTCCTCGATCGCGGTGGGGCCGTGCTCACGGCCGATGCCGGACTGCTTGACGCCGCCGAAAGGCGAGCCCGGGTCCGCGGCCAGCGTGTTGATGGAGAAGGCACCGGACTCGATCTGTCGGGCGACCTCGAAGCCCTTGAGGACGTCAGTGGTGTACACCGAGCCGGACAGGCCGTACTTGCTGTCGTTGGCGATCGCGATCGCCTCTTCCTCGGTCTCGTACGGGATGAGTGCCACGACGGGGCCGAAGACCTCTTCCTGCGCGATGTCCATGTCGTTGGTCACGCCGGTGATGAGGGTCGGCTCGAAGTACCAGCCGGCGGCGGGCGCAGCCGGGACCTTGCCGCCGGTGCGCACGGTGGCACCCTGCTCGACGGCGCGGGCGACGTGACCCATGACCCGCTCCCGGTGGGCCTCGCTGATCAGCGGGCCGAGGACCGAGTCCGCCTCCCACGGGTCGCCCACCTTGAGCGACTCGAAGGCGGCGGCGAACCGGTTCGCGTAGTCCTCGTACTTCGAGGCGGGGACGAGGAAGCGGGACGGGCAGACGCAGCTCTGGCCGGTGTTGGTGCCGACGCTCACCGCGGTCAGGGTGGGGACGACGACCTCGGGGTCGGCGTCCTCGAGCACGATCGCGGCGGACTTGCCCCCCAGCTCGAGCACCACCGGACGGACCAGCTCGGCACAGGCCCTGGCGATCGCCTTGCCGATCCCGGTGGAGCCGGTGAAGCTCACCATGTCCACGTCCGGGTGGCTGACGAGGTAGGACGAGGAGTCCGCGGTGGCGGAGATGATGTTGAGCACGCCGGCCGGGAAGCCGATCTCCTCGGCGACGGCGGCGAGCGCAAAGGAGCCGAGGGGATTCTGCTCGGGGACCTTGAGGACGACGGTGCAGCCGGCCATGAGCGCCGGGCCGGCCTTCTGCCCGATCGCCGGGACGGCGAAGTTGTGGGCCGGCAGGATCGCGACCACGCCGACCGGCTCCTTGACCACCAGGCTGCGACCGGCCATCGGGATGATCGCCCCACCCTCGGAGCCGGCGTACGAGCTGAGGTCGCTGATCCGGATCTGCTCGAACTCGTACTCCCGGCCGACCTCGGCGTTGTAGTTGAAGCTCATGGTGGCGGACGTGGCCTGGTAGACCTCCGACAGCATGTGCGGGTTGCCCTGCTCGGCGGTGATGACCTTCGCGATCTCCGGCGCGCGCTCCATCAGCGCCGCGGCCAGCCGCTCGATCTGGTCCGCCCGCTCCGCCGGTGTGAGGGCGCGCCACGCGGGCAGGGCCGTCCTGGCCGCCCCCACAGCGGCGTCGACATCGGCGTGCGAGGCCGAGGGCACCGAGCCGATCTGCTCCCCTGTGCTCGGATCGATCACCGGGATGGCCTGGCCCGTCTCGGCCTTGCGCCAGGCTCCATCGATGTACAGCTCGTCATACTCGGTACGGAACACGACCGTCCTTCCACAGGGGACCCCCGGAGCGATGCCAGCGACTTACGAATTGAACTCAACTCAGCTGGCCCTACGTGGCCCACCTCACACAAGGGGCAATTCTCACGTTCTCCCGCTCCCCCGGCAGCCGCGCCCAATCCGGCGGGGAACAGGAGCTGTGGTGTAATCGGACCCGGCTCCGCCCACCTCCGCCCCGGACGAGACGTCAGGAAGTAACACGCCAGTGGCCACCAGTTCCGCCCCCGCGAACGCCGTCCGGCGACGCGGGAAGATGGCCTACCGGTACGACATCGACGGGCTGCGCGGTCTGGCGATCGCCCTGGTGGTGGTGTTCCACATCTGGATGGGCCGGGTGTCCGGCGGCGTCGACGTGTTCCTCGCCCTGTCCGGCTTCTTCTTCCTCGGCTCCCTGCTGCGCGGTGCGGGCGACCCGAACACCCCGATCAACCCGATCCCGCACGTCACACGCCTGATCCGGCGGCTCTACCCGGCACTGGTGGTGACGGTCTTCGCGACCGTCGTGGGGACGATCCTCATCAAACCGCCCACCCAGTGGACCGCGATCTTCGACCAGACCATCGCCTCCCTGCTCTACTACCAGAACTGGGAACTGGCCAACACGGCCTCCGACTACGCCGCCGCCGACGCGACCATCTCACCGCTGCAGCACCTGTGGTCGATGTCCGTCCAGGGGCAGTTCTATCTGATCGCCCTGGCCGTGATCCTCGGCGGCACCGCACTGTGGCGACTCCTGGTCCGCCGCGGCACCCCCAAGTGGTTCCTCGTGGGGCTCGTGGCCCTGGGAGTCGGCGCCTCGGTGTGGTGGTCGGTCCTCGGGCAGGCGAGCGACCAGGCCTGGAACTACTACGACACCGGCTCCCGCATGTGGGAACTACTCGTCGGTGGACTCGTGGCGATCATCCTCGCCGGGATCGTCCTGCCCTGGCCACTGCGACTGCTCACCACCGCCGCCGGCCTGTTCCTCGTGGTGAGCACAGGCTTCTTCTTCGACGGCGCCGCGTACTTCCCGGGACCCCTGGCCTGGTACCCGATCGGCGGCGCGCTGCTCATCGTGCTGGGCGGGAACCTGCCCACCGGTGTGCGCGCGACCCCCGGCCGCGACCCGATCACCTGGCTGCTGTCCGGGAAACTGTTCCGGCGGCTCGGCGACATCTCGTATTCCCTGTACCTGTGGCACTGGCCGCTGCTCATCCTGTGGCTGTCCTACGACCGCGACGCCGAGATCACCTTCGTCTCCGGGACGACCATCATCGTGATCTCGATCGTGCTGGCGCTCCTCACCGAGAAGTACGTCGAGCGCCCCCTGCGAATGGCCAGCCGCGCCAAGGGCCGCACGACACCCGCCGCCGCCGCCCGCGACGCCGCCCTGGGCGGACCGCGCAGGACGCCCGGACAGCAGAAGCAGTTCGTGGGGGCGACAGCGCTCGTCGTCGTCGCCGTCGTCGCCACCACGGGCACCGTCGGATGGTGGAGCGCCACCGCCGCCTCCCGCTCGGCGGTCCCCTACGTCGACTCGCTCACCGACCCCGACCACCCCGGCGCCCGGGCCTTCCTCGACGGGATCGGTGCCCCCGACGACGTCCCCTTCGTCCCCTCCCTCCTCCAGGTGGGCAACGACCTCCCCCCCAGCACGATGGAGGGCTGCATCTCGACCTTCGAGTCGGGCGAGGTCATCATGTGCGTCTACGGCGACGTGACCTCCCCCCGCACCGTCGCGCTGGTCGGCGGCTCCCACGCCGAACACTGGATCAGCGGACTCGACGAGGTGGGCCGCCACTACGGGTTCCGCGTGGTCACCTTCCTCAAGATGGGCTGCCCGCTCACCCTCGACGCCTCGGTCTCCGACAGTGACGAGCAGCTGTACGAGAGCTGCGCCGAGTGGACGCCCGACGCACTGGCCGCGCTCGCCGGCCTGCAGCCGGACTTCGTGTTCACCACCGCGACCCGGCCCGTGGGCGTCATGGGGCCCGACGTGACCCCCCGCCAGTACGTCGATCTGTGGCGCGCCCTCGGCGACCAGGGCATCGGCGTGATCGCCGTCCGCGACACCCCGTGGCTCAACAACGGCCGCGGCCCCATCCGCGCCGGCGACTGCCTCGGCGACGGCGGTACCCCCGAGGAGTGCGGGATGCCGCGCGAGCGCTCCATCTCCCCGATCAACCCCGCCTCACTCGCCGCCGCGGGCCTGGACAACGTCCGGCTCCTCGACCTCACCGACGGCCTGTGCGGCCCCGAGAACTGCCCCGTGGTGGTGGGCAACGTGATCGTCTACCACGACTCCCACCACCTCTCCGGTTCCTGGGTCCGCTCCGCCTCCGGTGAGCTCGCCCGGCAGATGGGACCCGCCACCGGCTGGTGGTGACCCGCATGCACCCGGCGGCGTCACAGGCGGAAGAGCTCACACCCGGCCCGGCCCGCGGACAAAGCACTACGCTTGGGCCTCGTGACCCACGCCGACCCGCAAGCGCCCTCCCCCGAGCTCGTCCGCGCCTGGCCCGGCACCCCCTACCCGCTGGGCGCCACCTACGACGGCACAGGCACCAACTTCGCCCTGTTCTCCGAAGTCGCCGAACGGGTCGAGCTCTGCCTCATCGACCGGGACGGCGTGGAGACCCGGGTCGAACTCACCGAGGTCGACTACCACATCTGGCACTGCTACCTGCTCGGCGTGACCCCCGGCCAGCGCTACGGCTACCGCGTGCACGGCCCCTACGACCCCGAGAACGGTCTGCGCTGCGACCCCTCCAAGCTGTTGCTCGACCCCTATGGCAAGGCGTTCAGCGGCGCCTTCGACGGCGACCCCAGCCTGTACAGCTACCAACTGGGCACTCCCGACGAGCGCAACACCGACGACTCGCTCGGCCACACCATGACCACCGTGGTGATCAACCCGTTCTTCGACTGGGGCAACGACCGCGCGCCCCGCCACGAGTACCACAACACCGTCATCTACGAGGCCCACGTCAAGGGCATGACCGCCACCCACCCGGACGTCCCCGTCGAGATGCGCGGCACCTACGCCGGCCTGTGCCACCCCGCGATCATCGAGCACCTCACCGACCTGGGCGTCACCGCGATCGAACTCATGCCCGTCCACCAGTTCATGCAGGACCAACGCCTCATCGACCTGGGACTGCGCAACTACTGGGGGTACAACTCCTTCGGCTTCCTGGCCCCGCACAACGAATACGCGTTCGCCGCCAAGCCCGGCGACGCCGTGTCCGAGTTCAAAGCCATGGTCAAGGCCTTCCACGACGCGAACATCGAGGTGATCCTCGACGTGGTCTACAACCACACCGCCGAGGGCAACCACCTCGGCCCCACCATCGCGTTCCGCGGCATCGACAACCAGGCCTACTACCGGCTCGTGGAGGGCGAGGAGCAGTTCTACAAGGACTACACGGGCACCGGCAACACCCTCAACGTGCGCCACCCGCACTCCCTGCAACTCATCATGGACTCGCTGCGCTACTGGATCCTGGAGATGCACATCGACGGGTTCCGCTTCGACCTCGCCTCCACCCTGGCGCGCGGCCTGCACGAGGTGGACCGACTGTCCTCCTTCTTCGACCTGGTGCAACAGGACCCGGTGGTCAGCCAGGTCAAGCTCATCGCCGAGCCGTGGGACGTGGGCGAGGGCGGCTACCAGGTGGGCAACTTCCCGCCCCTGTGGACCGAGTGGAACGGGCAGTACCGCGACACCGTCCGCGACTTCTGGCGCGGCGAACCCGCCACCCTCGGCGAGTTCGCCTCACGACTGACCGGCTCCTCCGACCTGTACGAGCACACCGGACGCCGGCCCACCGCGTCGATCAACTTCGTCACCGCCCACGACGGCTTCACCCTCAACGACCTGGTGAGCTACAACTCCAAACACAACGACGCCAACGGCGAGGACGGCCGGGACGGCGAGAACCACAACCGCTCCTGGAACTGCGGGGTCGAGGGCCCCACCGACGACCCGGAGGTCCTCGCGCTGCGCCACCGCCAACGCCGCAACCTCCTCACCACCCTCATCCTGTCGCAGGGCACGCCGATGATCGCGCACGGCGACGAGATCGCCCGCACCCAGTACGGCAACAACAACGTCTACTGCCAGGACAACGAGACCTCGTGGATGAACTGGGAGCTCGACGAGGAACAACAGGACCTGCTCGAGTTCACGCGCCGACTCGTCCACCTGCGTCGGACGCACCCGGTCTTCCGGCGCCGCCGCTTCTTCGGCACCCCGCTGCGGGGCGAGGAGGACCCCCAGGACATCGCCTGGTTCGCCCCGGACGGGTCCGAGATGACCAGCAAGGACTGGGACTCCGGGTTCGGGAAGTCGCTCGGGGTGTTCCTCAACGGCGACGCGATCCACGAGCCGGACGGGCGCGGCCAACGGATCGTCGACGACTCGTTCCTGCTGCTGTTCAACGCCCACCACGAGCCGATCGAGTTCTCGCTCCTGGGCCACGAGTACGCGCAGAACTGGCAGGTCGTGCTGGACACCGCCGCCGACACCGGCGACGAGGCCCCCGACCTGCCCGCGGACAGCGCTCTCGAGGTGGCCGGGCGGTCCACCGTCGTCCTGCGGAAACTGGACTGACGGCGTGCGCACCACCCCCACCCCGCCCACCGGACCGGCCCGCGCCACGGAACCCAGCCACGCCACGGGCCCCTCCAGCACCTATCGGCTGCAGCTGCGCACCCCGGACTCCGACCCGGACGGCCACGGCTTCACCCTGGCCGACGCCGAGGACCTGATCCCCTACCTCGCCGACCTGGGGGTGGGGGCGGTGTACCTCTCGCCGATCCTCACCGCCGTGCCCGGTTCGACCCACGGCTACGACGTGACGGACCCCACCACCGTCTCCCCCGAACTCGGCGGGATCGACGCCCTGCGTTCCCTCCGATCCGCCTGCCGGGCACACGGTCTGGGACTGGTGGTGGACATCGTCCCCAACCACCTGGGAGTGGAGCGGGCGGCCGCCAACCCCTGGTGGTGGGACGCACTGAGACGAGGCCCGGAGTCACCGTATTACCGGTTCTTCGACCTCGATCCGGCGTCCGCGAACGGGGCCGACGGGAAGATCGCGATCCCCGTGCTGGGCGCGCCGGAGGACGTGGCGGACCTCGTCGTCGTCGTCCCCGACTCCCCCGCCGCCCCCACCACCGCAGCCCCCACCACCGACGCCCCCGCCAGCTCCCCTCGCGGCGAGGCGGAACTGCACTTCCACGAGCACCGGTTCCCGATCGCGCCCGGCACCGGCCACGGCACGGCGCAGCAGGTCCACGACCGGCAGCACTACCGGCTCGTCCACTGGCGTGCGCCGCTGCTCGGGTACCGCCGGTTCTTCACCGTGACGGGCCTGGCCGGGGTGCGGCAGGAGGATCCGGCGGTATTCGACGCCACGCACGCCGCCGTCCGCCGCTGGTGTGAGGAGGACCTGGTCGACGGGGTACGCGTGGACCACCCGGACGGGCTGGCCGACCCGGTGGGGTACGCGCGGCGGCTGCGCTCGCTCGTCGGCGACCAGCGATGGCTGCTGGTGGAGAAGATCCTCGCGCCCGGCGACGGACCGTCCGCGCCCGAGGTGCTGGACCCGGCGCTGGGGGTCGACGGCACCACCGGGTACGACGCGCTGCGGCTCATCGACCAACTGCTGGTGGACGCCTCCGGAGAGGCCCGCCTGTCGGCGTTGGCGCGGGAGTACTGCGGGGGGCCGGGCGACCAGGCGCAGGTGGAGGCGCAGTCCGCGGAGCTCAAGCGGCAGATCGTCGCCGAGGACCTGGCGCCGGAGCTGGCGCGGTTGGTGCGGGCGGTACGGCGCGACGGTGGCGGTGGTGGTGGGGACGACGACGACACCACGGATGCCCTCCTCGCAGAGGCGCTGGTCTCCGTCATCGCGGCCACACCGTATTACCGCGCGGACTATCCCGTCCTGCGCGGCACCCTCCCGGCGATCCTGGAGGCGCTGCGGGGACGCCGTCCCGACCTGGCGGGGGCGCTCCGGTTCGTCGGTGCCGCCCTGGCCCGCGGCGGTGAGGCGTCGGCCAGGCTCGCGCAGGTCACCGGGGCCGCCACCGCGAAGGCCGAGGAGGACCGGCTCTTCTACCGGCTGGGGCGGCTGGTCTCGCTCAACGAGGTCGGCGGCTCCCCGGGGCAGATGGGGCTGCCGGTGGAGGCGTTCCATCTCGCGATGGCCGAGCGTGCGGCCGCGTCGCCGTGGACCATGACCGCGCTGTCCACCCACGACACCAAGCGCGGCGAGGACGTGCGGGCCCGGATCTCGGTGCTCTCGCAGGTTCCCGACGAGTGGGGCCGCTTCGTGGCGGCGGTGTTCGGGCAGTTCCCGCCGCCCGCGACCGATGCCGGGTACTTCCTGCTGCAGGTCGTGGTGGGGGTGTGGCCGGAGCTCGGCGGGCCGTCGGAGGAACTGCGGTCACGGTTGCACGCCTACGCCGACAAGGCGATGCGCGAGGCCGCCGTGCACACCACCTGGACCGACCAGGACGTCGGGTTCGAGACGCGGATGCACCGGTGGGTCGACGCGTTGATCGACTCCGGCGCCCCGCTGGTGGGCGCGTTCGTCGGGCGCATCGCCCCCGCCGGCCGGGACAACGCGTTGATCGCCAAGGCCGTGCAGTTGCTCTGTCCCGGAGTGCCGGACGTCTACCAGGGCACGGAGGTGTGGGAGGACTCGCTGGTCGACCCGGATAATCGGCGGTTCGTGGACTTCGGGCCGCTGCGCTCGGGTGCGGTCGCGCGCTCGGGGCATCCCAAGTTCCTACTGGTGCGCGACCTGCTGCGGCTTCGTCGCCGATACCCCCGGGCGATGGCCGGCGGTGCCCATCTCCCTCTCGACGTGAAGGGGCCCGCCGCGGCCGACGTGGTGGCGTTCCTGCGGCCGCTCGGCGACGGCGCGGGGGCGGGCGAAGGTGCGGGTGCGGGCTTCGGCCCGAGCTCGGGTACGGACACCGGGCCCGGGGTGGCGCTGATCGCCCGGCGCCGGTCCGCCGTGCTGACGGCCGAGGACTTCCTGGGCACCGTCGCCGTGTTGCCGGCGGGAACGTGGACGGTGTCGGGCAATGGTGCGCGGATCTCCGGCCGGGTCGATGTGGGCGAACTGCTCGCGGTGTCCCCCCTGGTGGTGCTGGTCCGCGACGACCACTGACCCGCCACCAGCGTCGTCTCTGCGGCTTGGGCTCGGTGGGCTGGGTGGGCTGGACTGCACGGGCCGGGATGTGCGGGCCGGGCTGCGTCCGCCGGATGGAATGCGCTGGCCGGCGTGGACTGGTCGACGTGCGCTGGCCGGTGTGCCTCCCCTTTCAGCAGCCCGGCGCGCCTCCCTTTCAGCAGTTCAGCGCTAGCCGCGGCCGAGCAGCCTGTCGGTCTCGCGCCGCTCCCTCTTCGTGGGCCTGCCGGCACCCCTGTCCCGCCTCGGCTGGGAGGCCAGGATCTCCTTGGACGGCGGTGGTGGTGAGTGGTCGATGTAGCAGGTCGCGGCCACCGGTGCGCCCACCCGTTTGCTGACCGTCTCCACCACCTCGAGGATGCGGATCCGGCCCATCGCGCCCGTGACCTGCACCCGGTCGCCCGGGACCACGTTCTTCGACGGCTGCGCGGCATCGCCGTTGACCTTGACGTGCCCGCCCCGGCACGCGTCCGCGGCTTTGGTCCGCGACGGGAACAGCCGCACCGACCACGTCCACGCATCGACTCGTACACCCATACCCCGAGCGTATCGCCCCGGCCTCAGTCCGCCCCCGCCCCCGCGTTTCGCCCCTCGCATCACGATTCGCCCACCCGGCATCCCGTTTCGCCCGTCCGGTTCTCCCGCGCCCGCGGGGTCCCGCGCGCAAACGCGAATCCGAAGGGCAGATCGTGTCACCCCTCAGATTGCGATCCGCCCCGCCCCGCCCCCGTTTCGCCCCTCGGATTCCGGTTCGCGCCCGGGGACCCGCGTGTGAGAGCGATTCCGAGGGGCGAAACGGGGAGGGCTCGGGGGCCGACCCCTGTGGATGCGTGCGAGACTGGCATCACAATCCTGCGAACCTTCCTTGGAGGACCCGTGTCCGACGCCACTGTCATCCCCGCCACCACGACCGAGGCAGCTGCCGTGCTCGAACAGGTCCTCGAGGACAGGCACAGCTGCCGGGCCTTCACCCCCCAGCCGGTGGCGGAGGAGACGATTGAGCAGATCCTGCAGATGTCGCAGCGTACGGCGTCCTGGTGCAACTCGCAGGCCTGGCAGGTCGAGCTGGTGACGGGAGAGGCGACGGCCGCGTTCAGCAAGGCCCTCATGGACCACGTGGTGTCCAACGACATGCGTTCGGATCTGCCGGCGCCCGAGCGATACGACGGTGTGTACGGGGACCGTCGCCGGGCCAGCGGGTTCGGCCTCTACTCGGCGCTGGGTATCGAGCGGTCAGACCACGACGCCCGCACCCGTCAGATGCTGGAGAACTACCGCTTCTTCGGTGCCCCACACGTGGCCATCATCACCTCTGACGCGGGACTGGGAACCTACGGAGCGGTGGACTGCGGCGCGTATGTGTCCACGTTCCTGACCGCCGCGACCTCACTCGGGGTGGCGACGTGTGCGCAGGCCGCGCTGGCTCTGTACTCGGACGGGGTCCGCGAGCACCTGAATATTCCGGAGGACCGGCTGATCGTGTGCGGGATCGCTTTCGGCTACGCCGATCGTGAGCATCCCGCCAACGCGTTCCGCACCGAGCGCGCGGATCTGTCCGAGGTGGTGCGTCGCCACAGCTGACGCGACACCCGGCGAATCCGGCCGGTCGGCTGACCGGCCGGAGCCGGAGATCCGAGCCGGCGACTCAGTACAGCTCGCCCTGATCCGGCTTGCCGGAGATGGCCTTGCGGACCTTGAGCCCGTAGTAGATCGCCGCGATGCCGGCGAGGATGGCGATGACCATGAACCCGCTGGCGGCGAAGAGACCGATCGGCAGAGACACGACCGTCACGCCCAGTGCGATAGCGGTATTGCGCGCATCCTTGCGGACCTGCTGCTTCTGGAGCTCGATCGAGTTCGGCTGGTAGGGCTGCATGCTCATGTAGTCAGGATTCCATATCCGGGCGGGTGGCCGCGTTCTCGGTGGTGGCGACGCCCGCCGACTCCCACTCGGCGCCGCCGGAGGTGCGCGTGGCCAGGATCGGACCGAGCAC
>CAYFRF010000055.1:13381-18702 GCA_964345415.1 uncultured Microbacter sp. | reverse complement strand
TGATCCTCATCGGCGGCAACGACATCACGGCCCGCAACGCGATCGGCCCGTCGGCGCGGCGCGTCGGTGACGCCGTCCGCGCGCTTCGCGAGGGCGGGTCCCAGGTGGTGGTGGGCACCTGTCCGGACCTGGGGATCATCAAGCCGGTCCCCCAGCCGCTGCGCTCGGTCATGGCCACGCTCAGCCGGCGGCTCGCGGCCGCGCAGACCGTCCAGGTGCGCAAGGCGGGCGGCGTGCCCGTGTCACTGGTGGAGACGCTGGCACCCGAGTTCTACCGACGCGGTGAGAGCCTGTTCTCCCCCGACCGGTTCCACCCCAACTCAGCCGGCTACGAACTCGCCGCCGGACTGCTGCTGCCCGCGGTCTGCGTGGCGCTGGGGGTGTGGGACGAGGTGCCCGAGGAGGCCGCCGCCGAGACCGTGCCCGATACCGAGACCGAGACCGAGGTCCACCGTGATTCGGTGGTCGCGCGGCTCACCAGGCGGCTGACGGACTTCGTCCGCACACACGAGGACCCCGACACGGCTGACAGTGGCGAGAACACGTTCCTGCATAATGAGACCGTCGATGGTGCCCCGGAGAACACGGGAGACGCCCGCGAAGCCGCGGACGCCCTCCGACGCCGGAGCCGCATCCTCCGCACGGCCCGCCGTGCGCGGGACACACCCGACCCCTCAGACTGACCCGACCGCACGGTGCTCCCACCCCGAGCACCAGCCGATAGAAGAAGGAGCCTTCCATGCCGGAAGCCGTGATCGTCTCTTACGCCCGTTCCCCGATCGGGCGCGCCAACAAGGGTTCCCTCGTGGGCATCCGCTCGGACGACCTGACCACCCAGATGGTCAAGGCCGCGCTGGCGAAGGTGCCCGAGCTCGACCCCACCCAGGTCGACGACCTCATGCTGGGTAACGGCCTGCCCGGCGGCCAGCAGGGCTTCAACATGGCCCGCGTCGTGTCGGTCCTCGCCGGGATGGACACCGTCCCCGGCACCACCGTCAACCGCTACTGCTCCTCCTCGCTGCAGACCACCCGTATGGCCCTGCACGCGATCAAGGCCGGCGAGGGCGACGTCTTCATCTCCGCCGGTGTGGAGACCGTGTCGAACTTCCAGTACGGCACCTCCGATCACATCCCGGACACCAAGAACCCGGCCTTCGCCGACGCCATGGCGCTGACCGAGAAGCGCGCCGAGGGTGGCGCGGACGTGTGGACCGATCCGCGGACCCGCGGCCTGCTGCCGGATGTGTACATCCCGATGGGGCAGACCGCCGAGAACGTCGCGCAGATCACCGGCATCACCCGCGAGGAGCAGGACCGCTGGGGCGTGCGCTCGCAGGAGCGCGCCGTCGCCGCGGTCGAGCGGGGCCACTTCGCCAACGAGATCACCCCGGTCACGATGCCCGACGGCACCGTGGTCACGGCCGACGACGGGCCGCGCCCCGGTACCACCTACGAGAAGGTCTCCCAGCTCAAGCCGGTCTTCCGCCCGGACGGCACCATCGCCGCCGGCAACTGCTGCCCGCTGAACGACGGCGCGGCCGCGCTGGTGATCATGTCGGACACCAAGGCCAAGGAGCTGGGCCTGACCCCGCTCGCGCGCGTCGTGTCGACCGGTGTGTCCGGCCTGTCGCCGGAGATCATGGGTCTCGGCCCGGTCCAGGCCGTCAAGAACGCGCTCAAGATCGCCGGTAAGCAGATCTCCGATATCGACCTGTTCGAGATCAACGAGGCGTTCGCGGTCCAGGTTCTGGGCTCGGCCCGCGAGCTGGGCATCGACGAGGACAAGCTCAACGTCAACGGCGGCGCCATCGCGCTCGGCCACCCGTTCGGCATGACCGGTGCCCGCATCACCGCGTCGCTCATCAACAACCTGCAGTCCGAGGACAAGCAGTTCGGCGTCGAGACCATGTGCGTCGGCGGCGGCCAGGGCATGGCGATGGTGATCGAGCGCCTCAGCTGATCCCGGCGCCCGCAGCGGCCCAACCTCGCCCGGAACGGAATCCGCTACCCTCCCTCCGCATTCGCTACTCCCCTCGGGGTAGCGGATCAGGAGCGGGAGTAGCGGATTCCGTCTTTGCGCGACCCGTCCCTCGCGCAGCACGAACGACCGCGGCCCCGGCTCCCTGTCTCCAGGGTGCCGGGGCCGTCGCCGTTGACGCGAACGTGCGCCTCGAGAGGGTCAGTCGCGGAAGTAGCTCATCAGGCGCAGGATCTCGACGTAGAGCCAGACCAGGGTCACGGCCAGGCCGAGGGCGACGCCCCAGGCCATCTTCGAGGGGGCTCCGGCGCGCACGAGGCGGTCCGCATTGTCGAAGTCCATGAGGAAGCTGAACGCGGCCAGGCCGATGCAGATCAGCGAGAAGATGATGGCCATCGTGCCACCGTCGCGCAGCGGGTTGAAGCCGAACAGCAGCGCGGAGACCAGGTTGCCGAGCATGAGCACCACGACGCCGATGATCGCGGCGGTCATGAAGCGGGTGAACTTGGGGGTGACCCGCACGGCGCCGGTCTTGTAGACGAAGAGCATGCCGGCGAACACGCCGAAGGTGCCGAGCACGGCCTGGCCGATCACGACGCTGGCGCTTGCCCCGGCGATGTCCATGGTGAACACGTGCGAGACGGCACCGATGAACAGGCCCTCGAACGCGGCGTAGACCAGGGTGACCGGCGCCGAGTCCATCTTGCGGCCGAAGGTGGCCACGAGCACGGTGATGAACCCGCCGATACCGCCGATGAGCAGCAGCGGCATGGCCATGCCGGCCGAGATCGACAGCCAGTAGGCGATGATGCCCACCACGCCGATGACGCCCAGGGTGATGCCGGTCTTGGACACCACGTCGTCGATCGTCATGGGCCGGTCGTCGGAGGCGAACTGCGGCTGGGTGGCGTAGCCGGGCTGCGCGCCGTAGCCCTGCTGGCCGTACTGCCCCTGGTGGAAGGCCGCGCGGCCGGCGCCGCCCAGCTGCGTGGTGCTGCGGGCGGAGTCGGTGGACAGAGAACTGAAGACCGGATTGCTGCTGCTGCGCATCGAGGTCCCTTCGGAAATTGTCGGGGAAGGTCGTTGATCGAGAGTCCCCGCCGGGTGACCGACGAATCACTCGTAGTTGTTCAACGCACGAATGTACCTGTGTGTTCCCGGCGCCGGAGCCCGACACCCGGACGGTCCGCCGAGTGCGGAGAGGCACATCACAATTTCCGTTAACGATATGTCGCTGACAATCTTTAGACAGTCGTTGATACTTCTTTTCAGACGGATGCCAGACCGGCATCCACCCAGACAGAAGGGAGACGATCGATGCACAGCAACGACGTCGACTTTGAATCAGACGGCTACGGCATGTCCGGCCGTGGCCGAGGCGAGGGCGGTAGGCCCGATCGCCGCGGCGGAGGACACCCGCGACGCGGCGGGCGAGGCCACCATGTTGGCGGCCCCGCCCGCGGACACGGTGGCCACGGCGGCCGGGGCGGGCACGACGGCCACCACGGTCGTGGCGGACGAGGTGGCCAGGAAGGACCCTTCAGCCCGGGCAGCTTCTTCGGGCCCGGCGGACCGTTCGGCCCCGGAGGCCCGTTCGGCCCCGAGAGCCCCTTCGGCGGCCCCGGCCGGTTCGGTGAGGTCCGGGATGGCCGACGCGGCCCGTCCCGCCGGCGCCGCCGCGGGGACGTGCGCCACGGCGCGCTCTTGCTCCTGTCCGAGAATCCCATGAACGGCTACGGGATCATCCGCGAGCTCGCCGAGCGCAGTGGCGGGACCTGGCGACCCAGCTCGGGCGCGGTCTACCCGGCGCTGGCACTCCTGGAGGACGAGGGCCTGATCGGCCCCGCCGAGGACGCCGGCCCCAAGCACTACCAGCTCACCGACGCCGGTCGAGCCGAGGTCGAGCAGTTGGCCGAGCGCCCCGCACCGTGGGAGGACGCCGCGGAGGAGGCCGAGTCGCGACTGGGCGGAAACGCCGAGTTGTGGAAGGCCTTCGGCGACGCCGCGATGGCGGTGCGCGCGGTGGTCCAGACCGGCGACGAGGCGGCGGCCACGGCAGCCACCACCGAACTGGTCGCCCTGCGCAAGCGCCTGTACGGCCTGTTGGCCGACGGCGCCGAGTAGCCCGCCGGCCAGCCGAGTAGCCAGCCGCGCGCCGCGACCGCCCCGGAGCAGATGCTCACGGCCGGGACCACGCGCGGTACGACCACCCACGACGTCGCCACCGGGGAGCACCATGCCCCTGGTGGCGACGTCGTCGTCATATCCGGGTTCAGCGCAGCGCGACCCTACGGTCCCAGGACCGCACCGTCCGCCACAGGCAGAACACGACGAACAGCAGCAACGCCACCAGGAACCCGACCGGCATGGCCTCACTGCCCCCGGTCGCACCCACCGACATCTCGTCGAACACGTTGAAGGACACCAGGACCAGCCTGCCGGCCTCCACACCGACGCCCATCGGGATCAACACCATGCCGAGCAGCGACAGCACCTGGGTACAGATGTAGAGCCCCACGAACACCACGATCGGCCCGCCCGCACCCAGGGAAGCCAGGCGACTCTCGTGGCCGACGGAGATCGCGAAGTAGTAGTAGATGGTCGTGGAGACCATCGAGACCAGCAGCACCACCGCCCCCACGATGATCATCCACGCGGGCGCGTAGTCGGTGATCGAGCCCAGGGCCTCACCGATCAGCGCGGGAGAGGGCGCGGTGATGTCGGAGGTGACCGACAGCGACCACCACGCGATCCAGGCGAGCACGGCCGTGAGCACCACCGCCACCGCCGCCACCAGCGCCGCCCACAGCAGCTTCGCCCAGAAGATCCGCGAGCCGCGCACGGGGATGGAGTGGGTGAAGTAGCCGGTGCGTCCGTACCCGGTGCGCCAGTAGTCCGCCGCGAGCAGTAGTTGCGCGCCGGGCAGGGTCACCGCCACCGCGAGGAAGCCGAGGGCCAGCCCCACCGCGGACAGCACCGCCCAGCCGGTCGCGCCGAGCAGGGAGCCGGCCACCCCGACCAGCAGTACGGCGCCGAAGTACACGCCGAGGGCCCCGCGCGTGCGCAGCCACTCGTGCTTGAGCAGGGTTCCGGTCATCGGTACGTCTCCTTGAAGATCTGGTCGAGGCTGGCGGAGTGGCGCCCCCGGAGGTCGTCCGCGTCGCCCTGCAGGAGGACGCGACCGTGGCGCATCATCACCGCGGCGTCGAGGACGGGCTCGAGGTCGTGGACGAGGTGGGTGGAGATGAGCAGCAGCGAGTCCTCGGACAGGTTGCGCACGATGCCGTCCACGATGAGGTCGCGGGCGGCCGGGTCGACGCCCGAGATGGGCTCGTCGAGCAGG
>CAYFRF010000055.1:12121-13281 GCA_964345415.1 uncultured Microbacter sp. | reverse complement strand
CGAGCAGGCCCACGATCCGGCCGGGCTGCAGGGTCATGTCGAGTCCGTCGAGGGCGCGGACGGGGCCGTAGCTCATGGCCAGGTCGGTTGCCTCGACGAGCGCGTCGCCGGGGGCGGGGTGGGCGGCGGTCTCACTCATGTCGATCTCCTCCGCCGTCCGGTACGTCAGTGGTGTGGTGCTCATTGCTGTCCCATCTGTTGTCGAGCAGTGCGCGGGCCTGCTCGCGCGCCATGCGGAGCCCTCGGACGCGGCGGATGTACTCGTCCGCGGCGTCGGTGGCGAGGTCGGCGCGGACCTCGTCGATGCGGGCCTCGTCGTGGGTGACGAACCGCCCGGTCGCGCGTTCGGAGCGGCACAGGTCGAGTCGTTCCAGTTCGGCGAGTGCCCGTTGGGCGGTGTTGGGGTTGACGCCGAGGTCGGCGGCCAGCTCCCGGACGCCGGGCATCTTGGCGCCCGCCGCCCATTCCCCCGTCACGATGCGTCGCGAGAACTCCTCGACGAGCTGCATCCAGATCGGGGACGAGTTGTCGAAGTGCATCGCCCCTCCCGTCCGTGTTGCTGTATTAGGCACTTAATACAGTGGCACTGCGGGGCCGCGACGTCAAGACCCTGCACGCGCCGCGAGGGGAAGAAAAGAGAGAAACGACGACGACGACAACGCAACACCCGCCCTACGCACACCGGAAACCGCGCCACACCCGCCCCGCACGCCCCGCTCCCTGGCCCCCGGCCCGGCCCCCGGCCCCGCCCTCGGCATCTACTAGCCGGTCCCTACTCCTCGCTCCCCGGCATGGCGTCTCGCGTGTACCGATGCGCACGCGAGACGCCATGCCCAGTGGCGGGAGTGCCGGTGACGAGCATCCGCTCCAGCGAGGCGCCATCCGCGGGAGCGGTTGCACGGATGGTGTCGGAGGTGCGGGATACACATGCGGACATGCAGCCACCGAATGACGAGGAACTCCGCTGGATCGAGACCGTGAACCTCTACCAGGGCGGTGTGCACGCCCGGGAGGTGTGCCGGCGCTTCGGGATCAACCGCTACACGCTGGCCACGTGGTGCGATCGGGTCGACTTCCGGGCGACGTGGCCGGACCCGGACCGGCGGCCACCGGTCCCCTTCCCCGCGCCCGACTATGCGCCCGGCGCAGGGCCCGGCGCG
>CAYFRF010000055.1:0-12021 GCA_964345415.1 uncultured Microbacter sp. | reverse complement strand
GCCACCGGTCCCCTTCCCCGCGCCCGACTATGCGCCCGGCGCAGGGCCCGGCGCGAAGCCCGGCGCTCGGCACGACGCAGAGCCCGGCGCGTAGCACGGCGAGACGGGCCGCCGAACGGCCGGTCGAACGGCCCGCGCAGGCGACCCCGCCCGGGACATGCAGAACGGAGGCGCCCGGCCGCCCGGCCAGATCACCGGTCGCCGGGGCGCCTCCGCAGAAGGGCCGAGCTCGCGTTAGTCGGCGGCCTGCTCGCCAGCCTGCTCGATCCCGCCGGCCTGCTCGGCCTCGTCGGCCAGCGCCTGCGCGACGGGCGCCTCGGTCTGCGCGGTGTTGCGGACGAAGAACACGCCGGCCAGGGCGAGCAGTGAGACGATCGCGCCCAGGAGCAGCGCGTTGTGGATGCCGGCCATCTGCGCGGACACCTCGCCCTCGCCGGCCTCGGCGCCGGCGACGATCCCGAGGGTCATCACGGTGATGAACAGGGCCGTACCGGCGGCGGCCGCGACCTGTTGCAGCGTGTTGAGCAGCGCGGAACCGTGCGAGTACAGGCGCGGCGGCAGCGAGCCGAGCGCGGAGGTCATGAGCGGGGAGAACAGGAACGCCAACCCGATGCTCAGGACGATGTGCCAGCCCACCACCACGTAGAGCGAACTCTCGGCCGAGAAGCTCAGGTACATGCCCCACAGCCCGGCGGCGGCGAGGGTCGCACCCGGGATGATGAGCGGTCGCGGCCCGACCCGGTCGAACAGCCGGCCCACGAACCAGCCGAGCACACCCATGAGCAGGCCTCCCGGAAGTAGCGCCAGACCGGACTCGAGGGTGGAGGCGCCGAGCACCTGCTGCATGTACATCGGCAGCAGGATCAGGGTGCCGAACAGCGACATCATGGACACGAGCATGAGCGTGAGGCTCACGGTGAACGCCGGGATCGCGAAGGCGCGCACGTCGAGCAGGGAGTAGTCCTTGAGCCCGAGTTGGCGCCACACGAACACCGCCAGCGCCGCCACACCGATGAGGATCGGGATCCACGGGGAGATCAGGGCGTTGCCGGTGGCGGCCTCACCGATCGAGCTGAGTCCGTAGATCAGGCCGGCGAAGCCGACGGCCGAGAGCACGCCGGAGAACACGTCGAGCGGGATCTCGCGGGGCTCGGTGACGTTGCGGATCAGCGCACCGCCCGCGATGAGCGCGAGAAGAGCGATGGGCACGACCAGCCAGAACATCCAGCGCCAACTCAGGACGTCCAGGACGATGCCGCCCACGGTGGGGCCGATCGCCGGCGCCACCGCGATGACGATCGAGATGACCCCCATGGTGCGGCCGCGGCGGTCGGCGGGCACGACGTTGAGCACGGTGGTCATGAGCAGCGGCATCATGATGGCCGTGCCGATCGCCTGCACCACGCGGCCCGCGACCAGCACCACGAACACCGGCGCGAACGAGGCGATCAGGGTGCCGATCGTGAACGTGGCCATGGCGATGATGAACACCGTCCGCAGCGGCATCCGCACCAACATCCAGCCGGTGAACGGGATCACCACGGCCATGGTGAGCATGAACGCCGTGGTGAGCCACTGGGCGGTCGCGGCGGTGACGCCGAACTCCCCCATCAGCTCGGGCAGGGCCACGGACATGATCGTCTCGTTGAGGATCACCACGAACGCGGCCGCGACGAGCAGCGAGATCAGGCGGACGGTGCCCGCGGGCAGCGCCCCGGAGTGGGTTCCGGGCTGCGGGGCGGCGGAGGAGTCAGACGTCACGTTCGTCCTTAGAAATGCGAACTGCGGGAAGAAGTGTAAGACCCACCCGCACCGAGGCGGCGTGGGAACCCCAGAACTCTAGCGGACCCCGCTCCCCCCGACACTCCTCAAGTGACACCCGTTACCCGGCACGCCACCAGGGACCTCGACCGAACGCGCCCCGAGAACCCATCTGAGCGCCGTCGGGACCCCCACCGGGCGGATACCCCTCGCCGCATCTTGTGCATACCCCCAGGGGTATGTATTGTCGGAGGTGTTCCACCCACCGGACCGTCCGCACGGACAGCCCGACCCCCGTGCCACAGGAGGACGCGATGCTTCTCGAACGGATCGCAGCCCCGGCTACCACGCACGTCAACAACAACAAGGAGAAACATCATGTGTAGAGCTGTGAAGTGCCGCAAGTGCGGCAAGACGACGTGGGCCGGCTGCGGCATGCACGTCGACCAGGTGATGGCCGGCGTGCCCAAGGCGGACCGCTGCCAGGGCCACGCCAAGGAGCCGAGCGAGGGCGCCGGGTTCTTCGCCAAACTCTTCGGGCGGTAGCCCGTCCCAGCGCTCCGGCCCGCCCGGCCCACCCGGCCCGGCGCGCACCCCCTGATGAGTCGCTCCGGCAGCCGATCCCCGAATCTCTCCTGGGAGAACGCTGCACGGAGCGACTCCGCGCGAGGACACGAGGAGATTCAGGCCCGGGCGGAAGCGCGAGGCGACCAAACTGCGACGAGCCCAGTTGCTCAGTCCCGCGCCGCGCCCGCCCAGCCGGGCCCGCGCACGAGGTAGCTCACGCGGTCCCGCCAGGTGCTCGAGCGGAACACGTCGCGTGCGATCGCGAGCCACTCGTGCGTGGCGATCCGCAGCGGGTTGAACGTGTCGATGTTCGTGGTGAGCCCGTAGACGACGCGCTCCCGCTCGGGCTCGTAGGTGCCGAACAGGCGGTCCCAGATGATGAGGATGCTGCCGTGGTTGCGGTCCAGGTAGCGGCGGTTGCTGCCGTGGTGCACGCGGTGCGCCGACGGCGAGTTGAACACCTTCTCCAGCACCCCGATCGACTGCACGGCCTCGGTGTGGATCCAGAACTGGTAGATCAGGTTCACTGCGCGGGCGTCCTGCACGATCGTCGGCCGTACCCCGAGCAGCGACAGCAGTCCGTACGGCACGGCCACGGTCAGGGCTTCGGCGACGGGCTGGCGCAGTGCGGTGGACAGGTTGTAGCGCTCGCTCGAGTGGTGGACGACGTGCATGGCCCACAGCCAGCGGCTCTCGTGCGCGAGGCGGTGGTTGCAGTAGTAGATGAGGTCCCAGCCGAGGATCGCGGCGGCGTACGCCAGCGGCCCGGAGCCCAGGTCCAGGCGGCTTCGGCGGAACAGCGTGGTGGCGGCGGTTTCGGCGCTCCACAGGGTGGCGGCGGTGACGACGGTCGAGGCCACCGCGGCCACCGCCGAGGCGCCCGTGATCCGGCGTAGTGCGGGTGGGAGCGCCGCGACGGACTCCGGCGCCGCGCCCGGTACCGAGCCCGAAACCGACGACGACGACGACACCGTACCCGCCTCCAGCAGCCCGGCCCCGCGGCTGCGGCGGATCGCATCTCCGACACTCGTCGCCGCGGCGGCCGCAGCGGTCAGACCCATCAAGGCCTTGGCGTATCGGCCGGTCCGCGGGGTGAGCGGAGCCAGGAGCGTGTCAGTGACATACGGGGCGATCAGGCTCCCGATGCCCATCGACAGGCTGGCCAGGGTGTCAGCGAGTTCGTAGTCACCGGCCCGCGCGCCCTCCGCGGGATTGCGCTTCTGCCACGCGTACTCGGCAACCATCGACCCGACGAACCCGGGGATCGCCAGCACTGTCAGATCCACCTTCATGCCCCTCAGGGTAGGCCGTGTCCGGTGTCGTCAGCAGCGGGTCAGACTGCGCCGCTCCGAAGAATCGGCCTGGCGAGCAGACCACCCCCCAGCTACATTCGCAGAGTCTGCGTTTCGCCTGAAGCGCAGGGAACACCAATTCAAGGAACACCTGGTAGAGCTCCTGGCCTTCATCACCTTCGTCGTGGCTGCCGTTGCATCCGGTGCCGCGGCGTTCACCGGGGTGGCAGGGGAAGGTCACAGACAGGCGGCTCGGCTATTCGGTTCCCGAGCGGGCCCGAACTGACCCTGAACTGCGCGCCAAGGCGAACAAACTGGTGAAGAACTGGTGCCTTCTCGGAGCGGTTCTGTGCGTCGCTCCTGCTCTCGCACTGCTGCCGGTACTGCTCTCCGGCGAAGTCCGTGGGCCGATCTCCCTCCCGGTACTGGCCGGTTGGGCGGCCTACACCTTCATCGTGTCGATAGTGGGCCGCTACCCTTTCGAGAAGATCAAGAAACTCGGATAGCCCCCTGGCATTCGGCACGCTCACCGGAACGGGGGGCGAGCCCGAGCGGCACCCGTTCGCGAACTCTTCAGCGGACCGTCGTCGTCGGACCTTCTTTCTGGCAGGTCGCCGACCTGTGATGAACAGACTCGAGCCCGAGCGCGAACTGTGGATCGACCTGATCCCCGACGGCGCCCTCGCCGAGGGCGCGGCCGCGTACTTCGGCAAGCTGGAACCGGTCTGCCCGGACTGACACAACGTCGACCAGCGTGCGGGACCCGGCGGCGATCTGAAAGCTCTGGAACGCCACCGGCGTCACCGTCTGGGAGAGTTTGTTGCGCGATGACGACTGGGGAGCCGCGTGCCACGTAGAAGCGGCAAGCGCCGGAAAAGCAGCCAAGGCTACTGGTCGACACGCACCGTTCTCTCGACTCTCTTCCTGGAGTTCTTCGGCACGATATTTCTCCTGACAACAGTCGCCCTTGCTGCCGACGGTCGCGAGATATGGGAGGTCGCCGCGTGCTTCCTCTTCGCTACGCTGTTGGTTCTCATCCCGGTCGGGGGGTACTACCTACGAAACCGGGCGATTACGATAGCGGGGCCCAGGATCGTAGTCCGAGACGGGGCACCTGCTGTCGCGTTTCCCGCCGACCATCGAGCGATCCCCGTAAGCGCGGCCGCCTACGCGATTATTGCCGCCGTCCTACTGTGCTTCTCCATGAATGCCCCGGCCTTCGCATCCCCGCAGATGCTCGTCCTCGGCCTGCCAGCGCTGTTCTTGCTCTCCTACCCCCTGTTCGCACTCACCGGACGGCTTGTTGACGACGGAACCTATCTCACCGAACACGGTGTGAGTATCCGGGCACGGGGAATTCGAGCCGAGCTTCCCTGGTCGAGCATCGCCGGGTCTCACACGGTCGCCGGCCTGCCATGGCAATTCCCGAGAATCGTGATCGAGCTGCACCCGGGATCACCGCGGGACGCCCGGGTCACAGTGCCCTGGTGGATCGGTTCCCCCCGGCCACGTCACGACTCCGTCTATCTCACAGTCGTACAGGTCCCCGGCATCTCACCTTTCCGGCCCGAATCAAGCCCATCCGTGTGGATTTCGAGTTATGCCGCGCACCCGCCGACCGCACGAAATATTGCGGCACTCTCCGACCTTGCAGAGCATCCACCCACAGAGAAATAGGCTGCGAGCTCGTGACCGCTTTCCCGCCGGCGTCGGAATCAGGAGCGTGAGTCCTGGCCCAGCTGGCTGGTGACGGTGGTGAGCAGGAAGACACTGTCCTCGAGTGCCACGACCGCGTGCCGCTCGTGGGTGAGGATCCACAGCTCGCCCTCTGCGAACTCACCCTGCATTTCGTCCTCGAGTTCGACGCGGACGCGGCCCGCGAGCACCTGCAGGCTCGCCGCCGGCGGCGAATTGTGCTCGGCCATCCGAGTGCCCTCGCGCAACGCTATGACCGTCTGCCGCAGCGGGCCGTCGTGGGCGACCAGCTCGGCACTGCGGCCGCGCTCCTCGGTTCGGGCCGCGGCCAGGTGGCGGTCGGCGATTGCCTTGAGATTCGACATGAGAGGCCTTTCCGGAAGCAGTGCGGAAGAGCTCCTCCCGCGCCCGTCGCGGAAGGGCCTGACCTCAACGTACCTATGCCGGGTACCTCGCCGCTGCCAGTGCACTCAGGTCACGCAGGAACCGACGGAACCCCAGATTCAGCACCGGGCCCAGTGCAGTGAGTGAGACGTTGGTGGCCGGGCGTCCGCGCAACGCCAGGGTCCAGGTCAGGCGACATCCGCCCTCGGTGGGCACCACGTCGTAGGCCTCGGCGAACGCCGACACCCACGGCGTCGAACAGTGTGTGAACCGGAACGACATGTGACGGCCCCGGTCCCAGGCCAGGAACACCTCGTCCCCCACCAGCCCGCCCAGCATGTGGACCGTGCGCGTGGTGCCGACCCCGTACGGCGGCGGGCTCGTCCACACCACCTTCGTGATCACGCGCGCCCACCGGGGCCACGCGTCCGCATCCTCGAAGAGCTCGAACAGCTGCTCCGGGCTCGCCGGAACATCGACACTGTTGGAGAAGCGGAAACGGGCGGAGTCGATGAACTCGGCATCGACCGGTTCACAGGGATGCATCGTCGCTATCTCGCTACGCGTCCCCCGCAGAGTCGGCACCGCCGGCCCCACCGGCCTGGTCCTCGACCACGCCGCGCAGGCCGTCGGCGCCGAACAGCGGCTCGAGCATCGGCGAGAAGTCGGGGCCGCGACGCAGCATCTGGCCTCCGTCCACGTTGATGACCTGCCCCGTGATCCAGGTCGAGGCATCGCCGAGCAGGAACGCGGCGAGCTCGGCGACGTCGCCGACCTGCCCCACCCGCGGGATCGGGGTGTTGACCCGGTAGTCCTCGGCGATCGCCGCATCGGACAGGATCGGTGCCACCAGCTCGGTCTCGATCAGACCCGGACGGATGCCGTTGACCCGTACCCGGCTCTCGCCGAGCTCATCCGCGGCCAGCGTGACCAGGTGATCCACGGCAGATTTGGTGACCCCGTAGGCCCCGAACCAGCGGTGGGTGTTACTCGCTGCGATCGAGGAGATCGCGACGAACGAGCCGCCGCCGCGCGCGACCAGGGCCCGGGCCGAGTGCTTGAGCGTGAACATCATGCCGTTGACGTTGAGATCGACCGTCCGCTTCCAGGCCTCGGTGTCCATCTGGGTGAGCGGGCCGATCGTCTCGCTGCCACCAGCGCACGCCACCACCCCGTCGAGCCCGCCCCCGTGCCCGACCGCCGCCTGCACCGCACCCGCGACCAGGTCCTCGTCGGTGACATCGGCCGGATGCGCGAGCACCGCACCGGGCCGCCCGATGACCTCCCCGATCCCCTTCGCTGTCGCGGCCAGCCGCTCGGCGCCACGGCCCACGATCGTCACGCGCGCCCCTCGACCGGCCAGGTCGGCGGCGACCCCCGCACCGATTCCGCTTCCCCCACCGGTGACCAGAACAGACTTCCCCTCAAAGCTCATGCCCGCAGCGTAGAACGCGTTCCAGTTCCTTGGGGGCGATTCGTTGACCCCGCCTATCACCGTGAACTCTCGAGACCTGAGGTTCCGTAACCCTCTATTCACGCAAGCTTCCGTTTGCGTACCGCCGGTCTCGTAATACCCGGCAACCTGGGCCGCCTTCAATAGCTGTCGTTCCCGTTCAGGGCCACCGGCACGGCGCACCACATCCGCCGGCCGGCCCACTGCTCTCAAGAAGAAGAGGCCATCTCATGAAGTCACGTCTGCTCCCGGCGCTCGGAGCCGTCGTCGTCGGCGCCCTTGCCCTCACCGGCTGTTCCTCGTCCGCCGACGCGGCGCAGGACGACCGCACCATCCGCTTCGCCACCCTCCCGCTCAGCGACGACCCGGGCGCGGAGACCCCGATCGAGGAGATCGCCGCGATGCTCTCCGCCGAGACCGGCTACGAGGTGGAGGTCACCGACGTCCCCAACTACTCCGCCGTGATCGAGGCCATCCGCGCCGGCCACGAGGACATCGGGATCATGAGCGCCTTCCCCACCGCCATGGCCGTCAACACCGGTGAGGTCGACTCCCTCGTCGCGTGGCCCGACGGCGACGACCCCGTCGCCCGCTGCGTGGTGCTGGCCGACTCGCCGATCCGGAGCCTCGAGGACATCACCCCCGAGCACACCGTGGCCTTTGCCGACCCCGCCTCCAGCTCCGGCTACTTCATGCCCGTCTACATGCTCGACCAGGCCGGCCTCACCCAGGACGAGGACTACGAGGTCCTGTTCTCCGGAGGCCACGACCGCAGCCAGCTCGCGCTCAAGAACGGCCAGGTCGACGTGACCTGCACCGCGTCGATGTTCACCGAGATGGCCGGCCAGGGCAGCCCCTACTTCCCCTTCGAGGAGGGCGAGACCCGCGTGATCGGTGAGAGCCCGTCCATGCCGATCTCCATTTCCGTCCTCGGCGGCCAGCACCTCAGCGAGGAGAAGCGGACGGCACTGCTCGAGGCGCTCCCGGTGGTGTTCTCCGCCGAGAACAAGGACCGCCTCGGAACCTACGGCGACGCCATCCCCGACGGCGTGGAGCCGATGATCGAGCCCGGCCCCGAGAACTTCCAGACCCTGGTGGACATCGCGGCCGTGGCCGGCGTGGACATCTCGGACCTCGAGTGACCGGGACAGGAAACGCCACCATGAACTCCAGTACCCCGCTCCTGCCCCGGCCCACCGTCGCGCCGGCCCCGGGCAGCGCCGCCGCCCCGGGTAGCGCCGCCGCCCCGACCGCGCCGTCCACCACGCGTCCCGCACGCACGCCCCTCGGCCCGCCCCGGGTCCGCGTGCAGGACCTGTCCGTCCGCTACTCCCCCGACACCCCGCTCGTCCTGGACGGCGTGGACCTGACCCTGCACCCCGGCGAGACCGTCGCCCTGCTCGGCTCATCCGGCTCCGGCAAGTCCACCCTGATGAAGTCCCTCACCGGCTTCGCACCCATCACCTCCGGCACCGTGACGATCGAGGACGCCGACGTGGCGAGCCTGAACGCCGGCGAGCTCCGACGCCTGCGCTCGCAGGTCGGCCAGGTGTTCCAGCAGTTCAACCTCATCGGCCGACTGTCGGTGCTGACCAACGTGCTGCTGGGCTCCCTGCACCACGCCGGACCGCTCAACCGGCTCGGCACCTTCCGTGCCGCCGACCGAGCCCGCGCCTACGAACTGCTCGAGCGGGTCGGGATCGCCGACAAGGCCACCGCCCAGGCCCGCAGCCTGTCCGGCGGGCAGCAGCAGCGCGTGGCGATCGCGCGCGCCCTCATGCAGAAACCCCGCTGCATCCTCGCCGACGAGCCCGTCGCCTCCCTCGACCCGCGCACCAGCCACACCGTGCTGGAACTCCTGCAGTCCATCGCCCACGACGAGCAGATTCCCGTCCTGGTGAGCCTGCACGTCCTGCCACTCGCACTGCAGCACTCCGACCGGATCGTGGGGCTGAGCCAGGGACGTATCCTCGTCCAGGGCCACACCTCTGACCTCGACGCGAACGCCCTGTCCGCCGTGTACGAGGCCCACCACGAGAAGGACCGGGCATGAGCCGCCTCCAGACGTTGACCGCCAAGCCCGGCGTCAACCGCACCACCAAGGACGCCGCCGAGGTCGAACGCCAACTCAAGGCCTTCCGCATCCCGCGGGGGCGGTTCATGGCCGGTGTCGTCGTCGCCGTCGCGATCTTCCTGTGGTCCGCCGACGGCGCCCAGTTCAACTTCCTCGAGCTCGGCGACGGCGCCGCCAACATGGGCGACTACCTCGCCCGCCTGTTCCCGCCCGACTTCTCCCAGTTCCCGCTCATCATGGAACTGCTCGTCGAGACGCTGCAGATGGCGATCGTCGGCACCGTGCTCGGCGCCTTCCTCTCCCTGTTCATCGCCTTCGGCGCCGCCGGCAACATCGCCCCCAAGTGGCTCTACTACCCGTGCCGCTGGATGATGAACATCATCCGCTCCGTCCCCGACCTGGTGTTGGCGCTGATGTTCGTCTCCGCCGTGGGCCTGGGCCCGTTCGCCGGCATCCTCGCCATGACCCTGGGATCCCTCGGCTCCATCGGCAAGATCTTCGCCGAAGCCATGGAGTCCGTCGACCACGGCCCCATCATCGCCATGGAAGCCGTGGGCGCCTCCAAGCGGCAGATCATCCAGTACGCCGTGCTCCCCCAGGCCATGCCGATGCTCACCAGCTACACACTGCTGATGTTCGAGGGCAACGTCCGCGGCGCCACCATCCTCGGACTGGTGGGCGCCGGCGGCATCGGACTCGAACTCACCACCGCCATGAACCGCTACGAGTACGGCCACCTCAGCGCCATGGTGATCTGCATCATCGTGCTGGTCACCGTGATCGACCAGGCCAGCGCCATCATCCGGAAGAGGATCCAGTAATGACCGCCACCGTTCCCACCACCTCGGCCCCCACCGCCGCGAGCGCCGCGCCCGTCACCGCCACCGCCACCGCGCCCGCCGCACTGCCGCTGACCCCGCCCGCCAACCTGCGCGACCTCGCCGGCATCACCATCCCCGGCGGCACCACCCGCGCCGGCTTCGCCTGGCGCGCCGACGACCTGTCCACCATCGACGAGGCCTCCGCCGAGCGCCTGGTCGCCGACGGTCTGAGCACCGTGATCGACCTGCGCTCGGCAGCGGAGCTCGACATCACCGGCCGCGGACTGCTCGGGACACTCCCGGTCAACTACCACCACGTACCGTTCATGACCTCGATCAACGCCGCGGTCGAGCACACCGACCCCTCCGACATGTGGGACCAGTCCCGCTTCGCGGACATGTACATCTCGATGTTCGAGAACGCCGCGCCTCAGATCGTCACCGCGATGGCCGTGATCGCCCACGCCCCCGGCACGCCGGTCTTCCACTGCGCCGCCGGCCAGGACCGCACCGGAGTGCTCGCCGCCTCGCTCCTCCTGGCGGTCGGAGCGGGCAGCAGCGACATCGTCGACGACTACGCCCGGACCGGCGAGAACATCGCCGCCGTCGCGGTCCGCGTCCGACCCGTGATCGAACCCATGATGGCGCGATTCGGGATGCAGCTCAACGCCGCCGCCCGCGCCGCCGTACGGACCGAGTACTCCCGCGCGCCCATGCTCGGCCTCCTGGACCACCTGCACGCCACCTACGCCCGGCCGCTGCAGCCGCTCTACGACGCCGGCCTGACCACCGACCTGGTCGAGACGCTGCGTCGGCGCGCGCTGTCGGCATGACCGCGCCGGCGATCCGGCACGCCACGCGGCGTCCCGGGCCCGGCCGGCCGCCGGAGCCGGGGCACGACGAGAAGATTCTGCAGGCCACACTGCGCCTGATCGACCAGGGAAAGCCGGTCACCGTCAACGCGGTGGTGGCGGGCAGCGGGGTCTCCCGCGCCGCCCTCTACAGGCGTTGGTCGTCGCTGACGGAGCTCACCTCCGACGCCCTCAACCAGGGCCGCACGATCCCCGAGGTGGACACCACCAGCGATCTCCGCCAGACCCTGCCGGAGATGGTCTTCGAACGCCGGGCCGAGACGCGCGGGGTGACCTACACCCAGCGCCGCTTCCGCAAGCGACTCGAACTGGTGATGGCCGACCAGGACCTGCAGCGGGCCTACTGGGACTCCCACGTCACCCGCCGCCGCCACGGCCTGATCGAGGCCCTCCACGCCGGAATCGCCCGCGGTGAACTCCGGGCAGACCTGGACGTCGAGGCCGCGCTGGACGCCCTGCTCGGCGTGCTCTACTACCAACTCGTGGTGCGGGGAACCGACCTCGCCGCCCCGGAGAGCGAGCAGCGCTGCCGGAACGCGATCGACATGATCTGGCGGGGCATGGAGGCCTGACCCCGCGGTCCGGCACCCCCTGAGGCCCGCCCCCCTGCGCCCCGAACCACCGCGGTGGCCCCGGGCCCGTGGTAATCCAGTGCAATGAGCTTCCAGGAATCGATGGAGATGGTCGGGCAAGTGATCGACGCCGTGGGTGTGGCGGCGATCGTGATAGGTACCGTGGCCGCCACAGTGCAGGCCGGGATAGGACTGTCGCGGCGCGAGCCCGGCGTCTACCGGCAGTTCCGCCGCTTCCTCGGCCGGTCCATCCTCCTCGGCCTGGAGTTGCTGGTGGCGGCCGACATCATCAAGACCGTGGCGGTCACCCCGACGCTCAACGACATCGCGGTGCTCGCGGCGATCGTCGCGATCAGGACCTTCCTCAGCTGGTCGCTCGAGCTGGAGATCTCCGGCCGCTGGCCGTGGCAGAAGGAGCCTGAGGAAGAAGGCGCCGCGAAGACGTCCGCCGCCGAGCCGGAGCCGTCGTCGTCGTCGTCGTCGTCGTCGACCCAGGCAACCACGTAGCACCCACACCCACGGCGACACAC
>CAYFRF010000054.1:9072-18739 GCA_964345415.1 uncultured Microbacter sp. | reverse complement strand
AAGCGCGCCATCGCGAGGATGCGCAGGCAGTCGCGCGGGTTGAGCGTGTCGACGCCCTCGAGCGGGGTGCCGTCGAACGGGAGCAGGAAGTTGACCGGGATCGAGTCCACGCCCTTGGCGCGCAGGTCGAAGGCCAGCTCGACCAGCTGCTCGTGGGTCTCGCCCATGCCGGCGATGAAGCCCGAGCACGCGGACAGGCCGGCGCCTTGGGCCTGGTCGACGGTGTGCTCCCTGTCGGCGTAGGTGTGCGTCGTGCAGATCTCCTCGTAGTGGCTCTCGGCCGTGTTGAGGTTGTGGTTGTAGGCGTCCGCACCGCTCGCGCACAGCTTCGCGGCCTGGCCGTCCTTCAGTGCACCCAGGCACGCGCAGACCTCGACGCCCGGCGTGTCGGATTTGATGGCCTCGATGATGTCCTGCACCTTGCCCACCTCGCGGTTGCTGGGGCCGGTGCCGCTGGCCACCAGGCACACGCGCGAGGCGCCGGCGTTTATCCCGGCCTTGGCGGCGGCCAGCGCCTCCTCGGTGTCCAGCCACGTGTAGCGCAGGATGCCGGCCGTGGAGTTCAGGCGCTGTGAGCAGTAGAAGCAGTCCTCCGGGCACAGGCCGGACTTGAGGTTGACCAGGTAGTTCACCTTGACCTTGTTTCCGAAGTGGTGGAAGCGCAGGCGCGAGGCGGCGGCCACCACCTCCATGAGTTCGGCATCGGGCGCGGTGAGCACGGCGAGGGCCTCGGCGGGCGTGACGGGGATGCCGGCGAGGGCGCGGTCGGCGAGGTCGTGCCACGGGGTGGGGGTCATGCTTCCTCCTGAACGGCGTTCACTGAACGGTGTTCAAGGTAGCGGGCGAGCCGCGACTTGTACAGTGTTCAGGGCACGGTGGCTCCGGAGTTCGGAGGGCACAGCTGTCCGACGTCCAGGGCGGGGCAGGGGCGACGCCCGGGGCGAGGCGGGGTCGGGCGGCCCGGCGGGGGCGCTAGGGTGACTGGTCGTGGCTCTCAACAAGTCGACGGTGGTCGACACGGCGCTCGGGCTCCTGCACGAAGCGGGACTGCCCGGCATGTCGATGCGCACGCTCGCGACCCGGCTCGGCGTGCAGCCCAGCGCTCTGTACTGGCACTTCCCGTCCAAGCAGGCACTGCTCACCGCGGTGGCGGAGCGCGTGCTCGCGGGCGTGGCGCAGTCCGGTGTCGAGGACTCGGCGGTAGACGAGCTCCGGGCGATCGCCTACGCACTGCGCGCGGCCGTGGTGGGAGTGCCGGACGGCGCCGAGATCGTGGCACTGGGACTGGCCGCGGGCGCGGACAACCCGGTCGCGGCCGCCGTGGCCTCGACCTGCGAACGCCACGGACTGGACGGGCGTGCGGCCGGGCTGACCACCGTGCTCACCGCCTACGTGCTGGGGCTGAGCCTGGAGCAGCAGACGCACCACAACCTCACTGTTGCCGACCCCGCGACCCCGCCGGCGCAGTTCGACGCCCGCTTCGACGAAGGGCTCGAGGCGCTGCTCGCGGGGTAGGCGTGGTGAGGGGTCAGTACCGCGCGAACACCTGGGTGGCGTAGAGCTTGTTGTCCGCCGCCACGGCCACGCCCATTCCCATGGTGGTGTGGTCGGCGCGCAACAGGTTGACCCGGTGCGAGGGCGAGGCCATCCACTGGTCCACCAGCTCCTGCGGGCTGGCTGAGCGCCAGTTCTGCAGCACGTTCTCCGACCAGTGCGAGGCGCCGGCGGGGATCTGCCCGCTCAGGCCGGGATTGTGGAACATGCGGCCGACCTCGGCCTGGGTCCGACTCCACTCGCTGGCCACCTGGTTGAGCGCGGGATCCGCCTCCAGCGGTGCCGCCCCGTGGGCCGTGCGTGCGGCGTTGGTGGCCTCGACCAGCTGCTGCCGGTACTCGTCGCTCGCCGGGTCCAGTGCAGGCGCCGCGTCGCCGGCACCGATCACGATCCCGCCGGACGAGCCCGGCAGGTGGATCTGCTGGGCCGATGCGGCGGGTGCTCCCAGTCCGCCGAGCGCCATGACGGCAGCGGCGGTCGCTGCGAAGGTCTTGAGGGTCCGAGGGGTCGTGCGGCGCATACGGGTACTCCTAACCCGCGTCGCCAGCGGGCGACGACGCGGCCGCCACGGTAGGGGCTCCGGGCGCTCGGGGCCACCGGAGGGCTGGCGGAGGGGGCCCCACCCGGCGGCCCGGCCGGATCGGTCGCGATTCGTGGAATTGGCGTGCAATTCGTGAAATCCCATCGCATTCCTGCAGGGATCTACTCGGCCGATGCCTGCAGAAAAGCGATCGATTCAGGCAGTACGTGCGCCGGGCCGGCAGCGCTCCGGGCCGACAGCGCCCGGACGGGTACGCAGACCAGCGGGCCCGGGCCGCAACGACGCGACCCGGGCCCGTCTCCGGCCGACCTGCCCGCCCCCCGGTGAGTCCGCCGGCGCTCAGGCGGAGATGAGCCGCTCGAGCATCGTGTGGTGCAGCACGTACTCGTTCGGCGTGGCGGGGGCCTCGACCTCGCCGAAGTGCACGCGACGGCGGGTGATGCGCGAGAGGATGATCGCCGTGCGCAGGCCCGCGTACACGTAGTAGAAGTCCAGTTCACGCACGGTGGTCCCGGTGAGCTCCTCGTACTGGGCCACCACGTCGGCGTGGTCGAACAGGTCGGGGATGCCGGGGAAGCCGAAGCCCACGGCGAGCTCCTGGAACATGTGGTGGAAGTACAGGAACCAGGCCAGGTCCACCTCGCCGGTGCGTGCGGCGGTGGTCGCCTCTGCCAGGAGTCGGCGGTACTCGTCCCCGGTCGGGTCGATCAGGGGTGTCGCGCCGGGGGCCGAGGAGGTGAATCCGAAGGAGGAGCCGGGGACGAGGAACTGGGTGAACTGCGCCGACGCGGCGGGCGCGCCGAGGAGGGAGGTGGCGACGAGGGAAAGAGAAGTGACGACGACGACGAGCCCGCGCCCCGCCCGTGCGGAACGTCGGGGTTGCCGGGGTGGACTGTTCCGGCGTCCTGCGGGGATGTGTCGGCTCGGGCGAGGGGTCACTGGGCGCTCCGGTGGGTGTCCGGCGCGGGCTGCTGATGCCGTCCGCGCGGTGGCGGGTGCCCCGAGGGGAGGGGCGGTGGCCGGGTGTGGCGGCCGGTGGGATTCACGCTTGTGGGCCGCGGCGGGCTGTGTGGTCCAGTTGCTCGCCGGCAGTGAGCGGTCGCCGGGTTTCGCCGCATTTCTTACTTCTGGGTAAGTTCCGGGCTTCCTCGGGGCACACTGGGGCCATGAGCCAGTCCCGCACGAGCCATCCGTACCTGCTGAGTCCCCTCGATGTGGGGCCGTTCACGCTGCGCAACCGCCTGGTCATGGGCTCGATGCACACCGGGCTCGAGGACCGCAGCCGCCACCTTCCCGAGCTCACCGCCTACTTCGTCGAACGCGCCCGCGGCGGCGCCGCGATGCTCGTGACCGGCGGATACGCCCCGAATGTCGAAGGCCAGCTGCTGCCGGCCGGCTCGATGATGGCCTCGCGGCGCATGGCCGACAAGCACCGCCCGCTCACCGACGCCGTCCACGCCGAGGGCGCGCGCATCCTGCTGCAGGTCCTGCACGCGGGCCGCTACGGGTACCAGCCGCTCGTCCGGTCCGCCTCGCCCACCAGGTCACCCATCAGCCTGTTCCGCGCCCGCGGTCTCAGTTCCCGCGGCGTCGACCGGACCATCGGTCACTGGGTCCGCGCCGCCGGGCTGGCGCAGCGCGCGGGCTACGACGGCATCGAGATCATGGGCTCCGAGGGCTACCTCATCAACCAGTTCCTCGCCGCCCGCACCAACCACCGCACCGACGCCTGGGGAGGCAGCGCCTCCGCGCGGATGCGGTTCCCCGAGGAGATCGTCCGCCGGGTGCGCGCCGAGGTCGGCCCCGACTTCCTGTTGCAGTACCGGATCAGCCTGCTCGACCTGGTCGACGGCGGCCAGACCTGGGAGGAGACCGTCGAACTGGCGCTGCGGCTCGAGGCGGCGGGCGTGGACGTGTTCAACACCGGCATCGGCTGGCACGAATCGCGCATCCCCACCATCGTCACGTCTGTGCCGCGCGCCGCGTTCGTCGAGCTCACCGGCCGGCTCCGGCGCGCCGTGGGTGTGCCGGTGATCGCCTCCAACCGCATCAACACCCCCGACGTGGCGGAGCAGATCCTCGCCGACGGGCAGGCCGACCTCATCTCCATGGCGCGGCCGCTGCTCGCCGACCCCGACTTCGCCGCGAAGGTCGCCGGAGGGCGGGCCGACGAGATCAACATCTGCATCGCCTGCAACCAGGCCTGCCTCGACCACACCTTCGCGAACAAGCGGGCCTCGTGCCTGGTCAACCCGCGCGCCGGGCGCGAGACCGAGCTCGTCCTGCTGCCCGTCCCCGCGCCCGCCACTGCGCGCTCCTCCGAGCCCGTGCGCGCCACGGGCTCGGCCCCCGCCACACCCAGCCGCCGCGTGGCCGTGGTGGGCGCCGGGCCCGCGGGACTGGCCTGCGCCGAGGCGGCTGCCTCCCGCGGGCTGGAAGTGGAGGTGTTCGAGGCCGCAGACGAGATCGGCGGCCAGTTCCGCTACGCCATGCGCGTGCCCGGCAAGGAGGAGTTCGCCGCCTCGCTCGAGTACTTCCGCCGCCGCCTCGAGGTCCTGGGCGTACCCGTTCACCTGGGCCGCCGCGCCGAGCCCGCCGACCTGGCCGGATTCCAGCACGTCGTGGTGGCCACCGGCGTCCGGCCCCGCGAGCTGGACCTGCCGGGGGCCGATCACCCGATGGTCATGACGTACCCGCAGCTGCTCACCGGTGAACGCCGACCGGGCCGCCGCGTGGCGGTGATCGGCGCCGGCGGGATCGGCGTGGACGTGTCCGAGTTCCTGCTCGCGGGCGGCCCCGGCATCGCGATCGACGGCCGGCGACCCCACGGACACTCAACAGATGTGGCGGCGTGGAAGCGTCGGTGGGGCGTGGCCGATCCCGCCACCGAACGCGCGGGTCTGGGCACCGCGGTGGTCGACGAGCCCGTCCACGAGGTGCATCTGCTCCAGCGCAAGACCAGCCGGATCGGCCGTGGTCTGGGCAAGACCACCGGCTGGGTGCACCGCGCCGAACTCGACGCCGGCGGCGTGCAGACGTACACCGGAGTGACGTATGTGAGGGTCGACGACGACGGGCTCCACATCCTCGACTCCGGAGGCAGGCCGCAGCTGGTTCGCGTCGACTCGGTCGTGGTGTGTGCGGGCCAGGAGTCGGTGCGGGATCTGGCGGACCAGGTCGAGGCGGCCGGCGGCCCGGGTGGCCTGGCTGCATCGCGGCCGCAGGTGCATGTGATCGGTGGGGCCGAGCTGGCCGCGGAACTGGATGCGAAGCGGGCGATCCGCCAGGGCGTCGAGCTCGCCGCCCGGTTGTAGTCGGGCGGCAGGTGGGATCTGGCGGCAGGGCCTCGGAGGCAGGTGGGGTCAGGCGGCGGCGCCCGCCCGGACCTCGCGGCGGCGGTCGAGGACGCTCACCACGAGGGCGCCGGCCGCGAGCAGGGCGATGAGCCCGATCGCGGCGCGGAACGCCAGCAGCCAGTCCCCGCGCGCGGCCACGATCCCGAACAGCACGCCCGGCACGATCGCCGTGCCCACGGCGGTGCCCATGCGCTGACCCAGCGAGATGATGCTGCCCGCCACGCCGCCGTACGCCGGGTCCACGGCCCGCAGGGTGAGGGTCTGGTTGGGGGAGATGGTCATACCCTGGGACAGGCCCATGACGGTGGCGGGGATCATGAACACCAGATACGACACGGCGCCGGACTCGACGAACCCGGCCAGCACGATGAACAGCACCAGCCCGGAGATGGTCCCGCAGAAGCCGGCGATCACCATGCGGCGCCCGAGCCGCAGCACGAACCGGCCCGCCACCTGCGCGGACACGGCCGCACAGATGGACGCCGGCAGGCTGATGAGGGCGGAGTGGATGGGTGCGAAACCGAGGTGCGTCTGCAGGAACAGCGGCATGACGATCCACAGGCTGGTGCCGCCGATGAAGTACACCGACACGATGATCATGCCGTTGCGGAAGCCGGCGTCGCGGAAGATGTCCGGGTTGACCAGCGGCGGGCGCCCGATCCGCTGGTAGCGCAGCTCCCACCACGCGAACAGCCCCAGCAGCCCGAGCCCGGCCGGCACGAGCGCCCACATCGCGGGCGGTAGGTCGCGGCCGAGGAACGGCAACATGATGGACAGCACCGCCAGGCCCAGGATGAGGATGCCCACCGGGTCCAGGTCGAGGCGGGGCCGGCGCAGCCCGCGACGAGCCCCGGCGGCGTCAGCCGCGGAAGCGGTGGGGCGGGCGTTGTCGTCGTCGTGGTGGTCGGCATGGTCTCGCTCGCGGCGCGCCAGCTCCCCGGCGCGCGCCTTGGACCCGCCCACGTCGGGTCCTTCGCCCGCGGCGGCCGGGATGCGACGGTCATCCGGCAGCCACAACTGCCCCAGCACCAGCGCGAGCACGCCCAGCGGCACGTTGACCAGGAACATCGCGCGCCAGCCCACATTGTCGCCGAACGCCTCGATGAGCAGGCCACCGATGAGCGGGCCCGACGCGGTGGCCACGGACACGGTGGTGGCCATGGTCGCGAACGCCCGCGCCCGCCCCTCGCCACGGAAATACTTCTGGATCAACCCGAACGTCTGCGGGTTGAGCATCCCCGAGCCGATGCCCTGCACCAGGCGCGCGACGTTGAGCATCTCGATGGACTGCGCGAACCCCGCCAGCAGCCCGCCCACCACGAACACCGCGATCCCGCCCAGGAACAGGCGCTTGCGGCCGGTGGCGTCGCCGAGCCGGCCCGACGGCACGAGCAGCAGCCCGAACGCCAGCGCGTAGCCGGACACCACCCACTGCAGACCCGACGAGTCGGCCTGCAGCGTCTCGCCGATCACCGGCAGCGCCACGTTGATCACCGAGATCGCGACCAGTGCCATGAACAGCGGCACCATGAGCGCGGTGAGGACGCGGGCGGTGCTCACGGGCGGTGTGGGGGAGACGGTCACGTGCGCGATCGTAGCCGCGCACCACGACAGGGCTCCCGGGCCGAGGGGAGCGCGACCGGGCCGACGGGGAGCGGCGAGGCCAGATCACGGCCCCGCAACGAACCCTCCCGACAGGTACCCGAGCCCGCCGGTTTTCCGTAGCGTCGGGCCATGGCAGATATCACCCGCACCGCAGAAGCCGATTCGATCACCACGACCGATCTCGCCGAGCTGGGCGCAGTGACCGGCCGGGCCGTGTCGATCTACATGCCCACCTCCCGCGCCGGCGCCGAGGTCCGCGAGAACCCGATCCGCGCGAAGTCGCTGATCAAGGACGCCGAGACCGCACTGAAGGCCAACGGCGCCACCGCCGAGGAGGCCACCGAGATCGTGGCGCCGCTCGTGGCGCTGCTCGAGGACACCGAGTACTGGCAGTTCCTCGCCGACGGGCTGGCCATGTACGCCGCCAAGGGGTTCTGGCGGGCGTTCCGCCTCACCATCGACTTCCCGGAGATCACGCACGTCAGCGACCGGCTGTCGGTGCTGCCGGTCGTCTCGGCGGGGGTGCACCAGGACGATTTCCTGCTGCTCGCACTGAGCCAGAACAAGGTCCGCCTGTACGAGGGCACATTCGCCACGATGCGCGAGATCGGGCTCGGCGCGATCCCGGAGTCGATGGAGGACGTGGAGGGCGAGACCACCCCGCCGCCGCACCAGCAGCAGCAGTTCGCCGCCGGCGGGGCGGGGATGATGCACGGTCACGGCACGGGCGCCGAGGTGGGCGACGTGCAGGTGCAGAAGTTTCTCCGCCAGGTCGCGCAGGGGCTGGCCGAGGTGCTCGAGCCGAACGACCGCCGGCCGGTGGTGGTGGCGTCGGTGGCCGAGTACCTTCCGGGGCTGCGCGCGCACCTGGACTACCCGCACCTGCTGCCCGAGGTGGTGGCCGGCAACCCCGACACCACGCGGCCGGACGAGCTGCACCAGCGTGCGTGGGCGATCGTCCACCCGGCGTTGCGGGCGCGCGCGGAGGCCGAGGCGGAGCGCTTCGGCGACGCGATCGGTGCGGGCCGGGCGATCGCGGGCGGCGGCACGGACATCCTGCACGCGGCCCGCGACGGGCGGGTCGACACGCTGCTGCTCACCCGCCGCCGCTGCACCGCCGACCACGGGCCCGACGACCTGGATTCGGCCGTGGGGCAGGTGTTGGCCACCTCCGGCCGGGTCGTGGTGGTGGACACGCTGCCCGAGGACGTCGCGGCGGGGGCCATCGCGCGCTTCTGACCTGCGCCGGGTGAGTCGCGCCGGAGTCCCGTGGCCGGCGACGTGGGGCGTGGTGTGGGGGCTGCGGCGGGGTGCGCGCACAGGGGATGCCTATGTGACGCGTGTACCGTCGGCGGCCTCACGCACCACGTCAACGTCAGGAGACCCGAGTGCTGAACAGAACTGTGCGAGGCAGAGCGGTGCGCGCCGCGGTGGCCGCCGTAGGAGCCGCGGTGCTACTCGCGGCGTGTGGAGGAAGTGGCGACGACGACAACGCCGCCGCCCGGTCTCCCGACTCGTCGGCGGTCGACGGGCAGTCCGAGAACACCGGCGACGGGCAGGGGGCGGACAGCGGGGACAGCAGCCAGGGCCCCGACCTGTCGGACATCCCCGACCCGGTGGCCGTGGTCAACGGCGACGAGATCTCCCGCGACGAGTTCGTCTCAGTGTTCCGGGGCCAGTACCAGCAGATGTCCGCGCAGTCGCAGATGACCGGCCAGCCGGTGGACGAGGACCAGCTCAAGCAGATCTCGGTCGACGGCCTGGTGGGCACGGTGCTGCTGGACCAGGAGGCCGACAAGCGGGGGATCGAGGTCTCGGACGCGGAGATCGCCGCCCAGCTGGCCCGGTACGCGGAGACCAACATGGTCAGCGAGGACGAGTTCCTCGAGGCCATGGGCCAGCAGGGCATGGACCGCGAGGCCGTGATGGAGCAGATCTCCAAGCAGCTGCGGGTGGAGAAGCTCATCGTGGACGAGTACGGCGAGTTCACCCCGACCGACGCCGAGGTCGAGGCCGCCTACGAGCAGATCGCCCAGCAGCAGGCCGCCATGGGCGGCGCCGCCGGTCAGGGCGGGGCGGCCGGGCTGCCGCCACTGGAGCAGGTCCGCGCCGAGGTCGAGCAGCAGTTGGTGACCGAGCAGCAGGCCACCGCGATGGAGCGGCTGTCCCAGCAGTTGCGCGAGGGCGCGGACATCACCGTCAACCTCTGACGGGCGGGTGACCGGCCAGCCCGGATACGCGAGAGCCGCCGGACCGGGTGGATGCCCCGGGCCGGCGGCTCTGGTGATCTCGTCGTCGTCGTTCTGTTCGGGTTTTTCGTTCCCACAGGTCACACGGTGACGTCGGTGTACGGCAACTGCGCCGACACCCACGGGAACACCACCTCCATGAGCACCAGGACCACGGCGAGCACCACCACGATCGCCAGGATGATCTTGACCGGCTTCGGCCCCGGCAACAGGGACCACAGGTAGGCGTACATCAGCGTCCCCTCAATGCGGTGGGCGTCTCGGTGGTGGCTTTGGACGTGGTCTCGGTGAGTACCGCGTGCGCGATCAGCCCGGCCGACGGGGCGTGATCGAGCAGGGCGTCCACGTCGTCCGCTGCGGCG
>CAYFRF010000054.1:6141-8972 GCA_964345415.1 uncultured Microbacter sp. | reverse complement strand
CAGCCCGGCCGACGGGGCGTGATCGAGCAGGGCGTCCACGTCGTCCGCTGCGGCGCTGAGCAGCTGCAGGCTGTCCAGGAGCAACACGACAGGCCGGTCCGACGCACTCAGCCGGGTGAGGACGGTGCCGAAGGAGGTCTTGTCGTCGTCATCGATCTCTCCTCCCGATCCACCGGGTCCGGCGGCGCGGCGCGGCATCGTCGCGGCGAGGAGCGCCCAGTACTCGTCGTCGGTGATCGTGGCGGGAGGGGCCAGTATGTGGCCGACCACGGTGCCGGGCGGTACACAGGTCTCCGACCAGGTCCGCAACAGGTCGGCGGGTTCCGTGAACACCGGGGCGTGCACCACCACAAGGCTCTCGTCGCCGGAGAGTTGGTCCAGCGCAGGCCGTCTCAGCGGGGCAGGAGCACCAGTTGCGAGCGGTCCCACGTCTGTTCAGCCCCCACCTGCCAGGGCTCCGCGCGAGCCACACCAGAATCAGCTGTTCCGCCTACAGAGATCCGGGGGTGGGGAGCGGAGGCGATCGCCGCCGGAAACCCGGGTCGTGCAGTTTCGCGAGCCTCCCGCCCGGCCGGGCCGGACGTGGTGGAATCGGCGGCATGAGGTTTCGCAGAGCACAGACCGGGCAGCGTGGGACGCAGGTCGCCGTCGGTATGGCGGCGGCGGTGCTCCTGGCCGTGGCGTCGCCTCCCGGGGGTTCTCCCTCGGCGGGCGCCGCCCCGGCTTCTCCGCCCGGACTCGGCCCCGCCGGCACGGCCACCGTCCACGGCGACGCCGCCTCCACCGACACCATGCCCGGCCGCGGCCCCGGCGCCCACCCGACGGTCACCTCCGGGATCACCGGCGCCACCTGCTCCACCGTCTTCATCGGCGCCGACGGTATGCCCGTCGCCCTGTGCACCGCCTACCTGGGCCTGCACCCGCCCACGCCGCTCGCGCCGACGGTCAAGCTCTTCCACCCCGACACCGCCGACGTGCTCGCCGAGGTGCAGCTCACCAAGGGCGCGCTGCTCGGCGGCGTGTACGGCTACCTCGACAACCACGACCGGGTGGTGGTGGCCGACGGCGACCGGCGTCTGCTCGCCGTGGGCCACGAGCGCGCCCCCGACGGCACCTGGCGTATGACCGTCGACGTGCTCGCCGACCTGTCGCCGGCCGTGCCCGAGGGGGACGCGATCACCGGCCTCATGCCCGCGTTCGACGGGCGCGTGTGGTTCGCGACCTCCGGCGGCGTGGTGGGGACCGTGCGGCCCGGCGGTGGTGGCGGTGCCTCCGGCCCCGCGGAAACCCACGACAACGACGACGACAACGGAGACAGCAACGGCGACACCGGCGACGGCGACCCCGGCCTCCGGTTCCTGGCGCTCCCCGCCGGTGAGCGGATCACCAACGGACTCACGGTGCGGCCCGGCGGAGCGTCGGTCATCACCACCCGGGCGCTCTATGAGATCGACGTGGTGGACGGCCAGCCCGAGGTGCGCTGGCGGCACGGCTACCAGGTGGGGCCGGGGCGCAAACCCGGCCTGCTCGCGCACGGATCCGGCACCACGCCCACCTACTTCGGGCCCGGCGACTCGCTGGTCGCGATCACCGACGACGCCGAACACCCCGACCTGATCGTGCTGCGGCGCCACGACGGTTCCGAGGTGTGCCGGATGCCCGCGTTCGCCACCACGCTGCGGCCCGAGTCGGCTGCCGCGGACGGGGTCCTCATCCCCGGGCCCGCGGCGACCGAGAACTCGATCATCGCGTTCGGGGAGGCGTTGGTGTTGGTCAACACCTACGGGTTCGAGTACCCGCCGTTCGCGGTGGACGGGCCGGCGGTGCCGCCGTCCGCTCCGTACGCCGGCGGCATGACCCGCATCGACGTGGCGGGCGCGGGCGGCGCGGACACCGCGGTCGGCGGCGCGGCTGGCGTGAGCGCGGGTGGCGCGGGGTCGAGCTCTGGCACTGGCGCGCCCGGTGTCGGTGTCGGTGCCGGGGCCGGTGCTGGGGCCGGGGCAGGCGGCAGCTGCTCGCGCGCCTGGACCTCACTGGCGCGGACCGCGTCGCTGCCCAAGCTCACCACCGGGGACGGGCAGATCCACGCGCTGGCCTACGGTCCCGCCGCCGCGGAGGCGACGTTCGGTTCCCTGCCGGGGCCGCTGCCCGGTCAGGAGCTGCTCGATCTGGGGTTGGCGCAGAAGTTCGGCCCGGTGTTCGCCACCTCGACGGATGTGGAGACGGGCGCCGAGGTGGCGCGGACCTTCGTGGGGCACGCGCCGCTGGACGAGCCGATGGAACTCACCGGGACGCTGGCCTCCCGCGGCGACGGGCCCGGGGTGCTGTGGCAGCCCACCGTGACCCGCATGCTGCGGATCGGACCGGCCTGAGTTGGCTGGTTGCCCGGCTCCCGGGGCCGGGGGCAGGAGCCGGGGCCCGGCCGGCTCCCGGGGTCGGGCCTGCCCGCCCGCGCCTGCCCGCCCGCGCCTGCCCGCCCGCGCCGGCCCGCACGGCCTTCTGAGTGGGCCTTGCCGGCTGACCTTCTGACTTGTGCGCCCTTTGGGGACCACACTGGGCGCGCACCCGGAGCGGGTGTGTACACGGAGGGCGCACAAGTCGGGCTGGCCCGGGTCTACGAGTAGGACTGGCCGCCGGACGGCTCGGGGCTCAGGCTCGGCCGGCTCCCGGGTCCGATCCTGCTCACTCGCGCCGGCCCGCTCGCACCGGCGCGCTCTGGCCTGGACTTACGCGCCGGGCGTGTCGGATTCGGTCGAAGTGCGCGCCCATCCGGGACCGCCGTGGGCGCGTAAGTCCGGCACTGCGGTGGTGGGTGGCCCCGAGCGCCGAGC
>CAYFRF010000054.1:0-6041 GCA_964345415.1 uncultured Microbacter sp. | reverse complement strand
GAGCAGCGAGGGCGGCCAGGCGGGCGCTCAGGCGGTGGGGCGGACCACCGCGACGGCGCAGGGCGCGGTCTGCAGGAGCCTCCGGCTGACCGAGCCGAGCAGCATGCCGGCGAAGCCGCCGTGGCCGCGCGAGCCGGTGACCAGCAGTGCGGCGTCGGTGGACTCCTCGGCGATCGTGACGGCGGGCTCGCCCACCACCAGGATCAGCTCGAGCTCGACGCCCGGGTGGCGGGCATCGTGCGGGGCGAGTGCCTCGAGGACCTGCTTCTCGTCCTCGGCGAGCACGTTCTCGGCCAGCGTGTCCAGGTCGAACAGGGACGCGCCGGGGAGCTTGGGAACCTCGACCGTGTGCACGGCCCGCACGCCCACGCCCCGGCGCTCGGCCTCGGCGAACGCGAACGCGGCTGCCGGATCGTTGGCCGCTGAACCATCGGCGGCGAGGACGACCGGGCCGGCGGCCGGGGTCTCGGGCGTGCGCGGGGTGATGACGATGACCGGGCAGGTCGCGTGCTCCACGACGCCGGCCGAGGTCGAGCCCATCGCGAAATCCTCGCGGGCGGTCAGGCCGCGGCTGCCCACGACGATCGCGGAGGCGCCGCGTCCCGCCTCGATCAGCGCGCCCACCGGGCTGTCGGCGATCACGCGGTACGTCGTGTCCACGCCGTGGGTGTACTCGGCGAGCTGGTTGCGCATCGCCCCCTCGACGTTGGCGCGGGCCGTCTCGTCGAAGGCCACCACGCGACCCACCGCGCGATCCGCCGAGATGATCTGCAGGGTCGCGCCGTGGTCGCGAGCCCAGGAGGCGGCCCAACCCACGGCGCGGCGGGCGTCCCGCGAGCCGTCGTACCCGCATACAACCGGTCCGGTGGGGGCTGGGGTCACGGCGTCCTCCTGGGGGCGGGGTCGAGCGGGGTCTCGGGTTGGGGTGGGAAGCGGAACTGGCTCCTCGCAGCAAGCCTAGTCGGCCCCCGCCCGGGGATGGGCTGCCTGCGCATGCGCCTTCCGGTGATGCAGATCGTTCACCAATTGTTTGCCGGACTGACAAAAACAGATGTCCTCGTTTCTTGGACTAGTTCCAGAAAAGGTGCTATGGTCTTCCACATGATGACGAGCGAACAGGACCCGGGAGCGTTGCTCCGGTCGGCCGGACTGAGGGTCACCTCTCCGCGGCTGGCCGTCCTCGCCGTCGTCGACAGTCGACCCCACATCGCGGCGGAGGACGTTGCCTCCACGGTGCGGGAGCGGCTGGGAGCGGTATCCACCCAGACCGTCTACGACGCGCTGCGGGTGTGCACCGAAGTCGGCCTCATGCGCAAGATCGAACCCGCCGGCTCGCCGGCGCGGTACGAGAGGCGCACGGGGGACAACCACCATCACCTCGTGTGCCGGCACTGCGGGCACATCGAGGACGTCGAATGCGCTGTGGGGCACGCCCCGTGTCTCACCGCTGACCGAGACCACGGCTTCCGGATAGATGAAGCAGAGGTCAACTACTGGGGCACATGTCCCGATTGTCAGGCGAAGCAGGCCGCTCTCGTCTAAGACTGAGACACAGACCACATCTCGACCACCCACGAGGAGCAGCAGACGTGACCACGCACCCCGCCGACCGCGGAGTCCGCGACTTCAAGCCCGGACTCGCCACCACCACCGACAGCGGCCAGCCCGTCCCCAGCGACGAGTTCAGCGCCCAGGTCGGCCCCAGCGGCCCCCAGCCGCTGCACGACTTCTACCTGATCGAGAAGCTCGCGCACTTCAACCGGGAGAACGTCCCGGAGCGTCTGCCCCACGCCAAGGGCTCCGGCGCCTTCGGCGTCTTCGAGACCACCGAGGACATCTCGGACATCACCTGCGCCCAGCTCTTCCAGAAGGGTGTCAAGACCCCGATGCTGGCCCGCTTCTCCACCGTCGCCGGTGAGAAGGGCAGCCCGGACACCTGGCGCGACCCGCGTGGCTTCGCCCTGAAGTTCTACACCGAAGAGGGCAACTACGACATGGTCGGCAACAACACGCCGATCTTCTTCATCCGCGACGCGATCAAGTTCCCGGACTTCATCCACTCGCAGCGTCGCAAGAACGCCTCCGGCCTGCGCAACCACGCCATGCAGTGGGACTTCTGGACCCTCAGCCCCGAGTCCACCCACCAGGTCACCTGGCTGATGGGCGACCGTGGCATCCCCAAGACCTGGCGCCACATGGACGGGTTCGGGTCGCACACCTACCAGTTCATCAACGCCGAGGGCGTGCGCCACTGGGTCAAGTTCCACTTCAAGACCAACCAGGGCATCGAGTTCCTCACCCAGGCCGAGGCCGACAAGCTGGCCGGCGAGAACGCCGACTACCACCGTCAGGACCTGTTCGAGTCCATCAAGAACGGTGACTACCCGTCCTGGGACCTGCACGTCCAGGTCATGCCGGTCGACGAGGCGGACAACTACAAGTACAACCCGTTCGACCTCACCAAGACCTGGTCGCAGAAGGACTACCCGCTGCGCAAGGTCGGCACCATGACCCTGAACCGGAACCCGCAGAACCACCACGCGCAGATCGAGCAGGCCGCGTTCGCGCCCACCAACATCGTCAAGGGCATCGGATTCTCGCCCGACAAGATGCTGCTCGGCCGCGTCTTCGCCTACCCGGACATCCAGCGTTACCGCATCGGTGCCAACTACCAGCAGGTGCCGGTCAACCGGCCGCTGTCGGAGGTGAACTCCTACTCCAAGGAGGGCGCCATGCAGTTCGAGTTCCCGCACCCGGCCCAGGCCGAGTACCACCCGAACTCGCTCGGCGGCCCGTCGGCGGACCCGGCCAAGGCCTACGACTTCGGCGAGTGGGACACCAAGGGCACCCACACCTACCGTGGCGACCTGACCCCGCACTCCGCCGACACCGACCAGGTCCAGGCCACCATCCTGTACCGGGAGGTCCTCGACGACGCGGCCCGCGAGCGGCTGGCCAACAACATCGCCGGCCACGTCAGCGCCATCGACCCGTCCGAGACCGAACTGCTCGACCGCGTCTACGCCTACTGGGCTGCCGTCGACGCCGACCTCGGCGCAGCGGTCAAGTCCAAGGTCGAGGCCGGCCCCCGCGGCAACCACAAGCTGCAGGACTGATCATCAGGAACTGATCATTCCGCACTGACGGGAGGGGCCGAGAAAGTGGCGGCCCCTCCCGTCACTCGTTGGTAGACATAAAGAGAACTGCGACGACCCGGACGGCCGGGTCAGTTAGGAGCCATCATGACTGCATCGAAGAACGGTCCGATCTCCTCGTTCGTCCCCGCAGAGCACCAGGAAGCCGTCGCGGCTGCCCTCCAGGAGTCGCTCGTCGACCTCATCGACCTCGGTCTGGTCGCCAAGCAGGTGCACTGGTCCGTGGTCGGCCCCCGCTTCCAGAGCGTGCACACCGCGCTCGACGAGATCGTCTCCACCACCCGCGCCTTCGCCGATGAGGTGGCCGAGCGCTCCACCGCCGTGGGTGTGAGCCCCGACGGTCGCGCCAAGACCGTCGCTGCTGATACCGCGCTGGATGAGGTGTCCGCGGAGTTCGCCTCCGACGACAAGGTCATCCGCGTGATCACCGAGGCCCTGGGCGCGGCCATCGTGCGGCTGCGCTCGAACATCGCCAAGACCGGCGGCGACCCGGTGACCGAGGACCTGCTCATCGGCATCAGTGCCCGCCTCGAGCAGCTGCACTGGATGTGGGAGGCCAAGTCGGTCTGACCGACTCGGGGCCCTGCGTCCAGCGCCCAGCGCCAAGCCCACGCCGCGCCCCCGCGCCCCCAGGAATCCGCTACTCCCGCTTCAGAACCGCTACCCACACAGGGGTAGCGGATCCGGAGGGAGGGTAGCGGATTCCGCGATTTCGGGGCGGGCGGAGCGGACTGCTGTCAGAGGCCGAGGACGGCGCGGGCGATGAGGAAGTACACGACCAGGCCGGTGGCGTCGACGAACGTCGAGATGAACGGGTTGGAGAACACGGCCGGATCCGCCCGGAGTGTCTTGGCGAGCAGGGGCATGATCCCGCCCACCGACGCGGCGATCGTGCACAGCGTCAGCAGCGTGAGGCCGATGACCAGCCCGAAGTCCATCCCGTAGACCAGGCCCGCCACCGCGAACGCGGTGAGCCCGAGGATCAGTCCCAGGGTGAGGCCGGTGCGGGCCTCCTGGAAGAGGACGCGGAACACGTCTCGTGGCCGCACGTCGCCCAGCGCGATGGCACGGGTCACGGTGGTGGCCGCCTGGTTTCCGGTGTTGCCGCCGGTACCGATGATGAGCGGCACGAACAGGGACAGGGCCACCACCTGCTCGAGGGTCGACTCGAACACCTCGAGCACCTGCACGGTGAGCGTGGCGCCCACTGCCAGCACGAGCAGCCACACCACGCGGGAGCGGACGAGGGACCGCAGCGGGGTCGACAGGTACGGCCGACGCAGCGGCTCCACACCACCCTGGCGGGCGGCGTCCTCGGATTCGGCGTCCTCGATGATGCGCAGCGCATCGTCGAAGGTGAGGATCCCGACCAGGCGGTTCTCGTCGTCGACGACCGGCATCACGATCAGCCGGCCCTCGGCGCTGCGCCGGGCGGCACGCTCCTCCGATTCCCGCGCGCGGGCCGACAATGCGTCGTTCATCAGCTCGCGGATCGGGGTGTCCGGGTCGGCCTTCATCACCGCGCGCAAGCCGACGACCCCGACGAGGCGCCGCTCGGCATCGGTCACCGGCAGCGTGTAGATGGTCTCGACCTCGTCGATCCGCTGCTGCACCCGCTCCAGCGTCTGCCCGGCGGTGGTGTCGGGGTGGGTGGAGACGAACTCCGGCGACATGCGGCGTCCCACCGAGCCGACGGGGTAGTCCAGTACCGCGGCGGTGAGTTCCTGCTCGTCTTGGGACAGGTCCCGCAGGAGGCGGGTGGCGACGCGGGCCGGGAGTTCCTCGATGAGCCCGGCGCGGTCGTCCGGGTCGAGATCGGCGAAGATCTCGCGGACCCGGTCGTCGTGCAGGTCCCTGATCAGCTCGGACTGCAGTGGCGGGTCGAGGACCTCGAACACGGCGTTGGCCGTGTCCTTGGGCAGGAGGCGGAACAACACGGCCCGGTCCTTGGCGGCGCTGCGTTCGACGACCTCCACCACCAGCCCGGTGGGCATCCCGGCCACGAGTTCGGCGACGGGTCGCAGGTCACCGGCACCGAGCAGGGCGTCGACCTTGCGGGCGGCCACGGACGGGTCGTCCACGGACCGGGCGGCAGTGGGGTCCGGGGTGCGGAGCTCCGACTCGAGGGGGCCGGTCATCTAGTCCTCCTGTGCCAGGTCGTCGTAGGCGGTTCGCGGGTCGAGCTGCGCGTCGGCGCGGTAGGCGGCGCGGGCGAGCGTGATGGAGGCGACGGTCGTCACCACGACGGTCGCGCCCAACGCGACCACCGCCATGACGAGCCCCATCCAGCGGAATCCGCCGGTGAGATCGTTGACGTAGGCCGCCACGATGAACAGCATCATGCCCAGCCCGGTGGCCACGGACAGCATATTGATCCGGGTCAGCGCGTCTCGAGCCCGGGCCATCGCGACGGCCGCGACCAGGAAACACAGCGAACCCATCAGCGCGGGTACGCCGATCAGCAGGTCGGTCGCCACCGAATCACCCATGGTGTTCACCTCCGTCCTCTCGACAGCAGCCGCGCCAGCGCGACCGTGGACAGCACGCCGAGGAGCGAGCCGAGCATCACCACGTCCAGTGCGACGGCCGAGCCGGTACGGATCACGAACATCACGAACAGCGCGACAGCGCAGAAGTAGGTGAGGTCGGCCATCACGGCGCGGGTGGCATCGCCCGGCCCGCGCATCGCACGGAACGCCGCGACCAGCATGCTCGCCGCGACTATCGCCGTGGCCAACCCGAGTAGAACGGTGAGCAACGGGCTCATGACTTCTCCCCTCGCAGGACGGAGAGGACGCGGTCCTCGGTCTGGGCGAGCAGCTCGACCATCTCCTCGCGCGGCCCGCCGAGCACCACGTGCACCCACAGGTCGGTCTCGCCGATCAC
>CAYFRF010000053.1:12086-18765 GCA_964345415.1 uncultured Microbacter sp. | reverse complement strand
CGCCGATCGGGTGGTAGCCGAAGGTGCGCTTGTACGTCGGCGCGGCGTTCTCTTTCTCGCTGTGGGTGGCCACGATGGTGGCATCCACATCGAGAACGATCGTCGACCCGAGGTTCCGGCCCGCACACTTGGATGCGGGCACCCCGCCGGGCAGGTGGGACCACACGTGACGGCGGGTGCGGGCACGCGCCACCTGGACCTTCTTGCGTCTACCCGCGGTGACCTCGTCCAGAGCCCGCCACACCGTTGGCGCCGACGCCACCGGGCCGAGAGCGTCAGATTGGTGGCGCAGGGCGCCGATGTCGGAGATGGACTCGCCACCATCGGCGAGCATCACCGCGACGTCGATCAGCACCCGGCCGCGGTCATGGATCGGGATGAACCGGCGACGGGCCATGGCCCCCGACAGCTCGGCAGTCAACCCCACTCGATCAGCCAGAAGGCGCGGTGCGATGGCTCCGGCGTGGGAGATCACCCCGACACCATCAGCAGTAACGGACAGACCGGCCGACCACGAAGTACGCTTCACCTACCGAGTGCTTTCTGCTGGAGAACACGGATCCTTAGACAAGAACCAGTTTCCCCTGTTCAGGAAGCACTTCGGTCTATTTTCGCCCAGCGATCCTCAGATCCCCGTGAATCACCCGGGTTAGGCGCATCGGCGACGAGCATTTGCCCATGCAAGCATCAGTCTTCCCCACTGACGGGATGCCGGGTGGCAACGGACTAGATGCGTTCGGTGACGGCACGTACGAACCCGACTACTGGGGCGGAGCGAAGCCGCAAAGCACGACTCTTGGGGTTCAGCTCGGCCGCAGCTCTGCTGCCGCGGAGGCACTTGATGGCGAGCCGCCTTCAACTAAGACCAGTATTTCTCCGCCCGAGCACACAGTAGCCTCGGACACCACCACGTCGGCGCCCCCGAACCCCAATGACACTGCATATTCAAGTTCGACCGCCACGAACGCGCCTTCTGCACCTGTCCATTCCCCGAAGTCCAGCGCCACCACATCGCGCCCGTCGGTGAGTGCGACGCGCAACACCTCAGCGAGTGCCACACCGCCCAGCACCCCGCCCACCTCGCAGCCGGCAACCTCGACCTCGGCGACGCCTGCGATCGTCATCCCCGACGAGCCCGGGAACCTCGCATCGAACGCGCGAGTCGAAGAGGTGGAGACGATCACGGTGGGTGAGAAGGACTCGACGTCGTCGTCGTGAAGGGCGACAAACTCCCCTCCGACGCCAAGCGGGGCGCACGAGCCCTCGAGACCTGGCTCCGCGGCGGCAATGCCGGAACAGCGTGGGAGGCCTTCGCCTCCGAGGACCCCGACGAGGACGGCTGGCGCTGGGCCGCCATCAACCAGACGACTGGGACAATCGTCTACATCCGCTGACCAGCACACCCAGCCAGGCGGCCCCCGCGAGTGAGACCACCCACTCGCGGGGGCCGCGTGTAACAATCCGGGCACGACCGGCAATACTGTTGATGAACAGGACGCCCACGCGGTACCGCACCGCAGCCAGGACCCCTCCCTGACCGGCGCCCACCAGCACGACGCACCACAGCATGCTTCGGAGGCACCATGCGGATCCGGCACGCGGCCAGCGCACTGGTCGCCCTCGGCGCCACCTCCGCATGCGCACTCGCCGCCTCACTCATCGTCCACGACCACGAAGCCGACCTCCGCGAATCCGAACTCCGCGCCTCCGCCTGGTCCGTCCAAGCCTCCACCGACTTCGGCACCACCTGGACCGCACCCATCTCCTCCACCGGCGGCCACTTCCCCGTCCGCGTAGACACCGCAGCCCTCCGCAACCGCTCCGCCTACCAACCCCTCACCCTGCGCACCACCGCCGACTCCCAAGCCGACGCGCTGGTGAACATCGGCAACGGCGTGCTCGTGGAAGGCAACCCTGCGACCGCTGCTGACGTCCGCATCCGCGCCGTCTCCTCCAGCAGCGGAGCCTGCGCGGCACCCACCTTCACACCCGGAGCCCTGGGCGTCATCGCCGGCGTCCTGGCAGGCGACCCGACCGCCCCCGTGCCCGTCGACGCGGCCACCGCAGAAACACCAGTGACACTGCCCGCAGCCACGCGGACAACCCCCGGCGCGCCCGTCACCGTGTGCCTGGAACTCAGCCTCGCCGCCGACTCCCCCGCCCCGGACTCGGTACTCACGCTGGCCTGGCCGATCGACATCACCCGCGCCGACACCGCCTCCTGAGCCGAGTGGGCCCCGCGCGGGACATCGAGGATGTCCGCGCCGCTGTGGGCAACCGGGGCCACATGCTCTTTACACATGGGCTCGTGGGCTGATCCACCCTGACTGACAACGGCCCGAAAGTGGACCTTGAGCTGGGACTTCTGGCAGAATCCCCGTTGCGGTCAACGAACTGATGGTATCATCAGCAACATCCCTCATTTCCGAGCCATCTGCATCCCACTCGACCCACCAGGCTGCACTGATGTCGGTCAGCACGCGCCTCCGTCGAATGGGGAGAACGGAGCAATTCCATGGAGAACCTCACCGTGCTGGGAACCGGAGTCCTCGGTTCGCAGATCATCTTCCAGGCCGCCTATTCCGGCAAGAACGTCGTGGCGTACGACATCAACGACGACATCCTGGCCAAGCTCCCGGAGCGCTGGGAGCAGCTGAAGCCCTCCTACCTGCACGATCTGAAGGACGCGACCCCGGAGAAGCTCGACGCCGCTGTGTCCCGCATCCGCGCGAGCTCAGACCTCGCCGATGCCGTGAAGGACGCCGATCTGGTGATTGAGGCCGTCCCCGAACGGCTGGACATCAAGCAGGACACCTGGAAGAAGGTCAGCGCGGTCGCACCCCCGAAGACCGTCTTCGCCACCAACTCCTCCACGCTGCTCCCCAGCCAGATCGCCCCGTTCACCGACCGACCGGACAAGTTCCTGGCGATGCACTTCGCCAACCAGGTCTGGCTCTTCAACACCTGCGAAGTCATGGGACACGCCGGCACCGACCCCGCGGTGTTCGAGTCCGCGGCCGAGTTCGCCGAGCAGATCGGCATGGTTCCAATTCGAATCCACAAGGAACAGCCGGGGTACGTACTCAACTCGCTCCTGGTGCCGTTCCTGGAGGCCGCGGCCAAGCTCTACATGCGTGAGATCGCGAGCATCGAGGACGTCGACAAGACCTGGCGCATCTCCACCGGCGCACCGATGGGCCCGTTCCAGATCTACGACATCGTGGGGATGATGACTCCCTACATGCTGAACAAGGACAGTACCGACCCCGAGATGAAGGCCTTCGCGGACAAGATCAAGACCGACTTCATCGACAAGGGCTACCTCGGTACCTCCACCGGCCGAGGGTTCTACAACTACAGCTGATCCGCCCAGGGGCCCACCTCACCTGCAGGTGGGCCCCTCTCCATATCCGGTCCACACGAGGTGAACAGATGTCGACAGAGATCAACGACTACCAGGTCATCATCGTCGGTGCAGGTTTCGCCGGCGTCGCCGCAGCCAAGCGGCTCGGCAAGGCAAAGATCCCCACTCTCCTGATCGATCGCAACAACTACCAGCAGTTCCAACCGCTGCTCTACCAAGTCGCCACCTCACAGCTGCCCGCTAGCGACGTGGCCGAACCCCTCCGCTCGATCTTCCGCAGGCACCCGAGCGTACGTGTGCTCACCGCCGAGGTGACCAGCATCGATGCGGCACAGCGCTCGGTCACGGTGGCGAACGGCGTCGCCTACTCCGCACCGGTGCTCGTGATCGCGGCGGGAGCCGTGGTGAACTTCTTCGGCACACCCGGCGCCGACGAATACGCGTACCCGCTGTACTCGGTCAGCGACGCCAATCAGCTCGGAGCCGCACTCATCGCGCAGTTCGACCGCGCTGACGCGACAGTGGCCGCCGGAGGAACACTCGAATCCACGAACATCATCGTGGTGGGCGCAGGCCCGACCGGAGTCGAGACTGCCGGCGCCATCGCCGAGACCATCAACACCGTGGTGCCGCACACCTACTCGGAGGCAGTGAAGCAGGCACACACGGTCAGGCTCGTCGACCTCTCCCCCACCGTGCTGGGCCCGTTCACCGAGAAGCTGCGTGACTACACGCGCGAACACCTTGAGTCCCTCGGGGTGAAATTGCACCTGGAGACCAGCGTGAAGGAGGTGCGCGCAGACGGGGTGACACTCTCGGACGAGTCGACCCTCAGCGCACCGATCGTGGTCTGGGCCGGTGGATTGCGCGCCCAGCCAGTGGTGGGTGATGCAGGCGTCGCCCCGGGTCGCGGTGGCCGACTCGACGTGAACGCCGATCTGACCGTCCCCGGCGCTCCTGGTGTGTACGCGCTCGGAGACGCGGCGAACATCCCGGACGGAACCGGGTCGACACTGCCCGGACTCGGGTCGGTGGCGATGCAGTCGGGAGCCTGGGCGGGCAACAACATCATCGCCGACCTCAGCGGCAAGCCCCGAACCGCATTCGAGTACCACGACCGCGGGTTCATGGCGATGATCGGGCGGATGGCCGCGGTCGCAGAGATCGGGAAATCGCACAAGCAACTACACGGGCCGCTCGCCTTCGCCGGGTGGCTCGCAGTACACGATGCGCTCCTGCCCGCGGCTCGCCCACGCTACAACGCGTTGACCAACTGGCTTCGGGACTACCTCAGCGACGACCGTTCGGAGTTCATCGTCGGCGAGGTGCGCCGTCGCTGACGCTGCGGAACGCCCGCATCGATCCGGAGCACTGAGCGCCTGATCCCCCTCCAGCACCCGGCCCAGCGGCCCCAGATCAGAATCCGCCGGGCCGGGTGGGCGATCAGCGCCGAACACCTGCAGCGGTCATTGCGGTCCCAGCTTCGCCGGGGCCGGGACCGCAGTCGGACAAATACTGAGAATTGTCCACGATCCGCACGCACAATCAGGCCCCGCCACCAGCCCGCTCGGGGGTGAAACTCGTTGCAACAGTACAATTATGGATGCGTGACGTGACAACGGACGCCTAAGGTGACTCTCACCCGACTTGGCTCAAATTAGTGCGGAAGTCATGAGGCCTCGAGCTTCGTGATTAGCTCGGCTATCTCCGGTGGCAGCGGTGAGGCGGCGTGGACGGTTTGTCCGGCGATGGTCAGTTCGAAGGTGCGGTAGCGCTTGAGCGTCCTGACCAGGCGTTTGATCGAGAGTCCGGAGCGTTGCTCGAGCAGGTGCCCGACCGCCATCGCGGCCATCACGACGGTCAGGTGTGCCTCGATAGAGTCGCGTTTGTGGTGGTAGATCGGCCGGGCCTTGAGATCCGACTTGGACATGCGGAACGACTTCTCGATCTTCAGTAGCTGCCGGTAGGAGCCGATGACCTGGTCGGCAGTGAGGTCCACGCGGGAGGTCTCGTATCCCTTAATCCCGGCCAGGTCCCGATTCTTGTCCACCAGCGCCCAGTTGACCTGCTTCTTCGGCGCTTTGAGGTCAACGAAGCGGTGCCGTGTGATCCCGATCATCCCCGCGACGGCCTTCTCTGCTTTGTCGACCTGCTCGTTGATGCCCTTGAAGGTGCGGCGAGCCCGGTCCCACGAGTACCGGAAGTACGTCACCGAATGCGGCACCCCGTCCGGCCCACGACCGCTGCGGTCAGCCAACGTCCAGGTCTGCCCGTCGGCGTACTCGGCTTCGGGGTTGGCTTTGCGCCAGGCCTGCAGCACGTACGGGATCTCCGGGGTGCGCACCCCAAGGACGTAGTGCTGGCCAGCGTCGATGATGGCCTTCTTGTTGCCTTCGCCAGAACATTCCGGCATCGGCTACGACGGTGATGTCATCAACCTTGTAGGTGGCAGCGAACCGTTCGAGCATGGGCAGCATGGTGCGGGTCTCGGCCATGTTGCCCTCGAATGCGCCCACTGCCAGCGGAAACCCGGATGAATCCGAGAGTAGGCCGACGGTGATCTGCGGCCTTCGCGGCCGGAACGTTCGCCGTGGAGAGCAGCGCCAGCGGCGTGGAAGACAGCTTCACCTCCGAGACCACCGAGGAGGACGCCTTCGATCTGGACTTCGAGGTGGCCACCGACAACCTCAGCCCGGCCGCCACCCTCGCGGCCCCGATGGTCGTCCGCATCACCGCAGACAGCACCTACGACGCGTCCGTCGAACTCACGGACGTCACCGCATCCGGCGCGAACGCCCAGCACCTCACCTACGGCCTGGTCTCGGTGGCCGACCCCGCCGCATGCACCCCCACGGCCACCGGCTCGACGCTCGTCCCCGCCGGAACCGCGCTGAACTCCGTCGGCGCCGGCCCCCAGAGCTTCTCCCTCACCCAGGGCGCGGACGGTGCCGCCCGCACCCCCGTCACCGTGTGTTTCCAGGTGACCGCCGGCGAGACTCTCGAGCAGGGCGAGAGCGCGACCGCCGTCTGGCAGTTCGTCGCCACGTCCGTCGAGTGATCCGCACGCCGTGACTTCCACTCTCCCCCAGACCCTGCGGCGCCGCCGTCCGTCCCGTCGGAGCCGGTCACTTCTCTCCGCCGGCCTGATCGTGGGCCTCGGCGGCACCGCGACGGCCGCCGCATGGACCGACACCGCCACCGCGGGCATGGAAGTCACGGCGGGCACCTTCTCGATCCAACTGAACTCCGGCCACGGGTGGGCCACCACGAACGAGCACGTGCTCGCCCCCGCCGCGTTCTTCCCCGGCGCGGAGG
>CAYFRF010000053.1:6441-11986 GCA_964345415.1 uncultured Microbacter sp. | reverse complement strand
TCCGGCGCCCTGCTCGGAGTTCCGCTTCTCGTCGGTGCATTGGCCGGCAGCACGGGGGGCGCTCACCCCGACCGACGCGGCTTGGACCGACGAGGCCTCCGCCGAGGCTCCGTACTCGGCCGTCACTGTGGGGCCAGTTCAAGATCTCAACTGCAATGACGAAAGAACCATTCTCGGAACCGGGCTGTTGGCCACCCAACTCGAGCTTCATTGGACCCGACCCGAAGGCATCCCCGACGATGTCCCAGTTGAGTATCAGATCGATTGGACACCCGGCACCGGCGGCCCCGTAACCACGACCGAGACTGACTATGTCTACACAGCGCGGCCTGCGGTGCTCGCGCTCGGCTTGGAGTTCCGCGTGACACCCCACGTCGGCTCCTGGGTCGGCCCGACGACCAGATACTCCGCCGCCCAGGTCGTGCTGCTGGCGCCCATATCAATCAGCTGCGGCATCCTGCTCGGCATTCTCTGATATCCGCTAGACGACCGCCATCCCACTCCCGTAGTCGGCGCCCGCCCAGCTGGGACTCACCGCGCGAACCCCCGACCTGTGACGCGGTCACGGGGCCCGGGCCCGACGGTGAGTCCCACCTCGGTCAGACCTCGCTACGCTCCCAGCCCGAAGCCCTGGAGTTCGGAGTAGATCCGCGGCAACTCGTAGACGTTACGGATCGACGGGTCGAGAGCCTGCCCCGGCAGGATGACGTACCGACCCTCACGCACCGCGTCCATCTGACTGAGCACCGGGTGTGCCTCCAGGAACGCGATCTTGGCCTCCGCGCTCTCCGCGGTCATCCGGTCGCGAGTCAGGTCCGCCAGGAAGATCACGTCCGGATTGCGATCCGCCACGGCCTCCCAGCTCATCTCCGGCCAGTCCTGGTTCGAGTCGTCGAAGACATTCTCGATGCCCAACGTCTCCGAGATCACGCCGGGAGCCCCGCAACAGCCCGCCATGTACGGCGCGTCCTCGCCGGCGAACCAGTACATCGCGGTCAGGTCATCCCGCAGCTCGAAGCCGCGGGCCTCCTCGGCCTGCGCCTTGAGGTCACCGACCAGCCGATCCCCCTCGTCCTCCACCGCCAGGATCTGCGACAGCTCCGTGATCTCCTGGTACAGCATGTCCAGGGTGTACGGCTGCGTCCGGTACCCGTCGCCGTCATCGGCCACCTTGCCGATGCAATCCGTCGGCGACACATAGGTCGCGATCCCCAGATCCCCGAACTGTTCACGGGAGGCCACCCCGCCCGCGGCGAGGATCGGCGACACGGACGAGACCACGAAATCGGGCTCGGTGTCCAACGTCGCCTCGAACGACGGATTGTTCTCCGCCAGACGCGGCACCTGCGAGTTCGCCTCCGCCAGCTCCGGCAGGACCGGATCGAACCAGGTGGCGGTCCCCACCATCCGGTCGGCCACACCCAGCGACAGCAGGATCTCGGTGGAACTCTGGTACATCGAGACGATCCGCTCGGGAGGCGAGTCGACCGTCACCTCCACACCGCAGTTCTCCAGGCTCACGGCGGCGGGGTCGCCCCCGTCCGCGACGACCGACTCCTCATCCTGCGCACTGCAGGCCGGGATCACGAGCGCCACAGCCATGAGCCCGGTCAGGGTACGAATTCTGAAGTTGTGCATACCGATTCTTCTCAGGTGGAGGGTCGGAACGCGGACCCCGTGCAGACCTGACGGCGGACAGCCGCAGGGCCAGCCGGTCTTCGGACTCCGGATCGACCGGCTCCCGGGCGCCTTCCCGGATCCCCTCTCGGGGCCCCAGTGGCTTGATCTGCCCTGCCGTCACCGTCACCGCTGCGCGTCAGTCCCGGATTCACACCGGATTCCCGGCCCGCGAGGCGGGCTCTGCTGGTCGGGCAAGACTAGCAACCGGCAGGCCCGGGCAGCCCCCGGCGACCACCCCACACCACACCTGCGAAGATCAGCCCAGCCCGCGCTTCAGATCATCGATCAGGTCGCCCGCGTGCTCCAGGCCCACCGAGAGACGGATGACGTTCTGGCCGATGCCCACCGCGGCACGGGCCTCCGGCTCCATCGACGCGTGCGTCGTGGTGGCCGGATGCGTGACCAGCGTCTTGGCATCGCCCAGGTTGTTGGAGATGTCGATCACGCGCAGCGCGTTGAGCAGGTCGAAGCTGCGCTGCTTGCCGCCGTCGGCGTCGTCGTCGAACTTCAAACCGAACGTCACCACGGAGCCGCCGCCCGACATCTGCGACTTCGCCAACTCGTGCTGCGGATGCGACTCCAGCATCGAGTACGTCACGAACTCCACGGCGGGGTGCGACTCGAGGAACCGCGCCACCTCGAGCGCGTTGGCCGACATCCGCTCCACCCGCAGCCCCATGGTCTCCAGGCCCTTGAGCAGCACCCACGCGTTGAAGGCGTTCATGCCGAACCCGGCGTGACGCATCAGGTGCTTGACCGGCCCGGAGATGAACTCCTCGGTGCCCAGCACGGCCCCGCCGAGGACGCGGCCCTGGCCGTCGATGTGCTTGGTGGTGGAGTACACCACCACATCCGCGCCCATCTCGAGCGGCTTCTGGTGCAGGCAGGTGGCGAACACGTTGTCCACCACGACCTTCGCGCCGGCCGCGTGGGCGAGCTCGCACACCGCGCGCACGTCCACCAGCTCCTGCATCGGGTTGGAGGGCGTCTCGAAGAACACCGCATCCGTCGGCACGCTCAGGGCCTCGCGCCACTGGTCCAGGTCGGCGCCGTCAACGAACACGGTCTCGACGCCCCAGCGCGGCAGGATGTCGTCGCAGATCACGAAACACGAGCCGAACAGCGCCCGCGACGCCACGAGCCGCGAGCCCTTGCCGCACAGCGCGGCCAGCGCCACGAACACGGCCGACATGCCCGACGACGTGGCGAAACACGCCTCCGCGCCCTCGATCTGCCGCAGCCGCTCCTCGAACATCGCGACCGTGGGGTTGCCGTAGCGCGAGTACACGAACCGCTCGGTGGTGCCGTCGAACGACGCTTCCGCCGCCTCGGCCGACTCATACACGTAGCCGGAGTTGAGGAACATCGGCTCCGTGGTCTCCTCGAAACCGGTGCGCATCTGACCGGCCCGCACCCCCAGGGTGTCGGGGTGGAGTCCGTCCGGGAGCTCGTTGTTCTTCATCCGCTGCTTTCTTCTCGTGAATGCTGACGTCGGTGATGTTGTCGTCGTCGTCGTAAAAAAACTTCCGGGCACCGCACCGTGGCGGCGCCGTCAGGTCTGGCGCCAGGCCAGGCCCGCCACCTTCCAGCCGTTGACCGTGCCGCGGCGACCCCGCTCGTCCGGGTCCCCCTCGAAACCCTCGGCGACGTTGTAGGCCGGCCCGTACCCGGCGGCCGTGGCCGCCTGCGCCGCCGCCGCCGACCGCGCCCCACTACGGCACAGGAACAACACCGGCACCTCCGGCGACAGCCCCGCCTCGGCGAGCTGCTCCACGAACCGGTGATTCGGCTCGCCGGCCGAGGTCATCCACTCGATCCCCACCACCGGCTTGCCCAACTCGGACAGGTCGGCGCCGCCCACCCACTGCCACTCGGCGCGGGTACGCACGTCCACCAGCACGGCATCCGGATCAGAGGCGAGCAGGTCCCAGGCCTGTTGGGGCGGGATGTCCCCGGCATAGTCACTCATGGATGTTGATTATGCTCCCCCACAGCCGAATCGTGCTGGTCGAGGCCCCCCGCTCGCCCATCTGTGCGACGATCCAGGCATGACGTTCCCCTCGCGTTCCCCCATCCGAATCGCCGTGATCGGCTCCGGGCCCGCCGGGGTCTACGCCAGCGAGGCGCTCCTGGGCTGGGCCGACGCGCAGGACGAACCGCGGCCGATCGTGGTGGACCTCCTCGACCGCCTGCCCGTCCCCTACGGCCTGCTGCGCCACGGCGTGGCCCCCGACCACCCGCGGATCAAGGGCATCGCGCGGACGCTCGAGGGGATCGCGCAGGACCCGCGGATCCGGTTCATGGGCAACGTCGAGTTCGGCACCGACCTCACCCTCGAGGACGCGCGGCGGCTCTACCACGCAGTATTGTTCGCGACCGGTGCGATCACCGACCGCGCCATGGGCATCCCCGGCGAGGACCTCGAGGGTTCGTACGGGGCGGCCGAGTTCGTGACCTGGTACGACGGCCACCCCGACGTGGCGCCTGAGTTCCCCCTCACCGCCGAGCGCGCCGCCGTGGTGGGCGTGGGCAACGTCGCGCTGGACGTGGCGCGCATGCTCGTGCGCACCCCCGAGCAGCTCGAGGCCACCGACATCCCCGAGCACGTGCGGGAGGGTTTCACGTCAAACGCCGCGCGGGTGGTGTCCGTGCTGGGTCGGCGCGGGCCGGCGTACGCCAAGTTCACGCCCCTGGAGCTGCGGGAGATGGCCAAGATCGAGGGTGTCACCGTGGTGGTGGACCCCCGCGACCTTGATTACGACGACGACGAGGCCGCCCTCTCACTCCGCGAGTCCGATCGCCGGGTGGGGCAGGTCGGGGCGCAACTCGACAAGTGGGCCGGGGCGCAGATCGCGGCAGGTCTGGCCACCGCCGACGAGGCCGAGGCCGCGGCGCTGGCCGCCGGGGACCGGGTGGTGCGGTTCCGCTTCAACCGGGCGCCCGTCGAGGTGCTGGGGTCGGGCGGCCGGGTGACGGGGCTGCGGCTGGACATCACCGAACCGGGTGCAGACGGCCAGCTGCGCAGCTCCGGCCGCACCGAGGACCTGCAGGTCCAGGCCGTGTACCGGGCTGTCGGCTACCGTTCGGGCCCGCTGGAGGGCGTGCCGTTCCACGATCGCACCGCCACCATCCCCAACGACGCCGGCCGCGTCCTCGACGCTCCCGACGGCCAGCCGATCCCCGGCCTGTTCACGGCCGGCTGGGTCAAGCGTGGGCCCACCGGGGTGATCGGCACCAACCGCTCGTGCGCCGTCGAGACGGTGGGCCATCTGACCGAGCAGCTCGAGGCCGGCGAGCTGCACGACCCCGCCGACGCCGACCCGCAGGCCGTGCGCGACCTGCTCGCCGAGCGCGGCGTCGAGGTGGTGGACGGGCCGGCCTGGTTGGCGATCGACCTGCACGAGCAGGCCCTCGGCGAGGCGGCAGGCCGCGAGCGCACCAAGCTGCCGGGCCGGGCCGAGATGCTGGACGTCGCGCGGGGCGCCCGAGTCCGCTGACCCTGCCGCGCCGGCCCTCTCTATTCCGCGCCGCGGCCGCCGCCGCCGCTCGCGCCTCGCCCCGCCACGCCGCCGGCCCGCGCCTCTCGACTTGCGCGCCCGATGTGGTCCCAAACGGACGCGCGACTCGCCGGTTTCGTGCGCAGAAGACGCGCAAGTCGGGCGGCCGCGGCGGCCGGAGCAGGCGAGGTCCGGCTGGTCGCCCGTCGCTGGTCACCGGGCCGCGGCAACGCCTGACCTACGCGCCCTCCAGGTACATTTCGCGCGACTTATGCGCCCGGTGTGGTCCACTCCCGGCGCACAAGCCAAGAGCGGCGGGGCGCTACCTGGCGGGCGTCGGCGGCGCGGGGCGAGGCGCGGGCGGGGCG
>CAYFRF010000053.1:4892-6341 GCA_964345415.1 uncultured Microbacter sp. | reverse complement strand
CCCGGGGCCTCGAGAAGTCGGCGCAGGCGGGTCCGGTTGATCGCGTCCCGCGTCGCCGAGGACAGTCCCGGCGTAGACCCCAACTCCGGATTGTCGCGGATCAACCGCTCGCGGTCGGCGGGCCCGAGCGAATGCCACAGCTGCGCGGTCGCCCGCGGATCGCCATCGGTGCTTCCCACGAGGTCGATACACGGCCGGGTATCCGGATCGCCCATGCCCGCCAACGCCTCCGCCGCCTCGCGCAGCCGCATCACCAGTGCGCGGTCCGAATCGGCCAGCGAGACAGCGTCTCCGGATCCGGGGAGGGTGGCCTCGTCGTCGTCGTAAATAATGGCTGCCCGCGCCAACCCGGCACCTTCCACGCGCAGCACATCCGACAGGAACAGGCAGGCGCCGGCGATCATCCGCGCCTCGGCGGCCGCGTCGGCGACACGCTCCCGCGCCCGGTCACCCGTACTCCCGGACCAGCCACCTTCGGCCGGTTTGGCACCGAGGCGGCGACCGAGCACATCCAGGTCCTCGGCCGCCTCGGCGACCCCACGACCGGTGGCGGCGGCCAGGGACTCCGCGCGGTCGATCGCCACGACCAACGCCTCAGCCTGCTGCGTCGGCGACATGGCGCGCCACCTCCTCGTCGGCGGCGACCAGGAACCCGGCGGAGCGCCGCATGCGGTGCGCGACCCGATCCGACTCCGCCGCGAAGTCACGCGCCCGCCGCGCCAACAGGGCCGCACACTCCGCCAACGCCGGCCCGCTGATCAGCCCCTCCGGCAGCGCGGCCGCCATCCCCGACGCCGCCGACGCCGCCTCCTCCAGCGCCGCGACCAGATCCCCCGCACCGCCCCCGACCTGCTCGCCGGCCTCGCGGACCTGCGCCGCCCGACCGACCGCCAGCGCCCGGTCCAACGCCAGGAACGGCGCCCCGCCCGGATACACCTCGCGCGGCGCGCCCCGACCCGCCCCGACCTCTCCGGCCTCCCGGACCGTCCCGGTCTCCTGCCCCGCCATGTGCCCGTTCCCCTTCCGGCCCGCACCCACGAGCCCCGCGACCCACGCTAGGAGCGCCCCACCACCGGATTCGGCTCCCGGCGGGGGGCTGTGGAAGGTTTCGACGATCATCCACAGGGGCCTCCCCGCCCCTCCCGGTTCGGCCGGAGCCATCAAGAGAAGCTCACGGGAGCACTACCGTCGTGGCCAGGACATCGGTCCCCAGCCGCTCATTCCCCGTGAAAGGCCCTGCCCTTGACCACAGTGCGCGAAGCCACTTACCAACTCCTGCGCGAGCTCGGGTTGACCACGATCTTCGGCAACCCCGGATCGACCGAGGAGACCTTCCTCGAGAGCTTCCCGACGACTTCCGCTTCGTCCTGGGACTGCAGGAAGCCAGCGTGGTGGCCGCCGCCGACGGATACGCGCAGGTCACCCGCCGTCCCGCACTGGTCAACGTGC
>CAYFRF010000053.1:3620-4792 GCA_964345415.1 uncultured Microbacter sp. | reverse complement strand
CGTGCGCAGCGTGACCAGCCGCGTGGCCGCCGCCCCGGACCGGCTCGCCGAGTTCGCCACTACCCTCGCCGGGGCCAGCAACCCCGTGCTGGTGTTCGGCTCCGACATCGCCCGCGGCAACGGCTGGGCCGAGGCCGTGGCACTGGCCGAGAAGCTCGACGCATCCGTGTGGGCCGCCCCCTCCAGCGAACGGGTCCCCTTCCCCGAGGACCACCGCCTCTACGCCGGCGGCCTGCCCTTCGCCCAGGGCCTGCTGTCCGAGCGGCTGACCGGGCACGACGTGATTCTCGTGGTGGGCGCCCCGGTCTTCCGCTACTACCCGTGGGTGCCGGGCGACTACATCCCCGACGGCTCGCAGCTCCTGCACATCACCGACGACCCGGCCGAATCCGGCCGCGCCCCCGTCGGCCGCAGCCTCATCTCCGACTCCGTCCTCGCACTGCGGGCCCTCACCGAGCTCCTGCCCACGCGGGGCACCTCGACGACCGTCGACACCCAGGAACACCGGCTGGCGCCCCACGCCTCCGCGGAAGCCCGCCCGGCCGACCCCGCCGACGACGAGAAACTCACCGCCCGGCAACTCTTCCGTGTCCTGCGCCAGGCCGCGCCGGAGGACACGGTGATCGTCCAGGAATCGCCGTCCAACATCGCCGACCTGCACTCCGAATGGGAGTTCACCAAGCCCGACAGCTACTTCGCCATGGCCAGCGGCGCCCTCGGCTGGGACCTGCCGGCCGCGGTGGGCATCGCCCTGGCCGAGCGGGACACCGGCACCAACCGGCCCGTCCTGGCACTCATCGGCGACGGCTCCATGCAGTACTCGCCGCAGGCCCTCTACACCGCGGTGCGACAGGAACTGCCGCTGGTCGTGGTGGTCCCCAACAACGGCGAGTACGGAATCCTCAAGGCGTTCTCCGAGTTCCAGAAGAACCCCGGCGTGCCCGGACTGGACCTGCCGGGACTCAAGCCGCACCTGGTGGCGCAGGGCTACGGGGCCACGGGACTGGTCGCCACCACCGCGGCGGAGGTGCGGGCCGCCCTGGCGGAGGCGTGGGGTCGCACGGGGCCCACGCTGATCGAGGTGCCCATCGACCCGGCGATCCCGCCGCTGGTCTGACGCGGCCGCGGGCCCGGCTGGACCGGCGCGGCCGAGGGCCCGGCGCGGCGCGGCC
>CAYFRF010000053.1:0-3520 GCA_964345415.1 uncultured Microbacter sp. | reverse complement strand
GGCGCGGCCCAGCTCGGCCCGATCTCCGCTGACGCTCAGCCGAGGTCGGGCTGCTCCGCGTAACGCTTGCCCATCATCCGGGCCATCACCGCGCCGATCGCCACCAGGAACACCGCCAGCGGCACCCAGAGATAGACCGTCGACATCTCGCCCGCGCCCGACACCGCGGTCTCGGTGATGCCGACCTGGATCCCCACGAGCAGCATGAGCGTCACCGCCGCGATGAGCCACAGGTCCTCGCGCAGCAGCCGCTCTAACCGTCGCAGCCGGGGGCCGGTCTGGATCCACCAGTCGCGGTTCGGCGCGTTGATCGCCTGCGGCCACCGCGACGCGAGCATGGCCATCAGTGGCATCGGGAACACCACGGCCACCGGCATCAGCACCGAGAACGCCAGCGTGCCGGCCTTGCTCGACCAGCCGTCAGCCTGGCCGGAGCCGTCGAAATGGGTGGCCACCTGGTCCGGCAGCACCGCCACCTGCCAGGCCAGCACCGCCAGCCACAGGAGGGTCATCCCCGCCGCCAGGACGAGGATCCACCGCGCGGCCGGCTCGGGTGGCAGGGCGCGGGCGTCCTCGGCCGCGGTGCTCACCTACTGCACGACCCGGATGTGCTCCGCGGCGGTGCGGGCGCGTTCGCGGGCAGTGTCGGTGTCCTCGGCGGTGGCCACCGCGACGCCCATGCGGCGGAACTCGCTGGCCGAGGGCTTGCCGAACAGGCGGATGTCGGCCTCGGGGACGGCCAGCGCCGCGGCCACGCCGGAGAAGCCCACGCCCTCGGCGTCCATGCCGCCGTAGACCACCGCCGACGCGCCCGGGCTGGCCATGGTCGTGACGACGGGCAGGCCGAGCACGGCGCGGGCATGCATCTCGAACTCGCTGAGCACCTGGGACCGCAGGGTGACCAGGCCCGTGTCGTGGGGGCGGGGGCTGACCTCGGAGAAGTACACGTCGACGCCCTTGACGAACAGTTCCACGCCGAACACGCCCACGCCGCCGAGCGCGCCGGTGATCCGGGCGGCGACCGAGCGCGCCGAGTCGTAGGCGTCCTGGGTCATGGGCTGCGGCTGCCACGACTCCACGTAGTCGCCGCGCTCCTGGCGGTGGCCGATCGGCTCGCAGAAGTCGGTGCGGATCTGGCCGGTCTCCGGATCGACACTGCGGACGGTGAGCAGCGTGATCTCGTACTCGAAATCGACGAACGACTCCACGATCACGCGCGCGCCCGCGACGCGGGCCCCCGACTGCGCGTAGTTCCAGGCCTCGTCCACGTCGCCGGGACCGTGCAGGGAGGACTGTCCTTTGCCCGACGACGACATGGTGGGCTTGACCAGGCACGGGTACCCGATCGCGTCGCACGCCTCACGCAGCTCCTCGAGCGACGAGGCGAACGCGTAGCGGCTGGTCGGAAGTCCGAGCTCCTCGGCGGCGAGGCGGCGGATGCCCTCACGGTCCATGGTCAACTGGACGGCCCGCGCGGTGGGCGCCACCCGGGCCAGGCCCTCTCGTTCGATCTCTGCCAGCGCGTCGGTGGCGATGGCCTCGATCTCGGGCAGGATCACCTGCGGCCGTTCCAGCTCCACGAGCCGGCGGATCTCGGCGCCGTCGGTCATGTCGATCGTGTGCGAGCGGTGCGCGACCTGGTGGGCGGGGGCCGCGTCGTAGCGGTCCACGGCGATCACCTCCACGCCCAGCCGCTGCAGCGCGATGGTCACCTCCTTGCCCAGTTCGCCGGAGCCGAGGAGCATCACGCGCGTCGCACCCGACGTGCCGGGAGTGCCGAAACGGTCCACGGTGGGAGGGGCCAGGGGATCATGCGCGCTGGTCATGGGGCCAACGCTAGTAGACGCCCCGCAATCCGCTACTTCCCCTGCCGATCCGCTACCTGCACAGGGGTAGCGGAGGTCGAGATGCGCAGGGCGGGCGTGAGCTGCGGATCCCGGGCTTCGCGCAACGGGAAGCTTGTGGCCACACGGTGTGAGCGAGGCGATAACGTGTGTGCAGGACCACAAGAAAGGGCACACCTGTGACCAGCACCTCCACCGGCCCGCTCGCCGGCATCCGCGTCGTCGAACTCAACGGCATCGGACCCGGACCCCACGCCTGCATGATGCTCGCCGACCTCGGCGCCGACGTCGTGACCGTCATGCGCCCCGGCGAACTGGCCGCCAACGTCGACGGCTGGGCCCACATCACCCGCCGTGGCCGGACCGTCGTGGAGGCCGACCTCAAGAGCGACGAGGGACTCGCGCAGGTGCGCGGCCTGATCGCCAAGGCCGACGTGCTGGTCGAGGGCTTCCGCCCCGGCGTCACCGAGCGCATGGGCCTGGGCCCCGACGAGGCCCTCGAGCTCAACCCGCGCCTGGTGTACGCCCGCATGACCGGCTGGGGCCAGCACGGCCCGCTCGCGCACAGCGCCGGCCACGACCTCAACTACATCTCCCTCACCGGGCACCTCAACGCCACCGCACGCAAGGGCGAGCGTCCCGTGCCGCCGCTCAACCTCGTCGGCGACTTCGGCGGCGGGTCCATGTTCCTCATCCAGGGCATCCTCGCCGCGATCATCGAGCGCGCCACGTCCGGCAAGGGCCAGGTCATCGACGCTGCCATGACCGACGGTGCCTCCGTGCTCGGCCAGTTCCAGTGGGCCATGCGCGCCCGCGGCCAGTGGTCGGACGTCGCCGGCACCAACATGCTCGACACCGGCTACCCCTTCTACGACGTCTACGAGTGCTCCGACGGTAAGTACATGGCCGTGGGCTGCCTCGAGCCCCAGTTCTACGCCGAGTTCGCCCGCCTGCTCGGCATCGACGGCGAGGGCATGCCCGGCCAATTCGACGTGGACCGCTGGGACGAGCTGCGCGAGATCATCGCCGCCAAGTTCGCCTCCAAGACCCGCGACGAGTGGGCCGCCGAGTTCTACGGCACCGACGCCTGCACCACCCCGGTGCTGACCTACACCGAGTCGCTGGACCACCCGCACAACGTGGCCCGCAAGACGTTCGTCGAGGTCGCCGGAGACGTGGGCCCCGCGCCCGCGCCCCGCTTCTCGCGCACCCCGGCCAACCCGGTGCCCGCCGCCCCGCCGCGCGAGGTCACCGACATCGAGCAGGTCTGGGTCTGAGCATGAGCGGAGCGGGGGCCGGTTCGACGGTCGGCGGGGTGGTCCTGACGCTGGACCCCGCCTCGGCCGAGCCCCCGTTTCGCCAGCTCAAAGCGCAGATCGTCGAAGCCATTCGCCGCGGGTCCCTGACGCCCGGGACCCGCATGCCGGCGGTCCGCAAGCTCGCCGAGGAAGTGGGGATCTCCACCGCCACCGCGGCCAAGGTCTACCGCGAACTCGAAGAGGCGGGGATGCTGGAGGGCCGCGGTCGGTCGGGCACCTTCGTCATGGCCCCCGACCTGACAAGTGCTGTGCTCACCCGCGCTGCCGAGGAGTTCGCCGAACGCGCCGCCGGGTCGGGATTCACGCTGGACGAGGCTCTCGCCGCGGTGCGTGTGGCCTACAGCCACCTCGAGTAGC
>CAYFRF010000052.1:11142-18769 GCA_964345415.1 uncultured Microbacter sp. | reverse complement strand
GGTGGCCGGTGGTGGCCTGTTGGAACCGCTGGCGGCACGCGGTGGGCTTCTCGGCGGCCAGGTGGACGACGTGCAAGAGATCCATCACCGTCCGAGCATCGGGAACCGCCTTGGTCGCAGCGGAGTGGTAGCCGGCGAACCCATCCATCGCGCGCCACCTTAAACCGTTCTCGAAACGCCTGGTCACGGCCCTCGAGCCAGTCGGTGAGGACCTTCGCTGAACGGCCGGAGACCATGTCCAGCAGCCGGGCCGGCCCGGTTCCGTCAACCACGGGCGTGAGGTCGACCAGCACGGTCACGAACGAGCTGCTGCCGTCGCCGCGGACGTGCTTACACTTGTGCTCATCGCCCCCCCAGGACGCGGACGCCGTCGAAGCGACCAGGCTGGTCGTAAGCCATGGAACGGACCTTCGATACCGCCAGGTCATAGACCAGATCCCAGCCCAACCCAAGTGCTTTGCCCACTGCGGACACGCTCACGCGATCGATCTCCAAGCGTTGGCAGGATCCAGCGAGTACAGCGGCGGGTGGTCTTGGTCCGTGGCTACGCCAACACCGGCATGCGCTGCTGGAAAATCCGCGCCTCGCAATCGGCGTTCTCGCAGGAAAAGCGCGGTACCCATACGTGCAACCGGTTGGGGTGGCCGACGATCAGCACGTCGGTCACCCGCCGCTCGACGTGGTCTGCCCGGCGAGCCCGCAGCCCGGACACGATGGATCGACTACTACTGGGGAGCAGCACAGGTGCGTGAACTCACCAGCCACGGCGACGACAGTGATGGTCACCCCGAGTGCAACGGTGCGGGGAGATGGTGTCGACAAGCAGACTTGCGGTAGTGCTCAAGACGGGTCCTGGGAAATCAAGTGCTGGTGTAGGAACTCGCATCTTCACACGAGGCCCCCTAGATCTGGCGCATCACCGGAGAGCCCCAACTATGCACTCCACCTCCGAAGGGCCAATCAACAGCGAAAACTGGTTCTTGTCTCGAGATCCAGGTCCTCAATCAGAAAGCACTCGGTAGGTGTAGGTGAAGCGAACTTCGTTGTCGTCTGCTCACCAACTGACCCCTGACGGTGCCGGGAGGATTTCTCACGCCGGGACTACGCTCCACGTCTTCCGGCAGATCAAGTCGGGCTGACTGCTGGACTGTCGGGCCATGGCACGTCGACATTTCGCTTCGGTGCATGACCGTAGCCGGGTGCTGATCGATGTTGCGGCGATACTGGCCGATCGCGGCAGGCCCATCTTCGGTATCGGGGTACTGAGCCACCAATCCGAGGTGCCTGCGCCGGTGTCAGACCGGCCCGGCGCGCGCCACCGCAGACGCCGTGCGCGCACCGAGCAGGCCCAGGTCGACCGTCACCTCCGCCCGCGTCACCACGTCGTGGCCGTCGATCGTGCAGACCGCCAGGCCGGCCCCGTTGTCGGCCGCGATCCCGACGGCGACCGCGCACGCGTCCTGACCGTCGCGAAGCGCGTGCGCACCCGCCAGCGCTGACAGGTCGGCGGCGGCCCTCGCGACGTGCGTGGCCACCGCCGCCCTGCTCACCAGCAGCACCGCCACGGCAACTGCGAGAACGGCGGCCACAGCGAATGCGGTGGTGACGGTGATGGCGCCCTTGTCGTCGTCGCCCCTCCTACCCGCGCCCCTCGCACCGTCGCCATTCACACTTGTGCCAGTCACACCGACGCCGGTCATCCCGGGGCCCCCGGTTCGGCGCGCGCCACCGACCGGGCCCGCAGCTCCACACCCGGCAGCCCACGAGCGGGTGCCACCACCACCGCGGTGACGTGCCCGCCCCCGGTGGCCACGGTGACCCCGGCGCCCGGCGCCACCGCCTGACCTGCGGCCATTCCCTCCCCCTCCCCCGACATCGCCGCCACCCGCGCCGCCTCCCGCGCGGCGTCGACCACCCTGATCTGGGTCAGTCCCGCGCCGGCGCCCGCGGCGGCCAGCGCGAGCACCGTCACCAGGGAGGCGATCCCCAGTGCCGCCTCGACGGTCACGGATCCGGCATCGCGATCCGGTGCCGCGCGGAGCCGCCGCAGCACCGTCACACCGTGTTCAGTGCCTGCTCGATGATCCCGCCGAGGGCGTCGGGGATGGAGTCGCCGCTGACCACGGTGTAGAGCACCGCCCCGAAGGCGGCCGCAGCGATCGTGCCCACGGCATACTCGACCGTCGACATGCCGGCATCTCCGCTGTTCAAGGCCCGGATCCGGCGGCGTAGCGCGGTCCCCGCCCGGCCCCACGGCGTGGCCTGCCGGCCCGCCGGCCGAGCCCTCTGCGGGGCGGTGTCGCCGGCGGTGTGCGAGGTGTTGTGAGTATGCATCGGTGTTCTCCTCTTCTGTTGACCGGTGCGGTGTCTCCGCACCGGAATCCGTGGTGCCGGCAGGCAGGCTCACAGCCCGGTCCCCGGCAGCATCCCGTCGGCCAGCCCCACCACGACGGGCAGGACCCCCAGGCAGACGAACGCGGGCAGGAAGCACAGTCCGAGTGGCCCCGCCACCAGGACCGACGCGCGTTCTGCCCGTGCGGTGGCCGCGGAGTCCGCCTCCGCGCGGAGGCGGACGGCCGAGTGGTCCAGTGCCGCCCGCACGGACCCGCCGCCCTCGGTCGCCCTGACCAGCACGGCGAGCACCGGGCGGAGCGGGTCGGCACCGGGCACGTCCTGCCAGGCCTCGGCCGGCGTGGCCCCGAGCCCCAGCCGCGCCGCGACGACGCGCAGCGGCGCGACCGCCGCGGGATGTGAGTGGGCGACTGCGTCGGCCACCGCACCCAGCGCCCCGGAAGCGGGCAGTCCCGCGGTGAGAGCGGCCGCGAGCAGGTCGACGAGCTGCGCGAGGGCGCCCGGATCCACCTCAGCTCGACGTCCCGGGACACGAGCGGACACCGGTAGCGCCGACGCGAGGATCTCCAGGCGGCCCCGGATCCCGTTGCCAGGTGCGGGTACCGGGATCGCGGCGGGGCTCCCGGCGCTGTCCGCCGCGATCACCCCCACCAGTCGTTCGACGGCCCGTCCCCGCCACGGTGCGAGACTTATCGCGGCGGCGAGCAGGATCAACGTCAGGTTCATCGGGCCGCACCCCCTGCGATCGCGTCGGTCCACAGGAGCCCGGCGGCGAGGAACACCGCACCGGCCAGGCACAGCGCCCCGCCGAGGCCGCCGCGGAACAACACCCCCAGCGGGTCGGCGCCGAAGCCGGATCCGAGCAGCACCCCGAACGCCGGCAGGGCGGCGAGGATCACCGCGGTGGCGCGGGGCCCGGCCAGCGTCGCATCCACGCGCAGGGCCCGGTCGCGACGCGCGGCCACATCGGCGCGCAGCCCGTCGACCGCGTCGGCGAGCACCACACCGTGGCGCGTGGCCAGGAGCCAGGCACCCGCCAGTTCCACTGCGATCCGGTCGTGGACGACACCGGGAGCCGGGCTGGTGACGGCACGGGGGCCGGCCGGGCTCGCGGAGCCGACGCGGGCACTCACGGCGGTGGCGTCCTCCGTGGTGGACACCGGATCTCGCGGGGTTCCCCCGGACCGCGCGACACCGGACCTCAGTGCGGATGCGACATCCCCGCCCAGATCGGCGTGCGCGGCGGCGCTGCCGAGGATCCCGGATACCCGGCCCTCCCCCGCCGGGCTGCCCGCACCGCCGGTCGCATCGGCACCGGCTTCGACAGACGCCGCCGACGCCGCCGCCCTGCGCAGCGCGATGCCCGGACCGGCGCCTGCCCGCAACGCGGAGGAGGCGTCATCCAGCGCCCGCTCCCACGCGGCGAGCCCGGTCAGCGCGCGACGCCTACCGCGTGCACGCCCGCGCAGTTCGACAGTGGTGGCCGCCAGCACCGCTGCCGCGCCGGCGTGGAGGGGTCCGGCCGAGATCATCGCGACCGTCCCGGCCGCGACCGGCGCCAGGAACCCGGCCGGCAGGCGACCGACAGCTCTCCGCACCGCTGCGGCGACACCCCTGCCCGGCCGAGCCGCGGCGGCGGTGTGCCCGCCGCCCACGAGAGAGGTGCCCGTCGTCGAGGGGTCGTCTCCACGGGTCAGCGCACGGAGGCGATCGGCGGCCTCACCGGCGGGCCACAGGAACAATGCCGCGGCGACGAGGAGCGCGGCGGCGGTCACCGGCCGGACTCCACGAGCAGTGCCGCGAGCACATCGCGACCGGGTGTGGCGCCTCCGTCGGCGCGCCACGCCGGATCCACCACGATCCCGTGTTTCTCACGCCGCACCACCCCGAGTGAGTCCACGTATCGCTGCCCGTCGGGTCGGCGCCGCATCCCCACCACCACCCGCAACGACGCGGCGACCTGCGCCGACAGTGCCGCACGATCCAGCCCTCCGAGCGCGCCGAGAGCCTCGAGTCGGGCGGGCAGTTCGGTGGGCGAGTTGGCGTGCACGGTGCCGGCGCTGCCGTCGTGCCCGGTGTTGAGGGCCGCGAGCAGGTCCGCGACCTCCCCGCCGCGAACCTCCCCCACGGCGATCCGGTCGGGACGCATCCGCAGAGCCTGCCGGACCAGGTCGGACATCGACACCTCGCCGGCCCCCTCGATGTTGCCGTGGCGCACCACGAGTCGCACCACGTGCGGGTGGGCGGGCCGTAATTCCGGCGAGTCCTCGACACAGAGCAGCCTCTCCTCATCCGGGACGAGACCGAGCAGCGCGGCGAGCATGGTGGTCTTGCCGGAGCCCGTCCCACCCACCACCAGGTAGCCGACGCGCGCGGCGACGAGTCCGCGCAGCAGCTTCTCCGCGTCGGGGGGCACGGCACCGGAGCACACGAGTCTGTCGAATGTGACCTCCGCCGGTCTCGACACCCGTAGCGACAGGCAGGTGCCGTCGACGGCTATCGGGGGCAGGACCGCGTGCAGCCGCCAGTCGATCCCGTCACGGGACCGGACCACCCCGTCGGCCCAGGGCCGGGCGTCGTCGAGTCGCTGCCCCGCCCGCCCGGCCAGTCGGACCGCGAGCGATCTCAGCTCGGCCTCGGTCGTCAGCACGACATCGGTCTCCTCGAGTCCCCTGCCACGGTCCACCAGCGCGGGTCCGGGTCCGTCGACCACCACGTCCGTGACCCCAGGGGTGGCCAACAGGGCCTCGAGAGGTCCGGCACCCGCGAGGTGTTCGCGGACCAGGCGCGCGGTGCGCAGCAGGTCGAGGTGCCCGTGCAACACCCCGGACTCGGCCCGCACCGCGCGCACGACCTCCTCTGGTTCCGGGTCCACCCCGAGCCCCGCCAACCGCACCCGCACCCGGTCCACGAGGTCCGCCGGCACATCCGGACCGCCTGGATTGGACGCCTCGCGCTCGGCTTCTTCTCCGGGCCCGGCGAGGATCCGGTCATCGGCGCGCATCCGGAGCCGCCCCTTCCACCAGCGCGTCCGCCACTGCCGCGAGTCTGCGCACCCCTCCCGACCTGCCACGATCGAGCGCGTCGGCCAGCCCGCCCGATCCGGATGCGCGTCGCACGCCCCGGACCTCGGGCAGCACGTACCACTGCCGAGCTGGCGCGGCCCCGGCCACGTCGGCCGCGTGGAGTGGGTCACCGCGGCCTGTGCGCACCACCAGCACCGCGTCGGGGAACTGCCGTAGGGCCCGGCCGGCGGCGACCGCGCCCTGGAGGTCGGCGCGGGTCACGACGACGACGACGTCGGCCCCCGCCGCAGCCCGGGGACCCTCACCGAAGGTTCCGGCATCGCTCACCACGAGACCACCGGCCGCCCGGTGGGAACGTATGGCTCCGGGACCGCCATCCCGGGCCGGAGCACCGGTGGGGGTGGCGTCCCGGTCCCTCGACCGTGCGAGCACCCCGAGTCCGGCGCGGGTCCTGGGGACGGCCTCCCACAGGGCCTCCGGGTCCGGCACACCGAGATCGGCGCGCACGTCCTCCACCCGCAGTCCGGGTTCGGCTTCCACCCCCAGCACCAGATCCACCCCCGTGCCGCGAGGATCGGTCTCGACGAGCAGGGTCCGCCTCGAGCCCGCAGACCGGACGGCGATCGCCGCCGCCAGTGTGGTGGCCCCACAGCCCCCGACGGCCCCGAGAACCGTCACCTGGGAGCCGGACCGGCCCGGCCGCGGCGCCACGAGCAGGGCCACGAGATCACCGGACCCCGAGGGTAGATGCACGACCCCGTCGTTGTCGTCGTCGCCCCTCGCTCGGTCCGGCGCGACCCGCACCACCGGGAGCCCTCCGCCGACGGCCGGCATGTCGGCTTCCCCGGCGCGTTCCCCGCCCCTGCTCCCGCGGCCCACGTCGGCGCGGTCGGTGAGCAGGAGGTCCGCCGCCGGATCGGCGGGCGACACGGTGTCCACCGCGAGGGCGGCCAGTACGGCGCGCACGTCGCTGTCCAGTTCCGGATCGTCGACCTCCACCGCCACCGCCGCCACGCGTCCGGTCGCAGTGTCGGATCCGCTGATACCCACAGTGCTGTTCACGGCACCCAGAGTTGCCCACGACCGCGGCGCAGACCCCGGTCCGAGGCGCGATTTCGCGGTGCACTGTGGAGAGAGACGACCCCTGTGGAGAACCCCGCGGGAGAGGCCCCGAGGCTGTCCTGTCCCCCGCGGAGGACCAGTGCTGACCGAGTGGTCTGGGACCCCGGAAATGCGAGAAACCGCGACAGGGGGGTGTCGCGGTTTCTCAAAGTCTCAGTTCTCGGGGGGGGATGAACTGAGCACCTTGGGGGGATGCCCCTTCAACAGGGGCGTGACCATTATCACCCACTGGCGGGCATTGTGCAAGGCCGTATGGTTGTGGGGTGTCCGCCCCCCTCCGCCAGGGCCCCAGGCCGCCGCACCGACGCCGCAGGGTCGCCGCGTTCTTCGACCTCGACAAGACGATCATCGCCACCTCATCGGTGTTCGCCTTCAACAAGTCCTTCCTCGACGAGGGCCTGCTGTCGCGTCGATCGGTGATCGATCTGGCGTACACGCAGCTGGCGTTCAGCCTGTCGGATGCCGACGACGAGCAGATGACCAAGGTCCGCCAGGCCATGGCCACGGCCACCAAGGGCTGGGAGCCCGCCACCGTCGAGCGGATCGTCACCGAGGGACTCACCGACACCGTGTCGCCGACCGTGTACGCCGAGGCACAGGAGCTGCTCGCCGAGCACCGCGCGCTGGGACACGACCTGGTGATCGTGTCGGCCTCCGGCGAGGAACTGGTCGCCCCGATCGCCCGGATGTTGGGCGTGGACCACTATGCCGGCACCCGGATGAGCCGAGACGCCGACGGTCGGTACGGCGGGGAGATCGAGTTCTACTGTCAGGGCCCGGGCAAGGCCGAGGCGATCCGCGGGTTCGCCGAGCGCTACGGGTACGACCTCGACTCCTGCTACGCCTACTCGGACTCCTCCACCGACATCCCGATGCTCGAGGAGGTCGGCCACCCCACGGTCGTGAACCCCGACCGGGTGCTGCGACGTGAGGCGCTCGAGCGCGGCTGGCCCATCCTGACGTTCTCCAACCCCACGCCGCTGCTGCCGACGCTCGAACGGGCAACCGGCCCGGTCCTCGGCGCCGGGGCGATCGCGGTGGCGGTCGGAGCGGCGGCCCTGGCGTTCGCCCGCGCCGCCCGCTCCTGATCCCGACGCGGCCAGCGGGCCAGCGCGCGGGCGAGGGGC
>CAYFRF010000052.1:2589-11042 GCA_964345415.1 uncultured Microbacter sp. | reverse complement strand
GCGCGCGGGCGAGGGGCGAACGGCCAGCTGGGTTGCGCACCCGTTGTGGCTCCAAGGGGATGCATACCCCCAGGCGGCGCCGACCATCCGGGTGCGCAGGCCGAAGGGGGTGCTCAGGCCGCGTCCCGCGACGGGACGTAGGCCACCGGAGACAGCCGGAGGCGGTAGCGGATCGCGCGGGCAGGCCCCTGCTGCGCCTGTCTGCCCAAACCACCATCGTCAGCTACCGGCGCCCCTCCTGGCGATAGCCGTACCGTCCCACGAGCCGCACGGATTCTTGTGGGGTCCCACCATCGCCACCATCCGCGATCCCCGGCATGCTCAGGGCACGGTGATCACGGCGCCAGGACCGCGACGGAAGAGAAGTCACGGCCCCCCGCCCGAATCCCCGTCATCGACATTCCGGAACCCACGCGACGGATAACGCCCGAGAGGCAACACCAGCCGTGGGTCCGCGCCAGCCGTCACCGACGGTTGTCCCGGACCGGCGACACGGCGGACCACAGGACGCTTGGTACCCGGATCTCTCGATGGAACCGCAGTGAGTTGGCGGGTCGGCCCCAGGCCGACCCGCCATTCGCACCTCAGGCGCCAGCGGCCTCGGCGATCGAGGCGGCCTCCCGGGCACCGGCCTCGAGCGCGCTACAGCAGTAGAGGATCCAGTTGGCCACACCGTCCGCAGTGCCGGTCGTGTACCCGTCCAGCGCGGCCCGGTATGCCTGCGGATCGCGGTAGAAGGTCACCTCCGGCACACCCAGACAATGCGGGTCCAGCCCGGTCGAGACCGCGACCAGCCGGAACGCCGCACGGGCGACGATCCCGTCGGCGGAACCGAACGGCTCGAGTCCGGCCAGTTCCCCCAGCACGACCGCCGCCAGCACAGGGGCGGCCACGCGAGTCCCTCCGGTGACGAGCTCTGCCAGTCCCTGCAGTCGCTCCGCAATCCCCGGATCCGGGCGCGGTCGACCCAGGCTCTCCGGGTCCACGTCCGGTCCGGAGGCGGCGAGGAGGTGGAGATGGGCGAGTTCCTGCAGCGGGGACCGGGTCCACACGGCGACCGCCCGGTCGAGCGACTCCCCGGTGAGTTCGCCGGCGACGCGCAGGGCACTGGCCAGCACCACGTCGGGCTCGGATTCGATGTCCAGGCGTACCGAGGCGCCCTCGACACCGGCCGAGGCGCGAGCCCCACGCAACACGGACTCGGCTGCTGTGGTGGGCCATCCGCGCCGGTTGGCGGGGTGCCGGTGCACGGCGGCCAGCGCCGTGCGGGCGGCATCTGCGGCCTCGGCCACCCCGGGCAGTGCCACCAACGGGGCGAGCGGATCATGAGCTGGAGGGTTCACGGGGTCGAGGCTACCGACCCGTCACCACCCACGACATGGGGGTGTCCGGGCCCTCCAATAGCACGACACAGCTGCTTATCAGCCACCTCAACCGGTGTTGAGCTGATGTAATCAGCGCCAATGACGACCGGTCCGCCGCGGCCGCAGTCGCCCATCCACAACCCACGGAGGCCCCGTGAACCTCAAGGAACAGCTCGACGTCCTGCTCGATGCGACGGCTTTCGACTCCACCGGGGCGAAGGTCGGCGCGGTACGTCAGGTCTATGTGGACGACGCCAGCGGCAAGCTCACCTTCGCGACAGTCTCGACCGGCCTCTTCTCCGCCGACGCGATCGTGCCCCTGCACGGGGCGCGGCTGCTGGACGACGAACTCCACGTCGACCACACCCGGGCCGTCATCCGGGACTCGCCTCGTCCCGACAACACCGAGGACGCCCTCACCCCCGCGCAGGAGGTCAAGCTCCTCGAGTACTACGGCATCGAGCTCCCGGCCGGAGGCCGTGGCCCGGTCGGACCGAAGTCGGAAGACACGGCCCGCGCGCCGAAGGGTGACGGGGAGAAGGGCAGGGAGAAGCCGGACGCCGTGGAACCCGAGTCCTCGAAGCCCACGTCCTCCCCCTCCGGGAAGTCCTCCTCCGGAAAGAAGGACGCGACCGAGAAGAAGGATGCGGCAGAGAGAGACGCGGCCGACAAGGGCGCGGCCGGGAAGAGTGCGACCGGGAAGCCCACCAGCGATCCTGCTGCGGCCGCGAAGTCCAGTCCCGACCAGGCTGCGCCTGCACCGGCGTCCGGGCCCAAGACCCCCGGGACACCCGCACCGACGAAGGCCGCCGCTGGCGACACCGCGCGCAAGGACTCCGGGTCGGAGAAGTCCGGCCCGGAGAAGGCCGGGGCCGGCGCCGGCGAGAAGGGTGCCGCCGAGAAGGAGCCGAAGAAGGACGAGAAGAAGACGACGACGACGACAAGCCCATCCACCCACAAGTCCACCCCCGAAGGCACCCCCGGAACGTCGGGAGACACCCCCGGCGGACGTCGCGACAGCGGCCGCCCCGGCACCTCCGCCACCACCGAGAACGGCGGAAAACCAAAGTCACCGACGGCCGACTGACCCATGCGGGCGGAGCTCCCGCCGAGCCCCCCGTCAGATGTGGCCCCGAACACGCTGCTCGTCATGTGACTACGCTCACACATATCGGTTTGGTCGCTACCGCCGTGCCGAATCCCGGCCGCCGTGAACCCCGTCCCCCGAGAGAGAGTCGCTCATGACCGCTCACAACGAGTCCTACGCACCCGACCCGGCATTCGCCGCGCAGGCCAACGCCGGCCCCGACATCTACGAGCGTGCCGATGCAGACCGCCTGGCGTTCTGGGACGAGCAGGCCCGTCGCCTCGACTGGACCGACGAGTGGTCGCAGGTCCTGGACTGGTCCGATGCCCCGGTCGCCAAGTGGTTCGTCGACGGCCGGCTCAACGCCTCCTACAACTGCGTCGACCGCCACGTCGAGGCCGGCAACGGTGACCGCGTGGCCATCCACTGGGTGGGCGAGCCCACCGACGACTCACGGGACATCACCTACGCCGAGCTCAAGGACGAGGTGAGCCGGACCGCGAACTACCTGAGCTCGCTCGGCCTGGTGGCCGGTGACCGGGTGGCCATCTACATGCCGCTGCTGCCCGAGACCTACGTGGCGATGCTCGCCTGCGCCCGACTGGGCCTGACCCACTCCGTGGTGTTCGCCGGTTTCTCCTCGCAGGCACTGCGTTCCCGTGTCGACGACGCGGAGGCCAAGGTGGTCATCACCGCCGACGGGCAGTTCCGCCGCGGCAAGCCCGCCCCCCTGAAGGCCGGTGTCGACGAGGCGCTCGGCGACTCCCTCCCCGGCATCGACGGTCCGGCCACCTCGGTGCAGAAGGTCCTCGTGGTGCGTCGCACCGGGATCGACGTGGACTGGCAGGACGAGCGCGATGTGTGGTGGGACGAGGTCATCCCGACCCAGTCCCCCGAGCACACCCCGGAGGGCTTCGACGCCGAGCACCCGCTGTTCGTGCTCTACACCTCCGGAACCACCGGCAAGCCCAAGGGCATCATCCACACCACCGGCGGCTACCTGACCCAGGCCTCGTACACCCACAACGTGGTGTTCGACCACAAGGCGGGCAAGGACGTCTACTGGTGCACGGCGGACGTCGGCTGGGTGACCGGCCACACCTACGGCGTCTACGGGCCGCTCTCCAACGGCGCCACCTGCATCGTCTACGAGGGCACGCCGAACTCGCCGAACGAGCACCGCCACTTCGAGATCATCGAGAAGTACGGCGTGACCATCTACTACTCGGCGCCGACGCTCATCCGTACGTTCATGAAGTGGGGCCGCGAGATCCCCAAGTCGCACGACCTGAGCTCGATCCGCCTCCTGGGCTCGGTGGGGGAGCCCATCAACCCGGAGGCGTGGCGCTGGTACCGCGAGCACGTCGGCGCCGACGCCGTCCCGATCGTGGACACGTGGTGGCAGACCGAGACCGGGGCGATCATGATCTCGCCGCTGCCCGGTGTCACCGAGACCAAGCCCGGCTCCGCCATGCGTCCACTGCCCGGCATCAGTGCCTCGATCGTGGACGGCGACGCCAAGGAGGTCCCGGCCGAGGAGCAGGGGTTCCTGGTGATCACCGAGCCGTGGCCCGCCATGCTCCGCGGCATCTGGGGCGACATGGAGCGCTACCGGGACACCTACTGGTCCCGCTTCGCCGAGGAGGGCTACTACTTCGCCGGAGACGGCGCCAAGTGGGACTCGGACGGCGCCCTGTGGATCCTGGGCCGGGTCGACGACGTCATGAACGTCTCCGGCCACCGCATCTCCACCTCCGAGGTCGAGTCGGCGCTCGTGGGCCACGACTCGGTGGCCGAGGCCGCGGTCGTGGGAGCCGCCGACGAGACCACCGGCCAGGCGATCGTCGCGTACGTGATCCTGCGCGAGAGCGCCCCGGAGGACCTCGACCACATCGCCCTGATCGACGACCTGCGGGCCACGGTCTCCCGCGAGATCTCCCCCATCGCCAAGCCGCGTGACATCACGATCGTGCCCGAGCTGCCCAAGACCCGCTCCGGCAAGATCATGCGTCGCCTGCTCAAGGACATGGCCGAGGGCCGCGACGGGGGCGACACCTCGACCCTGTCGGACCCCACGATCATGGAGCAGATCCGCACCAAGGGCACGCGCGGCTGACGGGTACTACATGAAGCCCGCCACCCGTCGTGGCACGATGGACGACGGTGCACCTGTCGCCTGACAGACGGTGTATCCGTCGCCGGACTATGGAGGAACAACCGTGAGCCACGCCCAGGGAACCCACACGCCGACCTCGGCCTCGATCCCCCTGCACGATGCCGACTCGATCGGCCGTGGCGACGCCAGCATCGGCACCCTGGTCAAGAACGCCTCGACGCACGTGTCCACGCTGATGCGCGCGGAGATCGAGCTGGCCAAGGCCGAGGTCACCGAGCAGGTCAAGAAGGCCGCGACCGGCTCCGGCTTCTTCGTGGTGGCCCTGGTGCTGGCGCTCATGTCGTTCTTCCCGTTCGTGTTCATGTGGGCCAAGCTCATCTCCCTGTGGTTCGGCACCAAGAGCTGGGACTGGATGGGTTTCCTCATCGTCTTTGTGGTCCTGGTGGCCCTGGCCCTCGTCTTCGCGTTCCTCGGCTACCGCAAGGTCAAGAGGATCCGCATGCCGCAGCGCACCCTCGACTCGGTGGCCGACCTCAAGCTCGCGATGCCCACCGGCACCGAGCCCAATCCCGGCAGCGTCCGGGTCACCGAGACCCCGGCGCCGTCGTCACGCCGCTGAGGTCCACCACCTCAGCCGACCCCGCGCGACACTGAACAGCTCCGCACACAGGCCGCCCGACCCGTCGATCGTCAGGATCGACGGGTCGTGGCGGCATCGTGACGTCTCGGCCAACGGCATCCGGCTGCACGTCGCCGAGGCGTTCCCACCGAACCGGCCACCGGATGAACTGCCTCCCCTGGTCCTGCTGGTCCACGGGCTCAGTGGCATCTGGTGGACCATGCGGGCCCCCATGCTCGCCCTGGCGCAGGCGGGGTTCCACGCCGTCGCCGTGGACCTGCGCGGTCACGGCGACTCGGACAAGCCGCCCCGCGGTTACGACGCCTGGACCCTCGCCTCCGACATCACGAACCTCGTGCGGGCGCTCGGCCACTCCTCCGCCGTGATCGTCGGACAGGGCGAGGGCGGATTCGTGGCGTGGACCGCCGCCTACCGGCGTCCGCGTGCGGTGCGGGGCCTCGTCGTCGTCGGATCCCCCCACCCCCTGGCCACGCGCCACGCGGCACTGCGTGACTCCGCGCAACGGCGCGCGCTCGTGCCCCGCCTGCTGGCGGACCAGGCGCCGAGGATGCCCGAGCGACGCCTCACCCGCGACGGGGCGGTCGCGGTGGAGGACATGCTGCGCAGCCGCTCCGGGCCCGACTGGCCCGCCACCGAGGACTTCCGCGAGACCGCGGACCTGCTGCGGCGCGCGATGCTCATCCCCAAGGTCGCACATCTGACCCTGGAGAGCCGGCGCTGGATGGTGCGCAGCCAGTTCCGGCCCGACGGCCGCGACTTCCGCCGCACCGTCGCCGGAGTGCTCGACCAGCCGGTGCTGGGGATCAGCGGGGCCGAGGACCGGTTCATCCTGCCCGAGACCGTGGCCGCCTCGGCGCCGTGGGCCCGCGATTTCCGCACCGCACTGGTGCCGGGCGCCGGCCACTACCCGGCCATGGAGGCACCCGCCGAGACGTCGCGGTTGATCGTGGACTTCGCCCGCGAGGCCCACTCCGCCTGAGCTAGTGGAGGACGCCCGTCAGGCCACGCCGACGCAGCGACCCGTGTCGACGGGGACGTCCGCCTCGAGAGCCTCCATCAGTTGCGGGAGCACCTGGTCGACGGTGAGGGCGTAGCCGGTGTCGTCGGCGTCCATCGCGGCACCGAACACCACGCCCACCACCTCGCCCTCGGGCGTGATGAGCGGCCCGCCGGAGTTCCCCTCGCGCACCGTGCCGCGCAGGATGTACACCTCCCGCTCGACCGTCTGCTCGCGGTAGATGTCCGGCCCGCGCAGGGTGACGCGCTCACGGATGCGGGCGGCGTCCGGGCGGTACGGGCCGTTCCCGGGATAGCCCAGGACGATCGCGTTGTCCCCTGTCCGGGCCCGCTCCGCGGCGAACGGCAGCACCGGCGCGGACAGCCCCGGCACCCGCAGGACAGCCACGTCCACGCCCGAGTCGTAGACCACCACGTCCGCGCGCAGCTCCTCGCCACCGGACAGCACGGTCACCTGGTCGGTGCCGGCCACCACGTGCGCGTTGGTCATCACCAGTCCGGGCGCCGCCACGAAACCCGACCCCTCGAGCGCGCGACTGCAGGACTCGGCGCGGCCGAGGATCTTGAGCACCGACGGCTCGACCCGCTGCACCACCTCGGAGGAGGCCAGCACCGGGTCGGGCGGGTCCACTTCCTGCATCGGCGTGGTGCCGAACGGCCCCAGGATGTCCGGGAACCCGGTGGTGCCGAGGACCGAGGTGAACGCGGCCGGGATGCGCTGCAGCTGCTCCGGGGCCACCTCGTCGATCTTCGCCAGCACCGTCGACCCGCGCACGGCCTTGCCGAACCCGCTCCCCTCCTGCGCGGCGACCGGCACTGCGACGAGCCACGCCACCAACAGCATCGCGGCGGCCTGCAGGACCGCGCCCACCGTCGAGTCGAGAAGTCTGGCGCCGGTGCCCGAGATGTACCTCCGGGCGGCGCGGCCGATGGTCACACCCGCGATCTGGCCGATGATCACCATCACCGCGATGATCGCCAGCCCGGCCGCCAACCGGCCGACCGGGTCGTCGATCTCACGGACCAGGTGCGGCGCCACCAGCAGTCCCGAGGTGGCGCCGATCCCCACGCCCAACAGGGCGAAACCCGAGGCGGCGGCCCCGTTGAGCCACCCCGAGATGGCGGCCGCGGCTGCCAGCGCGAACAGGGCGAAGTCGAGCCACTGCGAGCCCGTCACCGGTAACCCCGGCGCGGATTGTCCGCGGGCAGGTCCAGGGGCTCCTCGCCGGGCACGCCCTCAGCGGACGCGGGAGCTGCCCCGCCGGCACCTGCACCCGGGCCGGTGTCGGCAGCGGCAGCGCCGGGGGCGTTGTCGTCGTCGTCATCATGTCCTGAACGGACGCCGGGGACCCCGGCCACGGTGCGGTCCGCGAGCGGGTCGGAGTGCTCGCGCCGCGCCTCCTCCGCCGACATACTGTGCCGCTCCCCGTTGCCGGACGCGGCCAGGGTCGACTCCAGATCGCGGATGTCGCCCGTGTCCCAGTCCAGGTCCCAGCCGGCCGAATGGAACATCGCGGCGAGGATCCCGGCGGTGAAACCCCAGATCACCAGGTCGTCGTGCTGGAACGCCGGCCCGGTCCAGCCGGTGGAGTGGCGCAGCAGGAAGCGGTTGGCCGGGTCGAGCAGTTCGTCCACGGGCACGGTCATGACGCGCGAGGTCTCCCCCGGGTCCACCACGTCGACCTCCATCGGCGCGCGCCAGTAGCCGATCACCGGCGCGACCGAATAGTTGGAGACGGGGATGTACAGCTCGGGCAGCACGGCGAGCACGTCCACACTGTCCGGGTCCAGGCCCGTCTCCTCCCACGACTCGCGCAGGGCCGCCTCGACGGGGCCGCTGTCCGTGTCGTCCACGCCGCCGCCCGGGAAGGACACCTGCCCCGAGTGGCTGCGCAGCGTGGGCGCGCGGTGGGTGAGCAGGACGCGGGCGTCGCGCGGCGGGCGCGGGCCCGGCTCGGACGGCGAGCCGGAGAACAGGACCAGCACGGCGGCGTCGCGGTGCGGACGGCCCACCTCGTTGGGGCCGCGGTCCTCGGGCGGGCGCCGCTTGGGCAGCAGGCCGTCGAAACTGCCGTCGGTGCAGGCCGCGAGCAGCGGGTCCATCCACCCGGGGTGCGGCACGCCGGTGAGGTCCCCGGGGCGGGGCGCGGGGCCGGATCCGGGGCGCGGGGTCCACACGGCGCCGGGCGTGGCGGGGACCTGGCGCGCGGGGGCCTGGCCGCCGGTCGG
>CAYFRF010000052.1:0-2489 GCA_964345415.1 uncultured Microbacter sp. | reverse complement strand
GCGCGGGGGCCTGGCCGCCGGTCGGCGCGTCGGGCGCGGGCCGGCCCTGCTGATCGGCGGTCACGCCGTCACCCCCAGGTACTCCTCCACCGCGTCGAGCACGTCCTGCTCGCTGTACATCGGCTGGATCAACACGTGCGCCACGGTCCCGTCGGCGCGCACGAACACGGTCAGCGGCAGCACCGGCGGCGCCCCGAGGATGCCGGGCAGTTCCTCGTCCTGGTCGGAGACGGACACCAGCTGGTCGATCCCGAGCGCCTCGAGCGTGTCGAAGCCCTTGGTCTCGGACGGGTCGGTGTGGGAGATCACCACGCGCACCTTGTCGCCGAGCGCGGCGGCGGCCGCCTGGACGGCGGGCAGTTCGCGGCGGCACGGCTCGCACCAGTAGGCCCACATGTTCACCACCATGGGGGTGCCGGCCTGGATCTTGCCGAGGGTGGTGGTGGAGCCGTCGTCCATGCATCGCACCATGAGGCCGGCGACGGGGCCCTCGGTGGTGGCCGCGGCGGCACTGTCGCGGCAGGTGGGCAGGTCGACGGTCGCCCGCACGTCCGGGTCGACCACCGTGACGGGCTCGTCGGCGGGCGGCCCCCCGACGGGCGGCGCGGCCTGGGGGGACAGGGAGGTGCCCGCGTCCCCGCCCCGGGCGGTGTCCTCGCCCTGGTCGGAGCCGAGGGTGGTGAACAGGGCGACGACGACGCCGACCAGTACCACGAACGCCACGACGGTCCATCTCGCCGACGCACTCATGCGTGATCCCCCAGTCCGACCAGTTCCAGCAGGTGTTCCCGTTCCGGGCCGGTCACCAGTCGGGCGGCGGCGACCGGGTCCATCGGTCCGGCCTCGCCGGCGGACGGGCAGTCCTCGGCCAGGACGCACGCCCCGCAGGCCGCGGTCCGGGCGTGGCAGACGCGGCGGCCGTGGAAGATGATCCGGTGGCTGGCGTCGGTCCAGCTCGCCTTGGGCAGCATCTGGCAGACCTCCCGCTCGATGCGGACCGCGTCGGTGGCCTCGGTCCACTTCCAGCGGTTGACCAGCCGGATGAAATGGGTGTCGACGGGCAGGCCCGGCACCCCGAACGCGTTGCCCAGCACCACGTTCGCCGTCTTGCGGCCGAAGCCCGGGAGGGTCACCAGGTCCTCGAGACGCGACGGCACCTCGCCGTCGAACCTCTCCACCAGCGCCGCGCCCAGGCCCTGGATGCTGCGCGCCTTGTTGCGGTAGAAGCCGGTGGGGCGGATGAACGCCTCCAGTTCCTCCCGGTCCGAGCCCGCGTAGTCGGCGGCCGTCCGGTAGCGGGCGAACAGTGCCGGGGTGACCTCGTTGACCCGCTTGTCCGTGCACTGGGCGGACAGGATCGTGGCGACGCTCAGTTCGAGGGGGTCGCGGAAGTCGAGCTCGCAGTACACGTGCGGGAACGCGATCTCGAGGGTGCGGAGCATGCGCCTGGCGCGACGGGTGCGCCCGAGGTCGGTTTCCACCCCCCTCGCGGCCACCCCTCTTCTGCGGCGCTTCGGGGAAGCGGGAGCGGGGTCGGGCATGAGTCCACATTACGGATAGTGGGCCTCACGGCGGGCAGTCGCACCGTCGGGGCCACCCGCGCGGCGTTCCAGGCGGCCACCCGACCGTCCCTCCCGCGGCGATTCCCCACACCCGGTGCACGCGGGTGGACGCGGGGGTGGATAATCGGGGGCATGCAGGGAATCCTCGTTGTTCTGGTCCCGGTCCTCCTCGCCGGTTTCGCGCTCGTCATGGACAGATTCGAATCCGCGATCCTGGCCGAGCCCCAGAAGATCGAGTCCTGACACCAACAATTTGACCGCGCGTTGGTCCCACCCCTGCGCGGGAACGACTACAGTGGCTTTCGCCACACGCACGCCACTGCGCGGACGAGGATGTCCGCGCCCGAACGGAGGGTCACAGACTGTGACGATTGATCGCCGCACGGACCAGTCTGCCGACGACGTCCTCACACGGGCCGGTATTTTCCAGGGAGTCGAGGCGTCGGCGGTCTCCGCGCTGCGCGACGACCTGACCCGCGAGGAGTACTCGAAGGGTGACGTGATCATCCGCGAGGGCGAGCAGGGCGACAGCCTGTACATCGTCACCTCCGGCAAGGTGAAGCTCTCCCGCAAGGCCCCGGACGGTCGCGAGAACCTGCTGTCGATCCTCGGCCCGTCCGACATGTTCGGCGAGCTGTCCATCTTCGACCCGGGCCCGCGCACCTCGTCGGCCGTGTGTGTCACCGACGTGACCGTGCAGGCCATGGACCGGTCCGCGCTCAAGCGCTGGATCGCCGAGCGTCCCGAGATCTCCGACCAGCTGCTGCGCGTGCTCGCGCGTCGTCTGCGCCGCACGAACAACAACCTGGCGGACCTGATCTTCACCGACGTCCCCGGCCGCGTGGCCAAGGCCCTGCTCCAGCTGGCGCAGCGCTTCGGCACCCAGGAGGGCGGCAACATCCGCGTGACGCACGACCTCACGCAGGA
>CAYFRF010000051.1:12275-18978 GCA_964345415.1 uncultured Microbacter sp. | reverse complement strand
ACGACGACGACGCCGACATCCCCAAACCTGCGCAGTCGATCGGCCAGGACCGTCGACCGGATCCGAGGAACACTTCGCGCTGCCCGACGGGGTGTTCGGCAGCGAGGCCTCCATGGCCCCGCGCGTCGGGGGCACCGGCGAGGACGACGGCTACCTGGTCACCCTCACCACCGACATGAACCAGGACGCCTCGTTCGCGCTGGTCTTCGAGGCCTCCCGGGTCGCCGACGGGCCCGTCTGCACGCTGCGGCTGCCCGAGCGGATCTCCAGCGGCACGCACTCCACGTGGGTGGCCGGCTCCGAGCTGCGCCGGTGGGACACCGCCGACACCGCCGCCCAGGCCGTGGGGCTGTAGCAGCCGCTCAGCCTCGCCGTTTCGTCCCTCAGATCCGCCCGCACTCGGGCCGCCCACCCGTTTTGCCCCTCAGATCCGCCCGCACTCGGGCCGCCCACCCGTTTTGCCCCTCAGATGCCCTCCTGCTCGCGGGGCCCCGCGCGTGCCGGGGAATCCGAGGGGCGAAAACACGGGCGGGCGGGGCACCGGGGAATCCGAGGGGCGAAAACACGGGCGGGCGGGGCACCGGGGAATCCGAGGGGTGAAACGGCGGCGGGGCGGGCCTTCGGCAGGTCAGGTGGGTTAGGCTCCTGGGGTCCGGGCCAGTCGCCCGGGCATCCGCGGCGCGCGGCGGAAGTCGGTGAGATCCCGACGCTGTCCCGCAACTGTGGTCCCGCCGGGAGGCGGGCGAGCCAGGTCGGCCGGTGTCGCGGCAGTTGTACGAACTGACCTCGGACGAAGGACGGTTGCGTGCAGCGGCCCTCCCGCCGCGGCCCGAACTGTTTTCGTCCTCCGAACACCGGAGGATGCCATGCACACCTCACGAGCCCGCTCCCTGCTGCTCGCCCCACTGGCCGCGCTGGCCCTGGTCGCCACCGCCTGCAGCGGCGGCACGAGCGACACCGGCCCCGCCGGCACCGAGCAGGCCACGGCCTCCGGCGAGCCCCAGGCGATCATCTCCCTGGCCCCCGCGTCCACCGAGATGCTGTACGCGGTCGGCGCCGGCGACCAGGTGGTGGCCGTGGACGAGCGCTCCGACTACCCGGAGGGCGCGCCCGTCACCGACCTGTCCGGGTACACGCCCAACCTCGAGGCGATCCTCGGCTACGGCCCGGACCTGGTGGTGCTGACCGACGACAACGGCGACGTGGTCTCCGGCCTGGAGCGCGCCGGCGTCGAGGTGCTGATCCTGCCCGCGGCCCGGACACTGGACGACACCTACACCCAGCTCGAGCAGGTGGGCGCCGCCACCGGCCACGTGGGCGAGGCCGCCGAACTGGTCGCGCAGATGCAGGTCGAGATCGCCGAGATCGTGGCCTCGGTGCCCCAGCGCGAGACGCCCCTGACGTACTTCCACGAGCTCGACGACACGTACTACACGGTCACCGACGACACCTACATCGGCGAGATCTACTCGATGCTGGGCCTGACCTCCATCGCCACCGGCAGCGACCCGTACCCGCAGCTGTCCGAGGAGCTCATCCTCGAGGCCGACCCGGACCTGGTGCTGCTCGCCGACGGCCAGTGCTGCGGCATCACCCCCGAGATCGTGGCCGAGCGGCCGGGCTGGGGCCAGCTCACGGCCGTGCGCGAGGGCCACGTCTACGTGGTGGACGAGGACCTGGCCAGCCGCTGGGGCGCGCGCATCGTCGACTTCATGCGCGAGGTCGCCGCGATCGTCACCACGATCCCCGCGACCAGCCCGGCCGCCCTGCCCGCGCCGTGACCCGCCCGTCGTCCCGCCACGCCCTCGTGCTGGGCGGGGCGACGCTGGTCCTGCTGGCCGCGATGCTGGTCGGCACGCTCGTCGGCCCGGCCGGCCTCACCCCGCAGGGCGTACTGCTGGAACTGCTCGGCCGACTGCCGCTGGTGGACGTCGACTCCGGCCTCACGCAGCGCCAGCAGGTGATCCTGTGGGAGATCCGCATCCCGCGCGTGGTGCTGGGCGCGATCGTGGGCGCGACCCTCGCGATCGCGGGCGCCACCTACCAGGGCGTGTTCCGCAACCCGCTCGCCGACCCGTACCTGCTGGGCGTGTCCAGCGGTGCCGGCCTGGGCGCCACGCTGGCGATCGTCGTGGGCGGGGCCGCGGCCTCGACGATGGTCCCACCGGCGGCGTTCGCGGGCGGCATGATCGCCGTGCTCGCCACCATCGCCCTGGGCCGGGGGGTGGGCGGCGCGCGCTCGGAGGTGGTGATCATCCTCGCCGGCGTGGCCGTGGCCGCGTTCGCCAGCGCCATCCAGACCTTCTTCATGCAGCGCCACGACGAGACGCTGCGGCAGGTGTACTCGTGGATGCTCGGCCGCCTCACCACCAGCGGATGGTCCGAGGTCACGCGCGTCCTGCCGTACGTGGTGGTGGCGGTCGCGGTGATCTTCCTGTTCCGCCGCACCCTCGACGTGATGGCGGTCGGGGACGTGGAGGCCGCCACCCTCGGCATCGCCCCGGCGCGCGTGCGGCTGGTGCTCATCAGCGTCGCCACGCTCGGCACCGCCGCGGTGGTGTCCGTGTCGGGCCTGATCGGGTTCGTGGGCATCGTGATCCCGCACGCGGTGCGCATGGTGATCGGCCCCGGCCACCGCCTGCTCCTGCCGGTGTCGCTGCTGGTGGGCGGGGCGTTTCTCGTGTTGGCCGACGTGGTGGCGCGCACCGCGATGAGCCCGGCCGAACTGCCGATCGGCGTGGTGACCGCCGCGATCGGCGCCCCGTTCTTCCTGTTCGTCCTGCGCCGCAGCAGGGGGCAGATATGACCGCCGCCGGATCCGACACGCCCCGCGCCGCGCGGACCGACGCAGCCCCGCGCGCCGCCCTGCTCGCCCGCGACCTGCGCGTGGCCCGCGACCGCACCCCGGTCCTGCACGGCATCGACCTGTCCGTGCCGCCGGGCGCGTGGGTGTCGCTGGTCGGCCCCAACGGCTCGGGCAAGACCACCCTGCTGTTCGCGCTCGCGGGCCTCATCCCGTCAACCGGGCACGTCGAGGTGGAGGGGATCGTGCCTCGCCGCGGGGGCCGCCGCACCCTGGCGCGGACGGTCGCGATGATGCCGCAGCGGCCCGTCGTCCCCGAGGGTGTCACGGCCCGCGAGCTGATCGCCCTGGGCCGTACCCCGCACATCCCCCGTTTCGGAACCGAGTCGGCGCGCGACGTCGTCGTCGTCGACACCGTCATCGAGCGCCTCGACCTGCACGATCTCGCCGGACGTATCGCCACCACCCTGTCCGGCGGCGAGCTCCAGCGCGTCGTCCTGGCGCGCGCGCTCGCCCAGGAACCGCGCGTGCTTCTGCTGGATGAGCCCACCAGCGCGCTGGACATCGGGCACCAGCAGCAGGTGCTCGACCTGGTCGATTCCCTGCGCCGCGAGTCGGGGCTGACGGTGGTGGCGGCGATGCACGACCTCACCTCCGCCGCGCAGTACGGGCAGCGGTTGGTGCTGCTCGACGCCGGGCGGGTGGTGGCCGACGGGCGGCCCGACGAGGTGCTCACCGCCGAGCGGATCGCGCAGGTCTACGAGGCGCGCGTGGAGGTGCTGGACCGCCCCGGCGGTCGGGCGGTGCTGCCGTTGCGCGGGGCGGACGGGCCGGCGTGATGGAGATCCTGCTGGTGGGCACGGGCGCGGCGGACGGGTGGCCGTCGCCGTTCTGCCTGTGCGAGTCGTGCGGCGCGGCACGGGCGCGCGGCGTGGTGCGGGGCCAGACGTGCGCACTGGTCGACGACGACGTGCTGATCGACTGCGGCCCGGAGGCCCCCGGCGCGGTGGTGCGTCACGGGCGGTCACTGGCGGGGGTCCGGCACCTGCTGCTCACCCACGCCCACTTCGATCACCTCGGTCCCCAGGTGTTGCTCATGCGCTCGTGGATCGCCGGGCTGGGCGAGCTCGAGATCGTGGGCCCCGCCGACGCGCTCGACATCTGTAGAGACTGGGTGGGGCCGGAGGATCCCGTGCGGTTCACGCCCGTCGCCGCCGGGGACCGGATCCGCGTGGGCCGCTACGACGTGCGCGTCCTGCCGGCCCGCCACCAGGTGTTCCGCGAGGGCGACGCGGTGCTGTACGACCTCACCGGCCCCGACGGTGCGCGCATTCTGTGGGCCAGCGACACCGGGCCGTGGGCGGACGAGTGGCTCGAGGCCGTGCGCGGGGCCCGGTTCGACGCGGTGTTCCTCGAGGAGACGCTCGGGGACCGCGAGGAGCTCTCCGACTGGCACCTGGGCCTGCCCCGGTTCGCCGCGATGCTGGACCGGCTACGGCAGGTGGGCGCGGCCGGTCCGGCCACCGAGGTGGTGGCGGTGCACCTGGGTCACCACAACCCACCGCCGGACGAGCTGGACCGGCGCCTGACGGCGCTCGGGGCGCGGGCGGGTGACGACGGCGAGGTGGTCCCCGTCCGGGCCGGCGGGCGCTGAGCCGCGCGGTCTAGTTCGGGGTCTCCGCGATGACCATCCGGACCAGCCCGGCGAGCGTCGAGCCGAGGAGCCCGACCATCCCCACCACCAGGACCGCCGCGCCGGCATCGGCGAAGGTCTGCAGCACGATCCCCAGGTAGACCACCGCCAGGCCGGCCAGGGCCCACACCATCATCCGCTCGCCCTCGCGGTAGAGACGCTGGGCGTTGGCCTCGGTGATCTCGGCCGGGTAGTTGAAGACGTTCGGCTTGGTGGACAGCCACGTGATCAGCGCACCCATGCCGAACATGACCGCAGCCAGCCACAGCAGGCTCGACCGGGCGCCGAACCCGTCCGCCTCACCGCTGAAGTTGAAGTGGATCGGTACGATCTCGGGCAGCGAGGGGTAGCGCACGAGGATGTAGATGGTCAGCGCGACGATGCCGAGCACCGAGGCGAGCCGCAGTCCACGGGTGACGGATCCGGTCACATAGTCAGGGGCGGGGCGAATCTGGCGCACCGCATCGAACCTACCCGCGACCTGGCCAGACCCGGGTGTCGTAGTCGACGGCTATCCTCGCCGGCATCGGCGGGACCCGCCCGTCGAGCTGACCCACGGAGGTGGCCGTGACCTGGCCCGGAACGTCATCCCCCCGCCCTCCCGGCCCCGGCGGACAGTCGGCCGCCGAGAAGAGCCGGGCGCTCTCCGCGCGCGCGGAAGCCGACGCAGGGATCGCGCTGGCGCGCTTCGAGGCACTGCACCGGACGCGGGACGGGTACCGGCGCCGACTCGCGCTCCAGCCACTGGGGGCGGACCCCGCCACGGCGGCGCCCGCCGGGTGGGCACAGGACTCCTCGGGGATGCTCGTCACGGCGGGGTCCACCGCCCAGCCCATCACCGGGGAGCAGGCCGGGAAGGAGCGCAGTCAGCTGCTGTGGCTCGCCGTGGCCAAGATTCTCGGCGCGCTGACCGCGGCCGGGCTCGGCGTGGGGATCGGCGCCACCATCCTGTCCGGAATGGCGGGCTGACCGGTGGGTTCAAAGGGAAATGTCGGCTGCTTCGGGGCGGTGGCGCTGCTCGTCGTGGTGTCGATGCTCATCAGCCTCATCGTGTTCCTCGTCGGCGTGGCCGCCGCCCTGGCCGGGCTCGCCGCCGCCGGCTGGCTGATCGTCTCCGCCGTGTCGGACCTCGGCAGGCGGCGGAAGCTCACGCAGGGCACGGACCCGCTGCAGTCCACCGGCGCCCGGGCGCACGAGATCGCGGCGGCCTCGCACACCGAGGCCCGCGAGGTGCTCTCGGCCACGCTGGCGGAGTGGCACCAGCTCACCGTCACCCGCGCGATCGGCACCCCGCTGCAGGTCTCCTTCGACCGGATCGAACAGCGGGCCCTGGCCGACCCGGTGTTCCAGGACCTGCTGCTGCGTGCCGAGACCGCGCACGCGGAGGCCGTGCTCGCCGTGCCCACCACGGCGGCCGACCTGACCCGGCAGACGGTGGCGATGGACCAGCTCACCGCAGAACTCCGCCACGCCGTGCACCGGCTGAGCCGCGGTTAGTCCGCGGTGAGGCCCCATTCGCGTCCGGCTCCACGTTCGATGAGGTCAAAGGAGTCGTCGAGGAGCCGGGTCAGATCAGCCTCCGGCTGCGGCCCGGTGGACGGGGGGCCGGCGGCGTTGTCGTCGTCGTCATCCTGTCCGTCTCCCGCACCCGCCACCGGCCGGCACCGGCCGTGGCGCAGTACCGAGGCCCCCGCCGCCAGTCCCAGGTCCACCACCACGCGGACCCGGAACGCACCGGCGCCCGGGGCCCGGTGCTGGACCGCCTCGTACAGCGGTTCCAGCAGGCTCTCGGCCTCCTCACGCGCGTCGGTTCCGAGCAGCAACGCCATCCGCTCCCCCGCCACCAACAGGTTCTCTGCGGCGGACACGTCATCAACGGACCGGGTGCACAGGTCCGCCACGATCGACCGCAGGATCCCCAACGGCGACGTGCCCGCCGGCGCCTGCTCCACCCGCTGCACCCACTCGTCCACCTGCTCGCGCAGGAAGTGCAGGAACGCGTCCTCACGGTGCGGGAAGTAGTTGTGGAACGTCCGCGTGGACACCCCGGCCCGGCCCGCGATGGCCGACACCGTGGCCCCCTCGGCGCCCTCGGCGACAAGGAGTTCCACGGCGGCCACCGCGAGCCGGGAGCGGGTGTCGGCCTTCTTCCGCTCGCGCAGGTTAGGCATCGACGCGGGCCTTCTCACCACCGTCGGCGGACTCCA
>CAYFRF010000051.1:3649-12175 GCA_964345415.1 uncultured Microbacter sp. | reverse complement strand
GTCGGCGGACTCCAGCGCGGAACCCTCCACGTCGACGGTCGGCAGGATCTTGTCCAGCCACTTCGGCAGGTACCAGGCGCGCTCGCCGAGCAGGAACATCACCGCGGGGATGATGGTCATGCGCACCACGAAGGCGTCGAACAGCACCGCCACGGCCAGGGCGAAGCCCATCACCTTGATGAACTGCTCCTCGATGGTCATGAACGCAGCGAACACGCTGATCATGATGAGCGCGGCGGCCGTCACGACGCGGGCGCCGTGCTTGAAGCCGTTGGACACCGCGTTCTGGGCGGTCTTGCCGTGGACCCAGCCCTCGCGCATGCGGGTCACCAGGAACACCTGGTAGTCCATCGCGAGGCCGAAGACGATGCCGATGAGGATGATCGGCAGGAAGCTGATGATCGGCTGCGGATCCGAGATGAGGCCCAGCCAGCCCTCCTGCCAGATCGCCACGGTGAGACCGAACGTGGCCGCCACCGACAGGCCGAAGCCCACCGCGGCGATGAGCGGCACCCAGATCGAGCGGAACACCAGCATGAGCAGGATGAACGCCAGGACCAGGACGATGCCGACGTACGGCAGCAGCACCTCGCTGAGCCGCTCCGAGATGTCCTCGAAGATCGGGGTGACGCCGGTGACGGAATAGGTACCGCCGGTCTCGGCCTGGAACACCTCCGAGTTGGCGCGGATCTCGGCCAGCACGTCGGCGGCCCGCTCGTCGGTGGCGCCGTACTCGGGCGTGATGAGCACCTGCGCGGTGTCGCCGGCCTCGTTGGTGGCGATGATCTGCGCGTTCTCCACGCCGTCGAGGGCCTGGATGTCGGCCGCGGCGGTGGCCCACACGACCGGGCGCTCCTCGGCTGGCACGTCGACCGTGTCCACCAGGGCGAGCATGGGCGCGTTGCGGCCGGGGCCGAACGCCTCCTCCGTGAGGTCGTAGGCGATGCGGTTGGGGGTGCCCGGGGACATGGTGCCGTCGGTGGGCATGGCCAGGCGCAGCTGCACGGCCGGCAGGGCGAGCAGGACCAGCAGGAGGATGCCGGCGCCGCCGAACAGGATCGGCCGGGCGCGGATGCGGCGCACCCACTGCAGGCCCATGGTGGGCTTCTCGTCCTCGGGGTCCGGGGCCTTGACGCCGCGTACGCGGACGGCGAACACGCGGGTGCCGATCGCGCCGAGGACGGCCGGCAGCAGGGTGGTGGCCACGAGCACGGCGATCACGACGGTGAACGCGGCGGCCAGGGCCATGGCGGTGAGGAACGGGATGTTGATGATCGACAGCGCGCCCAGGGCCACGACCACCGTCAGGCCCGCGAACACGACGGCGGAGCCGGCCTTGCCCACCGCGAGCCCGGCGAGGTGCGCGCGGGTGCGGAAGTCGATGCCCTTGAGCTTCTCGGCCAGCTCGGCCGGCTCGAGGTCGTTGCCGCCGATGTGCTTGACCAGCTCGGTGCGGAAGCGCGAGACGATGAACAGCGCGTAGTCGATGCCCACCGCGAGGCCGATCATGGAGGCCAGCGTCGGGGTGAGGTTGTTGATCGTGTCGGTGAACGAGGTGGCGGCGAACACGGCGCCGATGCCGATGCCCACGCCGATCACGCCGGTGAGCAGGGGCATGCCGGCGGCGATGAGCGAGCCGAAGGTGATGAGCAGGATGACGGCGGCCACGGCGATGCCGATGATCTCGCCCTGGGCGCTGATCTCCGACAGCTGGAAGGCGTTGCCGGAGTAGGCGATCGTCAGGTCGCCCTCGTGCTCGGCCACGAGGTCCTCGAAGGCCGTGCGGTCCTCGGGCAGGACGTCCATGTTGGTCGCGGCGTCAAAAGCGATCTCGAGGGTGCCGGTGGTCTCGTCGGCGCTGAGCGGGCTCAGGGCGGCGATGTCGGCCTCGATCTGCTCGGCCGGGACGCCCTGCTCGGTCTTGGCGGCGGTGAGCTGTTCGCTCAGGCCGGCCGCGGCGAGGGTCGGGCTGACCAGGGCCTCGGTGCCGGCGAGGAAGTCGAGCTCGCGCAGGTCGGCGACGAACGCGTCGACGTTCTCGGCGACCTGCGGGTCGGTGAGGGTGCTGCCCTCGGGGGCGCGGATGACGACGGAGCCGGTGGGCGCCTCGAGCTGGCTGCCCTCGCCGGCGAAGCGTTCCTGCAGCTTCTCCTGGGTCTCGATGGACTCGAGGCCGGGGATCGAGAAGGTGGAGCTGGTCTGCTGGGTCAGCGTGGCGGCGGCGGTGCCGACGCCCAGGATGATGAGCAGCCACGCCGCGATGAACCTCCATCGGTGGAGGTAGGCGGACCGTCCGATCCGGTAGAGAAATGTCGCCATGCGGTGGCTCCTCGTGGGTTGGTGCTAGTCCCGAACCCACGCAGTTTTGCACGCCCACTGCATGATTGCACACTCCGTGCAACGTTTTGTGGTGAACGCCACCCTCCGCGCCGGACGTGCCGGAGGAGGGCCTGCGGACACCCGCCGCGGGGGCCGTCAGAAGACGCGCAACCCCAGGCGGCGTCGGGTGCGCAGGTCGAGGAGGTTCCAGCCGTAGTAGACCCACAGAGGGCGGGGGAGGATCCGTCCGAGCGCCGAGGAGAGGTTGAGGATCCGACGACGACGACGAAGGTCCGACGCGGTGACCTCCCACCGCATCTCGTCCCGGACACGCTGGGGCACACCGAACTTGGTCATGGTGAGCGCCCACGGGCCGATGAGCTTGTGCGCCAGCGTCCCGACGCGGCCCATCCGGACCTCGAGCACGCTGTAGTCGGCCAGGGTCTGCAGGTACGCGCGGACCGGCTCGTGGATCCGGACCTTCGCCAGGCCCTCCTCGAACTTCCGCTCGAACTCGGCCCAGTCCGCGGGCCACCACGCCTCGGGGACGTTGAGGGTCGTCCCCAGCGGACGGGCGATCCCCACGACGTGGTCCAGGTCCTCCCGCGGCAGCGGTCCGTTCATCATCTCCCACTGGTCCGTGTAGTACTTGACCAGGCACAGCGCCACCCACAGCTCTTGACCGGGCGCAGGTCGCCGCGGCCGCTCGTCACCCGGCTCTCCAGGACGCCGTAGCCCACCGCGGGATCGGCGAGCTGCATGAGCACGTTCGCGGCGGGGAGCCAGAACGCCAGATGGGTGGACAGATCCGGGAGTCGCCTGATGCGCTGCCGCCGCAGCCCGTCCGCCCGCTTCCGCGTCGCCGTGGTCATCCGCCTCTCCCCCGCTCCCGGTGCGCCCGGCACGAATCGCCGCAGCCCCTCATGTCACATATATCTTACATGGTGACCCGGAGGCCAGCCCCGAGCCCGCGGCGGATCCGAAAATATAGATAGGCTCGCCTTACCTGACTTCCCCCTCGTCGACCGGCCGCGCCGATCGGCGCGCCCTGCACTCACACCCCGGAATTCCTCGACACCCTGAAATACAAGGAGGGCACGTGGCCCGCAAGAACATCCCCGCGACGGTCCTGACCGTCCTGCGCTCCGAGACCGTGACCCCGCACCTGGTGCGTGTGGTCCTGGGCGGCGACGGCTTCGAGTCGTTCGTCCCCCGCGCCGAGACGGACGCCTACGTCAAGCTCGAGCTCCCCGCCGGCGACGAGACCGTTGTCCGTACCTATACCGTCCGCCACGTCGACCCGGTGGCCCGCGAGATCTCGATCGACTTCGTGGTCCACGGCGACGAGGGCATCGCCGGCCCCTGGGCCCGCAGCGTCCAGCCGGGCACCGAGGTCGCGGTCCGTGGACCCGGCGGCGGCTACCTGCCGGACCCGGCCGCCGACTTCCACCTGCTGGCCGGGGACGAGACGGCGGTCCCGGCGATCGCCGCCGCCCTGGAGACGCTGTCCGAGGACGCTGTCGGAGCGGTGTTCCTCGAGGTCGCCGGCCCGGAGGACGAGATCGCGCTCACCGCGCCCGCCGGCGTCGCCGTGACCTGGGTGCACCGTGGCGTGTCCTCCACTGACGCCGGGGACGATCTCATCGACGCGCGCGCCCCGCTGGTGGCCGCGGTGCGCGGCCTGGAATGGCCCGCCGGAGACGTGCAGGTGTTCGTCCACGGCGAGGCCGAGACCGTCATGAAGAGCCTGCGCCCCTACCTGCGCAAGGAGCGTGGCGTCGCAGCGGACCGCGCCTCGATCTCCGGGTACTGGCGCCGGGGCCGCACGGAGGAGGGCTTCCGCACCTGGAAGCGCGAGCTCGCGGAGCAGGAACAGGCCTGAGCGCCTCATACCACCTGCGCGGCCGGTCCGGCCTTCCCCTGTCGGAGCGACCGAGTACCCTGTGATGCCAGTAAGTTCACGCATCCGGCCCCTCACGTTCACCGTGACCGTAGACAAGGCGTTGCACATGGCATTCTCACGCGCGAAGCTCCTCACCGGACTGGTGGCCACCACGGCTCTCGTCCTCACCGGCTGCTCGGGTGGGGGTGACGGGGACGGCGGCGATGCCGAGTACAAGATCGGCATCAACCAGCTGGTCCAGCACCCGGCACTCGACGCGGCCACCGAGGGCTTCAAGCAGGCCTTCGCCGACGCGGGCGTCACGGTGGACTTCAACGAGCAGAACGCCAACGGCGAGCAGGCCACCGCGCTGACCATCGCCCAGCAGTTCGCCGGGGACGACCTGGATCTCGCCCTGGCCGTGGCCACCCCGGCCGCGCAGGCCACCGCCAGCGTCCTCACCGACATCCCGCTGCTGTTCACCGCCGTGACCGACCCTGTCGAGGCGCAGCTGGTCGAGTCCATGGAGGTCCCCGGCGGCAACATCACCGGCACCTCCGACGCCGCCCCGATCGAGGAACAGCTCGAGCTGCTCAAGGCGATCGTCCCGGACGCCAAGACGATCGGCATCGTCTACGCCTCGGGTGAGGTCAACTCGCAGGTGCAGGTGGACCAGGCCATCGCGGCCGCCGGTCCGCTCGGCCTGGAGGTCGAGACCCGCTCCATCACGACCGTCAACGACATCCAGCAGGCCGCGGACTCGCTCGGCGACGTGGACGCGTTCTACGTCCCGACCGACAACATGGTGGTCGCCGGCATCGGCGCCCTGGTCCGGGTCGCGGAGGACAAGAAGATCCCGGTGATCGCCGCCGAGGCCGGGACCGTCGAGGGCGGCGCCGTCGCCACCATCGGTATCGACTACACGGAGCTGGGCCGCCAGACCGGCCAGATGGCGCTGCGCATCCTGCAGGACGGCGCGGACCCCGCCACCATGCCGGTGGAGACCGCCGCCGAGTTCACCTTCGTGGTCAACGAGGAGGCCGCCGAGCGTCAGGGCGTGACCATCCCCGAGAACATCCTCGCCGAGGCTGAGAAGAAGTGATCGGTGCCGTCGAGGTAGGCCTGATCTTCGGGGTACTCGCGCTGGCGGTCTTCCTGACCTTCCGGGTGCTCGACTTCCCCGACCTCACCGTCGACGGCAGCTTCACCACCGGTGCGGCCACCGCGGCGATGGGTATCGCCTCCGGTTGGAACCCGGTGCTCGCGACCCTCGCGGGTTTCGTCACCGGGTTCCTGGCCGGCACCGTCACCGGGCTCCTGCACACCAAGGGCAAGATCAACGGGCTGCTCGCGGGCATCCTCACGATGATCGCCCTGTGGACCGTCAACCTGCGGATCATGGGCACGCCCAACATGTCCCTGCTGCGTGCGGACACGATCTTCACCCCGCTCAAGACCCCGCTGACGATCGGCGGCCTGGAGATCCCGCTGCTCGGCTCGTGGGGCGGGATCGTCATCTTCGCGGTGGTGGTGATCCTCCTGGGCGTCGCCGTGGTGTGGTTCCTCAACACCAACACGGGCCTGTCCATCCGGGCCACCGGAGACAACGGCAACATGGTGGCCTCGCTCGGCGTGTCCACCGACTTCACCAAGACGCTCACCCTGGCCCTGTCCAACGGCCTGGTCGGCGTGTGCGGCGCCCTGTTCGCGCAGTACCAGACCTTCGCCGACATCCAGATGGGCGTCGGCCTCATCCTGGTGGGTCTGGCCTCGGTGATCCTGGGCCAGGCACTGTTCGGCCAGCGCAACCTCATGATCGCGGTGCTCGCCGTGATCGCCGGTTCCGTGATCTACCGCCTCATCATCTTCGCGGCGCTCGAGCTCGGCCTGAACAACGACGACATGAAGGCCATCACCGCCGGCCTCGTGGTGATCGCGCTGATCCTCCCGCGGTGGCGCAGGCCCCGGGGGAAGGCCGGCCGCGCCCCCACCACCACGACGGTCGCCAACGAGCGTGCCGCGAGCGGTGAGGGTGCCGCCGTGGGCGCGGGAACCGACACCCTCACGCCCGAGATCTCCGAGCCCGGCCTCCCGCCGGCCGCGGACAAGGAGGCCTGACCATGCTGTCCCTCACCAACGTCTCCAAGACGTTCTTCCCGGGCACGGTCAACGAGCGGACGGCACTGCGGAGCCTCGACCTGGTGCTCGACGAGGGCGATTTCGTCACCGTCATCGGTTCCAACGGCGCCGGCAAGTCGACCCTGCTCAACGCCGTCGCCGGCAAGCTGACCGTCGACACCGGCGAGATCCGGATCGACGACAAGGTGGTCAACCGGCTTCCCGAGTACCGGCGTGCCAAGTACATCGGACGCGTCTTCCAGGACCCGCTCGCCGGCACGGCCCCCACCCTCACCATCGAGGAGAACCTCTCGCTGGCGCTCATGCGCGGCAAGCGGCGCGGCCTCGGTCCGAGCGTCAACGGCAAGCGGCGGCAGTTCTTCACCGAGCAGCTCACCATGCTGGAACTGGGGCTCGAGGACCGGCTCACCGCCAAGGTCGGTCTTCTCTCCGGCGGTCAGCGGCAGGCACTGTCCCTGCTCATGGCCGGGTTCACCCAGCCGCGCATCATGCTGCTCGACGAGCACACCGCCGCCCTGGACCCGCAGCGCGCCGAACTGGTCACCACCATCACGGACAAGATCGTCCGGGACGGTGGACTCACCACGCTCATGGTCACGCACAACATGGAGCAGGCCATCCGGCTGGGCAACCGGCTCATCATGATGCACGAGGGGCAGATCGTCTACGAGGCCGACGCGGCCACCAAGTCGAAGCTCACCGTGCAGGACCTGCTCCGGGAGTTCGCCAACATCAAGGGCGCCACACTCTCGGACAAGGCCATGCTCGGCTGACGGTCCCCGGCACCTGGGGTGCCCTGCTCACCATCCGCAGGGCACCCCGGGTCAGAGGCCTGCACGTCCGCATGAGTGCGGGCCAGAGCCTCTAGTCCGCGCCGCTCGCCCGGACCCAGTCCCCGCCGACACGCCGGACCAGGCCCTGTCGCTCGAACTGCTCGAACCAGCCGGGCGCAGGCCACTCCCCCCAGCGCTGCGCGTAATGGGCCCCGTTGCGCAGCAGGTCATCGAGGTGCTCCACCGGTGGGTCGGATGCCGGGTGCCACCGGTGGTAGGCGTGGGCCCCCGCCACCAGGAGCACCGGCACCCTCCGGTACATCAGCCGCCGACCGAAGTCGGTGTCCTCGGCGCCGTAGCCGGTGAACTCCTCGTCGAAGCCACCGAAATCCTCGCGGATCCTTCGCCACAATGCCGGTCGAAGGGCAAAGGACAGCGACCAGAACTGGCCGGACTCCTCCCGCGCGAGGCGTCGGGTCCCCCGCTCCGGGAAGGGCCGCGCCGGATGCGGATCGGTCCAGCCCGCCAGTTCATCGGGGTCGGGTGCGCCGACTGATTCCGGAAGGTACGTGACCGGGCCCAGGCCCACCGAGTCGCCGGGAAGGGTCTCGAACCGGGATCCCACATCGGGCCCGGGCATGCAGTCCACATCCAGGAAGACGATCAGATCCACCCCCAGGTCCGCGGCCCTGTCGCCGCGTCGATGAGGCCGGCGGGCAGCCGGGCGAGGATGCGGTCGTACATCGTGGCCAGCGTGTGGCGGTCCGGGTGGTTGATCGTGTGCCAGCGGGGATGCCGGTGGAGCAGGTCGGCGGCGGGCACCGCGTCGTGTGCGGTCTCGCGGATCCTCAGTGCCTCGACGGACTCCGCGGCGGCGGCGCGGGCCTGCTCCGGCGTGGGGACCACGTCCAGCTGGTCGCGGTCGCCGGTCGCGGCGGCCAGCAGCACCCGCAGGTCGTGGTACGGCGCGATCGGCGGGGTCAGCGAGCGGTCCGCGGGTGGGCGGACGAGCACCTGGTACGGGTGCAGCCCGGCGAAGCGCAGGACCGGGACCACGACCGTCGTCGCCGAGGCGGGTAGCCGGGCCGCGAGCTGACGGTGCCCGAGCGGCAGCCCCCGGTAGTCGTCGCGGATCGGCTGGATGATGAGCACGTCGGTGCGCGCGAGGTCTGCGTGGAGGCCCGGGAGGTCCTCGGCGGTCATCTCGTACACCGGCCGGACCTCGGCCACCCCCACCTCGGCCGACGTCCGCAGCAGGTCGCGGTAGACGTCGGCCTGGCAGTTGCCGATCACCATCACGCTCGGCCGCCCGGGAACACTCATCGCGCCGAGCGTAAAGAGCGGCACAGGTGGCGGCAACCGGCCCGGGCAGGCACGGTGGCGCCATGAGTTCAGGACACCCGGCCCGGCCGA
>CAYFRF010000051.1:0-3549 GCA_964345415.1 uncultured Microbacter sp. | reverse complement strand
GCCGCGACATGGGGATACCACCGCTGATCCCGCGAGTCGGGCACCTCGTCGAGCAGTGGGGTGAGCCGGAGCCGGGAACCTATGCCCCCTCGGCGCCCGATCCCGGGGAGCTGAGCGGCGCCCTTCTCCACGCGCTCGACGCGCCGCCACCGGCGCCCCGGGCCGTGGCCGCGGAGGATGGCGCGGTCGCACAGGCGCACGCTGAGCTCTACCGCGCCGTGCTCACCGGGCGGTGTCCCGCAACCGCTGAGCCGAAGGCCGATGCCACTCAGTCGCCCTTGCGGCGGACCATCTCGGCGATCCACTCCGGGGCATAGGGCGACGTGCAGTTCGGCGGCGTGGGGTACTCGCGCAGCACGCCCAGCCGCTCCCCGATCTCCAGTGCCCGCGGCCGCAGGCCCGGGTGCTCGATCCCGATCTGCGCCAGCGTCGTGTTCATCTCCCACTGCAGCCGCTCGTGCACGCTGGCCATCTCGGCCTCGATCTGATCGAGCAGGCCGGGCAGGTCCAGCCCCTCCGGCGTCTTGACCACGCGGTTCGCGGTCAACGCCCACCCTGCACTGGCCACCACCGGGTCGGCATCGGCGAGCCACGTCACGCGCAGCTCCTCGGCGTGCGGGCCCTTCATCACCACGTAACCCACCAGCCAGTCGTGGACCTTGCGCGTGCGAGCCTGCCGGAGCATCGCGTCCAGCTCGGCTGCCGAGAACTCCTTGGGCCGGCACACGAGCAGCGCCAGCAGTCGCGCCGCCGAGTCGCCGGTGTCCCACAGCTCCACCGCCAGCGGATGGTTCTTCTTCACCCGCTTGGCCACCGCGCGGAGCTTGGTGAGATTCACCGCGTGATCATCCCCGTGCCGCTCGTTGACCTCCAGGATCCGGGGATCGGCGAGAGCGGAGAGCTCGGCCACCAACTCGGTGACCGTCGGCGCCGGTGGCGGGGTCGTTGTCGTCGTCGTCATATCTTTTTCCTCCACTCCCCCGCCGGGCGGGGACGCAGGTGCTCGGCGCCGGACCGCGCCGGCGCCGCCGCCCTATACTCGCCGGATGCGCCTGTGGAGCATCCATCCCGACCAACTCGACCGTGCCGCACTGATCGCCGGGTGGCGCGAGGGGCTCCTGGCCCAGAAGGTACTCCGCGGGCTGACCACCGGATACCGCAACCACCCACAACTCGACCGGTTCCGCACCCTGGCCGACCCGGTCGCCGGGATCGCCACCTGGCTGCACGGACTCGCCGACGCCGCCGACGCGCGCGGCTACCGCTTCGACCGCACCCGCGTCGTCCTCCCCGCCGGCGCCGACCGGCTCGACCTCACCGACGGCCAACTCGCGCTCGAATGGGCCCACCTGCGCGCCAAGGTCACCGCGCGCGACCCCGCCTGGCTCGGCAGGCTCGATGGAGACGGGGCTCCGCGGCCGCACCCGATGTTCGACCTGGTCCCCGGGCCGGTGGCCGACTGGGAACGCGCACCGCACCCGGACGCCTGACACCGGCTCGCGGCAGCCCCTGGGCTGTCGACCGGTGCGCCGGAGCACGCCTGCCGCGTAAGGTATTTCTCACAGCCGAGCCGTCGACGAGAGGGGACATCATGCCGTTGACCGGAGAGTACGAGCCGAGCCCCAGCGAGTGGGTGCGCACACGGGTTGTCTCCAGCGCCGCACCCCGTGGCTAGTCCCGACGTGGATACCGACCGCGAGCAGCAGGAGTGCACCCCGTGAGCCGTACCGCGATCGTGCTCGGCTGCGGGGGCACGATCGGGACCGCCTGGGCGATCGCGGCACTGCACGCCCTGGTCGACCAGACCGGCTTCGTCCCTCGTGATGCGGACGTGATGCTCGGTACCTCCGCGGGTGCCGAGCTCGTCACCATGCTTGCCGGCGGTGCCGGCGTCGACGAACTGGTCGACATGCAGTGCGGCCGCGCCACCGACCCGCGACTGCAGGAACACATCGCGTCCTCCCCGCCCAGCAGGCCGCCCCTTCCGAACCTCACCCTGCTCAATCCCGGCCTGATCTGGAAACGGAAAGGACTGGCCGGGCTCACCGGCCTGGCCCCCACCGGACGCGGGGACGCGAGCTGGCTGCAGCGACTGGCCGAGCAGTTCGAGTACGGCACCTGGCTACCCCACCCTGCAGCCCGGATCGTGGCGTACGACGTGCGCGCCGGGGAGCGCGTCGTCTTTGGCGCTCCGGGGTCGCCCTTCGCGACCGTCGGCGAGGCACTTCGCGCCTCGTGGGCCACCCCAGGATGGATGCCGCCGGTGCCCATCGGGGACCGCATCTTCGTCGACGGCGGGATGGGATCCACCGCCTCTGTCGACCTCATCGCCCCCGACGAAGCCGACCTCATCTACGTGATCGCCCCCATGGCATCGGCCCCGGGGGTGCGTATCCCCGGCGTCGGCGGGTCGCTCGAGTACCGGCTGCTCCGCCGCCCGATGTCGCAGCAACTACACGCAGAGATCGCCGGCGCCCGATCCCGCGGAACCACCGTCGTGCCGATCCTCCCCACCCCCGTCGACCTCGCCGGCCTGAACCCGAACTTCATGGACTCGTCTGGGCGCGTCTCGGCGTTCGAGCACTCGATGGCCACCGCCCCGGGTACGGTCCGCGCCGCACTGGCGGAGGCCGTCGGGGCGTGACCCCCGCCCACCGCGGGAGCCGCGCGTGGTGACCGTGAGCCGGGCTATCCCGCCGCGCGCCTGGTGAGATAGCGCGCGCGGCGGGCGGTGCGCGTTCTGGTGGGCCCGCCATCCCGGCCATCGGGAGACAGCCGGGCGGCGGGCGGACGCCGGATCTATTGTCGGCCCATGACCGAGCCGACCGTGCACATCATCGACCGGGTGGAGGTCCGGCCGGGCCACGGCCGGGAGTTCGTCGACGCCTATCTCTCCGATTACGTTCCCCGCGCCCGTTCGCGAGGGCTGGAGCTTGACCGACTCCTCGTCAGCCCCCCTGTGTGGATCGACGGCGAACCCACTGTCATGACGGCCATCTGGTCCACTGCCGGCCCCTCCGGCTGGTGGCAGGCCGCGATCGCGGGACGCTACGACCCGGAATCGGGCGGCTGGTGGGAGCGGATGTCACCGCTCATCCTCGACCGGACCCGGACCTCGGCCGCCGAGGCCACCGACATCGGGGCGCTGTGCGATGTCTGACCGCACGGGAGCCCTCCGCGACCTGCGGGTGATCGACCTGTCCCGCGTGCTGGCGGGCCCGCTGTGCGGGCAGATGCTGGCCGACCACGGCGCGGACGTGATCAAAGTCGAGCCCCCGGGCGGGGACGAGACCCGCGGCTGGGGTCCACCGTTCGTCCGCCCCGACCACAGCGCCTACTTCGACGGACTGAACCGCAACAAACGCAACATCAGCGTGGACCTGGCCACCGACGGCGGCCAACAGCTCCTGGCGCGGCTGCTGGCCGACGCCGATGTGGTGATCGAGAACTTCAAAGCGGGCACGCTGGAGCGATGGGGTCTGGGCGACGACGTGCTCGCCGAACGCTTCCCCGGCCTGATCCACTGCCGGATCACCGGATACGGCATCG
>CAYFRF010000050.1:1375-19258 GCA_964345415.1 uncultured Microbacter sp. | reverse complement strand
CCGCCGCTCCAAGGAGCACGTCACTTCCAGCGACCCCCTCGCCTCTCGGCTCCGGGCTCGCTCTCTGCGACTCCCAATAAGTTACGCACACGTGAAGATAAAGGCAAATCTGCAGGTAGAAGCCCCTGAAACGACGAAAACGCCGAAATGTTCGGCGTTTCCGTGTTAGAGGAGTGCTCTCTCAGCGGAGTCGCACCCCGGCGAAGCTCTTCTTACCGCGCCGCAGTACCAACCAGCTCCCGTGGAGCAGATCGTCCGTGGCCGACGTCCAGTCCGGATCGGAGACTCGTTCGTTGTTCACGTACGCCCCTCCCTCCGCCACTGCTCGCCGAGCGGCACCCTTGCTCTCGCAGAGTCCGCTGGAGACGAGCAGATCCGTGATGGTCCTGGGCTCATCGGGGTGGATCTCCACGGCTCCGGCATCCTGCAGCGCCGCCGCCAGCGTCGCCTCGTCGAGTGCGTCGAGCTCTCCACGACCGAACAGGGCCTGGGCGGCCGCCTGCACGGATTCGGTTGCGGACACTCCGTGCACGAGCGTGGTCATCTCTTCAGCCAGCCGCTTCTGAGCCGCCCGGAGATGGGGCTTCTCGGCGGTGAGCACCTCGAGCTCCTCGATCTCCTCCTTGCCGAGGAAGGAGAACCAACGCAGGTACTTGACAACATCCGCGTCCGCGGTGTTGAGGAAGTACTGGTACCAGGTGTACGGGCTGGTCATTTCCGGATCGAGCCAGAGGCTGCCGCCGCCCGTCGACTTCCCGAACTTCTTTCCGTCGGACGAGGTCACCAGGGGAACCGTCATGGCGTGGACGGACTCACCGTCGACCCGACGGTTGAGGTCGACGCCACCGACGATGTTGCCCCACTGGTCGGAGCCTCCGATCTGGAGCGTGCAGCCCAGATTCCGCCGCAACTGCAGGAAATCGTTCGCCTGCAGGAGCATGTAGGAGAACTCGGTGAAGGAGATGCCGTCTCCCTCGAGGCGCCGCTTGACGGTGTCGCGCCCCAGCATGGTGTTGAGCGAGAAATGCTTACCGACATCCCGCAGGAACTCGATCACCGACAGGTGCCCGGTCCACTGCATGTTGTTGACCAACTGTGCGCTGTTCGCGCCTTCCGTCAGGTCGACGAACCTCTCGAGCTGGCCGGTGATCCGCTCAGCCCAGTCGGCGACGGTGTCGGAGGAGTTCATGGTCCGTTCCCCCACGTCGCGCGGGTCACCGATCATCCCGGTGGCGCCGCCGGCGAGAACGACGGGACGGTGGCCGGCGAGCTGGAACCGACGGAGGGTGAGCAGCGGGATGAGGTGACCGGCGTGCAGGCTCGGGCCGGTGGGGTCGAATCCGCAATAGAGCGACACCATCCCCTCGTCGAGGTGGGCGCGGAGTGCGTCGAGGTCCGTCGACTGGGCGATCAGGCCTCGCCACTGCAGGTCATCGAGGATGTTGTTGGTCACGGCGTCCATTGTCCCCCATCGCCGCGAAAGGCGTTCACGGGGCGCACTGCTGCGGGGGCTCTCGGACTCCGTCGGTAGGCGGAGACCTCCCGGGCGCCGGCGATCCAGAACCGCCAGGGGCGGTCGGCCTCACGCGAGACCCCGACGCGGGGTCCGGACCGGATGTCGCCGTGGGGTGCGGGGTCGGGACGGAAGGTGACCGACGACGACGAGTCGAGCACGTCCAGTCCTCGGAACGACAGGTCGATCCCGAGGGTGCTGCCGAGATTGCCGGGTCCGCGGGCAGCACGCTCGGTGGCGATTCCGGGCCGGCGCGTGGCCACGACCTCATGGCCGTCCTCGACGCGCGCCGCGCGGAGGAGTACTCCCCCGCCCTCACCTTCCGGACGGCAGGTGATGTTCACACACTGGTGGATGCCGTGGCTGAGGTAGACGTACAGGTGCCCGGCGTCTCCGAACATGACCTGGTTGCGCGGGGTCGGCCCTGGCCAGGTGTGGGCCGCCGGGTCCGGGAAGGCGGAATCAGGCGGGCCACCGTAGGCCTCGACCTCGACCACCCTGACCGACACCGGGCCGTGGGTGAGGATGCCGCCGAGCACCAGTCGGGCCGCGTCGTCCGGCGATGCCTCCCGTAGCAGTTGCCTGAGCGGGGCGGCGTCGCCGGACGAGGTTCCGGGGTGCGGCAGGGTCACCCAGCTGTGTTCGCCCTGGCCAGCAGCTCGGTGTGCTCGGCCTCGCTGACCTGGCGGGACTCGTCGACCAGGAGCACCGGGATGCCGTCGTCGATCCGGTAGGCCCGACGCAGGCGCTGGTTGTACAACGTGTCCTGCCCGATGAGCAGGAGCGGCCCCTTGTCCTCCGGGCAGGCGAGGATCTCGAGCAGACGCGCGTCTATGACGGACATGGCGTTCACCCTACCCAGGCCGCGAGCTCGTCACGGAACTCGACCAGACGGGTGCGCTGCACGGCAACGGCCTCCGCGGCGGTCCCACCCCGGGCGTTACGGGAGGCGATCGAACCGACCACCGTCAGCACGGTGCGGACCTCCGGGGTGAGTGCCGGGTCGATCGCGGCGAGCTCGTCGTCGTCGAGCTCGTCCAGTCCCACACCACGTGCCTCGGCGACGCGCACGCACTCCCCCGCCGCCTCGTGGGCGACGCGGAACGGCACGCCCTGACGGACCATCCACTCGGCGATGTCGGTGGCCAGGGTGTACCCGGCCGGCGCGAGTTCCGCGAGGCGGGCCGGGTGGAACTCGAGCGTGGCGACCAGCCCCGCCATCGCGGGCAGCAGGAGGTCGAGCTGCGCGACGGAGTCGAAGACCGGCTCCTTGTCCTCCTGCAGGTCCCGGTTGTAGGCCAACGGCTGGGCCTTGAGGGTGGCGAGCAGTCCCGTCAGGTTGCCGATGAGCCGGCCGGTCTTGCCCCGCATCAGCTCGGCCACGTCCGGGTTCTTCTTCTGCGGCATGATCGAGCTGCCCGTGGACCACTCGTCGGCCAGGGTCACATAACCGAACTCGGGCGTGGACCAGGCGATGATCTCCTCCGCGAGGCGGGAGAGGTCCACCGCGATCTGTGCCAGCACGTAGGCGGCTTCGGCGGCGAAGTCGCGCGAGCTGGTGGCGTCGATCGAGTTGTCCGCGGCCCGGTCGAAGCCGAGCTCTGCCGCGATGGCGTCCGGATCCAGCCCGAGCGAGGAGCCGGCCAGAGCACCCGAACCGTAGGGCGAGACCGCCAGGCGCCGGTCCAGATCACGGATCCGATCCAGATCGCGCAGCAGGGGCTGGGCGTGCGCCAGCAGCTGGTGGGAGAGCAGGACCGGCTGTGCCGCCTGGAAGTGGGTCTTACCCGGCATGACCGTGTCCGGGTGCGCGTCGGCCTGCGCGACCAGGGCGTCGACCACGTCGAGCACCCCCGCCGCCACCGCCCGCACCGCATCCCGCAGCCACATCCGGAACAGCGTCGCCACCTGGTCGTTGCGGGAACGACCGGCACGGAGTCGACCACCGACCTCGGGACCGACCCGTTCGATCAGGCCGCGCTCGAGTGCACCGTGCACGTCCTCGTCCGACTCGGCCGGACCGAACGCCCCGGAGTCGACGTCCGCGGCGAGGCGGTCCAACCCGTCGAGCATCGTGTCCAGGTCCGCCCCGGTCAGCAGGTCGGCACGATGCAGCACCCGGGCGTGCGCCTTGGACGCCCGGATGTCATAGGGCGCCAGCTCCCAGTCGAAGTGGGTGGACTTGCTCAGCGCGGCCATGGCCTCGGCGGGCCCGCCGGCGAAGCGGCCGCCCCAGAGTGCGCCGGTGTTGGTCCCGTGCCGGTCGTCCCGGCCCTGCTCGTCGCTCACAGTCCCAGGTCCCGCTTGGCCGCGATCTTGGAGCTCAGGCCGTGCAGGTTCACGAAGCCCTTGGCGTAGCTCTGGTCGAACGAGTCGCCCTCGTCGTAGGTGGCCAGGTTGAAGTCGTACAGCGACTTGTCCGAACGACGGCCGTTGACGATGATCTGGCCGCCGTGCAGGACCATCCGGATGTCGCCGGAGACGTGCTCCTGGGTGTTCTCGATGAAGGCGTCCAGCGCGTACTTCAGCGGAGAGAACCACAGGCCGTCGTAGACCGCGTTCGACCAGGTGTCGGAGACACCGGACTTGTACCGGGCGAGCTCGCGCTCGAGGGTGACGTCCTCGAGGGCCTTGTGCGCGGTGATGAGCACCATGGCACCGGGAGCCTCGTAGATCTCGCGGCTCTTGATGCCCACGAGCCGGTCCTCGACCATGTCGAGGCGGCCGACGCCCTGCGCACCGCCGCGACGGTTGAGCTCCTCGATGGCCTGCAGGACGGTCACCTTGCGCCCGTCGAAGGCGACCGGGACACCGGACTCGAAGGTGATGGTGACCTCGTCCGGGGCGGCGAAGTTGAGGGTCGGGTCCTCGGTGTAGTCGTAGACGTCCTTGGTGGGGGCGTTCCACAGGTCCTCGAGGAAGCCGGTCTCCACGGCACGGCCCCACACGTTCTGGTCGATCGAGAACGGCGACTTCTTGGTGACGTTGATCGGGATGTTGTTCTCTTCCGCGAACTCGATCGCCTTCTCGCGGGTCCAGGCGTAGTCGCGGACCGGCGCGATCACGTCCAGGTCAGGTGCCAGCGCGCCGAAGCCCACCTCGAAGCGGACCTGGTCGTTGCCCTTTCCGGTGCAGCCGTGCGCGACCGCCGTGCCGCCGTGGGCCTTGGCCGCGGTGACCAGGTGCTTGACGATCAACGGCCGCGAGATCGCGGAGACCAGCGGGTACTCGCGCATGTAGAGACCGTTGGCCTTGATGGTCGGCGCACAGTACTCGTCGGCGAACTCGTCGCGGGCATCCACGACGATCGACTCGACGGCGCCGCAGTCGAGGGCACGCTGGCGGATGGCCTCCATGTCCTCTCCGCCCTGGCCCAGGTCGATGGCCACGGCCACGACCTCGGCTCCGGTCTCCTTGCCGATCCAGCTGATGGCGACGGAGGTGTCGAGACCGCCGGAGTAGGCGAGGACGACGCGATCGGTCATGGTGTTCTCCTTAGTGGTTGTTCACGAGTTGTCTGTAGGTGTGGGGCCGCGTCAGAGCTGGCGTCGGGCGAGCGACGCGAGCCTGCCCGCGACCTCCGCTCCGCGCACGGGCTCACGGGCCATCACGAATATGGTGTCATCCCCGGCGATCGTGCCCACCACGTCGTCCAGATTTGCGCGGTCCAGGGCACTCGCGAGGAAGTTCGCCGCCCCCGGAGGGGTGCGTAACACCGCCATGTTGCCGCTGTGGTCGGCGGAGACGAGGAGCTCCCCGAGCAGGCGGCCCAGCCGGTCGGTACCGCCGGGGATGCCCGGCACATGGCTGCCGTCCTCGGGGATGACGTACCGTCCTGCGCCACCGTCTGCGGCGCGCAGTTTGACCGCCCCCAGCTCATCGAGATCGCGGCTCAGCGTGGCCACCGCGACTTCGATCCCCTCGACTGCGAGCGCTTCGGCGAGCTCAGTCTGACTGCGCACCGCGCGGGCGCGCAGGATCTCCACGATCCGCGCGTGGCGGGCCGCCCGACTGACCGCGCCGACCGACGTCATGATCGCCCCAGGAGCCAGACGAGTAGCGCCTTCTGGGCGTGCAGCCTGTTCTCCGCCTCGTCGAAGACCCGGCTCCGGGGCCCGTCGATCACCTCCGCGGTGATCTCCTTCTCCCGGTACGCGGGCAGGCAGTGCAGGACGATCACGTCGTCGGAGGCCTTGTCGACGGCCTCCCGGCCGAGCTGGTAGCCGGCCAGATCCCGGAGCCGGTCCGCCGCCGAGTCCTCCATGCCCATCGACACCCAGGTGTCCGTGATGAGCACGTCGGCGCCCACCACCGCCGTGTCGACGTCGGTGGTGATGGTGACCGACCCGCCGGTCTGCGCGGCGATCCGCTCCGCGTCCGCCACCACCTGGCCTGTCGGCTGGTATCCCTCGGGGGCGGCGATGGTGATGTGAATGCCCGCCGTGGCGAAGCCGAGCAGGTACGAGTGGCCCATGTTGTTGGCGCCGTCGCCCAGGTAGACCGCCCGCAGCCCAGCGGTACGACCGAAGTTCTCCCGGATGGTGAGCAGGTCGGCGAGAATCTGGCAGGGGTGGAACTCATCGGTCAGGGCGTTGACCACCGGGACGTCCGAGTGGGCGGCCAGCTCGACGAGACCGGACTGGGAGTAGGTGCGCCAGACGATCGCCTCGACGTAGCGGGACATGACCATGGCGGTGTCCGCAAGGGTCTCCCCCTTGCCCATCTGGGTGGAGCCGGACTCCACGACGATGGCGTTGCCGCCGAGCTGGGCGATGCCGGCGTCGAACGAGAAGCGCGTCCGGGTGGAGGTCTTGTCGAAGATCACGGCCACCGACCGCGGTCCCTCCAGCGGGCGGGCAGAGAACGGTTCCGCCTTGAGTTCCAGCCCCAGCTCGAGCACCTCGGCCTGTTCCGCGGGGGTCAGGTCGTCGTCCCGCAGGAAGTGACGGACGGCCGTTGCCGATGCCGCGCCCCCCGTCGAGGACCGTGACGACGACGGGCCCGTTGTGGGCTGTGCGGTGTCGCTCATGACGAGGTCTCCTTCTCCGATGCGGTGTCCAGGATCGAGGGCAGGACCGAGACGAACTGCGCGACCTGCTCCTCGGTGAGGATGAGCGGCGGTGCGAGACGCACCACGTCCGGGCCCGTCGCCCCGACGAGGAACCCCGCGTCGCGCGCGGCGAGCTCCAGCTCTTTCGCACGGGGCGCGGTCAGGACGACGCCGAGCAGGAGCCCGCGGCCCCGGACGTGATCGACGAGCGGGTGGTCCAGGCATTCGATCTCGGCGGCGAACAGCTTGCCCAGCCTGTCGACGTGCGCCACGAGATCGTCGGATTCGATCGTCTCCAGGACGGCGAGTGCGGCCGCACACGCGACGGGATTTCCTCCGAACGTGGTGCCGTGCTGGCCTGCGGTGAGCAGCTCGCCGGCCTCACCGACCCCGAGGCACGCCCCGATCGGCAGGCCGCCACCGAGCCCCTTGGCCAGGGTGATGACGTCCGGCACCACGCCCGCCTTGCAGACCGCGAACATCGCGCCCGTCCGCCCGATGCCCGTCTGGACCTCGTCGACCATCATGAGGATCCCGTACTCGGTGCACAGGGAACGAACATCCGAGAGGAATCCCTCGGGAGGCTCGATGACCCCGCCCTCGCCCTGCAGCGGCTCGATCATGATGGCGGCGGTGTCCGCGGGGTCCTTCTCCACGAGGGCACGCAGTGCGGCGATGTCGCCGTAGGGGAAGTACTCCACTCCGGCCGGCATCGGCTCGAAGGGCCCGCGCTTGGCGGGCTGGCCGGTCATGGCCAGCGCCCCCATGGTCCGACCGTGGAAGCCGTTCTCCGCTGCGAGGATCCTGGAGCGTCCGGTCCGGCGGGCGATCTTGAAGGCGGCCTCGTTGGCCTCGGCGCCGGAGTTGCAGAAGAACGCACGGACGGGCTGCTCCACAGCGAGCAGGGACTCCAGTTTCTCGGCCAGTTCCACCACCACCGGGTGGACGTAGAGGTTCGACACGTGCCCCAACTCACCGATCTGGCGGCTCACCGCCGAGACGACCGCCGGGTGGGCGTGGCCCAATGAGTTGACGGCGATCCCCGCGAGCAGGTCGAGATACTCGCGACCGTTCGCGTCGGTCACCACGGCGCCCTTGCCGGACACGAGCTCGAGTGGCGGGGTGCCGTAGTTACGCATCATAGCGCTGTCCCACCGGGAGGTGAGGCTGGCGCCGGGGTCCTGTGTGGTCACGAGTTCGCTCCTGCCGCTGACCGGGTCTCGTGGTCACCCTCTGTGACCATCGTGCCGATGCCGCCCTCGGTGAGAATCTCGAGCAGCACCGAGTGTTCGACACGTCCGTCGATGACGTGGGCCGCCCCCACCCCGCCCTGTACGGCGGCGAGACAGGCCTCCATCTTGGGCACCATGCCGCTCTCCAGCGAGGGCAGAAGTGCCTCGAGCGGGCTGGTCCCCAGGTGCGTGACCAGTGAGGACCTGTCGGGCCAGTTCGTGTACAGCCCCTCGACGTCTGTCAGGACGACGAGCTTCTCTGCGCCGAGTGTCGCGGCGAGCGCTCCTGCGGCCGAGTCGGCGTTGATGTTGTGGACGACCCCGTCCGCGTCGGGGGCGATGGTCGAGACCACCGGGATGCGGCCGGCCTCGATGAGGTCGAGCACCGCGCGCGGGTCGACGGACGCCACGTCCCCGACGAGTCCGATGTCCGTGGGCTCCCCGTTGACCATCGCCGTGCGCCGGACCGCCGTGAAGAGTCCCGCGTCCTCCCCGGAGATCCCCACCGCGTAGGGACCGTGCGCGTTGATCAGCCCGACGAGCTCACGTCCGACCTGTCCGAACAGGACCATGCGGACGATGTCCATCACCTCGGGGGTCGTGACCCGGAACCCGCCCCGGAACTCGCCCTCCATACCGAGCCGGCCGAGCATCGCGTTGATCTGCGGTCCGCCGCCGTGGACCACCACGGGCTTGATGCCGCAGGTGCGCAGGAAGACCATGTCCGCGGCGAATGCGGCCTTGAGCTTCTCGTCGACCATGGCGTTACCGCCGTACTTGACCACGACGATCTTGTCGTGGAACTTCTGCAGCCACGGCAGTGCCTCAGCGAGGACGTGCGCGCGGACGAACGGCGTCAACTCGGTCGAACCGTCGTTCATCTCAGTGGTCATCTCGTGTCTCTTTCGGGCGTGTTCTCAACGAATGTCGGGCGAGGTCAGGGGGCCAGGCCGACCGTGCTCAGGCCGGCGGTCTCGGGCAGTCCCAGCGCGAGGTTCATCGACTGGACCGCCCCGCCGGCGGTGCCCTTGGCGAGGTTGTCGATGGCCGCGGTGAAGACGGCCCGGCCGGCGCGCTCGTCGACCTCTATCCCCAACTGCACGGCGTTGGAGCCGAGGACGGAGGCGGTCATGGGCTGCACGCCTGCCGGCAGGAGGTGGACGAACGGCTCGTCCCGGAACGTCTCGGTGTAGAGCTCCCGTAGCTGGTCCGCGCTGGCCGTGGTGGGCACGACGGCGGTGGTGAGGATCCCACGAGCCATCGGGGCGAGCACCGGGGTGAAGCTCACCGACACCTCCGCGTCGGTGACGGACCGGAGGTTCTGTGTGATCTCAGGGGTGTGCCGGTGGGTGGTGACCCCGTAGGCCTTGGCCGAGCCCATGACCTCCGACGCGAGCATGGGAACCTTGGCGGCCTTGCCCGCGCCGGAGGCCCCGGTCACGGAGACGATCGTGATGTCCGAGGCGTCGACGAGTCCCGCAGCGACGGCCGGGAACAGCGCCAGGCTCGCCCCCGTGGGAAAGCACCCCGGGACCGCGATGCGCCGCGTGGAACGCAACGCCTCGCGCGCCCCGGGGAGCTCGGGCAGCCCGTACGGCCACGTACCGGCATGCGGGGAGCCGTAGTAGGCCTCCCAGTCCGCCGCGTCGGACAACCGGAAGTCCGCGCCGAGGTCGATCACCAACGTGTCCGGTCCGAGTTGCTCGGCGATCGCCGCGGAATGTCCGTGCGGCAGCCCCAGGACCACCACGTCGTGCCCGGACAGGGTCTCCGCGCTGGTCTCGGCGAGGATCCGGTCCGCCAGGGGCAGCAGGTGCGGGTGATGCTCCGCCAGCGTCTGGCCGGCGTTCGATCCGGCCGCGAGGGTCCCGATCTCCACCTCACCCGAGAGATAGGACGGGTGCCCCAGGAGGAGCCTGAGGAACTCTCCGCCCGCGTAACCCGATGCACCTGCGACCGCTACCGTGATTGCCATGTGCACAAGTATGCATCACATTGCAATGTTTTGCACGCGGGGTCTGCCACCGGGTGTACGGGCATTCCCGCACCCCGCACCGCACCACAGAGCACGGCCACCCCGTGCCCGCGGGCACCATCAGGCGGAGATCGCCCCGAGGCCTCAGGCGCCGATCTGGCGGAGACCGCCGCGGAAACGTTGCTGCCCCAGATCGACGGTGCCGCCCACCTTGCGCCCCGCCTCCAGCCCAGAGGTGCCGACACGGCGCCGAGCGCCCCTGACCGCTGTGGGGAAACGGCGTCGCAACTCCGTCTCGGCGCGCTGGGCGTCCGAACGCAGCACCACCTCCGCCCCGGCGGCGTCCCCGCTCTCCGCAACCGCTCCGGACTCCGCCGCCTCCAGCCTCCGCCCCACCTCGTAGGCGAATCCGGTCATGAACGACTTGCGGTGGGTGACGGTGGAGATCCCCGGACCGGGACGCTGACGGGCGGCCGCGACGAGCATGATCCCGGTGAGCGCGCCGGCGAGCATGCCCACCCGCTCGACGTGCCGGCGGACGCCCACGATGTGGACCAGCCTGGCGCCGTCCCCCCGGGTAGAGGTGACGGCCCGACAATGCATGGCCGCGGCGAGTGAGGCCACGAGGCCGATCTGGTCCGGTTGGTACGTCCCGGACACCACGTGGTCGAGAACCATGACCTCGGAGGACTGTCCGTCGGCTCCCGATCTGGCCAGCGTCTCGTCCACCCCGTACTTGGCGAGCAACGCGTACGCCCGCTCGAGCAGGACCTCCCCCTCGGGTGTCCCGGCGACGCTCTGCGCCTTGGCGAACAGCTTGCGGACCCGGTCCAGGGCCTTCTCCGCGGACGGCCCCGAGGCGGGTCCGGCGCCGGGACGGGTGCGGGAGTCGGCGTGGGCGTGGGAGGTGTCGTGAGAACTGGTCATGGTCTACTCCTGTGCGTCTCGGGACTGCTGCCAGGACGCAGGTTCGCACACGTGTACGACATCAGCGGGTCGGCGCGCTCCCTATGCAGGTCAGCGGCACCACCCGGACACACAGGTCAGCGACGCAGGAACCAGGTGTGGTCGAGCGGGCCGGAGCCCTCGCCGACCCCCAGGGAGAGTCCGCCGTGCAGGGCCCCGTCCATCCACGGGCGCACCCTCCGGTAGGCCGCCTCCCAGTCCGCGGCACCGACCCGAGCAGTGGCCAGGGCCGACGAGAGCGAACAGCCGGTGCCGTGGGTGTGAGGGGTGTCGACGCGGACGAACGGCAGGCGCAGGGTCGTGCGGCGCTCCCCCTCCGTCTCGACCAGCACGTCCTCGGCACTGCCGTCCAGGAGGTCACCGGTGGTCGCGAGCACCGCACTACCGGTCTGCTCGTGGACGAGCTCCGCCTGCCCGACGATCCCCTCGATGTCCGTGGCCGTGTCCAGCCCGCACAGCACGCCGAGCTCAGGCACGTTCGGCGTGACCAGGTCGACGAGAGGGACCAGGTCGCGCAGCATGTGCGCGGCGTCCTCGCTGGCGAGCCGCCCGCCGGTGGTGGCCACCATGACCGGGTCCAGGACGACATGGGGAGGACGACGACGACGAAGCCACGCCCCCACCGCCTCGACGAGGGAGGCCTCACCGAGCATGCCGATCTTCACGGCGTCGATCCGGACGTCGTCGGCGACCGCGTCGAGCTGCGCGATCACCGTGTCCACGGGTACCGCGTGGACGTCCGACACCCCGCGGGTGTTCTGGACGGTCACGGCGGTCACCACGCCCATCGCGTACCCACCCAGTGCCGCCACGGCCTTGGTGTCGGCCAGCAGGCCCGCACCGCCGGACGGGTCGGTGCCTGCGATGCAGAGGACCCGCGGGACCCGCACCTGCTCAGCCACGAAGACTCGCTCCGACAGCCTTCTCCGCCGCCTCGACCGCAGCGGTCCGCCACTGGCTGGCCTCGTCCTCGGTCAGCGTCCGGTCGTCGGCACGGAAGGTCAGCGCGTAGGCCAGCGACTTGCGACCCTCGCCGAGCTGCGCCCCCGTGTAGATGTCGAACAGTCGCACGCCCTCGAGCAGCTCTCCGCCACCGGACACGAGCGCGGCCTCCACCTCAGACGCCGGGACCGAGGCGTCCACGACCAGGGCGACGTCCTGGTTGACCGACGGGTACGAGGAGATCGCCGGGGCCGGCAGGACCTCCCGCGTCCCCATGGCCGTGAGGTCGAGCTCGACCGCGCACGTCCTCGCGGGGAGTTCGAGCCGCTCACACGCCGCGGGGTGCAGCTCGCCGGCATGGCCCACCACCACGCCGTCGACGAGTACCTCGACGCAGCGGCCGGGATGCCAGGGCGCGTATTCACCGGCGCGGATCCCGACGGCCACACCGAGCGCGTCCGCGACGACCTCGGCCGCGTGCACCGCGTCGAACGCGTCCGCGTCGCGGCCCGGCCCGTGGTGACCGGCCGGTTCGCGCTTACCGGTGTAGAGCGCCGCCACGTGCAGCGGCTGCGCGGGCAGGGAGTCCTCGAGGCGCTGCTGCTCCTCGGAGGTGGGCTCGCGGTCCACGGGAAGCATCTCGACCGCGGAGGTGGTGGGAGTGCGGAACGCCACCTGGGCGATCGAGTAGAGCGCGAGGTCGCGAGTCCCCCGGGCCAGGTTGCGACGGGCGATCTCCACCAGGGACGGCAGCAGGGTCGTCGCGAGGGACGCCTTGTCGCTCTCCAGGGGGTTGACCACGGTCATCAGGCGCCGACGCTCGTCGTGGTCGTCGATCCCCATCTCGTCGAGCACCGTCGCATCGACGAACGGGGAGGTGAGCACCTCCACGTGCCCGGCCGCGGCCAGGGCACGTCCCACCGCTCGGCGACCCCGCTGCTCGGCGGTCAGACCACGGCCGGCGGGGGCGGTGGGCAGCACCGACGGGATGTCCTCCAGCCCCTCGAGGCGCACGACCTCCTCCACCAGGTCCGCGGGCATCGTGAGATCCGGACGCCAGGTCGGCGGGGTCACCTCCAGCAGCACCTCGTCGCTGCCGGCGACCGTGGCCCCGATCTGCTCGAGCCGGCGACGGGTGGTGCCGGCCGGATACTCCATGCCCGCGACCCGCGAGGGCCGGTCCGGGTCGAAGGAGATCGTGGGCATGACCGGCGCGGCACCGACATCGGTGAGCGAGGCCTCCACGGTTCCGCCGGTGATCTCGGCGAGCAACGTGGCCGCCCGGTCCAGCGCGGCGATCGACGCCGCGGCATCCACCCCGCGCTCGTAACGCTTACCGGCCTCACTGGGCAGCTTGTGGCGCCGGATGGTCCGGAACACCGCCAGCGTGTCCCACACCGCGGCCTCGAGCAGCACGTCAGTTGTGGAGTCCGAGACCTCGGTACGGGCGCCGCCCATGACGCCGGCCAGCGAGATCGGACCGGTCTCGTCGCAGATCACCACGTCCTCGGGGTCCAGCTTCCGCTCCACGTCGTCCAGGGTCGTGAGGGTCTCCCCCGCCCGCGCACGGCGTACGGTCAGGCCGCCGGTGATCGTCGAGGCGTCGAACGCGTGCATGGGATGGCCGAGCTCGAGCATCACGTAGTTGGTCACGTCGACGGCCGGCGAGATGGGGCGGACGCCCGACAGGAGCAGGCGGCGGGCCATCCACCACGGGGTCACGGCCGAGGGGTCGACCCCGGTGACCCGACGCAGGGCGAACCGCTGCGCGCCCGACTCCTCGGCGACCTCGATCGGCCAGGTCTCCTTCTCCGCCGGCAGCCCCAGCTCGGTGGCCGGATCGACGAAGTCCAGGTCGAACCCGCACGCCAACTCGCGGGCCAGACCGCGGGCGGACAGACAGTAACCGCGGTCCGGGGTGACGTTGAGCTCGATCACCGTGTCCCGCTCCGGCGCACCGGCCGCGAGCACGGGCCCCGCCGGGGTCCCCGGCTCCGCGGTCCCCGGGGCCAGCACGATGATCCCGCTGTGGTCGGAGCCGATCCCCAGCTCGGAGGCCGAGCAGATCATGCCCTCACTGGGCTTGCCGTAGGTCTTGCGCTTGCCGATCTCGAACCCGCCCGGCAGGACGGTGCCGGGAAGCGCCACCACCACGAGGTCACCCTCGGCGAAGTTCCGGGCGCCGCACACGATCTGCTGCAGCTCCTCGCCCCCCACGTCGACCAGGCAGAAGCGGATCGGCTTCTTGAAGCCCTCGAGCTCCTCGATGCTGCTGACACGACCGATGGTGAGCGGGCCGGTGATCTCGGGGAGGGTCTCCGGCTCGCCCTCCACCTCGAGGCCGACGCGCACGAAACCGGCGTCCAGTTCGGCCGGGGACACCGACCAGCCGTCGTTGGCCCGCTGCAGGATCTCGGTCAGCCAGGACTGCGCAATTCGCACTGTGGGGTCCTTCGTAGTTCTCGGAGGTGGGTGAAGCTCAGTGTGTGAGAGACGGAGTGGTGCCGGACTTGTCAGTACCGGACGCCGAAGGGCAGCGAGAACCGCACGTCGCCCTCGACCATGTCCCGCATGTCATTGAGACCGTTGCGGAACTGCAGGGTGCGCTCCAGCCCCATACCGAACGCGAAACCGGAGTACACCTCGGGATCGATCCCGCAGGCGGTGAGCACGTTGGGGTGGACCATTCCGCAGCCGCCCCACTCGACCCAGCCGGCCCCGCCCTTCTTGTCCGGGAACCAGACATCCACCTCTGCGGAGGGCTCGGTGAACGGGAAGTAGTTGGGGCGCATCCGTGTGCGGGTCTCCGGGCCGAACAGGGCGCGCGCGAACGCGTCGAGCGCGCCGCGCAGATGCGCCATGGTCAGGCCCTTGTCGATCGCCAGTCCCTCTACCTGGTGGAACACCGGGGTGTGGGTGGCATCCAGCTCGTCGGTACGGAAGGTACGACCGGGGCACGCGATGTAGATCGGGGGCTCGCGGTCCAGCATCGTGCGGATCTGCACCGGCGAGGTATGGGTGCGCAGGACCTGCCGACTGCCCTCGGGCGCGACGTGGAAGGTGTCCTGGAGAGTGCGCGCCGGATGGTCGGGCAGGAAGTTCAGCGCGTCGAAGTTGTAGTGCTCGGCCTCGATCTCCGGCCCCTCGGTGATCTCCCAGCCCATGGCCACGAACACGTCCGCCACCTGCTCGGTGATGATCGTGATGGGATGCTGGGCGCCCACCGGGGCACGGGTCGACGGCACCGTCAGATCGAGCGTCTCCGCCACCAGGACTGCGGCGTCACGCTCGGCCTGCAGCTCCGCGAGTCGGGCCTCGTAGGCCTTCTGGACCCGGCCACGGGCCACGTTGACGGCCTTACCCGCCGACGCCTTCTGCTCCTTCGGCAGCGAGCCGAGGGCTCGTCGCCCCAGGGCGATGGGACTGCGGTCACCGAGGTGCGCCGTCTTGGCGGTGGCCAGGGCGTCGAGATCCGCGGCGGCGGCGAACGCGGCCTCCGCCTCGGTGGCGTATCCCGCCAGGGACTCCTCGTCGATCTCGACCTCTACCGCGCCGCTCTCGTCGCTCACGTCTCCCGCAACCTCACTGTCTGGACCGTCACCAGTCCCCCGCCCGGGGGACATCCGGATATCGCCGCTCCAGACTAGTCGATCCCCGGCCCCGCTCCCGGCACGGCAGCATCCATCCCGGCGAGGTCATGACTCTTCGTGCCGCAGTCGTACGGACCGTCCCGCTGAGCTGCCCCACCTCCCCTACCCCACACGGAAGAATGTTCAGGGCAGGCTAACCTAAGCCTCGCTACGTCAAGTGGAATATCTCATCGGAAAAGAAGATAGCGATGATCAATTCGACCCTGACGCGGAAGCTGACCGGCGTCGTCGCCGGCACGGTCACGGCCGCGCTCGTCCTGGCGGGGTGCTCCTCCGCCTCGGACACCGAGACCGAGGTTGTCGCCCGGGACGCCGGCTCGTCGGAGCAGTGGCCCCGGACGTTCACCAACGCCGACGGCAGCGAAACCGTGATCGAGGCCGAGCCCGAGCGCATCGTCTCCACCGTCTCCGTCACCGGCACCCTGCTCTCCATCGGCGCACCCGTCGTGGCCAGCACCACCGGCGGCGATTCCAAGTTCTTCGGCCAGTGGGAAGAGGTCGCGACCGAGCAGGGCGTCGAGGAGCTCTTCCCGGCCGGGACCGTGGACCTCGAGGCGATCATGGGCCAGGCCCCCGACCTGATCGTGATGGCCGGCACCGGCCGCGACTCCATGGCCGACCAGTTCGAGCAGCTCAGCCAGATCGCGCCGACCATCATCGTGGACAACGGCGGCCAGACCTGGCAGGACCTCGCCGAGGACCTGGGTGAGGCCACCGGTCACGAGGAGGGCGCCGCCGAGGCCGTCGAGGAGTTCGACGCCCTGGTCGCCGAGGTCGCAGGCGAGATCGAGGTGCCCGAGGGCACCGTCAACATCATCTCCTACACCGGCCCCGGCGAGACCAACCAGATCGCCCGCGCCGGATCTGCACAGGCCGGCATCCTCACCGAACTCGGCTTCACCCTCGAGGACCCGCCGGTCGAGTGGCACACCCAGCCCCAGGCCCGCCCCGACTTCGTCTGGGCCACCTACGAGCGGCTCACCGAGCTGACCGGCGACACCACGTTCATCCTGTCCCGGGACGACGAGGGTGCCCGGGCCTTCGCCGAGGACCCGGTGCTGGTGGTCCTCCCGTCGGTCAAGAACGGCGCCGTCTACGGACTCGGCGAGAACTCCTTCCGCATCGACAAGTACAGCGCCACCGAGATCGTGGAGTCCGTCAGGACGAACTTCGCGAAGTGACGCTCACCCTCCCCGCTTCCGCGGACACCGCGAGCCCGACCGGGCGGCCCACCCGCCGCCTGGCCGGGCTCGCGGTGATCGCGGTGGTCGTCACCCTTACCACCGCCCTGAGCATCACCATCGGCGCCCGGGACATCGCGCCCGACACCATCTGGGCGGCGCTCGTCGACTTCGACCCCGAGAACGCCGAACACCTCCTGGTCCGCCAACTGCGGATCCCACGGGCGCTGCTCGCGGTGGTCGTGGGGGTCGCGCTGGGCATCGCCGGTGCGATGATGCAGTCCCTCACCCGCAACCCCCTCGCCGAGCCCGGACTCCTCGGGGTCAACGCCGGTGCCGCGGCCGCGATCGCGGTCGGCATCTCCTTCTTCGGCATCACCGACGTCACGGGCTACATGTGGCTCGGGCTCGTCGGTGCCGCCATCTCCGCCACCGCGGTGTTCCTCCTGGGCGGGGTCCGCCGCGGGACCAACCCGGTGCGGCTCGTCCTCGCGGGTGCCGCACTCGGAGTCGTGCTGCTGGCCCTGACCCAGGTCGTACTGATCAACAGCGACGACACGACCTATGACCACTACCGACAGTGGATGGTCGGGTCCCTCGCCGGCCGGGGCTACGACGTCCTGCTGATCGTGACCCTGTTCGCAGGAGCCGGGATGGTGCTCGCGGCCGGACTGTCCCGCTCTCTCGACGTGGCCTCACTGGGAGAGGACACCAGCCGGGCGTTGGGTGCGAGCCCACTGCGCACCTGGGCCCTCGCCGGCCTCGTCGTCGTCATCCTCTCCGGCGCCGCCACCGCCGGCGTCGGACCGATCTCGTTCCTCGGTCTCGCCGCGCCGCACCTCGCCCGCCTGCTCGTGGGCGTCGACCACCGCTGGCTCCTGCCCTACTCCGGCGCCATCGCCGCGGTCCTCATGGTGATCGCCGACATCCTCGGCCGCGTCGTGGCACCGCCCGCCGAGGTCTCCGTCGGCATCATGGTGGCGATCATCGGCGGCCCGTTCTTCGTGTTCCTCGTCCGCCGACGAAAGCTCGTGCAACTGTGAACCGCTCCCCCGCGACAACCGGGTCCGCAGCACCCACCGGCGCCACGGTGTCCGCCGAGGCATGGGCCGCCGCGCAACCCCGGGGCAGGGTCCTGTCCGCGGGCCCGGTCACCCTCGTCGCCTCGCCCCGCGTCGTGACCGTGACCACCGCCCTGCTCACCCTCGTCGTGCTCCTCGGGGCGGTCGGGATGACCGTCGGGACCCTGCCCATCGGGCTCGGTGACGTCCTGGCCTCTCTCTGGCACGGCATCACCGGGACCGCGGGCAACGATCTGGCCGACCGGGTGGTGCTCGACCTACGACTACCCCGGGTGGTCACCGCGATCGCCGC
>CAYFRF010000050.1:0-1275 GCA_964345415.1 uncultured Microbacter sp. | reverse complement strand
GGCGCCGTCCTCGGCGGGATCCTCACCGCCGTGGCCGTGTACGTCCTCTCCGTCCGCGACGGCACCACCGGCGGCTACCGCCTGATCCTGGTGGGCATCGGCGTGGGTGCCGTCCTGTCCGCGGTCAACGGACTCCTGCTGGTGATGGGCGACCTCGACAACGCGATCTCCGCGAACATCTGGCTGGCGGGCTCGCTCGACGCCCGCACGTGGGAGAACGCCGTCCCCGTGGCCGTCGGCGTGATCCTGGCCCTGCCGATCCTGCTGAACATCAGCCGCCGCGCGACCCTCATGGAGATGGGCGACGATGCTGCGAGCCAGCTCGGCATCCGCGTCGAGCGCACCCGGCTCGGCATGATGCTGATCGCCGTCCTCCTCGCGGGACTGGCCACCGGCGCCGCCGGCCCCATCGCCTTTGTCGCACTCGCCGCACCGCAGCTCGCCGTCCGACTCACCCGGGCGACGTCGATGTCCGTGGTGACCGCCGCCGCGATGGGCGCCGCACTCCTGGTCCTGGCCGACGTGCTGGTGCAGTCGCTCCCGGTCTTCACCGCCGTCCCCATCGGCCGCGCCACCGGCATCGTGGGCGGCCTCTACCTCATCTGGCTGCTCACCCGATCGAAGCAGGTGTAACCCCATGACAGATCTCCCGCACGCACAGGCTCCCGGCGGCATCGCACTCGAGGGACGCGGGCTCAGCCTGTCGTATGAGTCCCGCCAGATCAGCTCCGACCTCGACGTGCACGTGCCCGAGGGCCGGGTCACGGTCATCCTCGGCCCCAACGCCTGCGGCAAATCCACCCTGCTGCGCGCGCTGTCCCGCCTGCTCACCCCCTCGCGCGGCGAGGTGCTCCTGCACGGCGAGGACGTCCGCCGCATGGCCCCCAAACACCTCGCGCGCAGACTCGGGCTCCTCCCCCAGTCCTCGACCGCCCCGTTCGGGATCACCGTCACCGACCTGGTCGCCCGCGGCAGGTTCCCCCACCAGAAGATGCTGCAACAGTGGTCCGACACCGACCGCCTGGCCGTGGCGCGCGCGATGGAGGCCACCCGGATCACCGGTCTGGCCGACCGCGTGGTGGACGAGCTCTCCGGCGGCCAGCGCCAGCGGGTCTGGATCGCCATGCTGCTGGCCCAGGACACCCCCGTGATGCTCCTGGACGAGCCCACCACGTTCCTCGACATCTCCCACCAGCTCGACGTGATGGAACTCGTCCGCGCGCTCAACCGCGACGAGGGCCGCACGATGGTGTTGGTCCTGCACGACCTCAACCA
>CAYFRF010000049.1:1943-19352 GCA_964345415.1 uncultured Microbacter sp. | reverse complement strand
TCGCGGGATTCCACACCACGTCCAACATGGAGGCCACCCGGCGTCACGGGGTGCCGTCCGCCGGGACGTCGGCGCACGCGTTCACTCTCCTGTACACCGGGCCGGACGGACCGGACGAGGCCGCGGCGTTCCGCTCCCAGGTCGACACCCTCGGGATGGGCACCACTCTGCTCGTGGACACCTACGACATCACGGCCGGCGTCGCCACGGCGATCGAGGTGGCCGGGCCGGAGCTCGGGGGTGTGCGGATCGATTCCGGGGATCTGGGAGTGCTCGCCCGTCAGGTGCGGGAGCAGCTGGACGCGCTCGGGGCGAAGCGCACGAAGATCGTCGTGTCCGGCGATCTGGACGAGTACGCGATCGCCGCACTCCGCGCCGAGCCCGTGGACGTCTACGGCGTGGGTACGCGCCTGGTGACCGGCTCGGGAGCCCCCACGGCGGGCATGGTCTACAAGCTCGTCGAGGTGGAAGGCATCCCCGTGGCCAAGCGTTCCACGCACAAGGAGTCGCTGCCCGGCGCGAAGCGCGCGGTGCGGTTCCACCGGCGGTCGGGTACCGCGGTGGAGGAGGTGCTGCTGCCGGCGGGGGGTACCGCACCCGGCCAGCCCGGACTCGAGCAGCGGGACCTGATGATCCCGCTCGTCCGGGGTGGCGAGCCGGTGCCGGGGCTGCCCACGCTCGAGCAGTCCCGCGAGCACCACGCCGCGGTGATGGTGACCCTGCCGTGGGAGGGCCTGGCGCTGAGCGAGGGCGATCCCGCGATTCCGGTCAGAGTGGTACCCCCGGAAAGGGCGTGACAACAACCTGACGACGACGACGCGGACGAGGCGGTCACGTCCGGGTGGCGTGGGAGAGTGCGCACTCTCGCGTCTGCGGGACGAGTTCGTCCTGTGGCCCACGCCCACGTCACGCGTCCCGACGCCGCATCCGTGCCAGCCCCGCACCCGGCCACCGGCCGCTGCCCCGGTGTCGGACCGGGCCGCTAGGGTTACCGCGTGACCGACTCCCTCCCTCCCGTCTCCGAGCTGCTCGACACCGCCGTCGAGGGCCTGGGTGGAAGCCGCCGCGAGGGCCAGATGATGATGGCCGAGGCCGTGGGCAACGCCCTGAGCACCGGCGAACACCTGGCGGTGCAGGCCGGCACCGGAACGGGTAAGTCACTGGCCTATCTCGTCCCCTCCCTGCGACACGCGGTGGCCACCGGTCGCACCGTGGTGGTCTCCACCGCCACCATCGCGCTCCAGAACCAGCTCGTGGACAGGGACCTGCCGCGCCTGTCGGCGGCGCTGCGCCCGTCTCTGGGGGTGGCCCCCACGCACGCGATCCTCAAGGGCCGCGGCAACTACCTGTGCCTGCACCGCGTGGGCTCCGGCCCGGTGGACGGGGCGGACCCGGACGAGGTCGAGACGGAGGAACTGTTCGACCTGCCGCTCGGGGGCGAGTCCACGGCGGCCAGCACACCCCGGCAGGCCTCACCGCGGGACACCGGCCCCACCTCGTGGCTCGGCCGGGAGATCGCCCGCCTGCACGACTGGGCGCAGGACACCGACACCGGGGACAGGGATGATCTGCCCCGCGGTGTCTCGGACGCGGCGTGGCGGCAGGTGTCGGTGACCAGTCGGGAGTGCCTCGGTCAGCTGTGCCCCGAGTTCACCGAGTGCTTCGCCGAACAGGCCCGCCAGGAGGCCGGTCGGGCGGACATCGTGGTGACCAACCACGCGTTGCTGGCGATCGACGCCATGACCGATGTGTCGGTGCTGCCCGAGCATGACGCGGTGGTGATCGACGAGGCACACGAGTTGTCGGACAGGGTCACCGGCGTCACCACCGCGGAGCTCACCGGTGCCGCCGTCATCCAGGCCGCCCGCCGGGCCGCCAAGCTGGTGGACCAGCAGACCGCGGACCGGATGGTCGCCGCGGGCGAGGCACTGGCGGGGCTGCTCGAGATCTGCCCTGAGGGACGCTGGGACATCCTCCCCGAGGGCACGGACCTGGCTCTGGCCGCGGTCCGGCACACCGCCGAGAACTGCCGGAGCGCGGTGCCCGGCCCCAAGCCCGGGGAGGCCGCCGGGGATCCCCAGGGGGCATCGGACCGGCAGAAGACCCTCGCGGCGCTCGACGAGATCGCCACCGCCGCCGACCGCATGCTCTCCTCCTACGACAAGCCCGTGGCCGAACGCCTGGAGATCGTCTGGATGAGCAACGAGGACCGGCGGGGGCGGATACTGCGTGTCGCCCCTCTCACCGTCGCCGGTCTCCTCCGCACCCGGTTGTTCGCCGAGTCCACGGTGATACTCACCTCCGCCACCCTCACCACGGGCGGGAAGTTCGACGGGCTGGCCTCGAGTTGGGGGCTGCCCCCGGCCTCGGCGTCGCGGCCGGACCCCGCCACCGCGGTGTCCCTCGAACCCCCGACCGACGAGGACGCGGCCGCGCTGCGGTGGACGGGACTGGACGCCGGATCGCCGTTCGACTACCGACGCAACGGCATCCTGTACGTGGCCGAGCACCTGCCCGCGCCCGGGCGGGACGGCACCTCCCCGGCGGCCGAGGACGAGCTCGTGGACCTGGTCACCGCGGCCGGCGGTCGGACCCTGGGCCTGTTCTCGTCGATGCGGGCCGCCAAGGCCGCCGCCGAGCTGCTCCGCGAGCGGCTGGACACCCCGGTCCTGTGCCAGGGCGAGGACTCCACCGCCAACCTCGTCGCACAGTTCGCCGCTGACGAGGAGACCACCCTGGTCGGCACTCTCTCCCTGTGGCAGGGCGTCGACGTTCCGGGCAAGACCCTGTCGTTGGTGATCATCGACAGGATCCCGTTCCCCCGCCCCGACGACCCGCTGCTGTCCGCACGGCAGCGGTCGGTGGCGGCGCGAGGCGGGAACGGATTCCTCGCGGTGGCCGGAAACCATGCCGCCCTCCTGCTGGCACAGGGTGTCGGGCGGCTGCTCCGGCGCACCGAGGACCGCGGCGTGGTGGCGGTGCTGGACTCCCGGCTGGTGACCGCCCGCTACGGCGGATACCTGCGTGCCTCGTTGCCCCCGTTCTGGCAGACCACCAACCGCGACGTGGTCCTGGGCGCACTGCAGCGCCTCCGCGACGCCTGACGGCCGGCGTCAGGCGTCAGGCGTCAGGCGTCACTCGGCTGTCTACGCCAGCGTCAGCGCGTGGGTGACGACTCCCCATCCGATCGAATTCTGAGCCCCGACCGTCCACCCGCATTCCGTCGCCAGCTCGGCGATCCGCGCGTCCGTCCGCTCCGGCACACCGGTCACAGCGAAACGCAACAGGCGGGCCTCGCCTGCCGATCCGTAGATGCCGTCAGCGGCGCCGGAGACCACCAGAAGCGCCCGGGGCGCGATCGCCGCCAGCGCACGCAGGTGGGCACGGACCCCGTCGTCGTCCAGGAATCCCAACAGCATCGCCGACACGACCGCCCCCGCCGGAACGCCTTCTGCGGGACCGGTCACCTCGAACCGCTCGTCCCCCTCGGCGAGAGCACGGACGAATCCCGCTCCGGGCCCCACCGCGACCACCTTGTCCGCCCGGAGCGAGTCGATCGCACGCAGCAGCCCGAACTGCAGGTACACGAGAACCGCCGATTCGTGCTCCAGGTGGTGGGCGATGTCGGGGTCGGTCTCCACCTCATCGCGGAGACCCACCCCGCGGGAGATCTCCCACGCCGGACGGCCGGTGGTCAGCGACTCCGACAGGTGCTGCAGCGACAGGACCTGATCCGCCTCCGGGCCGGTGAACTCCTCCACCTCGTGGTGGTCGTCCAGTAGATCCACTGCCATCCCGGTGAGTTCCCACGCCTCCTCTTCCGTCGGGGCGACGAGTCCCGCCGAGGACAGCGCCTCGAGCAGGGGCTCGGGCGAGGCCGCCAACCCCAGCTCCGACTGCACCTGCGCACCGGTTCGTGCCGCACCCCGCAGCGCCTGCAGCACCCCGGACCGCAGTCCTGCGCGAACCGCGAGCCACGCCACGGGAGGCTCCGGCAGCTCAGGTTCTGCAGAGGCCCGGGCCCCGTCGGACTCGATGTGCCAGTACCCGGTGAGACTGCGACTGCCCCTGTCCACCCGGCCGGACAGCACCCGGCGTGACGGCAGGAGCGAACGAGCCTCCCCCGCCGCCCACACGAACGGGCGCTCTCCCACATCCGGCAGCGCGAGCATCTCCTCCAGCACACCCGCGATCGCCTCACCGTCCGGCTCCGGCATGGCCACCCGCCGCACGCTGTCGGGTATATCCACGACACCGGACTGGTCCGTCACCAGCACCACCACGTGTGCGGGCACGGTCACCGGGCGCTCGGTGAGGAACCGCCGGATCGCCGGCAACGCGGTCTCGTCCCCGATGAGCAGAACCGACGTGGCGTCCCCGGGCAGGAGTTGACTCGACTTGGGGCCCACGAAGCTGAGCTCGGACCCGGGCTGCGCCGCCAGCGCCCACTCCGCCGCTGCACCAGTGCCGTGGAGCACGAAGTCGAGGGAGAACGAGCCGGTCTCGGGATCCACGGAATGCGGCGTGTAGTCGCGGGTGATGCGGTTGGGGGCGGGCACCCATTCGATCCCGTCGGGATGCTGGGCGGGCAGTGCCGACGCCACGTCCCCGTCGCTGGCGAGAATGATCTTGATGTGGTCGTCGAATCCCGGGGTGCCGAACGCCGGATGGTCGACGCCGTCGCGCCGGAACTCCCCCAGCTGTTCTCCCCCGAGGCGAACCCTTCTCACGCGGCTTCCCACGTCCTCGACCGATTCGACCCGCACGGTGCGGACGACCAACGGGTGGATGAGCAGTTCGGGCGGACTCACAGGTGGCCCCCTCCTGATAGACAATGCTCAGGTAAGGCTAACCACTCAACGTCGGGGATGGCCGGACCACGTGGCGCCAGCCCGCCGCGACGCTCACTCAGCGCGTGGATCCTCCGCGATCACCGTGAGTGATCCCGGAGCGACCTCGGTGTATCCGGCATCCACGACCGCGGCCACTCCGGGCTTCGCCGACGCGACCGCCGCCGACAGTTCGCGCCACCTCCCGGGGTCCGCCACGCGGACGGCCACCGGGTACCCGCTCCCCATCCACTCCTCCAACCGGGGGCGTGACATCGCGGCGATCAGCATCATCACGCCGTGGCCCACCTGCGCCGCGGCCTTACCCACCGACATTTCCAGGGCACCGTCGATCCAGACCACCGGGACGCCTGCCTCCGGGGACTCCGGGCGATCGGGGTCGAGGTCTGTCCCGCCGATCTGCAGGCGTCCGAGCCGCGGGTCGACGTCGTCGACGGGGCCCGGCACGAACGCTCTCGCCTCGCACCCGTCCACCTCGACCGTCACACCCGGGACCTCGCATGCGGCCCGCCACTGGGCGCCGCGAGCACGCCGGGCGATCTTGCGCATCCGCGCGTCGAGCCACGCCGCATACGGCTCGTGCCACTGTCCGCCGGGCGCCACCCGCTCGTCCAGACACACTGCGGCCACCGCACGGGCTGCCGCCTCCAGCAGCGGCGTGCGGGCGGGCGGCTCGCCCTTCGGCAGGTGGAGAACGATCGGCATCGACCGGACGGTGTTCCTGTCCTGCGGGTCCTCGGCCCCGCCGGAGCCCGCAGCCAGTCGTTCGTGACACCAGTCGAGCAGGGCGCCGCTCGCGGGGGCGGTATTCCCCGGCCCGTGGGTCACCGGGGTACCGGTCACGCCAGCGGGACCCTGCGGTACGTACCGGCAGCCGAGTCCGCGGCCTCGATCTCGTCCCGGGTGATCCCCAGGACGAAGAGCACGGTGTCGAGGAAGGGCTTGGACAGGGAGGCGTCCGCGACTTCCCGCAGGGCAGGCTTGGCACAGAACGCGATCCCGAGCCCTGCCGTGGTGAGCATGTCGATGTCGTTGGCCCCGTCGCCCACGGCGACGGTCTGGCTCAGGGAGATCCCGAGTTCCTCGGCGAACTGACGGAGATAGTCGGCCTTGGCCTCGCGGTCCACCACCTCGCCGATGACGCGTCCGGTGAGCTTGCCGTCGACGATCTCCAGGGTGTTGGCCCTCGCGAAATCAAGTCCCAGTTCCTCTGCCAACCCGGCGATCACCTGGATGAAGCCGCCGGAGACCACACCGCAGCGGATCCCGAGACGCTTGAGGGTGCGGATGGTGGTGCGGGCTCCCGGGGTGAGAACGATGTTCGCGGCCACCTCGTCGAGAACGGATGCGGGCAGTCCCTCCAGTGTCGCGACGCGCTCGTGGAGGGACTGGGCGAAGTCGAGCTCGCCCCGCATGGCGCGTTCGGTGACGGCGCGGACCTCCTCCTCCTTGCCGGCGTGCGCGGCGAGCATCTCGATGACCTCGCCCTGGACGAGCGTCGAGTCGACGTCGAAGACCACCAGCCTCTTGGAGCGACGGCCGAGCCCGGCCTGGTCCACGGAGATGTCGACCCCGTGGGCGTCGGAGAGCGGCGCGAGGGTCTCGCGGAGGCGTGCGTCGTCGGCGGCGTCGCGTCCGGCGGTGGACACGTACAGCTCGAGCCCGGTGACCGGGTAGTCGGCGATCCCGCGGATCGCATCGATGTTCGCGCCGATGGTGGCGAGCGAACCCGCGACCGCGGAGAACGCGGAGGCCGTGACGGGGCTGCCGAGGATCACCACGGCATGGGTGGACGGCGGTGCGGGCGGCGCGATGTCGTCGAACTGGACGTCGAGCTGCATCCCGAGCTCGTGGACCTGCTCGGTGAGCTCGCGCACGACGGCCACCGCGTCGGCGTCCTCGTCCACCCGCGTCATGATGCCGAGGGACAGGTGGCCGTTGACGACGACCTGCTCCACGTCGACCAGGTGGGCGCCGTGGGAGGCCAGGACGGCGGTCACCCTCGCGGTGACACCGGGTCGGTCGGGGCCGGTGACGGTGAGGAGGGCCGGTGTTCCGGAGGTGCTCACGGATTCTCCTGACGGGAGTTCGTGGGCGGCCGGTGGCCGCCCGGTGGTCATCGATGAGAAGGACGCAACTGACGAGTACGCAGCGCACATGCGAGAACCCCGCCGGTGGACAAGCCTACCGACGGGGTTCTCGAGAGCCGATCCCGTGGGTGAGTACGGGTGGGAGGTCAGCCCTTCTGGGGCGACGGTCCGCGCTCGGCGACGTCCTTGACCGTGTGCGGGTCCTTGGACTTGGTCCGCCCACCCACATGGGCCTCGGCGCGCATGCGCTCGCTCATGTGCGGGTAGTGCAGCTCGAACGCGGGACGCTCGGAGCGGATCCGGGGCAGCGTCACGAAGTTGTGGCGCGGCGGCGGGCAGGAGGTCGCCCACTCGAGCGAGTTGCCCGCACCCCACGGGTCGTCGACCGTGACGATCTCGCCGTAGCGCCAGCTCTTGATGACGTTCCAGATGAACGGCAGCATCGCGATGCCGAGGATGAACGAGCCGACGGTCGAGATCTGGTTGAGGACGGTGAAGTTGTCCGTGGCCAGGTAGTCGGCGTAGCGGCGGGCCATGCCCTGGTTGCCCAGCCAGTGCTGGACCAGGAACGTGGTGTGGAAGCCGATGAACATCAGCCAGAAGTGCCACATGCCCAGCTTCTCGTCGAGCATCCGGCCCGTCATCTTGGGGAACCAGAAGTACACACCGGCGAACGTGGCGAACACGATCGTGCCGAAGAGCGTGTAGTGGAAGTGCGCGACGATGAAGTAGGTGTCCGAGATGTGGAAGTCGATCGGCGCCGAGGCCATCATGATGCCGGTCAGGCCACCGAACAGGAAGGTGATGATGAAGCCGAGGGCGAAGACCATCGGCGTCTCGAAGGTCATCTTCCCCTTCCACATGGTGCCGATCCAGTTGAAGAACTTCACGCCGGTCGGAACCGCGATGAGGAAGGTCATGAAGGAGAAGAACGGCAGCAGGACCGCACCGGTGACGAACATGTGGTGCGCCCACACGGCCATCGACAGAGCGGCGATGGCCAGGGTCGCGAAGACCAGGCCGGCGTAGCCGAACAGCGGCTTACGCGAGAAGACCGGGAAGATCTCGGAGACGATGCCGAAGAACGGCAGTGCGAGGATGTACACCTCGGGGTGACCGAAGAACCAGAACAGGTGCTGCCACAGGATGGCGCCACCGTTGCCCGGATCGTAGATCCGGCCACCGAAGGTGCGGTCGTAGAACACGCCCATGGCCGCGGCGGTGAGCAGCGGGAAGATGAGCAGGATGAGGATCGAGGCGACGAGGATGTTCCAGGTGAAGATGGGCATCCGGAACATCGTCATGCCCGGCGCGCGCAGGCAGATGATCGTGGTGACGAAGTTGACCGCACCGAGGATCGTGCCGATACCGCCGATACCGACGCCCAGGATCCAGAGATCCGCGCCGACGTACGGGGAGTGGATCTTGTCCGCCAGCGGCATGTACATGGTCCAGCCGAAGGAGGCCGCACCACCCGGGGTGAGGAAGCCCGAGAGCATCAGGACACCGCCGGCACTGAACAGCCAGAAGCCGAAGGCGTTCAGACGCGGGAACGCCACGTCCGGGGCGCCGATCTGCAGCGGCATGATGTAGTTCGCGAAGCCGACGACGATCGGGGTGCCGTACAGCAGCAGCATCACTGTGCCGTGCATGGTGAACAGCTGGTTGAACTGCTCGTTCGACAGGAACTGCATGCCCGGGAAGAACAGCTCGGCGCGGATCAGCAGCGCCATCAGGCCGCCGATGAAGAAGAAGATGAAGCAGGAGACGATGTACATGATGCCGAGCATCTTGTGGTCCGTCGTCGTGAGCATCTTCCACACGAACGAACCCTTACGGGCCTCACCCGTGGGTTCGCCCGGTGGGTGGTCGAGGTCGTGGACCGGCTTGGGGGCCACTGCGGTCATAAGGGTCCTCCTGAACGCCTCACCCGACGTCGCGGGTCGAACCACCGACCCCACGTCGAACGCATAGGAATAGTGCGTGACCGCAATCTTAACCCCCGCCTGAGAACGAGGACCACCCACCCCGCCGAACTCGTCGGCGGTGGTCATCCGCCTCGTCAACGGCCTCTCCCCGGTGACCGGGCACCGTGACGGGCGTGTCCTCGACCTCCTCGAACACGTGCCCGGCGGCGATCTCCTAGGCTGTGAACCCATGACCGACTCCCCGACGACAGCCCGCCATCACCCCGGCCGGGGGTACGGTCGTCTCACCGCCCTCCTCGCGGGCGCCGTGACCGTCGGCCTGACGCTCACCGCGTGTGGCCCCTCCCCCGTCGACATGGTCGAGTACCCGGTCACCACCACGCCTTCGCGGATGGCCGGGGAGCAACTCCAGCGCGCGGCCGAGCCCGAGAACTCCTGTGCCCCCGAACCGGCACCTGCCGAGTTCACGGGCACCGGGAACAGGGAGGTCCGGTCCACCGGGCCCGGCGCCGACGCCGTGGAGGTACCGCGCTCCCCGGAACGGATCCTCGCGCTCGGGGTGGCCGCTGTCGACGTGGCCTGCGCCCTGGGGCTGCAAGACCTCGTCGTCGGCACCTCGGGCCTGCCCCGCGACGCGGACGTGTACCTCCCCGCCTCCCTCGTGGACCTGCCCCGCGTCGACATCTCCTCGCGCACCCCCACCGAGGTGGCCACCGCGGCACGGGGGCTGACACCCGATCTCATCGTGGTATCCGACGACGACAACGACCCCGAGGTCCTCGACGCCCTGTCCACAGTGGCCCCCACCGTCGTCTACAACGCGGACCCCCTGACGTGGACCGAGGCCACCGAGGCCGTCTCCGACGCCTACGGACGTCCCCGCGCCGGCGGTGACCTCCTCCTGGACGTGATCGAGCGGGCGCGCTTCACCGACGTCGCCGCCACCCCGTCGGACACCCGGGTCTCCCTGGTCTCCGTCACCGGCACGGACGGCGACGGCGCCGTGGTGCAGGCCCCCGACACCCTCGGATCCCTGATGCTCGAAGCGGTGAACGCCGGCCGACCGCCGTCCCAGCTGACGCGGGACGGCGAGCGGATCCCCGCGCGACCCGAGTCCCCCGCGCTGGGCGACGAGCTCGACGGCGACGTGATCTTCGCCGTGGTCGGCGGCACCCCCGGCGCCGAGGACGAGGCGCGGGACGTATTCCTCTCACGCCGGTGGACCGAGCTCGACGCAGTGGGGGCCAAGCGGTTCTTCGTGGTGGACCGCGCGGTGTGGGAGGGCGCGGGACCGGTCGCGGCGCGCGCCGTCCTGGAGGACATCAGAAAGTCGATCAACGGGATCGCCCCGGACGGATAGGCCAGACTGGCACCACGGCGCGGTGCGGCCGGGAACGCCGTACCGCCGGAAAGGTGGGTGGACCGGCCATGACACGGGATGGCTCTTCTTCGGGACATGAATGGAGGCCCGCACTGTGGCTGCGCACGCTCGCGGCCACGACTCCCGCCAGCTGGCCGCACATCCGGGCGGTCCGGGCCGCGGTCGCGATCGGCGGCCCACTCCTCGTGGGGGTCCTGACCGGCCACCCCGCCGTGGGCATGTGGATCAGTATGGGCGCACTCATGATCAGCGCCGGCGAACGGGTGATCCCGTAGCACACGCGCTACCGCCAACTCGCCGTGATCGTGCCCATCGTGGCGCTCACGTACCTGCTCGGGAATCTCTCCGCCACCCCACCCGGTGTCACGACCCTGGTGATGGCGGCGTTGGCGTTCGTCGCCGGCATCGCCAGCGGGTACTCCGCTGTCCTCTCCGTGGCGACGATGCAGGCCATGCTCATCGCCGGAGTGGCGATCGGCGTCCCCGCGGCCACCCCCTACTGGCCCGCGGCGCTGCTGTTCGTGGCCGGCGCCGCCCTGTACGGCCTCCTGCTCGGCATCGAGGCGCTCGTCGACCGGCGTCGCCCTCAACGCCAGGCCCTCGTGGCGGTGCTCGAGGCCCTCGCCGCGCTCGCCGCGCGCCGGTTCGCCGAACTGGCCACGGCCGTCCGGCACCAGCGGCCCGTCCGGCCGGCCGGCGATGACCCGACACTCGTGCGCGTCCACCTCCTGGAGGACGCGATCTGGGCACAGCCGGCCGGCACAGCCCATGCCCGGGCCTACGCGCGATCCCCCGGCGGGTCCCCGGCCACCCCCGCGGTGTCCGCTGCAGCCGCCTCGTCGTCGTCGTTGTCATCCAGGTGGCACGTTTCCCCGCCCGGCCGGGCCCTGGTGATCACCGCGGCCAGACTGTCACTCGTCACGGCCGCGGCCTACGCCGTCTTCGAGTTCACCCCGATCCCGCGCGGCTACTGGGTGGCGATGACCGTCGCGCTGGTCATGAAACCCGACCTCGGCTCGGTCTTCGCCCGCGCAGTGCTGCGCAGTGCCGGCTCGATCGTCGGGGCCGGGATCGCCGTGGTCCTGAGCCTCGTCCTGCACCACGACCTCGGACTCGCCGTGGCCGCAACCGTGCTCGGACTGTTCCTGCCCTGGGCCGTCGGGCGCAGCTACGCACTCCAGGCACTCGTCATGACACCACTGATCATGATCATGGTCAGCCTGATCAGCTCCACGGTGTCGATGGTCGACCTCTCCCACGCGCGGATCCTGTCCACCGTCATCGGCGCGGTCATCGTGATACTCCTCGGATACGTGATCTGGCCCCAGGCCCGCCACCCGAAGATCGCCCCCGCGTTCAGCACCGCGCTCGGCGCGCTCTCGGACTATGCGGACGCGGTCACCGAAGACCGCGACGACGCGGCCGTCTCCGCCGCCCGCCGCGCGGCATACCGATCCCTGTCCGACGCCAGGGTCGCAGCACGGCGGATCCTCGCCGAACCCCCACCGGCCGGGGTCGAGGCCGCCGCCTGGCTGGCGGTACTCGACGCGGCAACCCGCGTCGCCGACCGCATCACCGACATCTCGGGCTCACTCGACCACGCAGGGGACGTCCCCGACGGTGCAACGCTCCGCGCGCTGGCCGGCTACCTCGACCGCCTCGAGACCCACCCGCCGACCACGGATCCGGCCGTCCGCTCCCCAGAGGCACTCCTCACCACTGCGGAGGAGGAGGCGCCGGACGGACACGGGTCCACCGATCCGGCTGTCGTCGAACTGGCGGATGAGATCGGGCTTCTCGGCTCGATGCTGGTGCGCACCGAGTTCATCGAGAAGGTCAGTGGTGCAGCAGCGCCTTGGCCACGATGATGACGCACCCGAGCGCCGCGGTGGACACGGCACCGATGACGCACATGTGCAGCGGCGCCTTCCGGCGTCGATACGTCAGGAACCCGAGAAGCGCGAGGACAGCGACGATCGTCCACATCGCGATCCAGTCCGCGGTGATGTCCTCGATCATGCCCGTGGCCCCCAGGACCAGCGGAACGGCGGGCGGCACCACTGCCACCAGGAGTCCCCTGGAGCGCTTACGGGCCATCCGCAGGGAGGTACGCACTGTCAGCCCCAGCTGACTGCTGTGGGCGGCGACGGTCCCCGAGTAGACGTGCGCCACCCAGAACACACCAACGGTGATGAGCACGAACCCGAGCGTCCGGGCCGAGGTCAGGCCGGAGTTACCGGCGACCGCGACGAGGCCGGCAACCAGGATCAGCCCGTAGATCCCCTCCTCGGTCGACAGGTGCACCTCGGCGAGCAGGTCACGTTCGCGCGGCGATGAGCTCTCCGCCCGCCCGGCGCTTTCCGCGTGAGGAGACATGCCACTGCCCTTTCGTGCCGGAGATGTGCTGTGCGCCGGTTCGGAACGGACACCGGCGGAATCGCTTCGATGATAAGCGCCCGCCCATCAACTCCTCCCGCTGCCCACGGGATAGGACGAGGTCGGGCCCGGGGCCCCGTGGTCTCCCACGCGGCTCCGGGCCCGGCTGGCATCACGCGCCCGCGGCTGTGGCGGGCTGCGTCAGAAGTCCCAGTCCTCGTCCTCGGTGGCGACGGCCTTGCCCATGACGTAGGAACTACCGGAGCCGGAGAAGAAGTCGTGGTTCTCGTCGGCGTTGGGGCTCAGTGCCGCGAGGATGGCCGGGTCCACGTCGGTCTCGTCCTTGGGGAACATCCCCTCGTAGCCCATGTTCATGAGCGCCTTGTTGGCGTTGTAGCGCAGGAACTTCTTGACGTCCTCGGTCCAGCCGACCGGGTCGTAGAGGTCCTCGGTGTAGTCCGCCTCGTTGTCGTACAGCTCGAAGAGCAGCTCGAACGTGTAGTCCTTGAGCTCGTCGCGGGTCTTCTGGTCGACCTGTTCGAGGGCGCGCTGGTACTTGTAGCCGATGTAGTAGCCGTGCACCGCCTCGTCGCGGATGATGAGCCGGATCACGTCGGCGGTGTTGGTGAGCTTGGCCCGCGAGGACCACCGCATGGGCAGGTAGAAGCCCGAATAGAACATGAAGGACTCGAGCATGACCGAGGCGATCTTGCGCTTGAGCGGGTCGTCTCCGGCGTAGTAGCCGAGGACGATCTTGGCCTTCTTCTGCAGGTACGGGTTCTCCTCCGCCCACCGGAACGCGTCGTCGACCTGCGGGGTCGAGCAGAGCGTGGAGAAGATGGTCGAGTAGCTCTTGGCGTGCACCGACTCCATGAACGCGATGTTGGTGAGCACCGCCTCCTCGTGCGGGGTGGAGGCGTCGGGGATCATGCTGACCGCGCCGACCGTGCCCTGGAGGGTGTCCAGCAGCGTCAGTCCGGTGAAGACGCGGGCGGTGAGCGTCTGCTCGTACTCGGTCAGCGTCTGCCAGGACGGGATGTCGTTGGAGACCGGGACCTTCTCGGGAAGCCAGAAGTTGGTGGTGAGTCGGCCCCAGACCTGATCGTCGACCTCATCGGGGATGCGGTTCCAGTTGATGGCCGACACCCGGTCGACGAGCTTGGGCTGGATGCCGGCGGCGGGACTGTGGGATCCCGGAGCGTGGAGCTCGGCGGTCATCGGATCTCCTCCTGGTGGCGAGTGGGGGCGGTGGCGTGCGAGGTGGGGGTCAGAGCATGCACGAGACGCAGCCCTCGACCTCGGTGCCCTCGAGCGCGAGCTGACGCACCCGGATGTAGTACAGGGTCTTGATGCCCTTGCGCCACGCGTAGATCTGCGCACGGTTGACCTCGCGGGTGTCCGCGGTGTCCTTGAAGAACAGGGTGAGCGAGAGTCCCTGGTCGACGTGCTGGGTGGCGGCCGCGTACGTGTCGATGATCTTCTCGTAGCCGATCTCGTACGCGTCCTGGTAGTAGTCCAGGTTGTCGTTGGTCAGGTAGGGCGCCGGGTAGTAGACGCGCCCGATCTTGCCTTCCTTACGGATCTCGATCTTCGAGGCCACGGGGTGGATCGACGAGGTCGAATTGTTGATGTAGCTGATCGAGCCGGTGGGCGGCACCGCCTGCAGGTTCTGGTTGTAGATGCCGTACTTCTGCACGTCGGCCTTGAGGGCCCGCCAATCGTCCTGGGTGGGGATCGCCACCTCGGAATCGGCGAACAACTGGCGCACCCGCTCGGTGGCCGGCTCCCACACCTGGTCGGTGTACTTGTCGAAGAACTCGCCGGAGGCGTACTTCGAGTCGGGGAATCCGGCGAACCAGGAGCCCCGCTCACGCGCGATGGCGTTCGACGAGCGCAGCGCGTGGTACAGCACGGTGTAGAAGTAGATGTTCGTGAAGTCGATGCCCTCTTCGGATCCGTAGTAGATCCGCTCCCGCGCCAGGTAGCCGTGGAGGTTCATCTGGCCGAGGCCGATCGCGTGGGACTCGGAGTTACCGCGCTCGATCGACGGGACCGAGGCGATGGAGGTCTGATCGGACACGGCGGTCAGTCCGCGGATGGCGGTCTCGACGGTCCGGCCGAAGTCGGGCGAGTCCATGGCCTTGGCGATGTTGAGCGAGCCGAGGTTGCACGAGATGTCCTTACCCACGTGGGAGTAGCTGAGGTCATCGTTGTAGGTGGACGGCGTGGAGACCTGGAGGATCTCCGAGCACAGATTGGAGTGCGTGATCCGACCGGCGATCGGGTTGGCGCGGTTCACCGTGTCCTCGTACATGATGTACGGGTAGCCGGACTCGAACTGCAGCTCGGCGACGGTCTGGAAGAAGTGCCGGGCGTTGATCTTGGTCTTCTTGATGCGGCTGTCCTCGACCATCTCGTGGTAGTGCTCCGAGATGTTGACGTCGGCGAACGGCTTGCCGTAGATGCGCTCCACGTCGTACGGCGAGAACAGGTACATGTCGTCGTTGCGCTTGGCGAGCTCGAACGTGATGTCCGGGATCACGACGCCCAGTGAGAGGGTCTTGATGCGGATCTTCTCGTCGGCGTTCTCGCGCTTGGTGTCGAGGAACTTGTAGATGTCCGGGTGGTGGGCGTGCAGGTACACGGCCCCGGCGCCCTGGCGTGCGCCGAGCTGGTTGGCGTAGGAGAAGGAGTCCTCCAGGAGCTTCATCACGGGGATGACGCCCGAGGACTGGTTCTCGATGTGCTTGATGGGCGCGCCGTGCTCGCGCAGGTTCGACAGGAGCAGGGCCACTCCGCCGCCACGTTTGGACAGCTGCAGCGCCGAGTTGATGCCGCGGCCGATGGACTCCATGTTGTCCTCGATGCGCAGCAGGAAGCAGGACACGGGCTCGCCGCGCTGCTTCTTGCCGGAGTTGAGGAACGTGGGAGTGGCGGGCTGGAAGCGGCCGTCGATGATCTCGTCGACGAGCTGCCGGGCCAGCACCTCGTCGCCGGCGGCCAGGGTCAGCGCCACCATGCAGACCCGGTCCTCGTACCGCTCGAGGTAGCGCTTCCCGTCGAACGTCTTGAGCGTGTACGAGGTGTAGTACTTGAACGCGCCGAGGAAGGTCTGGAAGCGGAACTTCTTGGCGTAGGCGTAGTCGAACAGCTCGCGCACGTAGTTGCGCGTGTACTGGTCGAGCACCTCCCGCTCGTAGTAGTCCTTCTCCAGCAGGTAGTCGAGCTTCTCGTCCAGGTTGTGGAAGAAGACCGTGTTCTGGTTGACGTGCTGGAGGAAGTACTCGCGCGCGGCCTGGTGATCCTTCTCGAACTGGATCTTGCCGTCCGCGTCGTACAGGTTGAGCATGGCGTTGAGCGCGTGGTAATCCAGACGCTGCCCCTCGGTGCCGATGTTCTCGGGGGTCATAGTTGGTGCTGCCAAAACTCTTCCAATCCCTCTCGAACGCGCAAGACGTCCTCCTGTGTGCCCATCAACTCGAAACGGTAGAGATACGGGATCTGTAGCTTCTTGGCGATCACGTCGCCAGAGCGGCCGAAATCCGTTCCGAAGTTGGTGTTCCCGCCGGCGATGACTCCCCGGCAGAGATTTCTGTTGTGCGCGTCGTTGAGAAACGCGACCACCTGACGCGGGACCGCGGCCCCGCTGCCCCCCGTGATCTCGAGGCTTCCCCCGTAGGTCGGGACGATCAGAACATACGGGTCCGACACAACCGGCATGGGTTCGGTCCTCCGTACCGGGATTCGCACCGCCGGGAGACCGAGCCGGTCCACGAATTTCTTCGTGTACTCGGACACGTTGGAGAAGTAGACGATCCTCACCGGCCCGTCGGCCGGCACCGGAGCCGCCATGGCTGCCCCCCCTAGTCACATGAGAAAACTGGTGAAACCGTGCCGCCCTGCCGAACCGTCAGGCGGCGACCGAGGCGAGCGCCTTGATGCGGTCCGGACGGAACCCTGACCAGTGGTCGGAACCGGACACGACCACCGGCGCCTGGAGGTACCCCAGCGCCATGACGTACTCGCGCGCCTCGTCGTCGACCGAGATGTCGATGATCTGGTACTCGATCCCGTGCTTGTCGAGCGCCTTGTAGGTGGCGTTGCACTGGACGCAGGCGGGCTTGGTGTAGACGGTGACCATGAGCGTGGGGACCTCTTTCGGCACGGGCGCCGGTGGACGGCGCGAAGGGCTCTTCTCGTGGCGGCGATCCGATCCGGAGCCACTGGCCCGGACGGCGGAGCGCCGTGGTGTCTGTATGTGGTCGTGCCCCGAATCGCATGGTTGGCATTCATCGGTGCTGCAACGCCTCTAGACACTACCCCTAGTGCCTGAAAGGTCAATCGACCACAACATTTTGGTCTTACATGCCTGGAATTCCCAGGTCGTGATCCCGCCTTGTGGGATGCCTCGGCGCCTGGCTGACGCTGACGACACCGGGGCCCGACGGCCGGGTGCACCACCCCATCGTTGCACCCCGGAGGCCCGTGCGAAACCCGGTTCCGGCAACACACAACGGCCCCCCAGAGCCCTCACAAGCCCCCAACAATTGGTCCCCACTCCATCCACAGGTTCCCCACTTTTCGGCCCTCTCGCCCACCCTGGCCGCCACCCCCGGAAAGGTTCTCCGGACACCGCCCGGGAGCGGCCTCACACGCGCCGGAGGGCTCCCGTGAGGCCGCGATGGGGCTGCCCGTTAAGCCGGCCGGATCCCCGGACCGAGCCGCCGGGAGTCGTGTGCCGGCAGGACTCCGGACGCCCGGCCGGACGGCGGGACGGACGGGAC
>CAYFRF010000049.1:0-1843 GCA_964345415.1 uncultured Microbacter sp. | reverse complement strand
CGGGACGGACGGGACCGAGAGAGAACCGCGAGAAGCGACGGAACGGCCGTCGGGGCAAGGCCGCGCCGGGCCGGAGGGCGAGCGGTGCGGTAGGCGCCGAGCGAGGCGGCGAAGGGCGGCAGCCGCAGCCCCCGGGCGGGGCGGTAGGCCCGGGGGCGGGCCGGGACCGGACGGACGGGACGCCGCCGTGTCACCGCCGCGCGCGGGCCGCCGGGGAGAAGGGACGACGACGAGGGCCCGTCACCGGCGTACCGGTGACGGGCCCTCGACGGGTGCGTGAGAATTCACGCGGACGCTTGTCAGCCCTGACGGGCCTTGAACCGGGGGTCCTTGCGGTTGATCACGTAGACCTTGCCGCGACGACGGACAACCTGGGCGCCCGGCTTGTTCTTCAGCGACCGAAGGGACTTGCGGACCTTCATCTGGCGCTCCTTAGGCTCTCGGGGCGGCCTTGATGGCCGCCGACACGACTGGGATTCACTGTGCGACACGACCGGCCCGAAGGTCGGATGCACGACACACAACTGGTCCATAGTAACGGACCGGCCTATCAGAACTCCAAATGGCGAGACCGGTACCGCGGCATATGCTGGGAACATGCACTCTGCACCCACCGGACCCCCTGCTGGACGCGCCGACTCCATCGGCCTGCGTGAGTCGATCATCGCCGAGCTGGGGACGCGCCCCGAGATCGACCCCGCCCGCGAGGTGGAGGACCGGGTGACCTTCCTCGTGGACTACCTGCGCTCGACCCCGTCCACCGGGTACGTGCTCGGGATCAGCGGTGGCCAGGACTCGACCCTGGCCGGGCGCCTGTGCCAGCTGGCGGCCGAGCGGCTCCGCTCCGAGGGGATGCCCCAGGCGCGGTTCGTCGCGGTCCGCCTGCCCTACGGGGTCCAGGCCGACGAGCACGACGCACAGGTCGCCCTCGGGTTCATCCGGCCGGATGACAGCGTGACCGTCGACGTCCGGGCCGCCTCCGACGCGTCCTCGGCTGCCGCTGCCGCCGCCCTCTCCGGCCTGGCCGGCCAGGAGGGCCCGCTGCGTGACTTCGTCCGGGGCAACGTCAAGGCCCGCGAGCGGATGGTCGCCCAGTACGCCCTGGCCGGGCAGCTGAACCTCCTCGTCGTCGGTACCGACCACGCGGCGGAGGCGGTCACCGGCTTCTTCACCAAGTACGGCGACGGCGGGGTGGACCTGACCCCGCTCACCGGTCTCACCAAGCGCCAGGGCGCCGCGCTTCTCCGGCACCTCGGGGCGCCGGACTCGACCTGGCGCAAGGTCCCCACCGCGGATCTCGAGGACGACCGGCCCGGCCTGCCCGACGAGGTGGCGCTCGGGGTGACCTACGACCAGATCGACGACTACCTCGAGGGCCGGGACGGCGTCGCTCCCGAGGCCGCGGCGCGGATCGAGCAGCTCTTCCTGGGCTCCCGCCACAAGCGGGCCGTTCCGGCGACCCCGCTCGACTCGTGGTGGCGCTGACCCTCCCTGGACGTCACAACTAGTCGGCGAGGAGCCGCCACACCTGGTCCAGAGCCGCCTCGGTGCCGGGCAGATCGTAGGACTGGGTGGTGAACACCGCGGCCGTGCGCCCGCAGGATCGGTCGGCGTAGCCGATCGTGCCCAGTCCCCCGGCCCAGCCGACGACGCCGCCCGGGCGGACCTCCACCTGGTACCCGTAACCGCACCCCTTCCCCAGGAAGCCCTCGGCCGAGCGGATCTGCGATGCGATGAGGTGATCGGTGCACATCCGTTCGGCCGAGCCGGAGCCGATCACCGGCCCGCCGTCGAGGAGCACGTCCAGGAACTGGCGGCAGTCACCGCCCGCCCCGGCGACGCC
>CAYFRF010000048.1:15018-19753 GCA_964345415.1 uncultured Microbacter sp. | reverse complement strand
ACGTAGAACTGGAACAGCAGGTGGCACGGCGGCAGCGCCATGTCCTTCAGCTCGCCGACGTTCCACGCGGACACGATGTTGCGGCGCGAATCCGGATCGGTGCGCAGCAGTTCCACCGCGGCCGCGATCTGGTCGATGTGCTGCCCGTCCGGCGTGGGCCAGGAGCGCCACTGCACCCCGTACACCGGGCCCAACTCGCCCTGGGCGTCCGCCCACTCGTCCCAGATCGTCACCCCGTTCTCCTGCAGGAAACGCACGTTGGAGTCTCCGCGCAGGAACCACAGCAGTTCGTAGGCCACCGACTTGAAGTGGACGCGCTTGGTGGTGATGAGGGGGAAGCCCTGCGCCAGGTCGTAGCGCAGTTGGTGGCCGAACAGGCTCCGGGTGCCCGTGCCCGTGCGGTCGGACTTGGTGGTTCCCTGTTCCAGGACCGAGCGGAGCAGATCCTCGTACGGGGTGGGGACGGTCATACGGGCAGTCTACTGTCTACTCGGCCAGGGGCTGGCGCATGGCTTCGGCAGCCTCGAGCACCTGGTCCGCGAGCTCCGGACGGCACACCAGGATGTCCGGAGAGTAGGTGTCGGGCTTGTTGAACCGGATCGGCGTGCCGTCCAGGCGCGAGGCGTGCAGCCCCGCGGCGAGGGCGACCCCCACCGGCGCGGCCTGGTCCCACTCGTACTGGCCCCCCGCGTGCAGATACACGTCTGCGTCCCCGAGCAGGACCGACAGCATCTTGGCGCCGGCGGAGCCCATCGGGCGCGTCTGGAGGCCGAGGGCGTCCGCGACCTGCTGCACCCCGGCCGGCGGGTTGTTGCGGCTGATCACCATGATCCCGGAGTACGGCCCGTCCACGTGGTCCACCTGGTCCGAACGGAAGACCCGGCCGGCGTCCGGCAGGCCCACGGAGGCGAGCGTCGGCCGGCCGTCCTCGACCAGGGCCACGTGCACCGACCAGTCGGAACGTCCGGTGGAGAACTCCTTGGTCCCGTCGATCACGTCGATGATCCACACGCGCGACTTCTCGAGCCGCGACAGGTCGTCGGTCACGCCCTCGGACAGGGTGCCGTCCTGGGGACGTTGCACGGACAGCACCTCGTTGGTCCAGTCCTGGGCGACCTCGTTGGCGACGCGGGCGAGCGAACGGCCGCGCAGCAACCCCCCGGCACGGGTGCCCCTGACGATGTCGCCGATGCCGGTGGCGAGGTAGCAGGCGAGGTCGTTGTCGTCCAGATCGCGCATGCCCACACCTTACGGAGGCAGCGCGGGCACCGGTTGGTGTCGTAGCCGTGCGTCATCATGAGTTCATGTCCCACGCACTGGAGCGGTTCCACCCGGCCACCGTCTCGTGGTTCCGGGGCGCATTCGGCACGCCCACCCCGGCGCAGGAGGGGGCCTGGGGCGCGCTCGCCGGCGGGGCGCACACGCTCGTGGTGGCGCCCACCGGGTCCGGGAAGACGCTCTCGGCGTTCCTCGCCGCGTTGGACCGGCTGCTGCTCGGCGGCGCGGCGGAGCAGCCGGTCGCCCCGGGCACGCGGGTGTTGTACATCTCGCCGCTCAAGGCGCTCGCGGTGGACGTGGAGCGCAACCTGCGGGCCCCGCTGGCGGGGATCACGCGGGAGGCCGCCGCGCTGGGGGTGGAGGCCGCCGAGGTGACGGTGGGGATCCGCACCGGCGACACCCCGCCGGAGGAGCGCCGGCGGCAGCGTGCCCGGCCCCCGCACGTGCTGGTCACCACCCCGGAGTCGCTGTTCCTGCTGCTCACCTCGGCCGCGCGGGAGACCCTGGCGGGGGTCGACACGGTGATCATCGACGAGATCCACGCGGTGGCCGGCACCAAACGCGGGGCGCACCTGGCGCTGAGCCTGGAGCGACTCGACGAGCTGCTCGAGACCCCCGCGCAGCGGGTGGGACTGTCGGCCACGGTGCGCCCCCACGCCGAGGTCGCCCGTTTTCTCGCGGGGGAGCGGCCGGTGACGATCGTCGCGCCCGGCTCGGACAAGCGGTTCGACCTCACGGTGCGGGTGCCGGTCGAGGACATGACGGACCTGAGCTCGGCCGCGGCGGGCGGCCCGGGGGGCACCGCGCCGCCCGGGACGCCCGGGCAGGGCTCCATCTGGCCGCACGTGGAGCGGCAGGTGGTGGACCTGGTCACGGCGCACCGTTCGACGATCGTGTTCGTCAACTCCCGCCGCCTGGCGGAGCGGCTCACCGCGCGCCTCAACGAGATCCACGCCGAGGACGTGGCGCCGGGCTCGCTCCCGGAACCACCGGCGCGGCCACCGGCGCAGATCATGGTGCCGTCGGAGGTCACGCGCGGGGCGCCCACGGATCTGGCGATGGCGCACCACGGCTCGGTGTCCAAGGAACGGCGGGCGATGATCGAGGACGCGCTCAAATCGGGGCGGCTGCGCGCGGTGGTGGCCACCTCGTCGCTCGAGCTGGGGATCGACATGGGCTCGGTGGACCTGGTGGTGCAGGTCGAGTCGCCGCCGTCGGTGGCGTCGGGCCTGCAGCGTGTCGGGCGCGCGGGGCACCAGGTGGGGCAGGTGTCCCGGGCGGCGGTGTTCCCCAAGCACCGGGCGGACCTGGTGCACAGCGCGGTGACGGTCGAGCGGATGCTGGCGGGTCAGATCGAGGCCCTGTCGGTGATCGCCAACCCGCTGGACGTGCTCGCGCAGCAGACTGTCGCCGCGTGTGCGCTCGAGACGATCGACGTGGAGGAGTGGTTCGCGGCGGTACGGCGGACGGCGCCGTTCGCGGGCCTGCCTCGCTCGGCGTTCGAGGCGACGCTGGACATGCTGGCGGGCAAGTACCCGTCCGCCGATTTCGCGGAGTTGCGGCCGCGCCTGGTGTGGGACCGCGATGCGGGGACGCTGACCGGCCGACCGGGTGCCCAGCGGCTGGCGGTCACTTCCGGTGGGACCATCCCGGACCGTGGGCTGTTCGGCGTGTTCATGGTGGGGGAGAAGGCCACGCGTGTCGGCGAGCTGGACGAGGAGATGGTCTACGAGACGCGGGTGGGGGACGTGTTCGCGCTCGGCGCCTCCAGTTGGCGGGTCGAGGAGATCACGCACGATCGGGTGTTGGTCTCTCCGGCGCCGGGTGGCACGGGGCGGTTGCCGTTCTGGTTGGGGGACGACCAGGGGCGGCCGGCCGAGCTGGGACGTGCGCTGGGCGGGTTCCTACGCGAGGTCTCCGGTGGGGGCGAGGCGGAGGTCGCGGCGCGCCTGGGTGCCGCGGGGCTGGATGCCAACGCCGTCGCCAACCTGCGTCGGTATCTCGCCGAACAGCGGGAGGCCACCGGGTACGTGCCGAGCGACACGACGCTGGTGGTGGAGCGTTTCCGCGACGAGGTGGGGGACTGGAGGGTGGTGTTGCACTCGCCGTTCGGTGCGCGGGTGCACTGGCCGTGGGCGGAGGCCGTGCGTGCGCGGCTGGCCGCCGCGCACGGGTTCGACGCGGTGCCGGTGGTGTCCGACGACGGCATCATCCTGCGGGTCCCGGACATGGGAGGAAATGACGACGACGACGACGGGGCGGGCGTCCGCCCGGGAGCCGAGACGTTCGCGATCGATGCCGGAGAGGCGGTCGATCTGGTGACGCGGCACGTGGGCGGGTCGGCGTTGTTCGCCTCCCGGTTCCGCGAGTGCTCGGCACGGGCGCTGTTGTTCCCGAGGCTCGACCCGGGCCGGCGGGCGCCGCTGTGGCAGCAGCGGCAGAAGTCGGCGCAGCTGCTGGACGTGGCGCGTCGCTACCCGGATTTCCCGATGATCCTCGAGGCGGTGCGCGAGTGCCTGCAGGACGTCTACGACGTGCCGGCGCTGGAGCGGCTGCTCGGGGAGATCGCCTCGCGGACGGTCCGGATCGTGGAGGTGGACACCCCGTCCGCGTCGCCGTTCGCGCAGTCGTTGTTGTTCGACTACGTGGGGGCGTTCGTCTACGAGGGCGACTCGCCGCTGGCGGAGAAGCGGGCCGCCGCGCTGAGCATCGACCCCACACTGCTCGGGCAGTTGCTCGGGCGCGTCGAGTTGCGGGAGCTGCTCGACGAGGAGGTCCTGGACGCTGTCGAACGTCGCCTGCAGCACCTCGAGCCCGAGCGGGCGGCGCGCGATGCGGAGGCGGTGGCGGATCTGCTCCGGCTGCTCGGGCCGCTCACCGTGGACGAGGTCGAGGCCCGGTCAACGGATCCGGCCGCAGTGCACGGGTGGCTCGACACGCTCGCCGCTGCAGGGCGGGTCGTGACCGTGGAGCACACGGGTCGCACGTGGTGGGCCGGGGTCGAGGACGTGGCACGCCTGCGTGACGGGCTCGGGGTTCCCCCGCCGCCGGGGGTGCCGTCGGCGTTCCTCGGGGATGTGGAGGACCCGCTCGGGGAGCTCGTCCGACGGTATGCGCGCACCCACGGGCCGTTCACTGTCGAGGCCGTCGCCGGCAGGTTCGGCCTCGGCGTGGCCGTGGCACGCGGCGTGCTGGACCGGCTCACCGCTGCCGGGACGCTGCTCGCCGGCGAGTTCCGACCCGGGGCCACCGGACCCGAATGGTGCGACGCCGAAGTGCTGCGCCACATCCGACGCCGTTCACTGGCGGCCCTGCGCTCCCAGATCGAGCCGGTCTCGCACTCGACGCTCGGTCGTTTCCTGCCCGCCTGGCAGGGCGTGGGCACGGCCGGGACCGCCGGCGCCGGCGCCGATCCGGCACCCGCATCCGCCACGGGGACCGCCGCGGGGGCCGCCAC
>CAYFRF010000048.1:11554-14918 GCA_964345415.1 uncultured Microbacter sp. | reverse complement strand
CCGCCACGGGGGCCGAATCCGGCGTCGACGGCGTGCTCGCGGTGATCGAGCAGCTCGACGGTGTGGCGGTCCCGGCCTCGGCTCTGGAGCCGTTGATCCTGGCCCCGCGCGTGCGCGGCTACTCCCCGGCGATGCTCGACGAGCTCCTCGCCGGGGGCGAGGTCATCTGGTGCGGCCGTGGCAGGGCGGGCGCACGCGACGGCCGGATCTCCCTGCACCCCACCGATTCCGCCGGGGCGAGCCTGCCCCTCGACCGGCCGCAGCCGGAGGGCCCGGTCCACCTCGCGGTTGTCGACGCCCTCCGGGGCGGGGCACTGTTCTTCCGCGACATCGTCTCGCGGGTCAAGGGCGCCGCCGGCCTGCCCACCGACGCTCCGCCCGCTGAGCCCCTGCCCACCGACGCTCCGCCCGCCGACACCCTGCCCGAGGTCACGGGGCCTGTGACCGAGGGTGCGATCCGTGACGCGCTGTGGGATCTGGTGTGGGACGGCGTGGTCACCAACGACACGCTCGCCCCGCTGCGTGCGGTGCTGGCGGGTGGCGGTCCGTCTGGAGCGGGCACGGCCCACCGGGCGTCCCGGACCTCGGCCAGGCCCCGCAGGGCCCGACTCGGCCGCACGTCGATGGCGCAGCTGTCGGGTGCGATGTCCGCGGGCATGCGCACCCCACCGGCGCTCGCCGGGCGCTGGTCCCTCGTCCCCGAGCCGGTCACCGATGCCACACTGCGCGCTCACGCCTGGGCGGAGACGCTGCTCGCGCGCCACGGGGTGGTGACCCGCGGGGCTGTGGAGGCGGAGGAGATCCCGGGCGGGTTCGCGGCCGTCTACAAGGTTCTCGCGCAGATGGAGGACTCCGGCCGGTGTCGTCGCGGGTACTTCGTGGAGGGACTCGGCGCCGCCCAGTTCGCCGCGGGCAACACGATCGACAGGCTGCGCACCCTCGACGACACCGCAGACGACACCACCTGGCCCTCGGGTACCGACACCCCGTCGGTTCGGGTGCTCGCCGCCACCGACCCCGCGAACCCCTATGGCGCCGCGTTGCCGTGGCCCACAGACAGGCCCACAGAGAAGCCCGCAGTGAAGCCTGCAGACGGGACCGCAGACAGCGCAGCGGAACCGACCGCCGCTCCCGGGGCGCGTGCCGGCCACCGCCCTGGCCGCAAGGCCGGCGCACTGGTCGTCCTGGTCGACGGGCTGTGCGTGTTGTTCGTCGAGCGGGGCGGCCGGACGGTCCTGGTCTTCGACGACCCCGGCCAGCCCATGGCGTCAGCTGCCGTCCCGCTCGCCGCCACGGCGCTCGCCGACTCCGTCCGCTCCGGCGCGGTGGGCCAGCTGACCATCACCACGCTCGGCGGTGACACGGTGCACGCCTCGCCGTATTCGGCGGCGTTCCAGGCCGCCGGGTTCGGTATGACCCCCAAGGGGCTGCGGATCAGGAGGTGAGCGGCATCGGCAGGTGAGTCCGGCCCTAGCGCGAGCAGGCACAACACGTTAAGATATGCGCATCAGTGCATATCCACTGGTCGTCGCGGGAGCGTCGGGGTGAAGATCGAGGAGGCGGTCCGGATGGGCGCGGGTCATTCACACGGGGTCGGCGGACATGTCGGACACGGGGGTGACCGGGGGGCCACCGGTCATGCCGGCGCCAGATATCGCGTGCGTCTCGGGCTGGCCTTCCTGCTGACGGCCACGTTCTTCGGGGTGGAGCTCGGCGCGGGACTGGTCTCCGGGTCGCTGGCCCTGTTGTCCGACGCCGGCCACATGGGCGCCGATGTCGTGGCGCTGGGGGCCGCCCTCCTCGCCACGGTGATCGCGGCCAGGCCGGACTCGACCGGCCGGCGGACCTTCGGCCACTACCGCGTCGAGATCTTCGCCTCCGGGCTCGCCGTGCTCATCATGCTGGGGATGGGCGTGTACGTGCTCGTCGAGGCCGCGGGACGTATCGGTTCGGATACCCCCGTCGCCACGGGCACCATGCTTCTCGTCGGCGTGCTCGGCCTGGTCGTCAACCTCATCTCGCTGCTCCTGCTGCGCAGTGGCTCCACCGAGAGCCTCGCGGTCCGCGGGGCGTACATGGAGGTACTGGCGGACGCGGCGGGCTCGGTGGGTGTGATCGCCGCGGCCGTCCTGATCCGCCTCACCGGCTCGCCGGTCTGGGACCTGGTCGTGGCGGTGGCGATCGCGGTGTTCATCGTGGTGCGAGCGGTCTCACTCGGCCGACAGGTCCTCGCGGTGCTGGCCCAGCACGCCCCCGCCGGGATCGACCCGGCGAGGGTGGAAACCGATCTGGACCGCCTCGACGGCGTCCGGCACGTCCACGACCTGCACCTGTGGACCCTCACCTCCGGAATGGACGTGGCCACCGTCCACCTCGTGGTGGACGCGACCGCCGACCACGCCGCAGTCCTGGAGGCGGCTCAACGCGTCCTCCGCGACGGGCACGGCCTCGGGCACGTGACCGTACAGCTCGAGACCGACGGGGTCGCGCTCTGCAACCGGCCGGGGTGGTGAGCGGTGCCGGAGGGGGACTCCGTCCACCGGGCGGCCGCACACATCCACCGGGCACTCGCCGGCCGCACCCTGGACCGGGCCGAGCTCCGGGTCCCCGGATTCTCAGCGGTGGATCTGACCGGACGCACGGTGCTCGGCGCCCGTTCCCGGGGAAAGCACCTCGTCGTCGTCGTCGGACCCGATACCCACGCCCCTGGCACCCACGCCCCCGACACCCACGCCCCTGACACCCACGGCCGCGACCCGGTCGTCCTCCACCTCCACCTCAAGATGGAGGGGCGCATCAGGGTGCTCCGCGCCGGCGAGCGCTGGCGGTTCCCCGCGCACACCGCACGGCTCGTCCTGCGCGCCGGTGACGTGGAGGTCGTGGGCACCGAGCTCGGGCTGCTGCGCGCACTGACCCCCGCCGAGGCGGACGAGGCCCTCGCGCACCTCGGCCCCGACCTCCTCGGCGACGACTGGGATCCCCGCGCCAGCACCGCCGAGGTCGTGCGCAGGCTGGGGGAGCGGCCCGCCCGCACCATCGGCGAGGCGCTGCTCGACCAGCGCAACCTCGCCGGCCTCGGCACCATCTACCGCGCCGAGCTGTGCTTCCTCCGCGGCCTCGACCCCCGCGACCCCGTCGGCTCGGTGCCCGACCTGCCCGCCGTCGTGGACCTCGCCCGGAGGCTCCTGGTCGCCAACGCCGGCCGCGCCGTACGGGTGACCACCGGAGACACCCGGCGCGGTCGCGAACTATGGGTCTACGGGCGCGACGGCCGGCCGTGTCGGCGCTGCGGTACCGCCGTCCAGACCTACCGTCTGGGCGGGCGTGCTGCGCTTCCCGGATCCGGGGCCCCGGCGGAACCCAC
>CAYFRF010000048.1:0-11454 GCA_964345415.1 uncultured Microbacter sp. | reverse complement strand
GCCCCGGCGGAACCCACGGCCCCGGCGGAACCCACCGACTCGCTCGACCGGATCGCCTACAGTTGCCCGTCGTGTCAGCCCCGCCGGAGTGGGTCCGGGCGTGCCACACTGGGCCCGAACCCGACCGAGGAGACCACGTGACCGACCGCAGCACCATCCTGATCACCGGCGCCAGCTCCGGACTCGGCGAGGGGATGGCCCGACGGTGGGCTGCCCGGGGCAAGAACCTCGCGCTGTGCGCGCGGCGTCTCGACCGCCTGGAGGAACTGCGCGACGAACTGGTCGCCGCCAACCCGACGATCCGTGTCGCGGTGCGGGAGTTGGACGTGGCCGACGGTGAGGCCGTGGAGCGGGTCTTCGGCGAACTCGACGACGAGCTGGGCGGCATCGACCGGTTCGTGCTCAACGCCGGGCTGGGCAAGGGCGCACCCATCGGAACGGGAAAGGCCCACGCCAACCGTGAGACCGCCATGGTCAACGCGATCGGCGTGCTGAACCAGGCCGAGGCGGCCACCGCACTCCTGCGGCAGCGCGGCGAGGGGCATCTGGTGTTCATCTCGTCGGTGAGCGGCCTGCGCGGGATGCCCAAGGCACAGAACGCCTACGGGGCGTCCAAGGCGTTCGTCTCCTCGCTCGCGCAGGGACTGTACGCCGAGTTGGACAGTGCCGGCAGCCGGATCAAGGTGACCGACATCCTCCCCGGCTACATCCGCACCGACATCAACCGATCGGTCAAGACCTCACTCATGACCGAGTTCGACCCCGGCGTCGACGCACTGGTCAAGACCATCGACGCCGAGCCCGTCCGTGCACTCGTGCCAGCCAGGCCCTGGAAGGCGCTCGGGCCCCTGCTGACCGCACTGCCGGAGAAGGTGAGCCGCCGGTTCGTCTGAGCGGTCACCTCCCCGGCTACCTCCACTTCCCTGCCACCCCGCCTTCCTGTCACCCCGCCTTCCTGCCACCCCCGGTCCACCCCTCTCCGTCGCCCTCTTTCGCCTGAAAAGTGAACGGGGCGAACAGCCCGGGCGGGGCCGAGCAGGAGAATTTCCCGGAACCGTCGAACTTCCTGAGAAAACCGGGTAGATGTTGATCCGGTAGCTGCGCGCCGACGTGACCGGCCGCGACGCGAGGATTTGGACAGGGGAATCATGGAGGCTCTGGACCTGGCCCGATGGCAATTCGGGATCACCACCGTCTACCACTTCATCTTTGTGCCGCTCACCCTCGGTCTCGCGCCGCTGGTGGCGATCATGCAGACCCTGTGGGTGACCACGGGCAAGGATCACTGGTACCGACTGACCCGGTTCTTCGGGAAGCTCTTCCTCATCAACTTCGCGATCGGTGTGGCCACCGGAATCGTGCAGGAATTCCAGTTCGGGATGAACTGGAGCGAGTACTCGCGGTTCGTCGGCGACGTGTTCGGCGCTCCCCTCGCGCTGGAGGGGCTGGCCGCGTTCTTCGTCGAGTCCACCTTCCTCGGACTGTGGATCTTCGGCTGGACCCGACTCCCGAAACTCGTCCACCTGGCCTGCATCTGGATGGTCGCGATCGCGGTCAACCTCTCGGGCTTCTTCATCATCGCCGCCAACTCGTTCATGCAGCACCCGGTGGGCGCGGTGTACGACGAGGTGAGCGGCCGGGCACGTCTGGACGACATCGGCGCCCTGTTCACCAACAGCACCCTGCTCTGGGGATTCCCGCACGTCGTGGCCGGCGGGTTCCTCACCGCCGCGACCTTCGTGGCCGGCGTCGCCGGTTGGTGGATGGTCCGCAGCATGCGTCAGGCGGCGGCGCTGAAGGCGTCCGCCCCCGAGGACACCGCGGTGCAGGAACAGGCAATCGCGATCGAGGACCAGGCCAGGACCGTCTTCCGTCCGGCCACGCGACTGGGCCTGCTGGCCATGATCATCGCGGGCCTCGCCGTGGCGTATACCGGTGACGCGCAGGGCAAGCTGATGTTCCATCAGCAGCCCATGAAGATGGCCTCCGCCGAGTCGCTGTGCCAGACCGAGACCGATCCGAAGTTCTCCATCCTGACCATCGGTACTCACAACAACTGCGAGAGCGTCGAGCACGTGATCGAGGTTCCGTACGTCCTGCCGTTCCTCGCCGAGGGCAAGTTCGAGGGCGTGACCCTGCAGGGCGTCGAGAACCTGCAGGAGCAGTACGAGCAGGAGTTCGGTCCGGGCAACTACATGCCCAACCTGTTCGTCACCTACTGGTCGTTCCGCGCGATGATCGGCTTCGCCGCCGGCGCCGCGGCTCTCGCCCTGGCCGGACTGTGGGTCACCAGGCGTGGCCGGGTCGCGGACCAGAAGTGGTTCGGCTGGCTCGCGATCATCGCGATCCCCACCCCGTTCCTGGCGAACAGCGCCGGCTGGATCTTCACCGAGATGGGGCGCCAGCCGTGGGTCGTGCACCCCAACCCCACCGGGGTGGACATGATCCGACTCACGGTGGACCAGGGCGTCTCCGGTCACGGGCCGGCGATGGTCATCACCTCGCTGGTCAGCTTCACGCTGCTCTACGCGGTCCTTGCGGTGGTGTGGTTCTGGCTCATGCGCAAGCACGTGATGGACGGACCACAACCTGGCGACTCCGAGGTCTCGGGAGTCGACGACACCGACGACCAGCACCCCGACACGCTCAACTTCGCCTACTAGGAGATCCGTCATGGGACTTCAAGAAGTCTGGTTCATCCTCGTCGCGGTGCTGTTCACCGGCTACTTCGTCCTCGAGGGCTTCGATTTCGGTGTCGGAATGCACCTGACGATCCTCGGCCGCGGAAAGCACGCCGAGGAACGTCGCTCGGCGACCATGAAGACGATCGGCCCGGTCTGGGACGGTAACGAGGTCTGGCTCATCACCGCCGGTGGCGCCATGTTCGCCGCCTTCCCCGACTGGTACGCCACCCTGTTCTCCGGGTTCTACCTCCCGCTCCTGCTGATCCTGCTGGCCCTGATCGTGCGGGTGTGCGCGATCGAGTGGCGCGGCAAGGTCGACGACCCGGCGTGGCGTCGACGCTGCGACTGGGGCATCACGTTCGGCTCCTGGGTGCCGGCAGTGCTGTGGGGCGTCGCGTTCGCCAACATCGTGCGGGGCGTCCCGATCGACGCCGACAAGCAGTACGTCGGCGGCTTCTTCAACCTGCTCAACCCGTACGCACTGCTCGGTGGCGCGACCACCGCGATCGTGTTCGCACTCCACGGCGCCGTGTTCCTCGCCCTCAAGACGGACGGGAAGCTCCGCGAGGACGCCGTGGCCCTGGCCCGGCGCCTGTCGATCCCCACGCTCGTGGTGGCCGGCGCCTTCGCACTGTGGACCCAGCTCGCCTACGGGGTCGGCTGGACCTGGATCGTTCTCGCGGTGGCGGCTGTCTCCCTCGCGCTCGTGGTGTGGTTGACCGCGCTGGACCGGGAGGGGTGGGCGTTCGTGTTCACCACCGTGGCCATCGCTGCCACCGTCGTGCTGCTCTTCGGGTCGCTCTTCCCGAACGTCATGCCGTCCACGCTCGACCCGGCATGGTCGCTCACGATCGAGAACGCGTCCTCCGGCCCGTACACGCTGAAGATCATGACGTGGGCCGCGGCGTTCCTCACCCCGCTGGTGCTGATCTACCAGGGCTGGACGTACTGGGTGTTTCGCAAGCGCGTATCAGTCACCGGAGAGCGCGAGTCCGTCACCGTATGACGGTGCCCAACACCGACGCCGACGTTCTCGCCACGTCTGCGTCCACAGTCACCGCTGTCGAACCGGGGCCCGCCGAGAGCGGTCGTCGGGCCCCGGTAGACCCGCGGCTGTGGCGCTACTCCGTCGCCGCGCGAGGCTACCTGGTGTGGACCGTCGCGACCTCGGTACTCGACGTGGTGATGGTCGTCGTCGTCGCGACCTTCCTCGGGCGGATCCTCGCAGGGGTCATCACCACCGACCAGCGCTCGATCGGGGACTGGTCGGGGGAACTGGCCGTACTCACCGGGGCGATCGTCGTGCGGGTCGGCGCCAGCTGGTTGCACGCGCGGTATTCACACCGCACGGCATCCCGGGTGGTCGCGGAGCTGGAACAGGAAGTCCTGGTCGCGGCCACAGGGTTCTCTCCCCACCAACTGCACCCGCGCCGACCCGAGATCGTCACGGTTCTCACCCGCGGCCTCGACGGGCTGCGGGAGTATCTGACCGGGTACGTGCCGGCTCTGCTGTCCGCGGCGGTGCTCACCCCGGTGGTGATCGTGGTGATCGCACTGCACGATCTCGTGTCCGCCGTGATCATCGTGGTGACCCTCCCGCTGATCCCGTTGTTCATGATCCTGATCGGTTTCCTGACCAAGGGAAAGGCCGAACGAACCCTCGCCGCCACCAGTACGCTCTCCGCCCAGATGCTCGATCTGGTGGCCGGGCTGCCGACACTGCGCGCGCTGGGGCGGGAGAAGGGACCGGCGCGTCAGATCAGGGTGCTGGGCGACTCACATCGACGCACCACAATGTCGGCCCTGCGTATCGCGTTCCTCTCCGGCACGGTGCTGGAGTTCCTGGCGACCCTGTCCGTCGCGCTGGTCGCCGTGAGCATCGGCATGCGGCTGGTCTACGGCGGGATGCCGTTGGAGGCGGGCGTGATCGCACTGGTCCTGGCACCGGAGGCGTACCGGCCACTGCGTGACGTGGGCGCGAAGTTCCACGCGGCGGAGGACGGGCTCACCGCCGCGGGTCGGGCCTTCGCGGTGCTGGACACCGGGCCAGAGGTGGCGCCCGCGGCCACATCGACCGGGCGGCACGCACCCGCTCCCGTCGACAACCGCGCCGGTGGGCGGGAGATCGTGTTCAGCGGGGTCAGTGTGTCCGGTCGCGACGGCCGTGCCCCGTCTGGGCTGGACGTGACCTGCCGACCGGGCCGGATCACGGTCCTGACCGGGCACAACGGCGCAGGTAAATCCACCGCGTTTCTGGCCCTTCTCGGACTCGTCCCACTGGACGAGGGGTCGATCACCGTGGACGGCGCCCCCGTGTCCGCGGATGACTCCTGGTGGGGCGAGGTCGCCTGGCTGCCGCAGCGTCCTGCCTTGGTGCCGGGCACGCTGCGCGAGAACCTGGAACTGGCGGGGGTCGAGCCTGCCGACGTCGAGGCGGAGAACCTGTGTGCTGCCACCGGATTCGACGAGGTGCTCGCCGAATGCGATGCCGGCTGGGAGACCGTCGTCGGAACGGGCGGCACGGGACTGTCGCTGGGGCAGCGCCAACGACTGGCACTGACCCGTACCCTCGCGTCCCACAGACCGGTCCTGTTGCTGGACGAACCCACGGCTCACCTCGACGAGGTCACCGAGGCGCGAGTGCTCGCGACCCTGCGCGAGTTGTCCAGGCTGGGACGAACAGTGATCGTCGTGGCGCACCGTCCGGCTGTGCTCGCAGTCGGCGACGAGGTCGTCACCGTCCGTGCGGAGCGCACCGATGCGTGAACTGATGCGGGCGATGCGACTGCTCGAACTCGACCGCCGACGTGTCCTGCTCTCCATCGCGGCGGGCACCGCGACGCTCGGCAGCGCACTCCTGCTGGCCGGCCTGTCCGCGTGGCTGATCATCCGAGCCTGGCAGATGCCACCGGTCCTGGACCTGACTGTGGCTGTGGTCGCGGTGCGCGCCCTCGGAATCTCCCGGGGGTTGTTCCGCTACATAGAGCGACTTCTCACCCACGACACCGCGCTCCGGGGCACGACCGCCGCGCGGACCCAGCTGTACCGCAGGCTCGCCGAGGGGGATCCGTCCGCCGCTGCAGGGCTGCGGCGAGGTGATCTGCTCACCCGCACCGGAGCGGACGTGGACGCACTCGGCGACGTGGTGGTGCGGGCGATCATCCCGATGGCCGTCGCGGCCGTGCTCTCGTTCGCGGCTGTCATCACGGTCGGTGTGATCGCACCCGTGGCGGGTGTTGTCCTAGCACTGTCTCTGCTGGTGGCCGGGGTGGCGGCGCCGTGGCTCTCCGCCCGGGCTGCGACCGAGGCGGAGACCGACGGGGACGGTGCGAGGTCCAGGTTCACCGAAGAGTCTGTCACCGCGCTCGATCACGCGGCGGAACTGCGGGTCGCGGGACAGCTCACCGAGCGCATCGAGCGCGCCCGGTCGGCCAACGCCGAAGCCGTCGGTGCCACCGACCGGGCGGCGATCCCCTCTGCATGGGCAGAGGCCGCCGCTCCGCTGGCCCTGGGTGTGAGCGTTCTCGGGGCACTGTTGGTCGGCATCATCATCTTCGGGTCGGGACCGGACGCCATGAACGCCACGATGCTCGGGGTGCTCGTCCTGCTCCCCCTCTCGGCATTCGAGGCCACCGCACCGCTTCCGGCCGCTGCCTTGACTCTCCTGCGGGCTCGATTGGCGGCCCGTCGCGTCACCGATCTGCTGGACAGCGCCGCCCGCCCGGTCGCGACGGGGACCGGCCGGGTCGACGGTCCCGGTGAACTCCGGGCGCACGCGCTCCGCGGAGGTTGGCCGGGCCGCGGGGTCACCGAACCGATCGACCTCGAGCTGGTGCCGGGGTCCCGGATCGCGATCGTCGGCCCCAGCGGTGGCGGGAAGACCACATTGCTCATGACGCTCGCGGGATTGCTCCCACCCCGAGCGGGGACGGTGACCCTCGACGAGGTTCCGCTTGACGAGCTCGACTCCGAGGAATTGCGCCGAACCGTCGGCTTCTTCGCGGAGGACGCCCACCTTTTCGACACCTCGATTCTGGAAAACCTCCGGGTGGCCCGGGGCGACGTGGACGAGGTGGAGGCCGCTGCGGTGTTGGAGGCGGTTGGTCTGGGCCGGTGGGTCGACGGCCTACCGGACGGTGTCCATACCGTGCTGTCGGCGGCGGCGAGCACGGTCTCCGGGGGGCAGCGCCGCCGGCTTCTCCTGGCTCGCGCACTGGTGTCCCCGGCGCAGATCCTGCTGTTGGACGAGCCGACTGAGCACTTGGACGATGCGGCCGCCTCTCGACTGCAGAACCATCTCCTCGACCGGGGTTCGGGGCTGGTCGATCCGGGTCGCACCGTGGTTGTCGTGACCCACCGGCTGCCGGCGAACTGCCCTGCGGACCGGGTGTTCACCGTCGACGGGGGAGGACTGCTCGGCGATACAGGTCGGGCACCGGCGATGGGGTCGCAAGCCCCCCACATAGTCAGTTTCACGGAGATTCCGAGAGACCCATGAGAGAATTCCCATGATTCGGGTTTTCTATTCGATTCGGCAGTAAGGCAGATTGATGCACCCCACAGCCCCTCGCGAAGATTTCACCGACGCCAACATCAAGATCGGAAAGCCCGCCACTTGGGCGGTCGGTCTCCCGGCCATCGAGCACGCCATGATCCCCTCAGAGGAGGAGGTGGGCACAGAGCGGACACTCAAGACCGCGCTGACCATCAACCACAAGCGTGGGTTCGACTGTCCGAGCTGTGCGTGGACCAACCCAGACCACAGCAAGCCGTTGGAATTCTGCGAGAACGGCATCAAGTCGATCGTCTGGGAGTCCACGCCTCTGACGATTCCCCGCGAGTTCTTCGCAGAGCATTCGCTCACAAGCCTGCGAGACAAGTCCGAGTACTGGTTGGGCAAGCAGGGCCGGATCGTCGAGCCGATGTACAAGGCGGCGGATTCGGATCATTACGTGCCGGTCAGCTGGGACGAGGCGCTGGACATCGCCGCCCGTCACCTGCGGGCGTTGGAATCCCCGGATCAGGCTGCGTTCTATACGAGTGGCCGGATCATGAACGAGCCGGCGTACCTGTATCAGCTCTTCGCCCGAGCCTTCGGAACCAACAATCTCCCGGACTGCTCCAACATGTGTCACGAGGCGACGGGGGCCGGGATGACCCCGGCTATCGGGGTGGGTAAGTCAACGATCTCGTATGACGATTTCGGCAAGGCGGACCTGGTGATCGTGCTGGGCCAGAACCCGGGCACCAACCATCCCCGAATGCTCAATGCGCTGGAGGACACGAAGGTCAACGGGGGCGCGATGGTGGCGGTCAACCCGCTTCCCGAGGCGTCGCTCATGAGGTACAAGAACCCGCAGCGTCCGAACGGTCTGCTCGGCAAGGGCACGAAGATGGCCGACGAGTTCCTGCAGATCCGCATTGGCGGCGACATGCACCTGATTCAGGCTGTCGCGAAGAGGGTCCTGCTCGCCGAGGCCGCTGCACCTGGCACAGTGCTGGACCACGAGTTCCTCGATACCTACTGCGAGGGATTCGAGGCGTACCGCGACCACATCTTGGCGATCGACGACCAAGAGGTGTTGGACGCCACCGGACTGACCGAGGAGCAGATCGATTCGCTCGCGGATCGGTACATCCGGTCCAACGGGACCATCATCACGTGGTGCTTGGGGATCACGCAGCACAAGACCGGTGTCGCGACGATCGCCGAGGTCATGAACCTCCTCATGCTGCGGGGAAATATCGGCAAGCCGGGTGCGGGCGCATCGCCGATCCGTGGTCACAGCAACGTCCAGGGAGACCGGACGATGGGGATCTGGGAACAGATGCCCGACTCGTTCCTCGATGCGCTTTCTGCTGAGTTCGGCTTCGAACCGCCTCGCAAGCACGGGTACGACACGGTCAACAGCATGAACGCAGTGGACAGGGGTGACCTGAAGGTCCTCATGTCCATGGCGGGCAACATCGTGGCCGCGATCTCGGACTCGCAGCGCGCAGAAGAGGGGATCGCACGCACCGACCTCACGGTCCAGGTGTCTACCAAGCTCAATCGCTCCCACGTGGTCACCGGTCGGGAAGCGCTGATCCTGCCGGTCCTGGGGCGCACTGAGAGGGATATGCAGCACGGTTTGCTGCAGTACGTCACCGCCGAGGACACGGTCTGTCGGATCAACGCCAGCCACGGTGAGTTGGATCCTGTGGCCCCGGACCTGCTCTCCGACGTCTCGGTGATCTGTCGGCTCGCCGAGCGTGTCCTGGAGGGTCGCGGGATCGACATTGATTGGGCGGGATTCGAGCGGCACTACGACACGATCCGGGACTCTATCGCCCGCGTCATCCCCGGATTCGAGAACTTTAATGAGCGGATGGAGAAGGAGGTCAGTTTCGTCCTGCCGCACGGTCCGCGGGACAGTCGCACGTTCCCGACGCCCAGTGGGAAGGCACAGCTGACAATCCACGACGCCGAGTACATGCAGGTGCCGGAGGGGCGGCTGATCCTGCAGACGATGCGCGCGCACGATCAGCACAACACGACCATCTACTCGCTCAATGACCGGTACCGCGGTATCTCCAACGGACGGTTCGTCGTGTTCGTGAACCCCGACGATCTCGCTGAATTGGGTCTGGAGGACGGCCAGACTGTCGACATCTTCAGCGAATGGCCCGGTCTGCCGGACAAGGTGCTCCGGGGCTACCGGGTGGTGGCATATCCGTCAGCGCGCGGTTGTGCTGCGTTGTACTTCCCGGAGGGCAATGAACTGGTCCACCGCGAGGCCGTCGCTGACGTCTGCAACACCCCCACCTCGAAGCAGATCGTTGTGCGTCTCCAGCCGGGTTCGACCCCTGTCGCCACGGGCCGGCCTGTCGCGTACTGAAGGCGGAGCGAGGCAGGTTCGTCTTGAACCTGCCTCGCTGCTCCCTGCTGTGCACAAGAAGGCAGTGCGCTAGAAGGGTGGTGGGTCGGTGAGGTGGTCGTGGATGTCCTGGAGGAATTTCTCGGCCCATTGGTTGGTGTCGGGGCCGTATTTGGCGAGGTTGTGGATGTAGCGCGTGGCGGCGTTCTTGTCGGTGACCATGTCGATGACGTAGGGCTTGCTGGTGATGACGATCGGTTTGAAGCCTCCGCGGTGTTTGATGCGGTATTCCTCGACCCAGTCGGCGTCGTCGTCGGCCGCGGCGGGCTGGGCTGAGCCTGGCGGGGCGTGGTCGGTGCTGTTCGCGGCTCCGGCGGCGCGGGCGGCCCGGGCTGCGGCGTTGGCTTGGCGTTCTGTTTGGCGGCGGCGGGCCTTGCGGGTTTCACGTCGTGCCCAGGCGCTCTGCTCGGCATGCTCTGCTACGTCTACGTCCGAGCCGGGGTTGGTGTTGGTTGTGGGGTCGGGGTTGCGGCGTTGTTGACGCGCCCAGGCTTGGGCCTCGAGTTGGTGCTGTTCGTGGCGGTAGTCGGCCAGGGGCCCGGCTGGGCGGGTGGTCATGACGTGCCCGTCGGGTGTGGTGATGGTCAGGGTGCCGTCGGGTTGCAGGTGGTAGTTCCAGCCGTTGAAGGTTTTGAATCGGTGGTGTTTGCGGCACAGGGCGGCCAGGTTGTCTTCGGTGGTGGTGCCACCGGCGGTGGGGTCGGTGCGGTTGAACGGCACGACGTGGTCCAGGTCGCAGTTCTCGGCTGGGACGTGGCATCCGGGGTGCCGGCAGGTGCCATCGCGCAGTCGTATCCGTCTGGCCAGTGCCGTTGAGGGCCTGTATCTCAGGGCGTCGGCGGGATCATCGGCCGCGCCCTGGGTGGGGTCGAGGTATTCCAGGCTGGCCCCTTCGCTGGCGGCGAGCATGTCCAGCAGGGCTTGCAGCGCAGCCTCACCGGTGCGGGCGAACTCCACCCCCGCCCGACCCATCCCGCCACCGGGGGCGATAACGGTCACCCTCGGCCGCAGCATCACAGCGGGCCGAGCGCCAGCGGGACCGCCGTCGGTCGCGAGCGAGTCAGCGCACCACCAGTGCTGGTGTCGGCTGCCTCGTCGGCGTCAGTAGCTCCAGCACCGCCTGCAGGATCGGTGGCGTCGGCAGTGTCGGCAGTGTTGGCCGGGGAGCCTGTCTCTGTGCTGCCAGTGTCGGTGTCGGTGTCGGTGGGACTTGCGGTGGTGTTGGAAGCGGACGGGCTGGCCTCGCCGTAGACCAGGGACATCAGGGCGTTGGCGCGGCGCTGGCCGATGGAGTAGTTGCCGAGGTCGGACTGGCGGTCCAACTCCTCGTCAGTGGCGGCGCTGGTTGTGGTGTCGGCGGGAGTGTCGGCGTCTTGGCCTGATGCTGCGGCGGTGGTGGCTGCGGCTTCTTCTTCGGCGGCGCGGTCGGTGGCGACTTTCTCGTCGAGGGCTTCGGCCAGGACCGCGGCCTCATCGGAGTGCAGCAGGGCGTAGAAGGTGGACATTCCGTCGCGGCCCGGGGTGATGCGGGCTCCGCGTTCACGACCGGCGTCCTGCTTGCGTTGGCGTACCGCGTCCGGGTCGTGGGAGGAGATGATCCCGTCGACCCGGCGGCACAGCGCTTTGGGGCCGGGGCGTTCACCGGCTTCCACAGCGGCGAGGTAGGCATCCACGACCTCCTGCTGGACCTGGTGGACCACCGAGTCGTGGACGTTGGTCATCTGCCGGGCCAGCATCACCGCCACGACCAGGTCCATACGGCCCGCGAGCATCGCCTGCAGGATGGCGGGGTAGCGGCAGTGCAGGTCCGCGGCGAACACCAGCATCGTCTGGGCCTTCAAGGTGGAGACCGG
>CAYFRF010000047.1:0-20299 GCA_964345415.1 uncultured Microbacter sp. | reverse complement strand
GCGAGCTGAAGGACATGGCGCTGCCGCCGTGCCACCTGCTGTTCCAGTTCTACGTGGCCGACGGGAAGTTGAGCTGCCAGCTGTACCAGCGCAGCGCGGACCTGTTCCTCGGGGTGCCGTTCAACATCGCCTCGTACGCCCTGCTCACGCACATGGTGGCGCAGCAGGTGGGTCTCGAGGTGGGCGAGTTCGTGTGGACCGGCGGAGACTGCCACATCTACGACAATCACGTGGAGCAGGTCCGCACGCAGCTCTCGCGTGAGCCGCTGCCGTACCCGCAGCTCCGACTGACCAAGGCCGACTCGATCTTCGACTACCGTTACGAGAATTTCGAGATCGTCGGCTACCAGCACCACCCGGGTATCAAGGCCCCGGTCGCGGTCTGACGGCCGGCGGAGACCAGAGGCAGAGCAGGCGGACCGGGCACGCGATGGTGCGGATGGTGTGGGCGCAGGCGCGCGGTGGGGTGATCGGCGACGGTCGAGACATGCCGTGGCACATCCCGGAGGACCTGGCCTTCTTCAAGCAGGCCACGCTGGGCCGGCCGGTGGTGATGGGCCGCACCACGTGGGAGTCGATCCCGGAGCGTTTCCGTCCACTGCCGGGCCGTCGGAACATCGTGTGCTCGCGGGACGCCGGCTGGTCGGCCGAGGGCGCCGAGCGTGCGGGGTCCGTGGCCGAGGCCCTGGAGATGGCGGGCCCGGACGCCGTGGTGATGGGCGGTGGCCAGATCTACGCGGCCGCGCTCGACGCCGCCGAGGAGTGCCTGGTCACCGAGATCGACGCGGACGCACCCGGCACCGTGCGGGCGCCGGACCTGTCCGGGCCGGGCCGGGTCGGGACAGGCCGGTCAGGCGCGCCCGGCCCCCGGGCGTGGGAGCTGGTCGAGGTGGGTGAGTGGATCGCCGATCCACGGAGCCGCGTCCAGGGGTACGACGACGACAACGGCGCGAACCCGGTCCGGCACCGGCACACGGTGTGGCGGCGGCGCTGAGTCCGTCCCCGGGCGGATGCGGGGGTGGTCCGCGCCGCGCCTAGAACCACTTCCAGGCCTTGGGGATCTTCTCCCCCGCGGCGAGGATCTTGATCTTGGCGGTGGCCATGAAGCCGTTGATCTCGAGGTCGAGGTGGGGTCCGCCCCGGATCTCGTACTTGCCCTCGTCGATCTTCAGGTCTGACATGGTGCGGTTGCCGGTGATCGAGACGGACACCCCCGGCGGCAGGAGGATCTTGGCCGAGGCGGCCCACAGGTCCAGCTGGACGTGCGTGCGGGGTCGGTCCACCACAGCCTCGCGGGCGTCGAGGTAGATCTCCCCCATCCAGGAGGTGAGCCGGTAGTCGTCGGGCAACAGCCACCGGCCCTCCCGTTTGAGGGTGTCGAACACCGAGGTCTTCTTCTGGCTCTCGTCGACCGTGATCGCCGCGCCCGGGCGGACCGCCGGGGGCTGAGCTCCCGCGTCGGCGTGCCTCGGCGCGCCCGTCGCCGGGGAGGCCGGTTCGGCGGGCAGTCCGCTCAGGGCCACGTCGAGTTCCGCAGGGCAGGTCGCGGCCCAGATCTTGGCCGCGCGATCGGAGAACTCCGAGAGCGAGAGCTCCCCGCGCCCCACCATCTGCTCGAGACGACGCTGCGCGAGTGTGCGCGGGTCCTGAAAAGACGAGTCGTCGTGTGGGTGTGAGGTCATGACTGAAGGATAGTCGTGGAGCCGCAGACCTCGCGGCCGGTCACCGTGTGAGATCGTCCATCATCGAACGCAAGTCGGCGGCCAACTCGTCGGCGAGGTCCTGCAGGCCACCGGAGATGACACTCGAGAGCAGGTTCGGGTTCTGCGCCTCGACCACGCAACCGCCGCCGGACTCCCGCACCACGACGTTGCAGGGGATCAGCAGGGCGACGTCCTTGTTGATGTCGTACGCCTGACCCGCGAAGCCGGGGTTGCAGGCGCCGAGGATGAGCACCCGCTCGATGTCCTTGTCGATCTTGTTCTTCAGCGTTGCCGTGAAGTCGATCTCGTGGAGGATCCCGAATCCGCGCTCGGCGAGCGCCGCACGGGTGGCCTCCACCGCCTCGTCGAACCCCATCTCGGTGAACGTTCCGATTCCGATGTCCATGACGATCGCCGCCTTCCGCCCTGACGGGCTCGGATGGTCCCGGGCCCGGACGCTACTGCTCCCGAGCCCCTTTGCCCCAGTCTCCCACGCGCACCCGCGCCGGTCAGGCCAGTGAGAGGAAGAGCTTCTCGAGCTCGTCGAGGGTGACCTCACCGTCCTCCGGTTCGCCTTCGCGGATGACGCACTCCTGGATGTTCTCGCTGATGATCTTGAAGCCCGCGCGGTCGAGGGCCTTGGACACGGCCGAGAGCTGGGTGATGATGTCCTTGCAGGAGCGTTCCTGCTCCACCATGTCGATCACGGCATTGAGCTGGCCGCGCGCACGGCGCAGCCTGTTGAGGACCTGCTGTCGGGGATCGGTCTGGGCCATGTCGCACCTCTCCTGAAGGCTCCGGACGGTTCGTCGCACGCCGTCGGTCTGGGGTCACCCACCGGCGGGGACGGGAAACCCCCGTGGACCCACCAGCTGAAGCCAGTGTACCCACGGGGGTATATTTCTGCGACCGTGCGCAGTCCGACGAACCCTGCTCAGTCGTCGTGGACGATGATCCCGCGGATCATCCCGTCTCCACCCTTCTGCATGAGCTCGTACCCCTCGTTGACCTGGTCGAGGGTGAAGCGGTGGGTGACGAGCTCGTCGAGCTTGACCTGCTTCTCGTCCCACAGCCGCAGGAGGTTGGGGATGTCGTAGAAAGCGTTGGCCGAACCGAACAGCGAGCCCTTGATGGACTTCTCGTACTGCGAGACGAACAGGCCGGGGAGGTGGATGGACTGGTTGTCGAGTCCGCCCATCGAGGTCAGGACCACCACACCGCGCTTGCCGACCATGTCGGTGGCGTCCGCGGTGACCTTGGCGTCGGCCACGCCGATCGTGATGATGGCCTTCTCCGCCATGAGTCCCCAGGTCAGCCCCGGGAGCTCCGCCTTGGCCTGGTCGACGTCGGAGTAGAAGTGGGTGGCGCCGAACTCGAGCGCCTTGTCGCGCTTGGACTCGTCGGTGTCGATCGCGATGATGAACCGCGCACCCGCATGCTTGGCACCCTGGACGGCGTTGATCCCGATGCCGCCGATACCGAACACCACCACGGTGTCGCCAGCCTTGACGTCGGCCGTGTAGACGGCCGAACCCCAACCGGTGGTGACGCCGCAGCCCACGAGCGCGGCCACCTCGAAGGGGATCCAGTCCTGGATCTTGACCACCGAGTTCATGTTGGCGACGGTGTACTGCGAGAACGTGCCGAGCGTGCACATCGCACCGGCCGTCTCGCCGTTCTCCAGCGCGAACGGGTAGCGGCCGTCCGCCATCTCGCCGATGGTGCCGTTGAGGCCGCCGTCGCAGAGGTTGGACATGCCGCGGGCACACGCCGGGCACTTGCCGCAGGCGGGGATGAAGGAGCCCACCACGTGATCTCCGGGCTGGACGTGGGTCACGCCCTCACCGACGGCCTCCACGACACCCGCACCCTCGTGGCCCACCACGATCGGCAGCCGACCGGGCAGGTCACCGGTCTGCATGTGCAGGTCGGAGTGGCACAGCCCGGCGACCTTCCACTTGACGAGCACCTCGCCGTAGTTGGGCCCGTCGAGCTCGGCCTCGACGATCTCGAACGGCTTACCCAACTCGCGGGCGATGGCGGCCTTGGTCTTCATACGGCTCCCTCTCGAACCTGCCGGAAATCCCCCCCGGCACTGAAACGTGTTCTCGCCACGATAACCCCAAATTGTCACAGGGTGTCGTAGTTCATAGAACGCGTTACAGCATCAGGCCGGTCGACCCCGCTCTCCGCCCCGCGGGGTGACGCCGTCAGCCCTGCGTGGCCGCCAAGGTCGCCTTCATCACCGGAGCGGGCCAGGGGCAGGGCCGCGCCCACGCGCTGGCCCTGGCCGCCGAGGGCGCGCGGATCGTCGGGTGCGACCTCGACACCCCCTACCCGGACTGCGTGAACTACGCGCCGGCGAACGCCGAGCTGCTCGCGGAGACCAGGCAGCTCGTCGAGGAGGCCGGCGGCGAGATGGTGACGGCCGTCGCCGACGTCCGCCGGCTCGACGAGCTCCGCGCCGCCGTCGCCGTGGGCCTCGAGGCGTTCGGGCGGATCGACGTGGTGTGTGCCAACGCGGGGCTGGCCACCTTCCCGTCGTCGCCCTTCGACGTCTCCGAGGAGGAGTACGACGTCGTCATGGACACCAACGCCAAGGGCTGCTGGAACACGGTCCTCGCCACGGCGCCGCACATGATCGGGGCCCGCCGGCCGGGCTCGATCATCATGACGAGCTCGGCCGCGGGCCTGCGCGGCCACGTCCCGTACGCGCACTACGTGGCCGCCAAGCACGCGGTGGTGGGGCTCATGCGCTCGTTCTCCAACGAGCTGGCGCGCCACGGCATCCGCGTCAACACCGTCCACCCCACCGGCGTGGCCTCGCCCGGTATGGGGTCGGACCCGAACATCTTCCCGCTGTTCGAGTCCCGCCCGGACTTCCTCCAGTCCGTCACCAACACGATGCCGGACCTGGACTCCAGCTTCGCCGACAACCCCGACACCGCGGACTTCCAGTGGGTGCCGGCCCTCGCGCCGGAGGAGATCTCCCGCGCGGTCGTCTTCCTGGCCTCCGACGAGTCCCGCTACATCACCGGACAGACCCTCGCCGTGGACGCGGGGTGCACCACCAAGGCGTGAGCCGCCGGCGGGCGGCGGGGGCTCACCCCGCCGTCGCCGCCCGCCAGGTGGTGTAGCCGCCGTCGAGGTTGGCCACCTCGCGGCCGGCCTGCGAGAGGATCCGGGCGGCCAGGTAGCCGCGGATGCCCACCGCGCAGTAGGCCACGACGCGACCCTCGGGGACCTCGTCGAGCCGCTCGCGCAGGTCGTCCACCGGGATGTTGAGCGCGCCGGGGATCGCGCCGCGCGCGACCTCGCCCGGCGTCCGGGTGTCCAGGAGCACGTCGCCGGCCGCCACGCGCTCGGCCACCTCGTCCCACTGGACGGTCTCGACCGTCCCCTCGCGGAGGTTCGAGGCCACGTAGCCGAGCATGTTGACCGGGTCCTTGGCCGAGCCGAACGCCGGCGCGTACGCCAGCTCGAGGTCGGCCAGCCGGGAGGCGGTGATCCCGCCGGCCATCGCCGTGGCGATCACGTCGACCCGCTTGTCCGCCCCCTCCTCACCGAGCGCCTGCGCGCCGAGGATCGCGTCCGTCTCGGGGTCCACGAGCAGCTTGAGGTGCAGGCCCGCCGCGCCCGGGTAGTAGCCGGCGTGGCTCACCGGGTGCGTGTGGATCTGGCGGAACTCCCGGCCGGCCGCGCCCAGCCGCTTGGCGTTCCATCCGGTGGTGGCCACCTGGAGGCCGAAGATCCCGACGATCGCGGTGCCGAGCACCGGCCGGTCCCCGGCGTCGCGGCCCATGATGACGTCGGCCACCATGCGCCCCTGCCGGTTGGCGGTGTTGGCCAGCGGCACCATGACGGCCGAACCGTCGAGGGCGTCTCGCTTGACCACGGCGTCGCCCACCGCGTAGATCGCCGGGTCCGAGGTGCGCATCGCCTCGTCCACGACGATGCCGCCGCGCTCCTCGACCTCGAGGCCGGCGTCGGCCGCCAGGGAGGAGTCGGGGCGGACGCCGATGCTCGCCACCACGACGTCGGCCGGCACCACCGAGCCGTCGGCCAGCGTCACGTCGCGCTCACCGATCGCCTCGACGCCGGCCCCGAGGCGCAGGTCCACGCCGTGGTCCCGGATGCGCTCGTGGACGAATGCCGCCATCTCCGGGTCGAGCGGTGCCATGACCTGGTCGGCGGCCTCCACAATCGTGACGTCCATGCCCTTGTGGCGCAGGTTCTCCGCCACCTCGACGCCGATGAATCCGCCGCCGATCACCACGGCGGTGCGGACGTCGCCGGACACCGCCGCCACCATCGCGTCGGTGTCCTCGATGTCCCGCAGGCTCAGCGCGCGCTCGATCCCGGGGATCGGGGGGCGGACCGGTCGGGCGCCCGGCGAGAGGACGAGCGCGTCGTACGGCATGTCCACCTCGCCGTCGGGCCCGGAGACGGTGACCACCCGGCCGACCCGGTCGATCGCGGTGACCTCGTGCCGCACGAGGACGCGGATGCCGAAGCGGGCGGCGAGCGACTCGGGGGTCTGCAGGAGCAGCGCCGAGCGCTCCTCGATCACGCCGCCGACGTGGTACGGCAGCCCGCAGTTGGCGAACGACACGTAGCCGCTGCGCTCGACGACGGTGATCTCGGCGTCCTCGGACAGGCGGCGCAGCCGCGTGGCCGCGGACATGCCGCCAGCGACGCCGCCGACGATCACGATCTTCATTTGTGCTGGCCCCGGGGGCGGCGGCGCCCCCCCCGCGGGCCCCCCGCGGAGGTCTGTTTTTTGTTGTGGGGGCGCCGCGGGGGGGGGGGGGGGGGGGGGGGGGGGGCGGTCGACGCGTCAGGCGTCGGCGCCGCCCTGCTGCTTCTGCGCCTCTTCGACGGCCTTGCGGACCTCGTCCATGTCCAGGCCCTTGATCTGCTCGACCAGATCGTCGAGGGCCTGCTCCGGGATCGCACCGGAGTGCCGGAACACGGCGATACCCTCGCGGAACGCCATGAGGGTGGGAATCGACTGGATCTGCAGCATCGCGCCCAGCTGCTGCTCAGCGTCGGTGTCGACCTTGGCGAAGGTGATCTCCGGGTTCTTGCCCGAGACCTTCTCGAAGACCGGCCCGAACGCCTTGCACGGGCCACACCACTCTGCCCAGAAATCCACCAGGACGATGTCGTTCTCGGTGACGGTCTTCTCGAACTCGGCAGTCGTGATGTCGACGGTGGTCATGCCAATGCCTCCTTGCGGGACGGGGCGACTCTCGTCCCGTCTTACCGTGGCCGCCAGCCTACGGACAGCACGCGTCGGCGACGACCTTCTCGGGCAATCTATACCCATTAGGGTATTTTTTCCCGTTCAGCCTGGATCAACGCCGCCCGGTCGGGGTTATTCCCCGGGCACCCCCACCACGGGCACCCCCACCACCTCGGTGAGGAACCACCCGAGTTGATCCAGGAACACCGCGTTGTCGTCGCCGGCCACCATGTGTCCCGCCTCGGCGACCTCCATCGTGTACGCGTGGGGCAGCAACTCCAGCAGGTGCCGGACCGAGTCGTCGCTGACGATGTCCGAGGAGCCCCCGCGGATGAGCAGGGTCGGCTGCCGGATCTGCGGCACCAATGTCTCGAAGAACGCATTGCCGATCTCGGCGTTGGAGGCGGACGCCCCACCGGCGAACCGCGGATCCCAGTGCCAGTGCCAACGCCCGTCCTCGCGGGGCCGGAGCTCCGTCCGCGGGCCGTCGGTGGTCACGGGTCGCCTGCGGTGTGGCTGATAGGCGGCGATCGCATCGGCGGCCTCCTCCAGGCTCGCGAACCCGTCGAAACCCGAGCGCATGAACTCCCCGATCCGCTCGACCCCTGCGGCCTCGATCTTCGGCGTGATGTCGACCAACACCAGGGCGCGCGCCACGTCCACGCCGGAGCCGAGCGAGAGCATGGCCGTCATGCCACCCAGGGACGCCCCGACGATCACCGGGCGACGTGTGGGGAAACGCTCGGCGATGATCGCCTCGAGGTCCTCGGCCATGCGGTGGATGTCGTAATCCCCGTCAGGGTCCCAGTCACTGTCGCCGTGGCCGCGCGCGTCCATCGCGGTGACGCGGTACCCCTCGGCGGAGAGTCGGCGGGACGCCCGGGTCCACGCGTGACGCGTCTGCGCGCCACCGTGGAGCATGAGGATCTCCTCGCGCGGCTCAGCGGGCTCACCGTCGGCCCCGACCGGGTCCCACACCTCTCCGACCAGGGTCAGCCCGGGATAGCGCTCGACAGTGAAGCGCCGGGGTTCGACGGTCGTCTCGATGCCTGACATTCGGGTGCCCTCCGATCCTGCGCCCACCCCACCGGTGAAACGTGTTCCACCCACGAGTTCTACCACGGCCCCGCGGCGATCATCTCGCCCGCGAGGACTTCCGCCACCGCGAGGACCGTGTAGTAGGGCCCGCACCTCGGCAGCGTCGGCAACACCGAGGCGTCGGCCACGCGCAGCCCCGCCACGCCCAGGACACGGCCGGCCTCGTCGACGACCTCCCCCATCCGTGCCGCCCCACACAGATGCTGCGAGGTGGACGGCACGGCCGGCCCCGCCAGGCCGAGCCGGTCCCGGGCGATCTCAGCGGCACCGGCGAGAGCGTCGGTGTCGCGGGGGTCATGCGGCAGCCACACGGTGCCGTCGTGGGCGATCCGGCCGTGCCCGACCGGGTTCATCAGGGAGATCCCGAGCCTGGGCGGCATCGGCGCCGCTCCGGGGATCACGTGGTGCATCGGTACCGAATACGGGCGCAGCTCGACCTCCGGCCAGCCCGTCCCACCCGCGCCGGGGTCCGGGCCGCTTCCGGGCACCTCGATCCGGACCACGTGCGTCAGTAGCGGCGGCAACCCGTCGAGGGACGGCGTGTCCTCGTGCCGGGCGCCCCGCCGAAGGGGACCCGCCCGACCGCCCGCGGGCTCGTGGCCGAATCCCGCGGGCAGCTCGAGGAGGACCTCCGGATGCTCCTGCACCCTCTCGCCCAGCGGGTGTCCCGTGGCCGGCCCCAGTCCCGACGCCCTGAGCACGGCGGTCGTGCCGATCGTCCCGGCACACAGGATCACCTCCCGGGCGGCGATCTCCTCGGCGTTGTCGTCGTCGTTGTCGTGGTGGGGTTCGTGGTGGGGGTCGGGGTACGGGTCGTTGTCGTGGTGGGGGTCGGCGTGGCGGTCAGGGCCGCTGCGCGGCGCGGCGAGGACCACCCCGTCGCACCGCCCGCCCACCACACCGCCCGCCCACCGCAGGCGCGCGACGCGGACACCGGTGCGGACCCGCACGCCGGCACCCACCGGGTCCCAGGCGTCGAACGCCGTGACCCGCCGCCCGCCCCGCCGCGCCTGGGCGACAGCCGACACCCGACCGGGGAACGCGGCCGCCACGCGCGCGGCCACCTCCCCCATCGGCGCCAGGCCGGGTCGCAGTCGCTCCGCGGCCCGCCCCAGCCCCACCGCGTACCGGTGCGGCCACTCCGGTCCCCACGCCGCGAGATCGGCGGGGCGGGCCGGCATGCAGTACCCGCCGTTGACCGCGCCGGACCCGCCCAGGGTGCGGCCGCGGGGCAGGTCGAGCTCCCTCTGTCCGAGCCGCGCGCGGTGGCGGCTGACCACCCTCGACCCCGGCCCCACGTCGAGCAGTCCCGCCAGCGGGGAGGCGGCGTGCTCCCCGGCCTCGAGCAGCAGCACGTCGGCCCCGGCTTCGGCGAGGCGGCGGGAGATCACGCTCCCCGCCGCACCTGCGCCCACCACCACGACGTCGGCCTTCACCGCTTGAGCTCCGGGGTCAGCGCGGCGAGGGACCGCGCGGACCACGCCGAGCGCCACACGCCGACGCCGTAGGCCAGGTCGTCGAGACGGTGCAGGACGACATGGCCGAGGGGCTCGTCGACGGGCAGTCGTCCCGGCTCCCGCGCCGACCACCAGTGCCACAGCCCGTCCGCCACCGCGGCGACGAGCAGTCGCCTGCGCAACCCCCGCGCGACACGCGACCGGGACGGTGCGGTCGCCACCACCGCGGCGGCGGTGACCGGCCAGTACGGGCGCAGCAGGGCCCCCGGCAGCTGACGCACCGAGGCGCCGGCGCCGCGCGCGATGAGCTGTGCCGCGGCACGACCGTCGTCGGTGAGCTGCCGTGTCCGCCACCAGGCGCGGCCCGCCGCGACCCCCGCCACCACCAGGCCCGCCGGGGTGGCACTCCACACCCCCAGCGCGACCGCCAGCGACCACGGAGAGGCGACCGCCGGCGCCACCGCCGGGCCGTGCCGCTCGGCCAGCGGCGCCGCCCCGGTCCCGTAATAGGAGCGGCGGGACAACAGCATCGACAGCTCGGTGCGGTGCCGGTGGGCGACGCGGGCAGCGGGTTCGTACCGCACCCTCCCCCCGGCGGCGTCGGTGCGCCAGCACAGGTCCACGTCCTCGGCCACGTGCAACCGCTCGTCGAACGGCCCGGCCCCGCCGCCCTCCGGCGGGGAGGGCAGCCGGTCGGGGCGCACCGCCAACGCCGCGCTGGGGACGTACGGCACGCGTGTGCGCGGCCGCACCCGCGCGGGCTCCACGCCCATGTCCAGCGCCGAGCGGGCGGTCTCGTGGCCGCGCACCCAGAAGCGGCCCGGTTCGGCGGCGACGATGCGCGGGGCGACCGCCGCGACCAGCGGGTCGTCGAGGTGTGCGAGCAACGGGTCGAGCCAACCGGGGCGCGGGATCACGTCCGCGTCGAGGTAGACCACCACATCGGCGCCCGCGGCCAGCGCGGCCGCGGTGCCGGCGTTGCGCGCCGCGGACGGGCCCCGGGACCGTTCGTGACGGAGGACGATCGGCGTGGGAGCCGGTGCGGCGCCGGTGGGGATCCCCGCCGTGGTGAGGGGGGTGGCGGAGCCGTCGTCGACGACGACGAGCCGCAGTCCCCGCCCGAGCTCCGGCCGCAGGGCCTGCGTGAGTGCCGCGACCCCGGCGGCGTCGTCGCGGACCGGGACCACCACGGCGACGGCGTCCAGCGCGCGTGCCGGGCCGGCGGATCCGACGGAGGCCGCGCCCGCAGAGGCTGAGTCGGCAGAGGGTTCGGGACCGCACACCTGCGGGTGGGCCATCCCCCGGTCCGTGAGCGCCCTCGCCAGCGCGGCGCCGGCGGGCGTGTTCGTGCTGATCAGCCTGTCGGCCCCCTCGAGCAGGGCCGACACCGACGGGGACGGGGTGACGAGGGTGACCGGATCCCCGCCCAGGACCCGCACCACCGCGCCACGCCGCAGGACGGAGGTGCGACGGTCGAGACGGACCGGCGGGGTCATCGCAGCATCCCGTCCGTCGGGCCCGGGTTCCACGCCCCGAGCCGACGACGCGCGTCCGCCAGGAGGAGTTCCCACAGGCGGCGCCCCTCTACATCCGTTGCAGTGGTGGGGTCGCCGAGGACGCCGTTGGGGCTCACCGCCGCGACGCCGCCCTCGCGCATCGCCGGCAGCACCTGCGACAACGGTTCGGTGCAGCCCGGCTCGGCGAGGTCCGTGCGGACCGTGTCGGGGTACAGGTACAGCATGAGCGAGGTCTCCGCGTGGCCGGCGTGCGTGTCCGACTGGTCTTCCGAGGTGCGACAGGACAGCCACGCGACATCCCTGCCCTCGTAGCGCAGCCGGGTCACCGCGCGACGCAGTCCCGCGACGTTGCCGCCGTGCCCGTTGACCAGCACCAGGCGGTCTGCCCAGGTACAGGCTGACCGCCCGATCTCCAGCACCACCTCGGCCAGCGCGTCCGTGCCCATCGAGACAGTCCCCGGGAATGACTGGTGCTCCCCGCTCGCCCCGTAGGCGAGGGCGGGGAGCACGGTGACACGACCGGGCGCGAGCGCCCGGGCCGTCGCGGTGGCCAGGAGCGTGTCGGTCTCCAGCGGCAGGTGCGGCCCGTGCTGCTCGGTGGCGCCGACGGGGAGCACGGCGAGCACTCCCCCGTCGGCCACACCGGCGGAACCCGTCACCCCGGACGCCCCGGGAACGCCTGCCACTACGGATCTAGACCTTGATCGCACCCATGTCGACGGTGAAGGTCGACGCGGTGATGGTGCGCGAGGCGTCACCGGCGAGGAACATCACCGAGTCGGAGATGTCGTCGGTCGTGGCCATGCCCATCCCGAGGATCGGCGTGAAGTGCGGCAGGAACTGCGGCTGGTCGTTGAACACCGACAGCGCGTCCGGGTCCTCCGCGCCCATCGGGGTGAGCACGCCGTACGGGTGGATGGTGTTGACCCGGATCCCGTGCTCGCCGAGCTCCTTGGCCGCGGTCTGGGCCAGACCCACCACGCCGTACTTGGAGGCCGAGTAGGGGGACTGCACAGGCATCGCCTTGAGACCGGCGACCGAGCTGACCAGGATGATCGACCCGCCGTTACCAGCGTGGAGCATCACCGGGATCGTGGCCTTGAGGGTCTTCCAGTACCCCGTCAGGTTGATGTCGATCGTGTCGTTCCACTGCTGCTCGTCCAGCTCCCAGACCTTGCCCCAGTTGCAGATCCCCGCGTTGGCGATCACCACGTCGAGACGTCCGCCGAAGCGCTCGACCCCCCGTGTGACCAGGTCCTGCTGGAACGCCAGATCACGGACGTCCCCGACCTCGGCGAGGATCTCCCCGCCCTCGGCCTCGACCCGCTCGATGGTCGTGGCGAGATCCGCCTCGGTGGCGGTGGGATACTTGACGTACTCCGACGGGGCCGCGCACAGATCCAGACCGATGATCTTGGCGCCCTCACGGGCGAAGCGGATGGCATGCTTGCGGCCCTGCCCGCGGGCGATGCCGGTGATGAAGACGACCTTGCCGTCAAAATCTCCCATGAAGGGCTTGTCCTTTTCTCTACGGCTGTATTTTCTACAATTGTCGAGGATGCGGGCATCGCCCGGCAGAGGGCTGCGGATCAGCCCCCGAGGCGACGGGTGAAGTCCTCGGGGATCACGTAGTCGTCCCGGTTCAGCTCCGAGATCGAGGACTTGCTCAGCCCGATGAGGCTGGAGTCCAGGCCCGAACGCATGATGTCCAGCACGTTCTCCACGCCGGCCTGCCCGTTGGCCCCCAGGCCCCACAGGTAGGCACGACCGATCATCACGGCACGGGCACCCAGCGCGAGGGCCTTGGCCACGTCCGAACCGCGGCGGACGCCGCCGTCGAGCAGCACCTCCACCTGGTCGCCGACCTCGTCGACGATCGGGGCGAGGCAGCGGATGGACGCCGGGGTGGCGTCCAGGTTGTTACCGCCGTGGTTGGAGACCGAGATCGCGGTGACGCCCGCGTCGACCGCGCGCTTGGCGTCGTCGATCCGGGTGATGCCCTTGAGCATCACCGGGCCGTCGTAGTTGTCCACGACCCAGGCGATGTCCTCCCACGTGGCCGGCGGGGTACCCATCCACTCGCCGTACGCGCCGAAGAAGGACGGGCCCATCTCACCCTGCTGGACGAGGTTCGGGGTGGTCAGGTCGGGGAAACGCTTGTTGACCACCACATCGCGGGCCCATTCCATGGCCCAGCGCGGACGGACCGCGATCTGCGGGGCGAGGGTGATCATGGCCTTGGCGTCGAGCTTCTCCGGGATCGCGGGGCTGCCCCAGTCGCGCCCCATCGAGAACGACCAGTCGGTGGTGAGGATGACGCCCGCGGCGCCGGCGGCCTTGGCGCGCTCGAGCCGCTCGAGGACCTTCTCCTTACCGCCGAGCCAGTACACCTGGAAGAAGGTCTGCGGGTTGGCCGCGATGACCTCCTCGATGGGCTTGGAGGCGAAGGAGCTCAGCCCCATCGCGGTACCGCGGGCGGCGGCGGCGCGGGCCACGTCGACCTCCCCGTCCGGGGTGACGGCCTGGACGCCGGTCGGCGAGATCATGACCGGCAGGCTGATGGGCTGGCCCATGACCGTGGTGGCCATGTCCCGCTCCTGCTTGGCACCGATGACGTGCGGCTTGGGCTCGAGCTCGGAGAACGCGTCCATGTTGTCGCGGATGGTCACGCCGGCCTCACTGCCGCCGACCAGCGCCATGTAGACGCTCTTGGGGAGCTTCTTCCGGGCGCGACGCTGGGCCTCGGCGACCGATTCGAACCACGGGTTCTGCCGCCAGGGGTTGGCCTCGGCGATCTTGGACAGGCGCGACACGGCGTGCCTCCTTTTCGATGGGATTTCGAGCTCGGGGTGGGTGGTGCCGGACTAGATCGGCGACTCGTCGCACAGGCTGGTGGGCCTGCGCGGCGGGGTGGTGACCAGGGTCAGCGGGACCGGGCCGGTGGGCTGCTTGCGTGCGGCCAGGCCCATCGGCCGCGTGTGGTCCTGGGACGGGGCGGGGATGGCGCGCTCGGCCGCGAGCAGTCCCTCTCCGTAGCCCTGGACGCATTCCGGGTCAGGGCCGTCCATGGGCAGACCGGTGAAGAACTTGGCCGCCATACAGCCGCCGCGGCAACTGTCGTAGAAGTTGCACGAGGCGCAGGCACCCGCGGACTGCGGCTCGCGCAGCTCACGGAACAGCTCGGAGGTCTGCCACACGGACTCGAAGCCGCCGTCAGCCACGATGTTGCCGGCGAGGAACTCCTCGTGGATCGCGAACGGGCACGCGTACACGTCCCCGATCGGGTCGATCAGGCACACCACGCGCCCCGCGCCGCACAGATTCAGGCCCGGCAGGGAACCCTGGCCGTCGCCGAACGCCGAAAGGTGGAAGAAACTGTCCCCGGTCAGGACGTTCTCGCCGTTGGCGACCAGCCAGTCGTACAGGTCACGCTGCTGCTCGGGCAGCGGGTGCAGGTCGTCCCACACATCGGCGCCGCGGCCCGAGGGACGCAGGCGGGTGATCCGCAGGGTCGCGTCGTACTTGTCCGCCAACGCCTTGAACTCATCCAACTGGGTGACGTTCTCACGCGTGACCACGACCGAGATCTTGGAGTCCTTGAAACCCGCGTCCTTGAGGTTCTGCAGGGCGCGGCAGGCCATGTCGAACGAGCCGGGACCACGGACCGCGTCGTTGACCTCCGCGGTGGCGCCGTCGATCGAGATCTGCACGTCCACGTAGTCGCTCGCCGCGAGACGCCTGGCGACCTCCTCGTCGATACGGACGCCGTTGGTGGAGAACTTCACACCGACCTGGTGGCTGGTCGCGTAGTCGACGAGCTCCCAGAAGTCGGAGCGGACGGTGGGCTCGCCACCGCCGATGTTGACGTAGAAGACCTGCATCTTCTGCAGCTCGTCAATGATCGACTTGCACTGCTCGGTGGACAGCTCGCGCGGATCGCGCCGACCTGACGAGCTCAGGCAGTGCACGCACGCGAGATTGCAGGCGTAGGTGAGCTCCCAGGTCAGACAGATGGGGGCGTCCAGGCCGCGCTCGAACTGGTCGACCAGACGGCCGACAGGGGTGGGGGCGGCGGGCGTGAGTGACGCCGGGCGGTTGAGCATGCTGGTCATGAGGTCTCCTCGATCATGCGTGAGACGGCGAGCTGGCCGAGCGCGTGGAGGTACAGGCGGGCCACAGCGGGATCGTCGATCGCGACCCCGGCCGCGGCACAGGCATCCCGGGCGGTCGGGTGGTCGGCGAGGGTACGGACCACCTCGACGATCGTCGGCGACTTGAGAAAGCTGAGCTTGCGGGTGTGGAAGTGGTAGAGCAGGGCACCGAACGGCTCGGGCCGCAGTGCCACCCCGGGGTGCAGGCGCCAGCCGGCATCGAGGTCGAACGCCGCGGGCGCGACTTCCTGCTCGGCGCCGGCCGGCGCTGCTGCGGAGGTCATCTCAGTAGACCCCACACATGCCGTCGATGGAGACCTCCTCGATGAGGGCCTCCTCCAGCACGACCTCGGTGTTCTGCGTGTTCTCCGTTGCGTGTCCTCTCGTCGGCGCATGGCGATCTCACCACGATCTGGTGAGACCTGCATCATATTGGCACTTAGTGCCAGTGGCAAGCGCCACTGCTCTAGGCTCTGCACTCATGGAGATCCAGGAGAGGACGTACGCACGGCCACCTGGCCGGCGTCCGTCGACCACACGGGCGTCGATCGTCGACGTGGCCCTGTCCCTCTTCGCGAGGCAGGGATACGAGGCGACCAGCGTCGACCAGATCGCCGAAGCGGCACACATCTCGCGCCGCACCCTGTTCCGCTACTTCCCCGGCAAGGCCGCGATCGCCTGGGGCGAGTTCGACGAGCAGATCCACCTGATGCTCGACTACCTGGACGCGGTCCCCGAGCACGTCCCGCTGCGCGACGCCCTGGCCGACGCACTCGTGGAGTTCAACACCTTCCCGGAGGAACAGACCGAGGTACACCGCACGCGCATGCGCCTCCTGCTCCAGGTGGACGAACTCCAGGCCCACTCCACGCTGGTGTACGCGGACTGGCGCCGCGCGGTCGCCAGCTTCATCGCCCACCGGCGGAACGAATCGGTGGACGACCTGATCCCCGCGTCGACAGCGCACGCCGCCCTGGGGATCGCGCTCTCCGCGTACCGCATGTGGGTGCACGAGCCGGACTCCGACCAGTCACGCCTCCACGAGCTCCTGCGCGAGGGCACCCAGATCCTGGCCTGAGCCACACTCCGGGAACCCGCCCACAGACGCTCATGCGCGCGACGGAAACTCGGCCTGTGCAAACAACTTACCGACGGGTAACCTCGTCGTCGTGACCGATACCTCCCCCGCTCCCACCGCGGGCCCCACCGCCCACACCCCCACCTACGCGCTGTGGCGCAAGGCCACCCGGCTCCCCTTCGGCTCCCGCCTGTTCACCGCGGCGGTGAGCCTCAAGGCCCCCTACTTCCGCACGGCACTGCCGCACGTCACCGAGATGCGCCCCGGGCGCTGCGTCGTGCGCGGCCCCGGCTGGTGGGGCAACCGCAACCACATCGGCACCTTCCACGTGATCGCCGCCTGCAACCTCGCCGAGTTCGCCATGGGAATGCTCGCCGAGGCCACCGTCCCCACCACCCACCGGTGGATACCTGTCGGCATGAACGTGCGCTACCCCGCCAAGTCGACAGGCGGCCTGACCGTCACCGCCGAATGGGACCAGATCCCTGATTTCGCGGCGATCACCTCGGGCACGGACATCGAGGTGCCGCTGACCTTCGTCGACGACGCCGGCGTGGAACCCGTCACCGGCAGCATCACCATCCGGGTCTCGCCCGCGAAGAAGCGCTGACCCCGCGCGCCGCGGTCGCGGACACGCGCACCCGCCTCGGCGGACGACTCAGTCCCGCGTGCGGGCGTCGAAGGCCTTGATCGCGATCGGGGCGATCACCACGGTGAGGCCGACGATCCACAACACCGACGACAGCAGCGGATACTGCAACGGCAGCGCCGCATCCGGCCCCACCGCCGGGGCGTTGCCCCACAGCTGACGCATCGCCTGCACCACCGAGGACAGCGGGTTCCACTCCGCGAACACCCGCAACCACGTGGGCATCGACTCCGGCGGGGCGAACGTGTTGGCCAGGAACGTGATGGGGAACGTGGTGGTGAACATGACCCCGTTGACCGCCTCGATCGTCTTGAGCCGCGACCCCACCACGATCCCGATCCAGATCATGACGAACCCGAAACCCAACAGGACGAGGTAGCCCAGCAGGGCGTCGATGACGCCGGAGTGGATCCGCCACCCCACCAGCAGTCCGGTGAGCGACATGACCACCACGCCGATCGACGAGTGGATCAAGCTCGAGGCACTGCGCGCGATGAGGATCGAGGCCCGCTGGATGGGCAGCGTCCGGAAGCGGTCGATGATCCCCTTGTTGAGGTCGTTGCACAGGCCCGACGCCACGATGAACGAGGAGAACGCCATGGTCTGCGCCATGATCCCCGGCAGCAACCACTCGCGGTAGTTCCCGCTCGAGACCGCGATCGCGCCGCCGAACACGAACGCGAACAGCAACACGAACATGACCGGCTGGATGGTGACGTCCGCCAGGTTCTCCGGCTGACGGCGGATATGGAAGAGGTTGCGGCGGACCAGCGCCGAGATCTGGCGCCCCAGGGAAGGCCCGTCGGGGCGGGCCGGGACGCTGAACGGCCCCGCCGCCGCACCTCCGGGGCCCGGGCCTGACACGACGCTCATGACTGCTGCTCCTGTTCGTCGATCTCGTCGCGGGGCCCGCCGGTGTGCCCGTCAGTCCCTGGCCGCCCCTCCTGCGGCTCCTCCGCCCGGCGGCCGGTGAGCGAGAGAAACACGTCGTCCAGACTCGGCCGCTGCAGGCCGATGTCGTCGAGCTCGATGCCGGCCCCCGTGAACGCGGCGGCGATGCCCGCCAGCGCCGAGACACCCTCCGACGGCGCGGTGAGTCGGCGAGCGTCCGCGTCGATGTGGAACTCCCCGATGTGCCCGGCCAGCACCCGCGCGGCCTCGTCCACGTCCTCGGGCCGGGAGACGGTGATCACCAGACTCGCCGCACCGGAACGGTCCTTGAGTTGCAGCGGGGTGCCCTCGGCGATGACCTTGCCGTGGTCGATCACGATCACGTTGTCCGCCAGCTGGTCGGCCTCGTCCAGATACTGCGTGGTGAGCAGCAGCGTGGTGCCGTCGCGCACCAGACTCCGCAGCACGTCCCACAACTCGTTACGCGACCGCGGGTCCAGGCCGGTGGTCGGCTCGTCGAGGAACAGCACCGGGGGCGCGGCCACGAGACTGGCCGCGAGGTCGAGGCGACGCCGCATGCCTCCCGAGTAGCTCTTGGCCACCTTGGTCGCCGCGTCGGTGAGCGAGAACTGCTCCAGGAGCTCGTCCGCACGGCGCTTGACCTTCTTCTTCGGCAGTCCGTACAGATCTCCGATGAGCCGGAGGTTCTCGCGTCCGGTGAGCAGCTCGTCCACGGTCGCGGACTGGGCCGTGAGCCCCATGGCCTTGCGCACCTCGGCGGGGTCACGTTGCACGTCGTAGCCCGCCACCCGGGCGGTCCCCGAGGTGGGCGGGCTCAACGTGGTCATCATGCGGATCGTCGTGGTCTTCCCGGAACCGTTGGGACCGAGCAGCCCCAGCACGGACCCGGCGGGGACGGAGAAGGAGATGTCGTCGACCGCGGTGAAGTCGCCGAACCGCTTGACCAGGTTCTCTGCCTCGATCGCCGGAGAGCCCGCACGCGTGGTGGGAAAGGAGGTGCTCACCAGGACAAGGGTGAACCCAGACCGCCCTGCCGTCAACAGTGTGAGGTCTCGGGTCGACAACAGTGCGGCCGAACGGGCCTCGGCGCCGACCCGTCCCCTTACGCTCGGTGCCATGCCCCGCATCACCGTGACCTCAGTCCACGTCGACGACCAGGACCGCGCGCTCGGCTTCTACACGGACGTCCTCGGATTCGTCCTCAAGTACGACATCCCGGCCGGCGACTTCCGCTGGCTCACCGTGGTGGATCCGGGCGACCCGGACGGGACCCAGCTCCTCCTCGAGCCCGACCAGCACCCCGCGGCGCGCGCCTACGCGTCCGCACTCCACGCCGACGGGATCCCGGCCGCACAGTTCGAGGTGGACGACATCGAGCACGTCCACGCCGAACTACGGGAGCGCGGGGCGCGGATCGTGCAGCCGCCCACCGAGATGGGTCCGGTGTGGACGATGCTGGTGGACGACACCTGTGGCAATCTCATCCAGTTGGCCACCACTCCCGACATCTAGGAACCTGTTCCGGTTTAGGGAGGTCGGGACCGTGCCGAGTATCGTGAGGAGGTTGCAGCGCCTCACCTGCCGCCACTCGAGCAAAGGATGACCGGTACCCATGAGTTCCACGTCGACCATCCCGCCGACGATCGCCCGTTCCTGGCTCCTCCTGCCGGCGGATCAGCCCGAGCGTTTCGAAACCGCGGTGAAGTCCGAGGTGGACGTGGTGCTGCTCGATGTCGAGGACGGCTGCCGCCAGTCCGCCAAGGAGAGCGCACGTCGGGAGGTGCGCAAGTGGCTGGAGGCCGGCAACCAGGCGTGGATCCGGATCAACGACGCCCGGTCCCCCGAGTGGGAGAAGGACCTCATGGCCCTGGGGCACTGCCCGGGCCTGGCGGGCGTGATGTTGGCCAAGACCGAGAACGCCGAGCACGTGGCGCTCACCGCCGCCCGACTCGCCCCGAAGACCCCGATCGTGGCGCTCATCGAATCGGCCGAGGGGCTGTCGCAGGCCGCCGAGATCGCCAAGTCCGAGCAGGTCGTGCGTCTGGCGTTCGGCGTGGGCGACTACCGCCGCGACACCGGCATCGGTGCATCCCAGCTGGCGCTGGCCTACACGCGCTCGCAGTTCGTGGTGGCCAGCCGGCTCGGGCGCGTGGCCCCGCCGATCGACGGGCCGACCATCTCCAACGACACGCAGGTGCTCAGGGAGGCCGCCGAGCACACGATCGAGATGGGCATGACCGGCAAGCTGTGCCTGCGTGAGGACCAGGCCCCCTACATCAACCAGGTGCTGGCGCCGTCCGCGGCGGACGTCTCGTGGGCCCATTCCGTGATCGACGAGCTGGGGGCGGGCGGCGAGCGCGTCAAGGACGGTTCAGACCTGCCGCGGCTGGCCCGGGCGCAGAAGATCTCGCGTCTGGCCCAGGCCTTCGCCGGCGCCCACTGAGCCGGCGCCTCGCAGAACCCGCAATCCGCTACTCCCGCTCCGGATT
>CAYFRF010000046.1:12630-20381 GCA_964345415.1 uncultured Microbacter sp. | reverse complement strand
GTGATCGGGCTGCGCGGGCACACGCCGGACGGCATCGCCTTGCTCCTGCGCACCGATGAGGGCACCCACCTCATCTCCGGGGACTCCCTGTTCCCGGGTGGCCCGGGCAAGACCGGCTCGCCCGAGGACTTCGAGCGGCTCATGGGGGATCTCGAGACCCGCGTCTTCGCGGTGCTCGACGACGACGTGGTGGTGCACCCCGGACACGGGGACGACACCACGGTGGGGGCCGAGCGCCCGCATCTCGCGGAGTGGCGTGACCGGGGCTGGTGAGCACCACCGGTCGACCGGACCGGAAGCGCCCCATCGGAGTTCGCGCTAGGTTCGAGAACGCACTCCCACCTATCCAGGAGGAACGATGATCCGACGACTCGCACGACCCATGCTCGCCACGGTATTCGTCATAGACGGCGTCGAGACACTGCGGAATCCCCGGGCCCACGTCGAGAACGCGGCCCCGCTGGTGGACAAGGTCGCCCCGGTGGTGGAGAAGGGTGAGCAGGCCGTCAACGAGCACGTCGCGGCCTCCGTGCCACCCGTGCCCAAGGAGACCGAGACACTCGTCAAGGCACTCGCCGGGGTGAAGATCGGCGCCGGCGTGCTGTTCGCGTTGGGTAAGGCACCGCGCCTGTCGGCGCTGGCGTTGACCGCTTCCCACCTGCCCTCCACCGTGAGCCGTCACGCGTTCTGGACCGAGTCCGATCCCGCCGCGCGCAGCCGCAAGACGACCGGCCTGGCCACCGACGTGGCACTCCTCGGCGCCCTCATGCTGGCGTCCGTGGACACCGCCGGTCAGCCCGGTCTGGCGTGGCGCGCCCGCAAGGCCTCAGACAGGGTCGCCGCGAAGCTGCCGGGCGCCAGGGCCGAGGCCGCCACCGCCGGGGCCGCGGTGGCGGGGGCGGCGCACACCGTCGCCGACCAGGCCCGTGACGTCACGGACGTCGTACGCGGCCAGGCCCACGAGGTCGCGGACACCGTGCGCGACCGGGCACCCGAGGTGGCCGAGCAGGTCCGCGAGCGTGCGCCCGAGGTGGCCGAGCAGATCCGTCAGCAGGCCTCGGGCTGGCTCGGGTTCGTGCGTGACAAGGCGCCGGAGGTCGCAGCCCTCGTGCGGAGTCGGGCGGCTGACGTCCGGGACCAGGCCGCGCCACTGGCCGAAGATGTTCGTCACCGGACCTCCGCGGTCGCGCACCTGGCTGCGGAAGAGGCCGCGCCCGTCGCGGAGCAGGTCCGCCACCGGGCGGCCGCCGTGGCGGACACCGTCGCGGACCGGGTCGAGGAGTTCGACACCACTGCCGTGCGCAAGGCTGCGGTTGATGCCCGCGAGGCCGCGGACACCCGGCGCCGCAGGGCCGAGAAGGAGGCGCGGAAGATCCGTGAGGACGCGCGGGAGAAGAGCGTCGAGCTGCGCGCCCGTGCCGCCGAGGCGATCAGGCCCTGAGCCCCCTCGGCCCGGTCCGGGCCGCTGAACCGACTGACGACCCCGCCCGGGCCCGGGCGGGGTCGTCGCCGTCGGGGTACCGGCGGGATTCCCGGTAGCCTGGATGTCCTGCCCAGAGCCGTCCACCCCCGGAAGGAGCGCCTGTGACGGGACATGATCCCCTCGCCGAGGAGCAAGAACACCTCGGTCGACTCCTCGATCGAGTCGAGGAGTTGCGGACCGATACCCGCGCGCGGCTCGACGCCGTCCTGCGGGCATCGGGGGGCACACCCCAGGCACGTTCGGAGCGCGAATCCTTCGCCCGGCTCTACTCGTCGGAACTGGCCGCGTACAACGCCGCCAACCTCGGCCTGTACTTCGGTCGGCTGGACATGGAGGACGGCGAGGTCCGCCGGATCGGCCGTGTGGGACTGCGGGATGACGACGAGGACCTGACGACCCTGCTGCTGGACTGGCGCGCCGACCACAGTCGTCCCTTCTACCTGGCGACGACCGCCCGGCCGGAAGGTGCGCACCGGCGGCGGCACCTGCGCACGATCGGCCGCCGGGTGATCGGGGTCCACGACGAGTTCCTCACCGCCCCGGCGGACGGGGAGGTGCCTGAGGACCACGACGACGTGGTGGGTGAGTCCGCCCTGCTCGAGGCACTCGACGCGGCCCGGTCGGGTCACATGTCGGACATCGTCGCCACGATCCAGCGGGAACAGGACGAGATCATCCGCAACCCGCACACCGGTGTGCTGGTGGTCCAGGGTGGCCCCGGTACCGGGAAGACGGCCGTCGCCCTCCACCGTGCGGCCTACCTGCTCTACACGCATCGCGAGCGGCTGGACCGGAGCGGTGTGCTCATCGTGGGGCCGAACGCCCGCTTCCTCGACTACATCGCCCGCGTCCTGCCCTCGCTCGGCGAGTCCGGGGTCGTGCTGCGGACGCTCGGCGACCTCTACCCCGGGGTGAGGGCGACGGGGACGGAGACGCTGCGGGGCGAGGAGGTCAAGGGCTCGGCTGCGATGATCGACATCCTCAAGGCGGCGGTGAGGGCCCGCCAGTCGGCTCCGACGCACGATGTGGAGTTGGACGTCGACGGGCACCGGCTGGTCCTGGCGCCCGCGGCGGTCCGCGCCGCGCGGGGTCGGGCGCGCATGACGCGCCGCCCCCACAACCAGGCCAGGGAGGCCTTCGCCACGCGGATCGTCGACGCCCTCGCGGAGCAGTACGTGGCCACCCTCACCGATCCGGTCGGCCACGCGGAGGACGAGGCGTGGGCACCGGAGGGTGACGGGTTGGGCGACCTGGGCGACCCGGGGCGCCCGCTACTCGACGCGGAGGACCGCGCCGCCCTCCGCAGGGAGGTCGAGGAGTCCGCCGAGGTCCGGGCGGCGGTCGACGAGTGGTGGCCGGTGCTCCGTCCCGAGCAGCTCCTCGCCGAGCTCCTCTCGAGCCGTGAGCGGATCGCCGAGGTCGCCGGAGACTACGTCGCCGAGGACCAGGAGGCGTTGTTCCGCGAGGACGGCTACGCGTTCTCGGTCGCCGACGTCCCGTTGTTGGACGAGTTGGCGGAGTTGCTCGGCGAGGATCCCTCGACGGAGGGCACCGAAGCGGACCGCGCGTGGGCCGAGCAGGTGCGGCAGGCGGAGGAGGCCCTCGAGATCCTCACGGGCTCGGCGGTGCAGGACATCGAGGACGAGCTCGATCCGGAGGTCCTCATGGCGTACGACGTGGTGGACGCGGAGTCGTTGGCGCGTCGCCACAGTGCGGATTCCGAGCTCACGGTGGCCGACCGCGCCGGTGCGGACCGGACGTGGGCGTTCGGGCACGTGATCGTGGACGAGGCCCAGGAGTTGTCGACCATGGCGTGGCGGGTGCTCATGCGCCGCTCCCCCAACAGGTGGATGACCCTGGTGGGTGACGTGGCGCAGACCTCGAGTCCGGCGGGCATCGACTCGTGGGAGGACGCACTGTCGCCGTACGTGGACGACCGGTGGATCCTGAACGAGCTCACGGTCAACTACCGGACCCCGGCCACGGTGTCGGCGGTGGCCGAGGCGCTGCTCGCCGAGATCGACCCCACGGCGACCTCGCCGCGCCCGGTGCGGCGCGGGCGGCGCCCCGTGGAGTGGGTGGAACCGGTGGCGGAGTCGGTGGTGGACATGGTGACGGCGCGGGTCACCGAGGTGTCAGAGGAACGCGCCGTCGCGGTCCTGGTAGCGGACGACCACGACGACGACGAGAACGGCCCCTCCACCGGATATGCTGCTCTCCGCGACTCGGTCGAACGCGCGCGTCCCGGGACGTCCGTGCTGCCGCTGGCGTTGGCCAAGGGACTGGAGTTCGACGTGGTGGTGGTTGTTGATCCCGAGCGGGTGCTCGTCCGCTCACCGCAGGGACTGCAGGATCTCTACGTGGGCACGACCCGGGCCACTCAGGAACTGATCCTGGTCCAGGCCGGGGGCTTCGGCCCGATGCTCGCCGGGATCCGCGACACGCTGGCCGTCACCAGAGAGGAACTCACCGCATGAGGGGACTGCCCGCGCGCGCGGTCGTGGCACCTGCTGTGCTGGTGGTCGCACTGGCGGCCACGGGCTGTGGCCAGGCCCCCGGAGGTTCTCCGGGTGCCGTCGCGGAGTCCTCCGCGGCGGTACCGGACCAGACGGACCACACGGACCACCGCACTCCGGCGCCGGAGGTGCGATCCGCCAGCGAACAGGCGTTCCTCGACGACCTGACCGAGTTCGGCCTGCCCACCGGGATGAGCGCCGACACGACGGTCGAGGTGGGTCTGGGGATCTGCGACACCATCGCCGACGGTGCGGGCACCGACGTGATCCTCACCCACATCCGCCCGCTGAGCAGTGCGATCGCCAGCCAGAGTGCAGAGCACGACTCCGATCGGGTGGGCAGGGCGATAGTGGAGGCCAGCCGCACCCATCTGTGCGACTGACCTCTGCCGGACCGCCCCGGCCCTCGGCTATGTGGTGTGGACGATCAACACGTCACAGGTCGCGCGACGAGCGGCATCGGCCGGAACCGATCCGAGGAGTCGGCCGGTGAGCGAGTTGAGTCCCTTGTTGCCCACCACCAGCAGGTCGGCCCCGATCTCCTCGGCGAGCGAGATCAGCGACTCCACCGGAGCCCCCTTGACGGTCCGCACCTCGATCTCCGTCGCACCGGCGGCACGAGCCCGCTCGCGGGCGCCGCGGACGATGTCCTCGGCCGGATTGTCGCCCCGGATCTGGTACGCGTCGTCCCCCAGCTGGTCCGCCGCCTGGCTGACCGACCGCGGATCGGCCGGCACGTAGGCACAGGCCACCACCAGTGTCGCGGACGCGTCCGCCGCCAGCTCGGCAGCACGCTCGACTGCTCGGTATGACGACTCGGACCCGTCCGTCCCCACGACAACCTTGGTGTAGGCGCTCATTTACAGTCCTCTCCTCGGGAACACGTTTCGATCAGCGTAGTCGCCGCGCGCCGTCCCCGGAGGCGGTAAGCGCCCCACGTCACAACGGGGACCTCATTCGATCCCGGCCTCGCGCATGCCCTTGAGTTCCTTGCGGAGCTCGGCGATCTCGTCCCGCAGCCGACCGGCCAGCTCGAACCGCAGCTCGGTGGCCGCGGAGACCATCTGTTCGGTCATCTCCTCGATGAGCTTCTCCAGTTCCTGGCGGGGCCGTGCGGCGTCTCCCACCGCGCGGGCCCCGACCAGTTCGGGTCGCTCGTCCGCGTCCGTGCGGGAGGAACTCTCCTCCCCCACCCGGTCGAGGATGTCGGCGATCTTCTTGCGCAGCGGCTGCGGGTCGATGCCGTGCTCGGTGTTGTAGGCGATCTGCTTCTCGCGCCGGCGGTCGGTCTCCTCCATGGCGTGCTGCATGGAGTCGGTGATCCGGTCGGCGTACATGTGGACCTCGCCGGAGACGTTGCGGGCGGCGCGGCCGATGGTCTGGATGAGCGAGGTGCTCGAGCGCAGGAAGCCCTCCTTGTCCGCGTCGAGGATCGCCACCAGGGAGACCTCGGGCAGGTCGAGTCCCTCGCGGAGCAGGTTGATGCCCACCAGGACGTCGTACTCGCCCCTCCGCAGGTCTCGCAGCAGTTCGACGCGCTGGAGGGTGTCGATCTCGGAGTGCAGGTAGCGCACCCGGATCCCCAGTTCGAGGAGGTAGTCGGTGAGGTCCTCGGCCATCTTCTTGGTGAGGGTGGTGACCAGCACCCGCTCGTCCCGTTCGGCGCGGGCCCGGATCTCCCCGATCAGGTCGTCGATCTGCCCCTTGGTGGGTTTGACCACGACCTTGGGGTCGACCAGACCGGTCGGCCGGATGACCTGTTCCACGAACTCGCCGCCGGTCTGGCCCATCTCGTAGTTGCCCGGGGTGGCGGAGAGGTACACGGTCTGACCGACCCGGTCGGAGAACTCCTCCCAGGTGAGCGGCCGGTTGTCGAGGGCGGAGGGCAGCCGGAAGCCGAAGTCCACCAGGTTGCGCTTGCGTGAGGCGTCGCCCTCGTACATGGCCCCGATCTGCGGGACGGTCACGTGGGACTCGTCGATCACCGTGAGGAAGTCCTCGGGGAAGTAGTCGATGAGGGTCGCCGGGGAGCTGCCGGCCTCGCGACCGTCGATGTGGCGGGAGTAGTTCTCGATGCCCGAGCAGAATCCGACCTGCTGCATCATCTCGATGTCATAGCTGGTCCGCATGCGCAGCCGCTGGGCCTCGAGGAGTTTGCCCTGGTTCTCGAGCTCGGCGAGCCGGACCTCGAGCTCCTCCTCGATCGAGGCGATCGCCTTGGCCATCCGTTCGGGGCCGGCGACGTAGTGGGTGGCGGGGAAGATACGGACCTCGTCGACCTTGCGGACGACGTCACCGGTGAGCGGGTGGATGTAGTAGAGGGCGTCCACCTCGTCGCCGAAGAACTCGATCCGGACGGCGAGTTCCTCGTAGGTGGGGATGATGTCGACCGTGTCGCCCTTGGCGCGGAAGGTACCGCGGGTCATGGAGACGTCGTTGCGTTCGTACTGCACGTCCACGAGGAGGCGGAGCAGCTGGTCCCTGTCGACCTCCTGTCCCACGGACAGGGCGACCGAGCGGTCGAGGTAGGACTGCGGGGTACCGAGGCCGTAGATGCACGAGACGGAACTGACGACGACGACGTCGCGGCGTGACAGCAGCGAGGAGGTGGCCGAGTGCCGGAGACGCTCCACGTCGTCGTTGATGGAGGAGTCCTTCTCGATGAAGGTGTCCGTCTGCGCGATGTACGCCTCGGGTTGGTAGTAGTCGTAGTAGGAGACGAAGTACTCGACGGCGTTGTTGGGCAGCATCTCCCGCAGCTCGTTGGCGAGCTGGGCGGCCAGCGTCTTGTTGGGGGCCATCACCAGGGTGGGCCGCTGCACCTGCTCGATGAGCCACGCCGTGGTGGCCGATTTACCGGTACCGGTGGCACCGAGCAGAACGATGTCGCGCTCTCCCCGCCCGAGTCGCTCGGTCAGTTCCGCGATCGCCGCAGGCTGGTCGCCCGACGGGGTGAACTCGCTGACCACCTCGAAACGGTCCGTGCTGCGCTCGACGTCCCCGATCGGCCGGAACTCCGAGTAGGACAGCACTGTCGGGTCCACGGGGACGCCGTCGTCGGGGATCTCGGTCGCGAAGGCCATACGTCCCAGACTACGAGTCCGTGTCCACCCGCGCCCACCGTGTGGCGGGGTCACGTGGTGGCTCCATGGCGATGTCGTGGTGACGCCACTATGGCCCGTGCCACTACCCTCGCGTATAAATGAGTGTTCACATGCCCCCGCCGTCTGGAGACCCCCGTGAGTTGTGACCCACCTCGTCGTCGTCCTCGTCGTCGTCCCTCCTCCCACGTCCCGCGTCCACGCGGCACCCGCGCCGCGGCGTTGGCCACCGCCACCACCCTGGCGGCCGGGGCTCTCACCCTCGCTTCCCCTCTCGCGGTGGCCGCCCCGTGCGATCCCTGGCCCCCGATCACCACCGGCGGCGGCACCGGCGGCAGCGGGTCGAGCAGTTCCGGCGGATCCCCGGTCGCCCCGTCGACCCCCGCGGCACCGTGGCACAACGGTGCCGCGGGCTACATCCCCATGCTGGAGGGACGCACCACCACCGTCCAACTCCTCACCGGACCCACCAGCCCCAACAACACGGTGGAGCGCTTCGGGATCACCGGCACCGACCTGGGCATCCTGTGGGAGAACGGCGGGGCAGGCGGCAAGGACCAGGTGCACATGGCGCTCGGCGACACCATGGGCGACTGCAGTGTGGACGGCGACGAGTGGCGCAGCAACATCCTGTTCCGCTCCTCCGACCGC
>CAYFRF010000046.1:0-12530 GCA_964345415.1 uncultured Microbacter sp. | reverse complement strand
TCGGGGCGCAACGGCTCGGCGATCCTCGCCCGGGTGCCCGAGACGCTGATCGAGGACATGGACGCCTACCTGTTCTGGGACGGCGAGGACTGGGTGGCCGAGCAGGACGCGGCGGTGGTCGTGCTCGACGGCAAGGTCAGTGAGCTCTCGGTGACCTGGAGCCCCCGTCTGAACATGTTCGTCGCGCTGTACACCGACGCGGACAATGACGTGGTGATGCGGCAGGCCCCGTCCCCCGAGGGCCCCTGGTCCGGCCGGGACATCCTCCTGTCGTACGAGCACCTGCCCACCCTGTACGGGGCCTTTGCGCACCCCTGGAGTCCGGCACTCACCTCGAACGGGGATGATCTGTACTTCACCCTGTCCACCTGGGACGCCTACAACGTCTTCCTCATGAAGACCGACGTCCGCGAACTTCCCCAGCGCTCCCTGCCCGATCCCCGCATGCGCGGGGCGGACACCTGGACCCCTGACTCACCCGATCCCGCAGTCACCGGCGAGACCGTCCTCGTCGACCGAATCCCCATCCCGGAGGCCTAGTACATGACCCGCCCGCCCACTCCTTCGCTCGCCCGACGGTTCACGTCCGCGGTCGCGGCCACCGTGACCGCCGCCGCCACGGTGACGGTCGTCGGCACCCTCGGTGCCGGCACCGCCTCCGCCGGGCCGTGCAGCGAGATGTTCGGCAACTTCGGCTCGCTGCTCGAGCACCAGACCGGCGCCGGGATGGCCACCGGGTCCCTCGGATCGCTCGGGTCCTCAGGTGATTCCGGCTCGCTCGGTTCGCTCGGATCCTCGGGTGACTCCGGGTCGCTGGGCTCGATCTCCGGCTCCCTCGGGTCGTCCGACCGGTCCGGCTCGCTCGTGCAGCAGCTCGAGACCGGCTCGCTCGGCAACGGCCTGTCCGGCTCGCTGAACCCGCTCGTCGGCTCCGTGTACGGGATGCCCCCGTGGACCACGGGCGAGGAGGGCACCGTGCCCGTCCTGCGCGGCCCCACCAAGTTCCTGCAGCTGGTCACCGGCCCCACCAGCCCCACCGAGTCGATCTCCAGGTTCGGCGTCGCGGGCACCGACCTCGGGATCATGTGGGACAACGGCAACACCGCCGACCCCGAGATCCTCCTCGCCTTCGGCGACACGATGGGCGACTGCAGCGTCCCGGGGAACCAGTGGCGCTCCAACGTCCTGTTCCGGTCCTCCACCCCCGGCACGGACCTGGACGGCGGGATCATCATCGGCTCCGCGGCGATGGGCTCCGACGGTCTGGCCAAGGAGCTCATCCCCCGGACCAACCAGGCCGGTGAGGTGACGATCATCCCCACCGCGGGAATCTCCGTCAACGGTGTGCAGTACCTGCGCTACATGTCCGTGGCGAAGTGGGGCCAGCCCGGCTCGTGGACCACCAACTACTCCGGGATGGCCTACTCCACCGACAACGGACAGGAGTGGACGGTCGTGCCCGAGATGGCGCGCCGGATCACCAGCGCCGGCGAACCCGGCGAGAACGCCCCCGCGGTGGACAGCTCCTGGCGTCCCGCTCAGATGAGCTCGTTCCTCAAGACCGACACCCACCTGTACGAGTACCTCACCCCGTCGGGTCGCCAGGGCGCGGCGATCCTCGCGCGCGTCGCGCTCGCCGGCTCCCCGGACGCCGCGGCCCTCGCCGGCGGCACGGCGCTCACGGGCGTTCTCGACCCCGGGGCGTACGAGTACTGGGACGGCGACGCGGAAAAGTGGGTGGACGACATCACCGACGCCACCACAGTGCTCCGGGCCCCGGCCAGCGAACTGTCCACCATGTGGAACGGGCACCTGAACAAGTACACGGCCATGTACTCCCAGGGCTTCAACTCCGTGGTGATGCGCACGGCCGACAAGCCCGAGGGGCCCTGGAGCGAGGCCACCACGCTCATCGACTACTCGATGCTCCCCGGCGTGTACGGCGCGTTCATGCACCCGTGGGCCCAGGGCAACGACCTGTACTACCTGGTGACCACCTGGAACGCCTACAACGTGTTCCTCGTGCGGACCGACCTGAGCGCGGTGTTCCCCAATCCCCTTCTCCGCAGGGCACCTGAGCAGACCGAGGTCGTGCGGCACGTGCCGGTCTCCGAGCTGGTGAACGGCGTCGTTCCCACCGAGTGATGCTGTTGACGTGACGGAAGGCCCGGCGCATGCGCCGGGCCTTCCGTCCTTTCCGGGTCCTGCTCGCGCGGTGACGCCGCGCCGGGTGCGCTGCTCTCAGCGCCCCGAGGCGTGGGTGTGCGTCCGCTCCCACTCCCGGGTCTCCTCGCGGTTCGCGCGCCGCAGGATCTCCGAGTACTCGGCGCGGGCCGCCGGGTCGTCACCGATCACCTCGGACATGAGGAACGCGAACTCGTGCTCCGGGTCGTCCTGAGCCACGATCGACACCTCCAGCGGCCGCGCCGGATCGCACCAGTGCAGCAGTGGACGCAGGCTCGAGCGGTCCCGGACCCAGCCCGCCCCGGTGAGCGCGCGCTCGGCCGCCTCGGTCCCGGCCTCATCCCGGACGGTGACCTGCAGGTCGATGATGTCCGGGGCGTCGAGACCGCCCACCGAGGTGGGGCCGACGTGGTCGATCCTCGTGGCAACCTCACCCAGCACCTGACGCAGGCGGGCCGAGGCCCGCTCCGCCTCCGCCGCCCACTCGGGCCTGAACGGCACGACGGTGCGGTCCCCGATCACCGGCGTCCCCGTGCGCAGGTTGTGCTCGAACGGCCGGAGGCGGGCCTCCACGAGAATCCGTGTGAGGTCCGCGACGGCCTGCCGTTCCCCCGAATTGTCGATGAGCACGTCCGCCACGGCGCGACGCTGCTCATCCGTCGCCTGCCGCGACATGCGGGCGCGGGCGTCCTCCTCCGGCATGCCCCGCTGCTCCACGAGCCGCTGCAGGCGGATCTCGGCCGGGGTGTCCACCACGATCACCAGGTTGTACCCGGGCGCCATCCCGCCCTCCACGAGGAGCGGCATGTCATGCACGACGATCGCATCAGCGGGCGCGGCCGCGAACAGTTCGCCGGTGCGCTGCCCGATCAGCGGATGGGTGATCGCGTTGAGCGCGGCGGTGCGGTCCGCGTCCACAAAGGCGATCGCCGCGAGTGCCGCCCGGTCCAGGGCGCCGTCCGGGCCGAGGATCTGCTCGCCGAACTCGGCGACGAGCATGGCCAGCCCGGGGCTACCCGGCTCCACCACCTCACGGGCGATGAGGTCGGCATCCACGATCACCGCCCCCGCCTCTGCGAGCACCGCGGTCACCGTTGACTTGCCGGCTCCGATTCCACCGGTCAGACCCACCATCAGCATGCCTGGAGTCTAAGTGAGGCAGGATGTGTACACCCGCTCGATACTTCTATAAGGTTCCGTTCATGACCCGTCGTTCTGTGCTCTCGTCAATGCTGCTCGCCGTGCCCGTGGCGGCCTTGTCGGTCTCCCTGATCGCCCCCGCCACTGCCGGCGCCCAGTCCGCCGGCTCCAGTGGGTCGTCGGGCTCCTCCGGTTCCACCGGGTCGTCGGGGTCCAGCGGCTCCAGCGGATCCTCAGCGTTCGAGAGCGGGCCGTGCAACAGCTTCTTCGGCAACTTCCCGCCCGGCTCGCTCGGACTGAACCTCACCACGGGCTCGCTCGCCAACGCCGCGAACTCCGTGGCCGGCGTCGCCGGCTCGTCGGTGCGTGACTTCCCGCGGTGGGTCACCGGTGACCAGGGCACGATCCCGGTCCTCAAGGGCGCCACCAACGTCCTCCAGCTCGTCACCGGCCCCACCAGCCCCGCCAAGACCGACTCGGCCTACAACATCTTCGGCACCGATCTCGGGATCATGTTCGAGCACGGCAACGAGACCATGGTGATGTTCGGCGACACCTTCGGCGACTGCACCCCCTCCGGCAACGACTGGCGCTCCAACGTCATGCTCACCGCCCAGCAGGGCGCGCCCACCAACGGACTGAAGATCACCGGTGCCCGGCCGTTCTCCGACGGACAGGCCACCGCGCTGGTCCAGGGCGCCCACCAGGCGAACGGCGTCGGCGAGGTGACGGTGATCCCCACCGCCGCGATCAGCCTCCCCGATGCCGACAGCGCCCAGGGCCAGGCCATGTACATGCGCGTCATGTCGGTGCGCGACTGGAACGCCCCCGGCGGCTGGAACACCAACTACTCCGCCCTCGTGAAGTCCGCCGACGGCGGAAACACCTGGAAGATCCTCGCTGACACAATGCGACGGGTCACCGACTTCAAGTCCTGGGGTCCCGGTGTCCAGTTCGAGCCCAATGCTGACAACCTGCCCGCGCCGGACAGCACCCTCTGGTACGGCTCGCAGATGAGCGCGTTCGTCCAGAGCGGCGGCTACCTGTACGAGTACATGACCCCGTCCGGCCGCCGTGGCCCCGCGACCATCGCGCGGGTCCCCGTCGACAAGGTCGAGGATCCGTCCGCGTACGAGTGGTTCAAGGGCGGCACCAACTGGAGCGCCGGCCCGACCGGCGCCACCGTGATCCTGCCCGCACCGGTCGAGGAACTCTCGGTGTCCTACAACAAGCACCTGGGCAAGTTCGTCTCGCTCACCTCGATGGCCTCCGGAGTGGTCTCGATGCGGGTCGCCAGCGAGCCCCAGGGCCCGTGGTCTGCCCCGCAGACGCTCGTGGACCGGCGTATGTTCCCCAACGCGTACGCGCCGATGATCCACCCGGACTCGATCACCTCGGACGGGAAGTACCTCTACTACGCCCTGTCCACGTGGGACGCCTACAACGTCTTCCTGCTGCGCACGGACCTGACCAAGTTCGACTTCAACGCGCCCAGCGCCGACACGAAAACCGCCGTCCAGTCGCGAGTCAAGGTCACCGACGCGGTGGACGCCGGAGCGATCAACGACGAGGGCGTGATCGACGAGCAGCGCCTCGAGGAGGTCGCCGAGGTCCTGCCCGCCGAGCCCGAGCCGGTCGCCGAGAAGTAGCCCTCCCCGTCAGTCACTCACCGGCGTCGGTCGCAGCACCACCGACGCCGGTGAGCTCGTCCAGCGGGCGGTCGAGCGTGGTCTCCGCCCGCACCCGGCCCGAGGCCAGGTCCACCACCACCAGACGACCGCTGGCCGGCTCCGTCACATACGCCGCCCCGCCCTGGACGTGGAGAGTCGGCCGCGGCTCCTGCCAGTCCGTCGGCTCGGCCCAGGGCTCGACCACCTCGATCGAGCGCAGCATCTCGCCAGAGCCCGGGTCCACCACGTGGAGCCGACCGTCCGTCCCCAGCACGAGCGCCTCCCCTGCGGGACCCCGCCCGAGTGAGCGGAAGCTGTAGCTCGCCGGCAGGTCGACCAACCGCAGCGTGTTGGTGGTCGTGTCGATCAAGGAGATGCGCTCGGGCCGCTCGAGCTCCGCATCCTCGTCCACCTTGTAGTCGCCGAGCACCACCTCAGACACCGGCGAACCGGCCTGGTTCCCGATGCGCCCGTACCTGTCGGGCGAAGCCACCTTGGTGAACTGCCCCTCGGTGTACACCACGGCCCCGTCGGTACACCCGAACACGAGCGCTCCCGTGGCGGCCGCCTCGCCATGCACGCCGGGACAGTCCGCCGTCCGCGCGATCTCCGCTCCGGAACGATCACGCGAGAGCAGACCCACCCGGGAGTCGGCATCGCCCACAGTGCTGACCACCACGTTGTCGTCGTCGTCCCCCACCACCACGGCGACCCCGTGATGGGCGTCGATCGACGACAGTCGACGACGCTCCGCGGCCTGGTCCGCCACCTCCGCGCTGCCGACCACGGTGATGTCACCGGTGCCGTCGTCGAAGAACGTGGTCCACCCGTCGTGCACCACCACGTGGCCGGGCTTGGCCGCCTCCACCCAGATCTCGGTCAACGCCGGTGCGGCGGTGTAGTGGTGGGCGTGGTCCCCGTGGGGCTCGGCCCAGGTCCCCGTGTCGAGGAGCTGGAAGCCACCGCCGGTGGACACCGCGATGTGGCGGTCATCCCCGGCGGGGGCGAGCCGGCTGTAGCCCTCGAGCGGGAGGTCCGCCACGACCTCGAGGGTGCGGGCGTCGAGAACCAACACCCCGCCGTCGTAGGTTGCCGCCAGCCGGGGCGTTGCACCACGCTGCTCGGTCGCCTCCGCCTCACCGGGCGGCGTGGTGTCGGGTGTCGCCTGGTCGGTGGTCCCGCACGCTCCCAGCAACAGTGCGGTGAGAGGAAGTAGGGCAAATGTGGCCTTGGCGCTGCGCGCATCCGGATTAAACATAACGACAATCATTATCGTTAAGGTTGTGTGGGACAAGCTTTCGTATGCGCATATGCCGATACCGGGACCCGGCTATTCGCCTTCGGAAATAGGCGACGGCCCCGGCCAGCACCCCGATGGGGTGCTGGCCGGGGCCGTGCGACGTACAACGAGAGGCTAGCGCCTCAGCGAGCAGAGATCACTCTCCGCCGGCCAGCTTCGCGCGCAGGGCGGCGAGCTGCTCGTCCGACGCCAGCGAACCGCCGGTCGACTCGGCCGGGCTGGACTCGGTGGCCGGACGCGAGCTCGGGGCCGACTCCGACGAGTAGTTGGTCGGCGCAGCCTCGGCGGCCTCGGCAGCGGCAGCGCGACCCTTCTCGATCTGGGTGGCGTGCATCTTGTGGCGACGCTCGGCCTCGGCGTAGCGGTTCTCCCACTCCTCACGCTGCTTCTCGAAGCCCTCGAGCCACTCGTTGGTCTCGGAATCGAAGCCCTCGGGGAAGATGTAGTTGCCGGCCTCGTCGTAGCTGTCGGCCATGCCGTACTTGGACGGGTCGAACTCCTCGGTGTAGTCCTCGTCAGCCTGCTTGAGGGACAGGGAGATACGGCGACGCTCGAGGTCGATGTCGATGACCTTGACCATGGCCTCCTAGCCGACGGTGACAACCTGGTCCGGGACCTCGACGTGGCGCTGGGCCAGCTCGGAGCTGTGCACCAGGCCCTCGATGCCCTCCTCGACGCGCACGAACGCACCGAACGGGACGAGCTTGGTGACCTTGCCCGGCACGATCTGGCCGATCGCGTGGGTGCGGGCGAAGTGACGCCAGGGGTCCTCCTGCGTCGCCTTGAGCGACAGGGAGACACGCTCGCGGTCCAGGTCCACGTCGAGGACCTCGACGGTGACCTCCTGGCCCACCTCGACGACCTCGGACCGGTGATCGAGGTGCTTCCAGGACAGCCCGGAGACGGGGACCAGACCGTCGACCCCACCGAGGTCCACGAAGGCACCGAAGTTGACGATCGAGGACACGACGCCCTTGCGGACCTGGCCCTTCTGCAGCTGGTGCAGGAACTCCGAACGCACGGCCGACTGGGTCTGCTCCAGCCAGGCGCGACGCGAGAGGACCACGTTGTTGCGGTTCTTGTCCAGCTCGATGATCTTCGCCTCGAGCTCCTGGCCCACGTAGGGCAGGAGGTCGCGGACGCGACGCATCTCGACCAGCGAGGCCGGGAGGAAGCCACGGAGACCGATGTCGAGGATGAGGCCACCCTTGACGACCTCGATGACGGTGCCCTTGACGGCCTCGTCCTTCTCCTTGAGCTCCTCGATGGTGCCCCAGGCGCGCTCGTACTGCGCACGCTTCTTGGACAGGATCAGACGCCCGTCCTTGTCCTCCTTGGTGAGGACCAGAGCCTCGACCTCATCGCCCACCTCGACGACCTCGCCCGGGTCGACATCGTGCTTGATGGACAGCTCACGCGAGGGGATGACGCCCTCGGTCTTGTAGCCGATGTCGAGCAGAACCTCGTCGCGGTCAACCTTGACGATCGTGCCCTCGACGATGTCCCCATCGTTGAAGTACTTGATCGTGGCGTCGATAGCGGCGAGGAAGTCCTCGGCGGAGCCGATGTCGTTGACGGCTACCTGCGGGGACGTGGTGTTGGTGGTCATATGGTGGGGTGCTCCGAGGTGGATAGAAATCGTAGGTGGACAAGAAATCGCGGACGTGTGTGTACGCGACCGTCAACTGTACGCTTCCAGCGTGACGTCCACAAACCCCCCTGGACATGGAGAGTCTGTCCGCGCCTCCCGGAATTGGTGGGACTCCGAGGCCACCGATTATCACGCAACCCACGGCGACTTCCTCGGCGCCCACTCCCCCGACGGCGAGTTCATCTGGTGCCCCGAAGGGCTACACGAGGGCGACTGGCACCTTCTCGGCGATGTCGAGGGCCGCGATGTTCTCGAGATCGGCAGCGGATCCGCCCCGTGTTCGCGGTGGCTCGCCGGCCGGGGGGCCCGGGCCGTGGCCTCGGACCTGTCCGTGGGGATGCTCCGCGTGGGCGCGGAGGCCGCGAGCCGGTCGACGGGCCCCGCCGCGTCCGTCCCCCTCATCCAGGCGGACGCCGGGCGCCTGCCTTTCGCCGACGACAGCTTCGACGTGGTGTTCTCCGCATTCGGTGCCGTCCCGTTCGTCGCCGATTCCGCCGGCGTGATGGTCGAGGCCGCGCGCGTCCTACGTCCGGGTGGCCGGTTCGTGTTCTCGGTCAACCACCCCATGCGGTGGATCTTTCGCGACGACCCGGGGGTCGACGGGCTCCTCGCGGTGTTCCCGTATTTCGACCGTTCGCCCTACACGGAGTACGACGACGCGGGCCGGCTGACCTACGTGGAGCACCACCGCACCGTCGGCGACAGGATCCGCGAGCTGGTCGCCGCCGGCTTCGTGGTCCGCGACCTCATCGAGCCCGAGTGGCCCGAGTGGCTGGAGCGGGAGTGGGGGCAGTGGAGCCCGCTGCGAGGCGGGATCTTCCCCGGGACGGCGATTTTCGTGGCCGAACTCCCCTGACGTCGGTCGCGGATGCCCGGCCCCGGTCCCTCTGCCGCCCCGCCTCGTGTGCGGGAGGGGCCGGGGCCCCGCAGGGTCAGTGCGCGGCCGAGTCCCAGTCGGGTCCGGTGCCGGTGGACACGTCGAGCGGGACATCCAGTTCGATGGCCGAGTACATGCGGTCCACAACGAGGTCGCGTACCTCGTCGAGTTCCCCTTCGGCGATCTCCACCACCAGTTCGTCATGGACCTGCAGCAGGAGTCGGCTGCGCAGACCACGCTCGGTGAGATCAGCGTCGACCTTGAGCATCGCGGCCTTGATGATGTCGGCGGCCGTGCCCTGGATGGGGGCGTTGAGCGCGGCGCGCTCGGCGTTCTCCCGCTTGAGCCGGTTGTCCGAGTTGAGCTCGGGCAGGTACCTGCGTCGGCCGAACAAGGTCTCGGTGTACCCGTCCCGGCGCGCCTGCTCGACGACGGCCTGCAGGTAGTCACGAACTCCGCCGAAGCGCGCGAAGTAGGCGTCCATCTGGTCCCGCGCCTCGCCCTGACTGATGCCGAGCTGCGCGGCCAGACCGAACGCGCTGAGCCCGTAGGCCAGTCCGTAGCTCATGGCCTTGACGCGGCGCCGCAGCTCCGGGGTGACCTCGTCGATCGGCACGCCGAACGCGCGCGAGCCGACGAACGAGTGGAGATCCTCACCGGTGCGGAACGCCTCGATGAGCCCCTCGTCGCCGGAGAGGTGCGCCATGACGCGCATCTCGATCTGGCTGTAGTCGGCGGTGAGCAGGCAGTCGTAGCCCTCGCCCACGACGAACGATTTGCGGATCCGTCGACCGTCCTCGGTGCGGACGGGGATGTTCTGCAGGTTCGGGTCGGTCGAGGACAGCCGCCCGGTGGCGGCGACGGTCTGGTTGAAGGTGGTGTGGATGCGCCCGTCGTCGCCGATGGTCTTGATGAGTCCCTCGACGGTGGTGCGCATCTTGGTGGTCTCGCGGTGCAGCAGCAGCGCTTCGAGGAACGCCCTGCCCGGGGTGTCCCCGGTCTCCTTGCTCAGCAGCTCCTCGAGCGCCTTGGCGTCGGTCGTGTAGCCGGTCTTGGTCTTCTTGGTCTTGGGCATGCCGAGCGTCTCGAACAGCACGACCTGCAGCTGCTTGGGTGAGCCGAGGTTGATCTGTTCGCCGCCGATCGCGGCGTAGGCGGCCTCGGCGGCCTGGCGCCCGCGGTCGGCGAATCCATCCCGGAGCTTGTCCAGCGCCGCGGCGTCCACCGCGATGCCGACCTCCTCCATCCGTGCGAGCACCGGCACGAGCGGCAGTTCCATCTCCTCGAGCAGCCGCGCCCCGTGGACCTGCTCGAGTTCCACGTCCAGCCGTGCCGCCAGGTCGATCACCGCGCGGGCCCGGGTCGCGGCCGCATCGGCGTTCTTCTGCTCGACCTCCGCCTCGTCGACCTCGTCCAGGAGTGACAGCTGCTTCTCCCCTGCCTCCACCTCGGGCAGTTCGCGCTGGAGGTGGCGCTGGTACAGCTCCGCCAGGCCGTAGCTGCGCTGCCCGGGGCGCACCAGGTAGGCGGCGAGGGCGATGTCCATGGTCACCCCGCCCAGTGTGAGGTTCCGGCCGGCGAGGGCGTGGGTGGCGGCCTTGGCGTCGTGGAGGGCCTTGGCCACCGCGTCGTCGGCGAGCCACGCCGCCAGCGCCTGCTCGTCCTCGGCACCGATCGCCGCGAGATCGATGTATCCGGAGGCGCCGCCTGCGGCGGCGATGGTGATTGTCTGTGCGTCACCCGCCGCGGGTTTGGAGGGTCCGACGACGACGACACCGTGCCGCTGCCCGGCCGGCGCGTGGGCGGCCAGCCAGTCGGAGATCTCTCCGGCGTGCAGGACCGAGGCCTGCTCCAGCTCGATCTCGGCGACCGGCTCGGGCGCCCCGTCGGGCAGGAAGGCGCTCAGGAAGCGGTCGCGGGCCTGCGGACCGAACTCGAGCCGGTCGAACAGCGCGTTGACATCGGCCCGCTCCGGGGTGTTACGGACCATGTCCGCCAGCTCCACCCCCAGGTCCAGATCGCGGGTGAGCTCGGTGATGCGGCGGTTGAGCTGGACCTGCGGCAGGTGCTCGCGGAAGCTCTCCCCGACCTTGCCCTTGACCTCATCGGCGTGGGCGATGAGTTCGGACAGCGACCCGTACTGGGTGATCCATTTCGCCGCCGTCTTGTCGCCGACCTTGGGCACGCCGGGCAGGTTGTCGGAGGTGTCACCACGCAGAGCGGCCACGTCCGGGTACTGGCGGGGGGTGACGCCGTACTTGGCCTCCACCGCTTCCGGGGTGTAACGCGCGAGCTCGGAGACGCCCTTGACCGGGTAGAGCACCGTCACGGTGTCCGTGACCAACTGGAGTGCATCGCGGTCCCCGGTGCAGATGAACGTGGTGGCGTCCGGCACCGCCGCGGCGGTCTGCGTGGCCAGGGTGGCGATGATGTCGTCCGCCTCGTGACCCTCGAGCGACAGGGTGCGCACCCCGAGCGCGACGAGCGCCTCCCGGATCAGGTCGATCTGCCCCTTGAATTCCTCGGGCACGGCGGAGCGGGTGGACTTGTACTCCGGGTACTCGGCCGTGCGGTGCAGGGTCGCCCGCGAGACGTCGAACGCCACGGCCAGGTGCGTGGGCTCCTCTTCGGTGACCAGGTTCGCCACCATCGACAGGAATCCGTAGACCGCGTTGGTGTGCTGACCGGACGCGGTGGAGAAGTTCTCGGCGGGCAGTGCGTAGAAGGCACGGAACGCCAGGGAGTGCCCGTCCAGCAACAACAGGCGCGCCGGGCCGGCATCTGTTCCGGCCGTGGCAGCGGCCGATGCGTCAGTCTCCACGGGTTCCACGGTCTTGCTCGAAGTGCTCACACGGACACTCTAGGTGCGCCGTCTGACAAGCGCCCACACGTCGTGCGTTAGACTTCATCAGCGCTCGCCCCCGTAGCCCAATTGGCAGAGGCAACGGATTCAAAACCCGTCCAGTGTCGGTTCGAGTCCGACCGGGGGCACCACAGTGCCGCCAGCGCGCACGAGCCCCGTATCCACCCGATCGGACCCGCGTCAGCGGGACGGCCGGGCGGCTGCGGGGATCGTACCGGTGGTCGGGATCAGCCCTCGACGTCGGCCTTGAGGTTGGTGAGCAGCTCGTGCTGGATCTTCTTGAGGCCGGCCGGGGCGAAGGTGCGCTCGAAGAATCCGCCCACTCCCCCGGCTCCGTCCCACGAGGTGGTCATCTCGACCAGTGAGCCGCCGGTGGCCTCCCGCACCGTGTACGTGGTGGCCATGGACGAGTTGGCGTCCTTCTCCACGAGCGACCAGTGACCGGCACCGTCCTCGACGGTCACGCTGGCCTTGACGTCGCGGCTGCGCTTCTTGGTGGCCCGGAGGTTCCATGCGACGACGGTGCCCTGGCCCTGGCCGCCCTCGATCAGCCGGTAGGCGCTGAACTGCTCGGGCAGGATGCGGGGACGCACCTGCGCGTAGTCGGCGATCGCCGCGGACACCGCCTCGACCGGTGCGTCAATGACGATGGTGTTGCTGGCGGTGACCCTGGCCATGGGTGTCTCCTCAGATGGGGGGCGGCGCCCCCGGGTGGGGCACAGCGGACGGGTCCATCCTGCCCGATGCGCCCCACCCTTCGGGTCAGTGCCCGCGCTTGATCCACTCCTCCAGGGGCGGGGACTCGTCCCCGACCTCGGTTCCGTCACCGTGGCCGGCGTGCACCC
>CAYFRF010000045.1:10590-20665 GCA_964345415.1 uncultured Microbacter sp. | reverse complement strand
GGAATGGGGGAGGGGACAGGTCCCGGTGTGGCGCTTCATGACCCCAGTGCACACCCGATGTGCGTAAGCTGCAAGGACGTTTGCGGAATTGGCAAGGAGTGGGTGTGGTGGCGGGTGAACTGGACCGGGTCGGGGCGACGCTGCGGGCGTACCGGCACTCCCGAGGATGGACGCTCGAGGAGTTGGCCGCGCGGGCGCAGATGTCGGCCAGCACGCTCTCGCGGCTCGAATCCGGCAAGCGGCAGGCGAGCCTCGAGCTGCTCGTGCCGCTCACCCGGCAGCTGGGGATCGGCCTCGACGACCTGGTGACGCCCGAGGTGGCCGATCCGCGTGTGCGGCGTCCGGCCGTGCACCGCTCCGGGATGGTGATCGTCCCGCTCGCGCAGGAAGGCGCGCCGATCGGGACCTACAAGATCACGTACCCGCCCGTCGCGGAGATTCCCGAACCGCGCGTGCACGCCGGCTACGAGTGGCTGTACGTCCTGTCCGGCAGGCTGCGGCTCGTACTGGGGGACACCGAGACGGTCCTCGTGCGCGGCGAGGCCGCCGAGTTCGACACCCGCGTCCCGCACAGCCTGTCCGCCGCGGGCTCGCGACCTGCGCAGATCATCAGCATCTTCAACGACGACGGCGTCCGGATGCACACTCACACGGCCGGGGACTGACACGGTGCGGGGGTCCGGTTTGGAGACTGGGCGGGCAGTGCTGGTAAGGTTCTCAACGCTGCTCGAGAGAGCGGCACCGCGGTCCGCAAGGGTTCGCGGGGGGCTATAGCGCAGTTGGTAGCGCGTCTCGTTCGCATCGAGAAGGTCAGGGGTTCGATTCCCCTTAGCTCCACAACGGAAAGTGGAAGGCCGCTCCCACAGCAGGTGGGGGCGGCCTTCGTCGTTCGGGGCACCGGCCCCGGTCTCACCCTTCGGAAGCCTTCGGGTCCGTGTCCTCGGGCAGCTGCGCTCCGGTCAGGGAGACGAGCATGTCGCGGCGCAGGTTCAGCTGCTCACTCAGCACGGACACGATCAGCGCCGTGGTGGTGCCGACGATCGCGATCCCGCCGATCATCAGCCCCACCGCGAGAACCCGACCGGTGGCGGTGATGGGCACGAAGTCGCCGTACCCGACCGTGGACAGGGTGGCGAAGCCCCACCAGATGGCGTCGTCGAGGTTGACGATGTTCGCGCCCGGCGCATGTCGCTCGACCAGCCACACGATCGACGAGACGAGATACACGTACATGAACATGAACAGGAACGTGGTGATGAGCAGCCTCGCGCGCAGCGTGGCGCCGGAGCGTTGGAACGAGGGCAGGCGCCACAGGTAGACGATGATCACGAACGGGCGCAGCAGCGGCAGGAGCAGCCCCACCAGCTCGTACCAGTAGCGCCGGAAGAAGGCGCGGGCGGCGTGGCGGGCGAGTACCAGCCGGATGAGGAAATCGAGGAGGACCAGCGCGTAGGCGACCACCGCGACCAGCTGGGTGAGGCGGACGAGGTCGGGGTCGTGGATCGAGCCGGACAGCAGTCCGAAGGTCGCACCGACGAAGAGGATCGAGGCCAGGAAGACGGGCCACGCCGTGAACCGCTCGAAGTGTTGGGACCGCTGGATCGGGGTCCGCTCGTCAGCCGGGCGGGGTGTCGGGTGCGGTGCGGCGGGTGGGTGCATCGTCGCTTCGGGACCGGACGGGGTCGACGACGACGACGACGAGGGTTTCATACACCCGACGCTAGTCGAGCCCCGGAGGTCCTATCCGCGGGTGCGGCGAGCTTTCCGCGGCGGCGGAGCCAGATCTCCACGATGATCGTGACCAGCGGCGGGATGGATGCCAGCAGGGCCAGGGCGGTCTCCCACCAGCGCCAGCGGAGCCGGAATCCCACGAACACCGTCACCGCGATGTACACCAGCAGCATCCCGCCGTGCAGGGCGCCGAACACCGAGACGATCTCGTCGGTCGTCTCGGGCACGTACTTGACGTACATCCCGACCAGTAGTCCGGCCCAGGTGAACGCCTCGATGAACGCGGCGATCGCGAAGACGCGCCCGGCCGGGGAGAGGGGTGGACGGCCGGGTCGGGTCATGGTGCTCCTCGTGTGTCCCGACCGGCGCGGTTCGGCAGGTCGGCTCGCATTGATTGTGCCGATTGCGGTTCCAGGGGGTGGGGCGGGGTGAGGGTGCGGTTGCCGGTGCGGATGGCGCCCGGCTGTGGCGCGAGGGGCATACTGTCATGCGTGTTCACCGGGCTGAGTGCATTTCCCCTGACCCCTTTCACCGGAGACGGCCCCGACCGCGGCGGTAAACCGGACCTCGTCGCGTACGGCCGGTTGGTCAGGCGATTGGCTGCTGCGGGGGTCGACGCGATCGGGGCGCTCGGCTCGACGGGGGGCTACGCCTATCTGGACAGGCCGGACCGTCGGGCGCTCGCGCAGGTGGCGGTCGCCGCGGCCGGGTCCACGCCCGTGATCGTGGGGGTCGGCGCCATGACCACCCGTGCGGTGCTCGGCCATGTGGCGGATGCCGAGGCCGCGGGTGCTGCAGGAGTCCTGCTGCCGCCGCTCGGCTACCAGCCCCTGCGTCCCGCCGAGGTCCGGGCTCTCGTCCACCGCGTCAGCGAGGCGACGAGTCTGCCCATCGTCATCTACGACAACCCGGCGACCACCGGGTTCACGTTCACGCACGAGCTGCTCGCCGAGCTCGGCACGCTGCCGGGAGTGGTGTCGATCAAGCTGCCGCCCGTGGCCGAGGACCTCGACCGTGCCTGCGCGGACCTGGCGCGACTGCGCGGGGACATCTCCACCCCGGTGGGGCTCGGTGTCAGCGGCGACCGGGCCGGCGTCCGTGGCCTGCTCGCGGGGTGCGACACCTGGTACAGCGTCCTCGCCGGCGTGTTCCCGCGGACGTGCCTGGAGATCACCCGCGCCGCGCAGGCCGGGGACGCCGAGCTGGCCACTGGCCTGGCCGCGCGCCTGGACCCGATCTGGGACCTGTTCGACCGGTTCGGCAGTTACCGGGTCGTGTCCGCGATCGCCGCCGAGATCGGTCAGGTCACCCCCGAGGGCCTGCACCTGCCGGTGCTCCCGTTGGAGGGTGACGAGCGGGACGCTGTCCGGTCCGCGCTGGGTGCCGTCGGGCCCTGTGACTGACAGCGGCGGCTCCGTCGTCCCCGACAACGGTGCCACCCCGGCGCGGCGCTGGGGATTCCTCGCGGCCGCGATCGCGCTGGAGGTGGCGGGCTCACTGTCCCTCAAGGGCGCACTCACCGTGCCCGCGTTGTACCCGGTGGTGGCGATCGGGTACCTGGGGGCGTTCGTCTTCCTCGCCCTGACCCTGCGCGCCCGGATGCCGCTCGGGGTGGCCTACGGCATCTGGGGCGCCGCCGGGGTGGTGCTCACCGCGGTGCTGTCCGCACTGATCTTCGACGAGACACTGACCCCCCTGATGGGAGTGGGGATCGCGGTCATCATCGCCGGCGTCCTGTGTGTGGAACTCGGCGCCCAACGCGCTCGCGCGCAGGCGGGTGGGGCCACGTGACCGGGTGGCTGTACCTCGTCGTCGCCATCGGCTGTGAACTCGCGGCGACGCTCGCACTGCGTAAGGCGGTCGACGACCGTCGGTGGTACCTCGCGGTGGCGCCCGGCTACCTGGCCGCGTTCGCCCTGTTGTCCCTCACCCTCCGCGCGGGGATGCCGCTCGGGGTGGCCTACGGCATCTGGACGGCGGCCGGGGTGGCGCTGGCCGCGGTGGCCAGCCGACTGCTCTTCCGTGAACCGCTGACCCCGTTGATGGGTGCGGGGATCGCGATGATCGGATGCGGTGTCGTGCTCGTGGAGCTGGGCGCCGCGGCCTGATCCCGGCGTGTCCCGGCCGGAGATCGTGCGCGGGGCGAATGGTTAGGTGACCCTATGCCCCGCAGGTAGATGACGTGAGTGTGAGTCCGCTCCGGTTTGGGCGTGCACTGGGTGCATAACCGCTGGACAAAGGGCATGACAGGTGTCACTGAAACGGTTACAGTTCTGTCTATGACGCTCGCTCCCGGCACCCCCACCCCCGACGTGTTCAGCCCCGGCAAGATCGGCAACGTCACGCTGCGCAACCGCATCGTCAAGGCCGCCACCTTCGAGGGGCGGACCCCCAAGGGCCGCATCACGCAGGAACTCATCGACTTCCACGTGGAGTACGCCCGCGGCGGCGTGGGTATGTCCACCGTGGCCTACCTCGCCACCTCGCCCGAGGGCCGTACCGACAAGCACTGCTTCCACTGGGGCATGGACGACGGGGGCATGCTGCGCAAGCTCACCGACGCGGTCCACGCCGAGGGCGCGGCCGTCTCCGCCCAGATCGGCCACGCCGGCGCGGTGGCCAACGCCACCTCCAACGGTGTACAGCCCATGGGCCCCTCGCGTATCGCCGCCCCCGCGGGCCTGTCCATCACCAAGGCCTGCACCGAGGCCGACATCGCGCGGATCGTGGACGACCACGTCCGGGCGGCACGCGGCGCCGCGGAGGCCGGGTTCGACGCGATCGAGGTGCACTTCGGGCACAACTACCTCGTGAGCGAGTTCCTCAGCCCCAAGCTCAACAAGCGCAAGGACTCCTACGGCGGATCGCTCGAGAACCGTGCCCGCTTCGCGCGTCAGATCGGCCGCGCCATCCGCGACGCCCTGGGGGACCGGATCGCGGTCACGATCAAGCTCAACATGGACGACGGCGTCCCGGGTGGATTCTGGATCGACGAGGCCGTGCAGGTCGCCAAGTGGATCGAGGAGGACGGCTCCGCCGACGCGCTGGTGATGACCGTGGGCAGCTCCCTGCTCAACCCCATCTACCTGTTCAAGGGCGAGGCGCCGCTCGCCGAGTTCGCCGCCACCCAGCCGCCCGTCATCCGGGCTGGCATGAAGGTCGTCGGGCCCAAGATGTTCAAGACCTACCCGTACACGGACGCTTACATGCTCGACGACGCCCGCCAGATCCGCGAGGCGGTGACGATGCCCATGATGCTGCTCGGCGGGATCGTGGACCGGCCGTCCATCAACCGCGCCATGGAGTCCGGGTTCGAGTTCGTCGCCATGGCCCGCGGCCTGCTGCGCGAGCCGGACCTGCCGCTCAAGCTGCAGGCCGACGAGCGGACCCGGTCCCTGTGCGTGCACTGCAACCGCTGCATGGCCACCATCTACAAGGGCAGTCGCTGCGTCCTCCGCGAGCACGTCCCGGCGGTCCCGGAGCGCACCGGGGCCTGACGGGCCCGGGGCGGCGCAGAAGGCCTGCCCGGGCCCGGCGACATCCCCTCGCGGGGGCGGGTGGGCCGCTACGGTGGGACACCAGCGGCCCGCCCAGTCGACCCGGGCCCGGGACAGGGGACCTCATGTCGAGGCGGAGGATCAAGGACTACCAGGGCGCACTGTGCGTCGTCACCGGCGCGGCCAGCGGGATCGGACGATCGACGGCCGTGAGGCTGGCCGGTGAGGGAGCACGGCTGGTGCTGACCGACCTCAACGCCGAGGGGCTGGAGGCCGCTGCGCAGGAGTGTCGGGACAACGGCGGGGCCGTGCGGGCGGTCGAGCCGCTCGACCTGACCGATCACGAGGCGGTGACCGCGTTCGGGGAGCAGACCATCGCCGAGCACGGCGTGCCGGACGCGATCTTCCACGTGGCCGGAAACTCGGCCTGGGGCCGCCCCGATGTGCTGGAACACCGCATCTGGCGGTCCATGGTCGAGGTCAACCTCATGGGCACCATCCACGTGATCGAGGCCTTCATCCCCGCCATGATGGCGGCCCGCAAACCGGGCGCACTGGTCATGGTCTCCTCCGCCGCCGGCCTGTTGGGGCTGCCCTGGCACGCCGCCTACAGTGCCGCCAAGTTCGGTATCCGCGGGATCGCCGAGGTCCTGCGCTTCGACCTGGCGCCGTACGACATCGGCGTGCACCTGGTCTGCCCCGGCGCCGTGGACACCCCGCTCGTCGGCACGATCGAGATCGCCGGCGTGGACCGCTCCGACCCCGAGGTGGCCAGGACCGCAGCACAGTTCCAGCGTCACGCCGTGACCCCGGACGAGGCGGCGCAGTCGATGCTCGAGGGCGTGCGCAAGGGGCGCTACCTCATCTACACCTCCCCGGACATCCGCCTGGCCTTCGCCGCCCAGAAGTTCGCACCGCCGGCGTACACACTGGCGATGAAGCTCATCGCCCGCAAGATCAACAAGGCGGCGCAGGGCGTCCTCCCGTGAGGGGCATGGAAACCCTCACCGATGCGGCGATCCTCCTCGCCCGCATCGGTCTGGGGGTCGTCTTCGTGGCGCACGGCTGGCAGAAGTTCTTCACCCTCGGCCTGACCCGGGTGGGGGAGCAGTTCGCCGCCTACGGGGTGCCGCAACCGCACGTCACCGCCGCGATCGTGGCCGGGGTCGAACTGGTGGCCGGGATCGCCCTCATCGCCGGCATCCTCACCCCGCTGGCCGGCATCCTGCTCGGTGCGGACATGGCCGGCGCGTTCTACTTCGTCCACGCCACCCACGGCCCCTTCATCAGCCAGAACGGGTGGGAGCTCGTGGTGGCGCTCGGTGTGGGGGCGCTGCTGGTCGCCGCGGTCGGGGCCGGGCGGTTCAGCATCGACAGGGTGCTGGGCGGCTGACGGGACACCCGGCCACGTGCGGCAGTGTGCGGCCACGTGCCGGAGGTCTGCCGGCGCGTGGCCGCGCGCCGGGTCAGTCCGTGGACATGGCCCGCATCGGCGACACCGGCAGTCCCTCCGGGTAGGGCGCGGCGATGCCCGCTTCGTCGAAGGCGTTGCGCAGTCGCCGGCGCAGCTCGCGTTCGGTGGCCCACTGCATGTTCGCGTGGGTCACCGCCGTCATCCGCAGCGACCAGCTGTCGGCGCCCATCTCGTTGACGCCCTGGAGTTCCGGCCCGGAGATGAGGTTCGAGCGGATCGGCTCCTCCTGCGCGGCCTGCTTCGCGGTCTCGATCGCCACGCTGCAGGCCCGGTCCACGTCCGCGCTGTAGGACACCGGGATCTCCAGGAATGCCACGCCGAAGTCCTGGCTGTAGTTGCCGACGCGCTGGATGTCGCCGTTGCGGCAGTACCAGAGCGTGCCGTGCAGGTCGCGCAGCGAGGTGATCCGCAGCCCGACGTGTTCGACGGTGCCCTCGGCCTCGCCCACGTCCACCCAGTCGCCCACGCCGTACTGGTCCTCGAAGAGCATGAACAGTCCCGAGAGGAAGTCGCGCACGAGGGTCTGGGCGCCGAAGCCCAGTGCCACGCCGACGATCCCGGCGGAGGCGATGAACGGGGCGACGTTCACCCCGAGGATGGCCAGGGTCTGCAACACGACCCACACCAGGACGACGAAGGACACCAGTGACTTGAGCACCGAGCCGATCGTCGCCATCCGCTGCGCGCGGCGTTCCGCGCGGCGACGGTCTGTCCGCGCCTGCTCGGTGGGACGGCGGCGGTTGCTCTTCTTGAGACTCTCGGCGGTCAGGCCGCCGCTCTCGTCGGCGCTCACCTCACGGTCGGGATCCTCCCGGAGGCCGTGGTGGTCCAGCTCAACGCTCGGGGAGGGGTCGTCGCTCCTGCCCCGGCGCGGCCACAGGCGGGGTTGCCGGCCGTCGGCGGCGGGGACGGTCACACGGTCGATGCCCCGGTGCAGCAGCCAGCGCACCACCAGCGCCAGCAGCAGGTAGACGACGATCATGACCGGCTTCTCGACCAGCCATTCCTGCGTCGCGTCGGACATCGCGAGGTCTGGAAAGGGTATGGATAGCTCGTTCACGACACGACGCTACTGGCGAAACCTGGTCGGCAACAGGGGCGATCGCTCGGTGGGGGCCCCGATCGGCGGCGGGGTCAGCGCCAGGAGGGCAGCCAGAGCTGCAGGTTCCACTCGGTCTGGGTGATGGGGGTGCCGGCCAGGATCGGCAGCATGTAGATGAAGTTCACCACGACCAGAGCCAGATACAGGCTGACGATCGCGCGTCCGATGATCCGGCGGCGGGGCGGGTCGGTGGCCTTGCCGGCCACCTCGCCGAGGACGAGCGCGACCATCATGACGAAGAACGGCACCATCACGGCGGCGTAGAAGAAGTACATCTGACGGTCGTGTTGGAAGAACCACGGCAGGTAGCCGGCGGCGTACCCGACGAGCGGGAACACATACCGTCCGTCCCGGCAGATCACGGCCCGCCAGAACGCCCACGCCAGGACCGGGATCGCCAGCCACCAGATGGCGGGCGTGCCCACGAGCATGATCGCGCGGATGCAGGACGTCTCCCCGCAGCCGGCGACCTCCTCGCCCTGCTCGATGTAGTAGAGCATCGGCCGCAGACTCATGGGCCAGGTCCACGGCTTGGATTCCCACGGGTGCCGGTTGCCCGCCGAGGTGGTCAGCGAGGAGTGGAAGTCCAGAACAGACGACTGGTAGTACAGCCACGACTGGATGGCGTCGGGCACCCAGGAGTCCTCGACCTTCGCGCCCACCGCGTGCCGGTACACCGAGTTCTCGCCGGCGAACCAGGGCAACCAGGTGAAGAAGTGGAGGATCGCCGGCCAGATCACCAGGCTGAGGAACGCCGGTGTCGCATCCCGCACCAGCATCCCGGCCAGCGGTCTGCGGATCCCGTAGCGGCTGCGCAGCGCCCAGTCCCAGGCGACGCTCATCACGCCGAAGAACGCGATGAAGTACAGGCCCGACCACTTGACGCCGAGCGACAGGCCCAGCATGACGCCGGCGGTGAAGCGCCACCAGCGGAAGCCGAGCCGCGGCCCCAGGTCCGACAGGTGCAGCCGTCCCTCGAGGGCGGCGCGGTGCATCCGCGCGCGCATCTGGTCGCGGTCCACCAGCAGGGCGCCGGCGGCGGCGGTGACGAACAGCACCTGGTAGATGTCCAGCATCCCGATGCGGGAGGTGACGAAGGTGACCCCGTCGAGGCACAGCAGCAGCCCGGCGATGAACCCGAGCTGCGTGGAACGGGTGAGCCGGCGCGTGATCCGCATGACCATGAGGACCACCAACACGCCGCAGATCGCGGCCGTGAACCGCCAGCCCATCGGCGTGTAGCCGAACAGCATCCCGCCGATCGACTCGATCTGCTTGGCCACGGGCGGGTGCACGACCAGCCCGTACGCCGGGTTCTCCTCGATGCCCAGCTGCGCGATGTTGTACGACTGGGGGGCGTAGTGCTTCTCGTCGAAGATCGGGGTGCCGGCGTCGGTGGCCGAGGCCAGACCCCAGAAGCGGGAGACGAACGCGAGCAGCAGGATCACACCGGTGACGATCAGATCGCGGGTGGTCTCGACGGGGCCGGTGTCCGGCGCGGGGAGTGGGCGGCCGGGAGAGCGCACGCCGGAGGTCGAGGTCACAGGGCGAGCATAGTGGGGGCCCGGCGAGCAGCCGGGGATAAGGTGGAGTCCATGACGTCCGGACAGGTCGTGTTGGCGGCCACCCCCATCGGGAACCCGGGCGATGCCTCGGACCGACTCCGCCGCGTGCTCGAGACCGCTGACGTGGTGGCGGCCGAGGACACGCGGCGCCTGCGTTCGCTGGCGGCGGCGCTCGAGGTGACCATCGGTGGCCGCGTGATGAGCTTCTACGAGCACAACGAGGCCGGCCGGGTCCCGCAGCTGCTCGACCGCGTCCGTGCGGGCGATGTGGTGGCCGTGGTGACCGACGCCGGGATGCCCGCGGTGTCCGACCCGGGGTATTCGCTGGTGGTGGCCTGCATCGAAGCGGGGCTGCCGGTCACGTGCCTGCCGGGGCCGTCCGCGGTCACCACCGCGCTCGTGCTCAGCGGCCTGCCGGTGGACCGCTTCTGCTTCGACGGTTTCCCGCCGCGCCGGGGCGGTCGGCGCCGGACGTGGCTGGCCCGGCTGGCCACCGAGGAGCGCACCTGCGTGTTCTTCGAGTCGCCCCACCGGCTGGCGGACACCCTCGCCGAGGCCGCCGAGGTGCTGGGGCCGGACCGTCGGGCCGCGGTGTGTCGCGAGCTGACCAAGACCTACGAGGAGGTCCTGCGCGGGACGCTCGCCGAACTGGCCGAGCGTACTGCCGAGGGGGTCCTGGGCGAGATCGTGGTGGTGCTCGAGGGCG
>CAYFRF010000045.1:0-10490 GCA_964345415.1 uncultured Microbacter sp. | reverse complement strand
ACCAGGGCGCCGGCCCACCGCCCCACGTGAACGCCGCCTTGTGCACGCACTCGTCCCACTCGGCACCCGGCTGCGAGTCGATCGTGATGCCGCCGCCCACGCCGAACTCGCAGCGCCCGTCGGGGGAGATCTCGAGCGTGCGGATGGCCACGGCCAGTTCGAGCTCACCCGGCCCGGCGATCCCGATCGCGCCGCAGTGCAGCCCACGGGCCCGGGGCTCCCAGCCGGCGATCAACTCGCGCGCCCGCTGCTTGGGCGTGCCGGTGACGGAGGCGGGCGGGAAGGTGGTCTCGACCAGTTCCTCGTGACTGACGCCGGTGCGTGAGGCGACGGTGGAGACGAGGTGCCACACGCCGGGCGCCTCGTGGACGGTGAGCAGTTCGGGCACGGTCACCGAGCCCACGTCGGCGGTGCGGCCCAGGTCGTGGCGGACCAGGTCGACGATCATGATGTTCTCGGCCACGTCCTTGACCGACGCCCGCAGCAACGCCGGGTCGGCGGAGCGCGGCAGCGTGCCCTTGATGGGGCAGGAGTGCACGTCGCGGCCGCGCCGGCTGAGGTAGGTCTCCGGCGACATCGACACCACCGCCCCCCACGGCCCGGCCAGGAACGCCGCGCGCCGGGCCCGGGTCTGCCGCCACAGCCGGCTGAACAGGGCGATCGGTTCGCCGTGGAGCTGCCCGTCCAGTCGGGTCGACAGGCAGGCCTGGTAGATCTCGCCGTCCCGGATCGCCTCGAGGCACGCCGTGACGGCCGCGTGGTGTGCCTGCCGATCCGGGGCGGTCCACGTGAGAGTGGCTGCCTCGGCGGCGTTGTCGTCGTCGTTGTCGTCGTTGTCGTGGGTCTGGTCGCCGCTCCCCACCGGCGCGACACCCAGGTCGCGCGGTGAGGGCACGTCGCCCCGCGCGGACCACCGGCCGTCGTGGCCCAGCAGGAGCAGTCCGTCGGCGCGCCCGGACACCGCCTCGGGCAGGTGTCGCCGGGCGCCGGGGGGGACGTCGGGGAAGGAGCGGAAGCCGAGCGTGTAGGCGGGCGTGGGGGACGAGGTGGAAGGGACGACGACGACATCGTCCACCCCGTGGGCGCCACGGAAGACCTGGTCGGGACCCACGGGCTGCAGGTCGACCGACGGGGCGATCACGGCGGCGGCGCCGAGCCAGTCCCCGAACAGAGCGGCCGGCGGGGGCAGTCCCTCCCGGGCGGCGCGGCGCGCGCAGGCGTTCAGGACGCGGAGCGGATCCGGCGGCATCTCCGCCCAGGTGTGCACCCTCTAAACGTGGCAGATACGGGCCCGCCCGGTCCAGTCGGGGCCCGGGTGTGATCGGCGCAAACCCGCCGTCGGGTGCCCGGAACGTGCTACAGGTGGACTCGTGACCATCAACGCAGAGAAGACCTCGCAGTCCCCTCCGGCCGAGGATGCGCCACCGCCAGACGGGCTCAGCATGGGCGTGTTCGTGCCCGCGCTGGTCCTGATCGGCCTGGTGCTGATCTGGGGACTGGTGTTCACCGACTCCTTCCAGTCGGCGGCCGCCGCGGCCTTCGGCTGGACCGCCACCAGCGTGGACTGGCTGTTCATCCTGGCGGCCACGGCGTTCGTCGTGTTTGTCCTGTGGCTGGCGTTCAGCAAGTACGGCAACGTCCGGCTGGGCAGGGACGGCGAGCAGCCGACGTTCCGCACCTCCAGCTGGATCTCGATGATGTTCGCCGCCGGCATGGGCATCGGTCTGATGTTCTACGGCGTCAGTGAGCCGCTCGCGCACTACCGTGAGACCCCGCCCGGGGCCCGGGAGGGCGTGACCACCGCCATGGCCACCACCACCTTCCACTGGACGGCCCACGCCTGGGCCGTCTACGCGGTGGTGGGCCTGTCACTCGCGTTGACGGCGTACCGCTACGGCGGGCGGCATCTCGTCTCGAGTGCGTTCGTGCCCCTCATCGGCAAGAAGCGGGCCGAGGGCTGGCAGGGCAAGGTGCTCGACATCCTCGCGATCTTCGCGACCGTCTTCGGCACCGCCGCCTCGCTCGGACTGGGCGCGCTGCAGATCCAGGCCGGACTCGCCGAGACCGGCACGATCTCCGGCGGGAGCGTCGCGATTGTCATCGGGATCATCGTGGTGCTGGGACTGTGCTTCGTCGCCTCGGCTGTCAGTGGAATCTCGCGCGGCATCCAGCTGCTGTCGAACGTCAACATGATCCTGGCGATCGTCATGGTCGTGTTCATCCTCGTCGCCTCGGGTGCGGCCGTGTTCATGCTGGACCTCATCCCCACCTCGATCGGCGCGTACTTCTCCAACTTCTTCTCCATGGCCTCGCGCACCGGCGCCAGCGCCGACGGCACCGCCGGCGAGTGGCTGTCCGGGTGGACGGTCTTCTACTGGGCGTGGTGGATCTCCTGGTCGCCCTTCGTCGGCATGTTCCTGGCCCGCATCTCGCGCGGCCGCACGATCCGCGAGTTCGTGATCGGCGTCCTGGTGGTGCCGAGCGCGCTGAGCATCGTGTGGTTCTCGGTGCTGGGCGGTGCGGCCCTGGACCTGGAGCTCAAGGGCGAGAGCATCTACGGCGACGGCGACCCCACGGTCCAGCTGTTCGCGCTGTTCGAGCACCTGCCGCTCACCGGGCTGCTGTCGTTCCTGGCGATCGTGCTGGTGGCGATCTTCTTCATCACCGGCGCCGACTCGGCGTCGATCATCATGGCCTCCATGTCCGAGCACGGTGCCGAGGACCCCAAGCGTTCGATCGTGGTGCTGTGGGGTTCGCTCACGGCGGGCGTGGCCGTGCTGATGCTGCTGCCGGGCCTGCGTGAGGGCGAGCCGGACAGTGCCCTGTCGAGCCTGCAGAGCCTCACGATCATCGCGGCCTCGCCGTTCGTGGTGGTCCTGGCGTTCATGTGCATGTCCATCATGAAGAGCCTGACCCGCGACCCGTTCATCACCGAGAAGATCTACGCCCTGCCGAAGTCGGAGCAGGACCGGATCGTGGCCGCCCGAGATGCCGGGTCGGCCGGTGGCGCGACCGGCGCGGAGACCATCGGACAGGCCGCCGCGGAGACGGCCGCCACCGACGGGGGCACCACCTCCTCGGGCGACGGGGCGGCGACCACCTAGTCTGTAGTCATGGCGAAGACAGTCCTCACCGCGGTCGCATGGCCGTACGCGAACGGCCCCCGGCACATCGGACACGTCTCGGGGTTCGGCGTACCGTCGGACGTCTTCTCCCGGTACCAGCGCATGGCCGGCAACGACGTGCTCATGGTCTCGGGCACCGACGAGCACGGCACCCCCCTCCTGGTCCAGGCGGAGAAGGAGGGGGTGCCGGTGCAGACACTCGCCGACCGGTACAACCGGGTGATCGTCGAGGACCTGGCCGGGCTCGGGCTGAGCTACGACCTGTTCACCCGCACCACCACGCGCAACCACTACGCGGTGGTGCAGGAGCTGTTCAAGGGCCTCTACCGCAACGGCTACATGGTCGCCAAGACCACCACCGGTGCGGTGAGCCCCTCCACCGGCCGCACACTGCCGGACCGCTACATCGAGGGCACGTGCCCGATCTGCGACTATGACGGGGCGCGTGGCGACCAGTGCGACAACTGCGGTAACCAGCTCGACCCGGCGGATCTGAAGAACCCCGTCTCCAAGATCAACGGCGAGACGCCGAAGTTCATCGAGACCGAACACTGGTTCCTCGACCTGCCGGCCCTGGCCGACGCGCTGGGGGACTGGCTCAAGGGCCGCAAGGACTGGCGTCCCAACGTGCTCAAGTTCTCGCTCAACCTGCTCGAGGACCTGCGTCCGCGGGCGATGAGCCGCGACATCGACTGGGGAATCCCGATCCCGGTGGAGGGCTGGCAGGACCGCGGCGACAAGAAGCTGTACGTGTGGTTCGACGCCGTGGTGGGCTATCTGTCCGCCTCGATCGAATGGGCGTGGCGCTCCGGCGAGCCCGAGGCGTGGCGCCGGTGGTGGACCGACCCGGAGGCCGTGTCCCACTACTTCATGGGCAAGGACAACATCACCTTCCACTCGCAGATCTGGCCGGCCGAGCTGCTCGGCTACGACGGCCGGGGCGCGAAGGGCGGGGAGCCGGGTCCGCTGGGTGCGCTCAACCTGCCCACCGAGGTGGTCTCGAGCGAGTTCCTCACCATGTCTGGCTCCAAGTTCTCCTCCTCACGCGGCGTGGTGATCTACGTCCGCGATTTCCTGGAGGAGTTCGGTCCCGACGCGCTGCGCTACTTCATCGCCGTGGCCGGGCCGGAGAACCAGGACACCGACTTCACCTGGGACGAGTACGTCCGCCGCACCAACGCCGAGGTGGTGGGTGGCTGGGGCAACCTCGTCAACCGCACCGTGTCCATGGCGCACAAGAACTTCGGCGAGATCCCGCGCCCGGGAACCCTGGCCGACGTGGACGCCGAGCTCCTTCGCGAGGCCCATGCCGCGTTCGACACGATCGGCGGGCACCTCGGCCAGTCCCGCTTCAAGGCCGGGGTCACCGAGGCGATGCGTATCGTGGGCGCCGCCAACCGCTACATCGCGGCCACCGAGCCCTGGAAGCTCGCCAAGGACCCCGAGCAGCGCGACCGGCTCGGCACGGTCCTGCACACCGCTCTGCAGGTGGTCTCCGACGCCAACACGATGCTCACCCCGTTCATGCCGTCGGCCGCGCAGCAGATCCACGGCGCGATCGGCGGCGAGGGCATCTGGGCGGCCGCGCCGCAGATCCACGAGGTCATCGACGACATGCCCGTCGAGGTGGCGGGCGTCGGCGTGCCCGAGGCTGGCCACCAGTACCCGGTGATCATGGGCGACTACGCTGCGGAGCAGGCCCGCTGGGCGCGCACCGAGATCGTCCCCGGGACCCCGCTGGCCAAGCCCACCCCGCTGTTCGCCAAGGTCGACCCGGAGCTGGCCGAGACCGGCCCCGAGTGGGCCCCGGTCCAGCAGGACGGCTGATCCGGCCGATGGGTAAGCGCAAGCCCCGCCCGACCCCGGTCCTGCCCGAGCCCCTGCCCGGGCTCGTGGACGCCCACACGCACCTGTACTCGTGCGGACACCGCACCGCGGACGAGGTGCGGGCCGCCGCCGACCGCGCCGCACTGGCCGGGGTGGCGGCGATGGTGACGGTGGGCGACGACCTGGCGGAGTCGGAGGCCGTGGTGGCCGCCGCCGAGGCCGACGAGCGCGTCTACGCGGCGGTCGCCGTGCACCCGACCCGGGCCCGTGAGGTCACCGACCCGCAGACCGGTCCGGCCGTCCGTGCGAGGCTGGCCGAGCTGGCCGCCCACCCGCGCGTGGTGGCGGTGGGGGAGACCGGCCTGGACCACTACTGGGTGGGGAAGATGGACGGCTGCGCCGAGCCGGCCGAGCAGGAGGAGTCTCTGCGGTGGCATGCCGGGCTGGCAGCCGAATTGGGCAAGTGCCTGATGATCCACAACCGCGAGGCCGACGCCGACCTGATGCGCGTGCTCGCGGAGGTGGCGGGCCCGGACTCGGGTGTCCCGGCCGTGATGCTGCACTGCTTCTCCTCACCGCTGGAGGTCGCCCGGGAGGCGCTGGACCGCGGCTATGTTCTCTCTTTCACGGGGAACGTGACGTTCAAGGCCAACGAGCACCTGCGTGAGGCGGCCCGTCTGGCTCCGGCCGGGCAGCTGCTCGTGGAGACCGACGCCCCCTACATGGCCCCCGAACCGTTCCGCGGGGCCCGCAACGAGCCCGGCCTGGTGGGCTACACGGCCCGCGCCGTGGCCGAGGTGCGCGGGCAGAGCCCGGAGGAACTCGTCGCCGAGCTCGCCGACACCGCGCGCAGCGTCTTCGGTCTGGGTGTGTGAGGAGGCTCCGCCGCTGTCGGCCTACCCACCAGCGGTGTGATTGGAGTGAATCACGGGGCAAATGTAACGGAATGTGATCGGTGGTCCTCGTCGTCGTCGCATGTCAGGGGTATCACGTTGCCCTCCACCACCCATCTCGTTACGCTACCGTGATGAAACGTGCGCGCCCGGAACGGGCGTGCGCGCGATGCGAGGAGAGAACCGACAAGTGGCTGACGACGCACGGACCGAGACCACGGGCACCGACACCCCCCAGGGAAACACAGGCCTGCTCGACCCCGTCAACCGGATCCACCAGTCCCGCTCCGCACTGCTGCGGTGGTCGGTGGCCGGCATGCTCACCACCCTCGTGGTGGGCGGTGTCGCGGTGATGGACCAGCGCACCCAGTACACCCTCGAGGTGGACGGCGCGACCGTCGAACTGGTGACCTTCAAATCCGACGTCCGCGCCGCGCTCGAGGAGGCCGGGTACTCGGTCGACGAGCGCGACGTGGTCACCGCCCCCGGCGAGCGGCTCGGGGACGGCGACACGGTGACCCTCCAGCGCGCCCGGCCCGTCACCCTCGAGGTGGACGGCCGCACCGAGGAGGTCTGGACCACCGCCACCACCGTCGCCGACCTGGTGGCCGAGCGTGGTGACGTCCCGCCGCGCAGCTACGTCAGCCCCCGCATCGACGCCGAGGTCCCGCTGGACGGCGCCACCATCTCCGTGGTGACCCCCCGCGAGCTGCTGGTGTCCGACAATGGTGGCCCCGCCACCCCGCTGGCCTCGCCCGGCGGCACCGTCGGCGAGTTCCTCGCCCGCGCCGGCATCACACTCGGCGCGCAGGACACCGTCGAGCCCGCCGTGGACGCCCCCGCTGAGCCCGGCACCCAGATCACCGTCACCCGCGTGACCACAGTCGACGAGACTGTCACCGAGCCCATCGCCCCGCCCGAGGAGACCACCGAGGACCCCGAGGCGTACGAGGGCGAGCGCGCCGTCACCGACCCCGGCACCCCCGGTGAGCGCGAGGTCACCTACACCGTCACCCGCGTCAACGGCGTGGAGACGGCCCGCGAGCGTGGCGCCGAGACCGTCCTGGCCGAGCCCACCCCGGCCCTCGTGGCCGTGGGCACCAAGCCCAAGCCGGCGGTCCCGCAGTCGTCGCGCGGCGGCATCTGGGACTCCATCGCGCAGTGCGAGTCCGGCGGCAACTGGGCCATCAACACCGGCAACGGCTACTCCGGCGGCCTGCAGTTCCACCCGCAGACCTGGGCCGGACACGGCGGCACCCAGTACGCGCCCAGCGCACACCTGGCGACCCGCGAGCAGCAGATCGCGATCGCCGAGAAGGTCCAGGCCTCACAGGGCTGGGGCGCCTGGCCCGCCTGCACCGCACGGCTGGGGCTGCGCTGAGCATCGTCGACCCGGGCTCCCAGCCGGACGGCGGCGGGATCTCCGAACAGTTCCGCGGCCTGGCCGAACTGCTGGGTCCGCACGAGGTCCGCGCCCTCGCCGGGGAACTGGGCATCAAGCCCACCAAGACCCTCGGCCAGAACTTCGTCCATGACGCCAACACCGTGCGGCGCATCGTCGTGGCCTCCGGTGTGGGGCCCGCCGACACCGTGGTGGAGGTCGGGCCCGGCCTCGGCTCGCTGACCCTGCCGCTGCTGGATGCCGCCGGCCGGGTGGTGGCCGTGGAGATCGACCCCGTCCTGGCCGAGCGGCTGCCCCGCACCGTCGCCGAGCGGGCGCCCGAGCTGGCCGGCGCGTTGACCGTCGTGGGCGCCGACGCGCTCACCGTGACCGCCGCCGATCTCGGCGAGCCCGCGCCCACCGCGCTCGTGGCCAACCTGCCCTACAACGTCTCCGTGCCCGTTCTGCTGCACCTGCTCGCCGAGGTGCCCACCCTGCGCACCGCGCTGGTGATGGTGCAGCTCGAGGTGGCCGACCGCCTGGCCGCCGCACCCGGATCGCGCGTCTACGGCGTCCCCAGCGTCAAGGCCGGCTTCTACGGCACCGTCCGCCGCACCGGCGTGGTGGGGCGCAACGTGTTCTGGCCCGTGCCCAACGTCGAGTCCGGGCTCGTGCGGATCGACCGGTACGACGAGGCGCCGTGGGACATGAGCGCCGAGCACCGGCGCCGCGTGTTCACGGTGGTGGACGCCGCCTTCGCGCAGCGACGCAAGACCCTGCGCGCCGCCCTGTCCGGCTGGGCGGGCTCCGGCGTCCGCGCCGAGGAGGCGCTCGTCGCCGCCGACGTGGACCCCAAGGCGCGCGGCGAGCAGCTCACCACGGCCGACTTCGTGCGCATCGCCGAGGCGGCGCACAGGCTGGGGATCGGGCGGGCCTGACCCCAGTGGCGCCTGCCGCCGGTGCCCGCGCCCGTGGGGCCCGTGGCCCGTGGGCGCCGCGCCCTCGCGCCGGCTCAGTCCAGCTCAGTCCGTTCCGGGGCCGCGACGCGCTGCTCCCGCCGGGCGATCGTCACCAGGTCGCCCGCCGGGCCGCTGAGCTGACGCGGTGGCCGCCACACCGCCCGAAGCCGGCGGGACAGGTCCAGCCCCTCCACGGGAATGACCTTGAGAGTGCTGTCCCGGACCTCTCCCGACACCGCGAGGGTCGACATGACCGCCGGGCCCATCCCCCCGAGTACGCTCGTGCGGACCGCCGCCGCGCTGCCCAGCTCCACCAGCGGCGCCGCCCGCTCGTACTCCTGCAACGCCACATCCAGGGTCGTCCGCGTCCCGGAGCCGGGCTCGCGCACGATCAGCGGGGTCGCCGCGAGCTCGGCCACGGTGAGCGGCCGGCGCCGCCGGGTCCACGGGTGGCCCGCCGGGACCACCACCACGAGCCGGTCCGCCGCGACGGTCGTCGAGTGCAGCCCGGGCGGGACGGTCGGGGACTCCACGAACCCCACGTCGCACGCGCCCTCGGCGACCTCCTCGAACACCCGCACCGAGTTGCGCACGTTCAGGTGCAGACCCACCTCGGGCTGCTCGGCCCGGAGCCGACCCAGCCAGCGGGGGAGCAGGTGCTCGGCCACGGTCATGCTCGCACTCACCGTCAGCTCCGCGGCGCGCTCGCTGCGCAGGCCCTCGGCCACCTCGATCAACTTGCTGGCGTCCTCGAGCACCTTCCGCGCCCAGTGCACGAGCACCCGCCCGTGCGGGGTGAGCGTGGCCCCGGTCGTCCGCCGTTCCAGAAGCGGGGTGCCCAGGCGCTGCTCGAGCTGCTTGATCATGCGGCTCGCGTTGGGCTGGGCCACGTCCGCCGCGCGGGCGGCGGCGCTCAGGCTGCCGTGGTCGTCCACGCCGGTGAGCAACTCCAGGACGAGCAGGTCGGGCCACCTCTGGGTCATGTGCCAATCATATGCCTGGTGGCCCCACCATATTGTGCTGATATAGGTGGATGCTGAACTCGGGGCTACCGGCGGCGGTGCGGGAGGCCGAGACTGGGAACCATGACCACCAGTGCCGTCGCGCAGCCTCCCGTGCAGCAACCCCTGCACAGCCCCGTGCGGGGCCCGGTGCGGGGCGCCCTGCCCGGTCTCGCCCTGTGCGCGGCCGGGGCCGCGGCGGCGATCGGGCTCGGCCAGCTCCTGCCCGCGATGAGCCCCCGCCTGCCGGCGCTGAGTCCGCTCCTGCTCGCGATCGTGCTCGGCGCCGTGCTCGCCAACCTGGCCCGGGTTCCTGCTGCCGCCGGTCCGGGGGTCACCGTGGCCTCGCGCTCGCTGCTGCGGATCGGCATCGCACTGCTCGGGATGAACCTCGTGCTGGGCGACATCCTGGGGTTGGGGTGGCGGGTCATCGTCGTCGTCGTCACGGTGGTGGCGCTCGGCGTCGCCGGCACCCTCTACGCCGGGCGCGCGCTGGGCATCGGCTGGACGCAGCGGGTGCTCATCGCCTGCGGGTTCTCGATCTGCGGCGCGGCGGCGGTCGCGGCCGTGGACGGCGTGGTGGAGGCCGACGAGGAGGAGGTCTCTACAGCTGTTGCGCTCGTGGTGATCTTCGGGACGCTCATGATCCCCGCCGTGCCGCTCGCGGCGCACTGGCTCGGACTGTCGGACGCCGCGGCCGGGATGTGGGCCGGCGCGTCGGTCCACGAGGTCGCGCAGGTGGTCGCGGCCGGCGGGGCGATCGGCGGGACCGCGCTGGCCGTGGCCGTGGTGGTCAAGCTCGCGCGGGTCCTCATGCTCGCCCCCGTGGTGGCGGCGGTGAGCCTGCGGCAGCGCCGGATCGCCGCCGAGGCCGGAACGCGTCGGCCGCCGCTCGTGCCGCTGTTCATCGTCGGATTCCTCGCCTGCGTGGCGCTGCGGTCGGCAGGGCTCGTCCCGCCACCCGCGCTGGAGATCGCGGGCGGTGCACAGACCGCGTTGCTCACCGCGGCCATGTTCGCCCTCGGCACCGGCGTGCGCGTGGCCTCGCTGCGCCGCGTCGGCGCCGGGCCGTTCCTGCTCGCCGGCGCCGCGACCGTGTGGGTGGCCGGAATCGCGCTGGCCGGGGTGCTCTGGGCGGGCACCGCGGGGTGATCGCGCCCACCGCGCGCGGCCGCCGCGGCCGGGGAGAAGGGTCTCGGCGCCTGTCGCGACTACGCTGGAGCGCGTGTCCCCAGTCCCCGCCCGCGCCGTGACGGCCGTCGCGCCCGCCAAGATCAACCTGCACCTCGGTGTGGGTGACCTGC
>CAYFRF010000044.1:0-20781 GCA_964345415.1 uncultured Microbacter sp. | reverse complement strand
GCCCGAAGCGGGCGGCGTGGATCAACATCGCCGGCTTCGTGGTTCTGGTGTTCAATCTGTTCTTCATCAACATCGTGGTCTCCGGCCTGCACTCCTACGCCGGCCTGAACTAGCCCGTCTGAACCCGCCCGCTGCCGCCGCCGCCGCCGCTGCCGCGTGCCCGCTGCCCGCCGCGCCGGCCGGGTTGTGCACTCGACGTGCTCGTGCGGCTGGGGGTTATGCACCCGACTCGGGTTGTGCACTCGACGTGCTCGTGCGGCCGGGGGTTATGCACCCAGATTGGCCCAATGATGATGCACACCCCGCGGCGGGCGGCGCGGCGGGCGGGGCGAGCACTGCGGCGCGGCGGGCGGGGCGAGCACCGCGACGCGGCGGGCGGGTGGCGCGGTGCGGCAGCGCGGGCACGGATGGCGAGCGCGAGTGCCGGGCACTGGCGGCGGGGCGGGTCCGGTCGGTCAGAGTCGGGCGAGGAGGGCCTTCCAGATCGGGCGCCAGAACTCGATCGCCACGGCCGAGTCCAGCTTCGTGTGGTTCACGCCCACCGAGGCCTTGCCGCCCGGCTTGTCGCTGATGTTCACCGCAACGCGCGTGCCGTCGGCCAGCGGAACCCGCCAGTAGCGCCACTTCTCCGTGCGCGACGTGGCGGCGGGGGCCTCGACCGGCACGCCGCCGAACTCCTCGCGAGCGTCGATGACCCGCAGCCATGCCGCGAGCGCCTGATCCTTGTCGCCGGCCACCGTCCGCGACGTGGAGAACTGGAAGTCGCCGTCGCAGGACTGGCCCGGGACCCGCAGTCCGACATGCTGCTCATAGGCGATCGCTGTGCCCTGCGCCCACCACTCGCGCCGCTCCACCGCGTCCGGCATGTACTCGAGCGTGAGCTTGGCGATGGCCGTGTGGCCGAGATCCCGGGCTCCCGCCTCCTCGAGGAGGGCGACCCACTCGTCCCAGGGGCGACCCGTGGCCCTGGCGATACCGGAGGTGTTGGACGGCGTGACCATGACGCCCATCGTGCCGGACAGCAGCGTCGGACGCCCGCGGGTCCAGAGAAAGACGCCCGCGGGTCCGGAGAAAACTGTCCCGAGAAATGCTCGCGCAGCTGTTGATCTCGCCACCGGACAGGCATAGCGTGAAAATGCACAGTTCCCACGGGATCTGAGAGAACGACTCCCGATCCACCACCAACGCAACAGCCTCATCGCGACAGCGCCAGCGCCGCCGCAACCGCCTCACCCAGGGAGGCCCCCAATGCCCGTCACCTCTGTGGACAAGGATCGGGAGGCGCTGACGCTCGTCGTCGTCGCAGATTTTCCCGTCCCTCTCCAGCGCCTGTGGGACGCGTACGCCGACCCGCGCCAACTCGAACAGTTCTGGGGCCCGCCCGGCTGGCCCGCCACCTTCGACCGCCACGACCTGACCCCCGGCGGCCGCTCGACCTACTACATGACCGGCCCCGACGACACCCGCTCCAGCGGCTACTGGGAATTCCTCGCCGTCGAGGAGGGACGCTCGTTCGAGGTGCGCGACGGTTTCAGCAACGACGACGGCACACCCAACACCGACCTGCCGTCGATGCGCATGGAGTTCGGGTTCGAGGCCACCGACACCGGCTCGCGCCTGCGCACCACCACCCACTTCGCCAGTCTCGCCGAACTCGAGCAGCTCCTCGAGATGGGTATGGAGGAGGGGATGAACGCCGCGATGGGTCAGATCGACGCCGCCCTGGCCGACGACCTGACCTTCGCCGCCGACCGGCCGACACTCGCGCAGAATCTCAGCGATACCCGTGTGCGGATCAGCCGGATCGTGAGCGGAACACCGGAGCAGGTCTGGGCCGCGCATCACGAACCGGATCTGCTGCGGCAGTGGAACCACGGCCCCGACGGGTGGTCGCTGGTCGAACTCACCGTGGCCGCCGCGCCGGGGGACCGGCACCGGTTCGTCTACGCCCCGGACGCCGGCGTGGAAGGCGAGCAGTTCGCCCTCACCGGCGAACTGCTGGAGACCGACCCGCCCCACCGTGAGGTGTTCCTCGAGACCATGGAGGGCGTCGACGGGCCGCCGACCCACAACGAGCAGACCCTCACGGCCGTCGACGGCGGCACGCTGATCTCGCTGGTGGTGACCTATGCCAGTCGAGAGCAGCGCGACATGATCCTCGGCACCGGCATGACCGACGGCATGGAGGCCAGCTACGCGCGCATGGAAGCCGAGGTGCTGGGGCGGGGCTGAGCAGGCGCGGCGGCCCTGGCGACACGGCTCTGACACCGCGGCCCTGACGGCACGGCCCCGGCGCCGCGGTCGTGGCGACACGGCTCGGCACGCGCGCCTCAGAGATCCCCGGGGAGCTTGTCTCGGCGCACGTCGCGCCAGGAGGGCTGGCGCAGGTGGCCGTCCTCGGTGAAGCCCTGGTGCCGGACCTCCACCACGATCCTCGGTAGCACCCAGACGGCGTCGCGGCGCGCTTCGGCGGGCAGCTGCTCGACGAACGGGCTCGACCGCCGACGTAGGGGTCCGAGCTCGTCGAGCAGGGCGCGGGCCTGCCGGTCGGTGAAGCCGGTGCCCACCCGTCCGATGTAGGTGAGTCCGCTCTCGGCGGGCAGCCCCAGCAGCAGTGAGCCGAGCGACCCGGAACGCCCACCCTTGCCGGGCCGCCAGCCGCCCACCACGGCCTCGGTGGTGGTGAGCAGCTTTTCCTTGAGCCATGCCCGCGCCCGCCGCCCCGACTCGTAGCGGGAGTCCCGGCGTTTGGCCACGACGCCCTCCCACCCCAACTGCTCTGCGTGGGCCAGCGCCCGGTCGCCGGGCCCGTCGAGTACCGCCGGCACGTGGACACGGCCGACCTCGGTGAGTGCAGGCGCGAGCAGGTCGAGCACCTCGCGCCGCCGTGTCCAGGGCTGTGAGCGCAGATCCACGCCGTCGAACTCGAGGACGTCGAAGATGAACAACTCGACCGCGGGCAGCGCCTGATCCTTACCTTCCGCGGCGGCCTGCTTGGCGAGGGCGGCGAAGTCGGGCACGCCGTCGGAGTTCAGGAGCACGAGTTCGCCGTCGATCACCGCGGGCCGCCCGAGCGCCTCGGCCAGTCCGGGGAAACCGTCGGTGAGCCAGTCCATGGAGTTGCCGTTGCGGCTGACCAGGCGAGTCTGCCCGCCCGGGTTGCCGCGGCCGTCCGGAGAATCCGGGCCGGTGGTGGCCACGGTGACCCGGTAGCCGTCCCACTTTCCCTCGAACGCCCACTTCTCGGCGGGCAGGCCGGTGACGGTGCCGGCGGTGGGGATCATCGGCAGCGGGGGAGCGGCGGGCCGGCCGCCGCCCGGGCCGTCCAGCACAGTGGCGGAATCCTGCGGGTCAAGGGAGTCGGCGTTGTCGTCGTCGTCATCACGTTCTTTCCCCTCGGCGACGTCCCCGCTGCCGACCGGCGGCGACTGGTCGCGCACGTACTGCACGATCCACTGTCGCTTCTCGGCGCTGGTCCGCACCAGGGCGTACCGCCCGGAAACCCGGTCGCCGTGCAGCCACACGGTGATCTCGCCGTCCCGCCACTTCTCGCACTCGTACCAGCCGCGGTCCCAGATGGTCATGGTGCCGGCGCCGTACTCGCCGCGCGGGATGGTGCCCTCGAACGTCTCGTAGCCGAGCGGGTGGTCCTCGGTGTTGACGGCCAGCCGCCGGTCCTTGGGTTCGGTCGGCAGGTTTTTGGGCACCGCCCACGAGGCCAGCACCCCGTGGTGTTCGAGGCGCAGGTCGTAGTGCAGGCGGCGCGCGTGGTGCTCCTGGATCACGAAGAGCGGGCCGGCGTCGGTGCGGGTTGTCGCGACCTCGCCCTCGAACGGCTCCGGTGTGCGGCGGCGGTCGCGTTTGCGCCGGTACTCGTCGAGGCTGGTCACCACCGCCGCGGGGCTGGTGGGCTCGGCGTCGCAGCCGGGGTCGGTGGCGATGCGGTGGGTGGCGGCGCGGTGGGGATCGTCGTCCTCAGACCCGGATGACGACGACGATGACGACGACGAGGTCTTCTTCTTCCCGCCGGACCTCTTCTGCCGCGCCGCGGGCCGCGCGGTCGACCCGGTCTTCCCGCCGCTCGCCTTGGTTCCTCCCTTCCGTGCCAGCCCTTCCAGGCCCTCGAGCAGGTCGCCCTGGGAGTCCAGTCGGCCCAGGACCTCGGTGTGGTGCAGCTGCTCCAGGCCGCCGTCGCCGAGTTCCTCCCACGTGCGCGGCGCCGCCACCCACGGCTCGGCCCTCCCGCGCAGGGAGTACGGCGAGACGGTGGTCTTGGCGCCGCTGTTCTGACTCCAGTCCAGGAACACCTTTCCCGCGCGCACGGAGCGTTTCATGGTGGCGGTGACCTGCTCGGGATGCTGCTTCTCGAGCGTCTTGGCGATCTGCTTGGCCACCGCGGAGGCGCCCGTGGCAGAGACGGCCTTGTCGAGGCGGGCGTAGAGGTGGATGCCCTTGGAACCGCTGGTGACGGGGAAAGCCTCCAGCCCGGCGTCGCGGAGGAGATCCCGCACGAGGAGGGCCACCTGAGCAGTGGTATCCAGGTCCACGCCCTCGCCGGGGTCCAGATCGATCACGATCCGTCGGGTGCGGCCCGGCTCCCCCTCGGAGAGCGTCCACTGGGGGACGTGTAGTTCGAGGGCGGCCTGCTGGGCGAACCAGGCGAGCGTGGCGGGGGAGTCGAGGACGGGATAGTCGACGGTGCGCTTGGTGTGCTCGATCGACACCCGCGGCACCCAGTCCGGCGTGTGGCCGGGCAGGTTCTTCTCGAAGAACGACTTCTCGCCCGTGCCGTCGGGCCAGCGCTTGCGGGTGACGGGCCGCTGGCCGGCGTAGGTGATGAGCAGCGGCGCGACGGCCAGATAGTACTCCAACACGTCGGCCTTGGTGGTGCCGGTGGCCTCGTACAGCACCTTGTCGGGATGGGTGAACCGCACGGTCCGCCCGTCGACCTCCACCTGCTCCTTCACGCCCTTGCTCGCCATGGACCCACTGTGGCATCCGGGTCCGACACGGCCCACCGCTCGCGGCCGGACGATGAGTAAACAGGGCGCTCCGGACGGTTTCCCGTGGAACCGTTCGGAGCGCCCCGTCTCCCGGGGTCAGCCCGGCCGGGTGGAGGGTCTGCTTGTACTTCGCCGGGAACTCCGCGAGGGGATCAGGCGCCGAGGTCAGCGAGACCGTCACGCGCGCGTTCGTCGAGCATTTCGGCCCGCAGGCGGTGTATGAGGCCGAAGCGGTGACGGCGTCGGAGGACTTCTCCCGGATCCCGGACGCGTTCGGGGTGCCGTATACGTACTGGACTGTGGGCTCGGTGGATCCGGCGCGCTACCGGGACGCGCTCTCGCGGGGCGCGGTGGGACAGGAGATCCCGGCCAACCATTCGCCGCACTTCGCGCCGCTGGAGGAGCCGACCCTGCTCACGGCGACCCGCGCCCAGATCGTGGCGGCACTGGCCTACCTCGGCGCCGAGGCGCGCGCCCAGTCGAGCGGCGGATAGGGCACCGGACAGGACTGCCGGAGTTCACCGGGGTGCGGTTGTCCCCTGAGTGGAGACGTCCGACATGCCCGATATGGGGATATGCTCACTTTTCGCCCGCGGGTCACCACGACCAGCGGATTCACCTACCCTGAGAGCGCCCATGACTCACTTCCCGGGAGCCGACGGCTCCGCCCATCCCCAGCCCGGCCAGCAGTATCCCGCCCCCGCCCAGCAATTCCCGCAGGGATCCGCGCCGGCCTACGCCGCGCCGGGGTACTCCGGGGCGATACCCCACGCCTCGGTGCCGGCGGCGACGGGCCCGTTTGGTCCCGGAGGGGCTCCCGTGGCCTCGGGGTATCAGATGAAGGAACGCGGCCCGGTCATGGTCTGGCTGGTGTTCCCGATCATCACCCTGGGGATCTACACCTTCGTCTGGTACTACAAGATCCACAAGGAGATGGCGGACTTCGACCGCCGTCGGCAGGGTCCGGTGGCGGGTCCGTTGCTCGTGCTCCTGTTCCTGGGCTGGACCGTGGTGGCGCCCCTGATCAGCTTCTACAACACCGGGCAGCGCATTCAGAACGCGCAGCGTGCGGCCGGTCTGGCCCCCACCTGCTCGCCGATCGTCGCCTGCCTGCTCGCGTTCGTGTTCGGGCTGAACACGCTCTACATGCAGTCAGAGCTCAACAAGGTGGTCCAGCGCTACAGCGGCGCCCCGGAGGGCTCGGTGGTCCCGCTGTTCGTCTGAGCAGCCGCTGTCGACCGCCGAGTTGCAGAGTAGCCGAGGGTCAGGGTTCCTCGTCCTCGGCGGCCATCGGGTCGCCGTCGTCCACCGGCACCTCGATCGCCTGCTCGGCCACATCGGCGGGATCGGCCTCGCGGAACTCGGCCACGGACATGTCCGGCTCGTACTCCTCGGCGGCGGTGACGGAATCGGGGCCGGGGGTGTACTCGTCCGGGTCGATGCGATCCTGGGCGGTCATCGCTGGTCCTCCTCGTTCGTTGCCGTCCCGGACTCCCCGCCGGGTGTCGGCGGAGGTCAGGGCTCGCCGCAAGGTCTATCAGGGCGGCCGGACAAGTGCCAGACCGCCGCGGTCACCGCTCGCGAACCGCGGCCCGGCGCGCCTGGTACTCCTCGAGCAGGCTCTGGATCCCGGCGGCCACCACCGCCCGCTGCTGGTCGGTGGTGAAGGCGTCGGGGTTGAGGATCGACGTGGTGCCGAGCCCGGAGACCAGCGCGAAGGTGGAGCGGGCCAGCGCCATCATTTCGGGGCTCGCGGGTCCGGCGTCGTCGTCGTTCTCGTCCTCGAGCCCGGGAGCGGGTTCCCCCAGGGCGGCGGCCAGGTGCGTGGCGAGGGCATTCTCCTGCTCGGAGACGTAGACGCGCAGCACCTCGGCCAGGCGCGGGCTGTGCAGGCTCACGCCCTGGAACGCGGTCAGTACCAGCCAGAACCGGCGGGTCCGCTCGGTCGAGGGCAAGCTGGCGACCGAGTTCTCGATCCACTCGCCGAGGTTGCGCGACACCGGCCCGGTCTCGGAGGTGACGTCCTCCAGCGCGGCACGCAGCGCGCCCTCGAGGAGGTCTTCTTTGTCCGCGAAGTAGTGCGAGATGTAGCCGGTGGTCGATCCCAGGTGCGAGGCGATGCGGCGCATCGTGAGGTTCTCCAGGCCGACCTGGGCCACCAGGTCGCACACTCCGGTGGCGATCTCGCGGCGGTTGGCGTCGATGCCCGTCAAGGCCATGGTCTGGTCCGTCCTCACGTTGGTGCAGTGGTGCGGGGCGCGCGATCCCGGTGGTGGCGCCCGGACTCAGGGTAAACGACGCCCGAGTCTTGTGAGTCGGGACACAGTTGGGTTAGCATTCCGACTCGCACCAGCCAACACAACGGTTGTTTTGGACGTTGGCGAGCAACATCATCGAGCTAGACGGAAGGTCCTCACCCATGACCAGCACCACCGACACCTCGGGTTCGACCACCGCCAACGACGGCACCAGCACGGTCGCCGCGGCCGGGGCGCCACCCGCGGAGCACATGATGCCGGCCGAGGTCGCCGCCCAGAGGCTGACATTCGCCGACATCCTGGACCGCCGCCGCGGCGACTCCCGGCCCGGACTGCTGTTCGAGGACGAGAGCTACACCTGGGACGAGGTCGTCCGCGAGGCCGAGAAGCGCGCCGTGGTGCTGCTCGAGCACAAGCGTGAGGGCAAGCCCTTCCACGTCGGCGTGCTGCTGGAGAACGTGCCGGACTACATCTTCCTCATCGGCGCGGGTGCGCTCAGCGGCGCGACCATCGTCGGGATCAACCCCACCCGCCGCGGCGCCGAACTCGCCTCCGACATCCGTGGGGTGGACTGCGACCTCATCATCACCGACTCGACCCAGGGCGCCCTGCTCGACGGGCTGGACACCGGCGTCGAGGCGGACCGCGTGCTGCACATCGACTCCGACCGCTGGCGCGGGGCCGTGGCCGCCGCCGCGGACGTCGAACTCCCCGACGTCCCGGCGGCCCACGACCCGGCCGCGACCCTGCTGCTGACCTTCACGTCCGGCTCGACCGGCGCCCCGAAGGCCGTCATCTGCACCACGGGCCGCCTCACCTCGCTCTCCGCCATCAACCACCTGGCGTTCACCGCGGAGGACGTCACCTACAACTCGATGCCGCTGTTCCACGGCAACGCGATCTTCTCCTGCTGGGGACCCTCGGTGTTCACCGGCGCCACCTTCAGCATGCGCCGCAAGTTCTCGGCCTCCGGCTTCCTGCCGGACGTGCTCAAGTTCGGGGCGACCTTCTTCAACTACGTCGGCCGCTCGCTGGCCTACATCCTCGCCGTGCCCGAGTCGCCGGAGGAGAAGCAGACCCGCCTGCGCCTGGTCTTCGGCACCGAGGCCTCCCCGCACGACCGTGACGAGTTCGAGCGCCGCTTCGGCACCCGCCCCATCGAGAGCTACGGCTCCTCAGAGGGCGCGATCGTCATCTCCCTGACCCCCGACTCCCCGCGCGGGGCGCTGGGCGTGCCTCCCGAGTTCATGGACGTGTGCATCCTCAACGCCGAGGGCCAGGAGTGCCCGCGCGCGCGGTTCGACGAGAACGGCCGGCTGCTCAACCCCGAGTCCGCGATCGGCGAGATCGTCAACCGCACCGGCGCCCCGATGTTCGAGGGCTACTACAAGAACCCCACCGCGACCGCCGAGCGCATTGACGGCCTGATCTACCGCTCCGGCGACCTCGGCTACCGCGACGAGGCCGGATACTTCTACTTCGCCGGCCGCGGCGGCGACTGGATGCGCGTCGACAGCGAGAACTTCGCCGCCGGCCCGGTCGAGCGGATCCTCTCGCGTTTCCCGGGCGTGACCCTGGTGGCGGTGTACCCGGTGCCGGACCCGCGCACGGGTGACCAGGTCATGGCCACAGTCGAGATGGCGCCCGGCGTGAAGTTCGACCCGGAGGCCTTCGGCCGGTTCCTGTCCGAGCAGGACGACCTCGGCACCAAGTGGGCGCCGCGGTTCGTGCGCGTCATGGACGACATCCCCGTCACCGCCACGCGCAAGATCGACAAGAAGGACCTGCGCCGCCAGTCGTGGACGGTGGAGGACACCGTGTACCTGGGGGACACCAAGACCCTGGAGTACCACCGTCTCGACGACGCCGACGAGGCCGCCCTCCTGGCCGAGTACGACCTCTACGGCCGCGCACCCGCCTGATCCGTCCCGACCGGCTCCTCACCAGGCGGGGCCCACCCGACGCCTGCTGGCTCACGTCCTACTCCAGACAGGAACCACTCATGACAGTGATCGATCCCGGCACGATCCGGGTACGTCAGCAGCATGCCCACGTCGGGTCCGATCCCGCCTCCGCCGAGGAGCGCCGCGCCCGCCTGCAGTCCGTCATCGACCTCCTCGTGCGTCATCACGAGGAGTTCGCCGCCGCGATCGACGAGGACTTCGGCGGACGCTACCCCGGCTTCACCCTGATGAACGACGTCGTGGGCTCGCTCGGCGCACTCAAGCACGCCCGCGACAACCTCGAGACGTGGATGCAGCCCGACGAACGGGACGCCTACGCACCATACGACCAGATGGGCGCCCGGGCCGAGGTGCAGTACCAGCCCAAGGGGTCGGTGCTCGTCCTCGGCACCTGGAACGCCCCTCTGTTCACCCTGCTCAGCCCGCTGGCCGGGGTGCTGGCCGCCGGGAACCGGGCGGTGCTCAAGCCGTCGGAGGTCACCCCGGGCATGGCCGAGCTCCTCCGGCGTCTGGCCACCGAGGAACTCGACCCGGAGGTCGTGGCCGTGGTGACCGGGGGAGTCGAGCTCGCGGAGTCGCTCACCTCCCAGCCGTTCGACCACATCGTCGTCACCGGCAGCGCCGCCGTGGGCCGCGCGGTGATGGCCAACGCCGCGCACAACCTCGTGCCCGTCACCCTCGAACTGGGCGGCAAGTCGCCCGTGATCGTGGGGCGCACCGCCGACCTGGCCGACGCCGCGCACAAGATCGCGGTGGCCAAGTCCACCAACGGTGGGCAGATCTGCGTCAGCCCCGACACCGTCCACGTGCCGGCCGAAAACGTCGAGGAGTTCGTCGACGCGATGGCCGCCGCGTTCACCGCCCTCAATCCCACCATCGGCGGGAATCCGGACGTGGTGGCGGCCGTCAACCAGCGCCACCTCGAGCGGGTCGACGGCTACGTCCGCGACGCCGCCGAGCGCGGTGCCCGCGTCGTCGTCGCGCCCGCCGAGGAGCCGGCCGACGGGGACCGGCGACGTCCGCTGCGGATCGTGGTGGACCCGCCGGCCGACGCCGCCATCCGCGCCGAGGAGATCTTCGGCGCCGCAATGATCGCCCAGCCCTACCAGGCGATCGACGACGTGATCACCGAGCTCGGCACCGGTCCCAAGCCGCTGGCCCTGTACTACTTCGGCACCGACGACGCCGAGCGCGACACCGTACTGGCCCGCACCAGCTCCGGCGGGGTCACCGTCAACAACGTGATGATGCACCCGGGCATGAACAACGCGCCCTTCGGCGGAGTCGGGGCCTCCGGCATGGGCCACTACAACGGTCGGGAGGGCTTCCTCGAGTTCAGCCACGCCCGGACCGTGTTCTTCGCGCCGGACGCCGACCCCCGGGGCGAGTGGGGGATGCTGCCGCCGTACGGCGAGCATTTCACCCCGATGATGATCGCCCAGATCACGCCGTAGCCACCAGCCCCGCACGCCGGCCTTCCCCCACTCCTCGAGGTCGGCGTGCGGTTCCCCTCCTCTCGGACCCGCGGCGACGCCCCGCCCCTCCGGCGTCGCCGCGGGTCCTCGTTTCCCGACGACAAGGACTCCCACCAGTGAAGACTCGCGGCGCCATCATCCGCCAGGCCCCCGGCACCTACGAGGTCGCCGACCTCGACCTCGACGAACCGCGCCGGGGTGAGATCACCGTCCGCATGGTCGCGGCGGGGCTGTGCCACTCCGACGACCACATCGCCAGCGGCGACCACGCCGTGGGCTCCTACCCGATCTGCGGCGGCCACGAAGGCGCCGGCGTCGTGGTGGCCGTGGGGCCCGAGACCCACGGTTGGGCCGAGGGCGACCACGTGGTGTTCTCGTTCCTCGCCGCCTGCGGCCGCTGCCGCTGGTGCGCGCAGGGGCTGCAGAACCTCTGCGACCGGGGCGCCGCGATCATGGGCGGCACCCGTCCCGAGGACCCCACCAGCTTCCGGCTCAGCCTCGACGGGGTCGACGTGGCCCAGACCTGCGGGCTCTCCACGTTCAGCGAGTACACCACCGTGAGCACCGACTCCGCCGTCAAGGTGGACGAGGACCTGCCGCTCGAAGTGCTGTGTCTGCTCGGCTGCGGCGTCGGCACCGGCTGGGGCGCGGCGGTCAACTCCGCCGAGGTGTACCCGGGCCACACCGTGATCGTCCAGGGGATCGGCGGCATCGGCATCAACGCCGTGCAGGGAGCCGCCCACGCGGGCGCGGCCCGGATCATCGCCGTGGACCCGGTCGAGTTCAAGCGCGACTCGGCACTGGCGTTCGGTGCGACGCACGCGGTGGCGGGGATGGACGAGGCCACCGAGCTGGCGCGCTCGTTCACCAACGGGCAGGGCGCCGACTCGGCGATCGTCACCGTGGGCGTGACCACCGGCGAGCACATCGCCCAGGCCTTCTCCGCCATCCGCAAGGCCGGCACCTGCGTCGTCACGGGTCTGGGGTCGATGACCGACGTCGGTATCCCCATCAGCCCCATGGAGCTGACGCTGTACCAGAAGCGGCTCCAGGGTTCCCTGTACGGTTCGTGCGCCCCGACCTCCGACATCCCGTGGATGATCGAGCTCTATCGGGCGGGCAGGCTCAAACTCGACGAGCTGGTCACCTCGACCTACGCGCTCGACGAGATCAACCAGGGCTTCACCGACATGCGCGAGGGCCGCAACCTGCGCGGGGTCATCCACTTCTGACCCGCCCGGGTCACCGACCGCGCATCATCGACAGTGTGGGAGAACAGGAGACGTCGGCGCCGGCGAGCTACATCGTGGAGACCTACTTCGTCCTCCGCATGATGATCGCCGGCGGCGATCGACGCCGCGATCATCGCCGCCACCCGCGAGCTCATCGTCGAGACCGGCTACAGCGCGTTGACCTTGTCCGCGATCGCCGCCAGAGCGGGCACCACCACCGCCGCCCTGTATCGCCGCTGGTCGAGCAAGGCGCAGCTCGTGCACGAGGCGGTCCTCGAGGCCGAGGCGATCCCCGCACTCGAGCCGCCCCCTGCTGACGGGGCCGCGGCCCCCTCCAGCGCCCGGGATATCCGGGCGCTGGTGGAGACCGTCCGCGTGCTCTTCGACCGGCCCGAGGTGCGGGTCGCGCTGCCGGGGCTCATCGCCGACACCGTGGCAGATCCCCAGTTGCACGCCCGGATGATCGCGCGCCTGGCGGGCGATCTCTCGGCGTTCGAATCGAAGTTCGGGCAGGCGCGCCGAGACGGCGACACCCTGCCGGTGCTGGCGGAGGTGGTGGCGGGAGCGGCGATCTTCCGACTCCTGATGAGCCCGGACGCCGCCCTGGACTCGGAGTGGGTCGAGGAGTTGACAGCCCTCATCGCCGGGACGGGCTAGCCGGCAGAATCAGGAATTGGCGATCGACAGGATGATCCACACCGGCAGCCACAATCCGGCAGTGAACAGGGTGAGGATCAGGTGCAGGACGTGGTTGACCCGCTTGGCCGGGTAGCCCGCGTTGACGAACACCGTCTGCTGCATGGGGGGTGGGCCGAACTGGTGCGGGTACGGGGCGTGCGGCATCTGCTGCGGCGGCACGTGCAGATGCTGTGGGATGAACTGGTCCGCCGGGCCGTAGGGAGCGGGAGCGCCGTAGGGAGCCGCGGGCGGCATCCCGTACGGGTACCCGCCCTCGTGGGCGAGCGGTTCGGGGCGCCCGTACGGCGGGGCCGGGCGGTACGGCTCGGCGAAGCGCTGCTGCTCATACGGCTGGGGCGCCCGGGGCGCGACCGGCCCGCCCTCGAACTGCGGGTTCCCGTGGGGCCCGGGTTCGACCTGAGGGGTTTCATAGGGCCGCGACTCGCCCTGCGGGCTCCCGTAGGGCCCCGGCTCGAAGCGCTGCGTCGGCCGGCCGTTCTCCCGCTCGACCGGAAGGAACTGCTCGGTCGGCGTCTGTTCGTGAGCGAACCGGCTGCCCGGGAGCCCGGCGGTGGGGAACTGCTCCGTTGGCGCGGAATCCGACGGGGTGGAGGTGGGCTCGTACCGATCCCAGTCCGATGGCCCGTCCGGCCACCACGGCTGTCGCTCGTTCATGCTGCTCGATTCGGGGGTCGCTGACGGGATGAGACTCACTCCAACATAGCCGCCCCCTCCGACACGGGCACGCGCCGCGAACCGGCCGGGGGCCGAAATCCGGGATGCCCCCGATCGCCGCGGCCGACGGCATCGGGAAGCCCACCTACGCGCGGACCCATCCGGCAGACGTGGGGTTCCGAATCCTGAGCAGACGCCAAGACGGGAGATCCACCATGAGCACGGTCCCTTCACGTCGTAGCAGAGCATCCAGAACCGCGGCACTCCTCGGATTCGGCGCGGCCGCCACGGTCGTCACGGCGGGCGCGGGCCTGCTGACCGTCGGGTCCTCGCTGTCCGCCGCCATCGCCTCCGCCGAACTCGCCGCAGGAGCCATGCTGCCCGCCCAGAACGTCTGGGTACTGCCCGCGGTGTTCACCGTGATGGTGTTCGTGGGCGTGGTGCTGGCCGTGTACCTCATCGGCGGCCGCGGCGGCTTGCGGATGACCGACGGGCGCGATTCCTCGCGCACGTCGGCGCCAGTGCAGACGGCGCCCATCGAGCTGCGCGCCCCCGATCGCGCCGTGGCCGAGGTCCGCCGCGGCCTGTTCCGCCCCTCCGGTTACTGACGCCGCGCCGGGACCGGCCCGCACGGAGCGCCGGCCGCCGGATGGCACGATGAGCAGATGGCGAAGAAGGACAAGCGGTTCGAGAAGGTCCACTCCGAGTCGATCGGATTCGGAGGTGCGATCGAGATCCTGCGCGACACCCGCACCGGCGTCTGTTACCTGTGGCGGTCCAGCGGGGGATACGGAGGCGCTCTCACCCCGCTCCTGGACGCTCAGGGCAAACCACTGATCGAGTACGCGATGTAGACAGGAGCCGGTAGCGCTCAGTCCACCGTCGGCGCCCACTGCACGCCGTTGATGTGCGCGCCGCCGTCAACGTACAAGGTATTCCCGGTGAGGTACCGGCTGCCGTCGCCGGCCAGGAAGGCGGCCACCGCCCCGATGTCCTCGAGCGGGTCGCCCACCCTCCCCATCGGGTTGGCCGCCGCGATACCGGCCGCCATCTCGGGGTTCGCCTCCGCGACCCGCCGGTACGCCTCGCTCTGCGCCCCCGGGCAGATGACGTTGCAGCAGACCTGACGGGGAGCCCATTCGCGGGCAGCGGTGCGGGTGAGGGTCCGCAGGGCCTCCTTGGCCGCGTTGTACTGCACCGAGTACATGTGGGCGTTGACCCCGTTGAGAGAACACAGGTTGATCACCCGCCCGGTGCCGTGCTTCTCCAGCTCCGGAAGTGCCGCCTGCATGGCCCAGAAGGCGGCCATCACCGCCATGTCGAAACCCTCGCGGAGCTTCTCGTCGGTCATGTTCTCGAACCGGGCGAAACCCGATCCGCGCCAGGCGTTGTTGACCAGGATGTCCAGCCGGCCGAAGTGGTCCACCGCCGAGTGCACCATGCCGACGACCTGCTCCTTGACCATGACGTCCGTGCGGACGAACTCGGCCCGGGCGCCCCACTCCGCGCGCAGCCACTCCGCGGTCGCGGTGCCGGCGGACTCGTCCACCTCCGCGACGACCACGGACGCGCCCTCCCTCGCGAGGGCTCCGGCGATCCCGCGGCCGATGCCCATCCCGGCACCGGTGACCACTGCTACCCGCCCGTCCAGAGTTCCCATTATCGCCCCTAAATCAGCTCATTAAGTCGTTGCTTCAATTAGTACTCGGTCCAGTGAGTCGCCGGAACGGGTTTGGCTCAGTCGAGCGCCGTGGTCCGTCAGTCGAGGTCCGGCCGCCGGCGGTTGCGCTTGACCTCGGCGCGCCGGATCTCCGCCCGGACGCGCCGGCTGCGGGAGCCCCGCGTCGGCCGGGTCGCCCGCCTGGTCACCGGCGGCGCCACGGCCTCGCGGAGAAGCTCCGCCAGGCGCGCACGGGCGGCGGCCCTGTTGCGCCACTGCGATCGGTACTCCTCCGCGGTGATCGTGAGCACGGCCCCGGTCAGTCTCGCGGCGAGGGTGCGCAGCGCCCGCTCGCGCTGGACGTCGTCCAACGCGCTCGTGGTGCCGAGGTCGAGGCTGAGCTGGACGCGCGAGTCCGAGGTGTTGACGTGCTGGCCGCCGGGTCCGGAGGAGCGGGAGAACCGCTCGGACAGTTCCGACGCGGGGACCAGGAGGCCGCGGGGCGCGCCCGGTCCCGCATCCACCCGAAGATCATCCACGCCACCAGTGTGGCGTAGCGGCGGGCGGGAACGCGGCGGGCCCGGGCTCAGGAGGGCCTCGTCGAGACGCCCGGGACGCGGACGCCCGGTGTGCCGGCGGAGCAGCGCATCTGGGAGATCTCCGCGGTCGGGTTCACCACGCAGACCCTCACCGTGCCGCCGCGTTCCGGGACGTGGGTGATCGTGGTGATGAACGATGACGGCAGCCGGCCGGTGTGGGTGGATCTGCAGCTGGGTGTGCACACCGAGTTGTTCGGACTCGCCAATCCCGGAACGGCCATCGCCGGGCTCGTGTCCCTCGTGCTGGGACTCCCGCTGATCCTCGTCGGGGCAGCCGGGCTGGGGCGCGACATCGACCGGTCGGTCATGCCGCCGGGCCTCGGCGGGCCGGATCCGCTGCGGTTGACCGGACATCCGGACCCGGCGCCGTCCCGCGGGCTGTGGCTGGTCAAGTGGATCCTGGCCGTCCCGCACTACATCGTGCTGGCGGTGCTCAGCGTCGCCGCCGTGGTGGTGACGATCGTGGCTGGTGTCGCGATCCTGGTCACCGGTCGCTATCCGCGGTCGTGGTTCTCGTTCGTCGTGGGCGCGTTGCGCTGGCACTGGCGGGTCGGCTTCTACGCGTACGCGGCCCTGGGGACGGATCGCTACCCGCCGTTCGCACTCGGTCGGGCCGACTACCCGGCGGACCTGGAGGTCGTCTACCCCGACCGTCTGTCGCGGGGGCTGGTGCTGGTCAAGTGGTGGCTGCTGGTTCTGCCGCACCTGTTGATCGTCGGGATCATCACCGGCGGCGGTGCGGTGCTGGTGGGCGCCTCCGCCGGCGAGGACTCCGTCAACGGGGGCTTCAGCCTGCTCGGGTTGCTCGTGCTGATCGCCGCGGTGGGCCTGCTGTTCACCGGCCGGTACCCGCAGGGGTTGTTCGCGCTGAACATCGGTCTCAACCGGTGGGTGTACCGCGTCGCCACCTACGTCATGCTGCTCCGCGACGAGTACCCGCCGTTCCGGCTGGACCAAGGAGCGCAGGAGCCGACGGTCGACGGCGGTCGGCGAGTGGGCGAGGTCGACTCCGGGAGCTGAGGCGGGCACGGCGTCGCGGAGAGGTCCCGGTGCCACGAATCGGTGCCGGGTGCGGGGGAGCCCGCCCGGTCAACGGGTGCCCGTCACCACCCGGGCCACCAGGTCGGCGAACCGCGCGTCGATGTCCGCGCGCTGGTCGGCAGGGATGTCGAGGGCGTCGAGGAGGGCTTCGCGCAGCACCGGCCACCCGTACACCGCGGTGAAGGCGAGAAGGAGTTCGACGTCACCGGCCGGTGGGGGATCGGTCATGCGGCGCAGCGCCGCGGCGGGGCGTAGGGCGGGATCGAGCATCGGAGGGAATCGCGATTCGCGGTCCAGCGCCAGCCAGGCGAGTAACCGGCTGATCTCGGGGCGTTCGGTCGCGCCGAGCACCATCCCCCGCACCGCCCGGCCGGCGTCGTCGACGCCCTCCAGCCGGGCGGAACCGTAGCGCACCGCCTCCTGCATGACCGCGGCGAGCAGGGCGTCCTTGCGGCCGACGTGGCGGTGGATGAGGCCGAGGTTCACCCCGGCGGCGTCGGCTACCTCGCGGAGCGGCACCCGCGGACCGCGTTCGGAGAACAGCCGCCGGGCCGCCCGCATGATCGCCCGGCGCACCTCGTCGCGCCCGGTGGGCCGGCTCGGGACGCTGGTTCCGGCGGCGTCGTCCGGAGCATGTCGGCACGGCTGGTCGATTCCCATGACCGGACTGTACACAAATGACTACAGTCTCAGGGGCGGGCGGATCGACCGCCCCGACAGCTCACCGAGAGGGCCCCCGGAATGACCACCGACAACCGCGACAGCATCGACGCCATCAAGTCCCTGAAGTACCGCTACCTGCGGTGCGTCGACCTGCGGCTGTGGGATGAGCTCGCCCAGACCCTCGCGCCGGACGTGACCGCCTCCTACGGCAAGCGGCTGTCCTACACGGGCCGCGACGAGGTGATCGAGGGCCTCAAGGGCCAGATGACCAGCGGGGTGATCACCGAGCACCAGGCGCACCACCCCGAGATCGAGGTCGACGGGGACACCGCGACCGGCCGCTGGTACCTGCAGGACCGGGTGATCGTGCCCGAGTTCGACACCTTCATCTTCGGAAGCGCGTTCTACGACGACCGCTACGCGCGCGTCGACGGCCGGTGGGTGATCACGCGCACCGGTTACACGCGCACCTACGAGGCGATGATCAACCTCAAGGACGTGCCCAGTTTCCGGCTCAACGACAACCACCTCGCCCCGGCCGGCGAGAACTGACCCCGACGACCGACGCCGAAGAGGAGACGCCCATGAGCGAGTCCAGTCCTACCCAGAACGCCGCCGATCAGGCCGGCGCAGCACACTCCGACCGGTTGGCCGGCAAGGTCGCGATCGTCACCGGGGGAGGGCAGGGCGTGGGCCGCGGGATCGCCCTCGGCCTGGCCGAATCCGGCGCATCCGTGTTGCTGGTCGGCCGCAGGCTCCGCAAACTCGAGCGCGTCGCCGAGGAGATCCGTGCGTTCGGAGGAACCGCCGAGTGCCTGGCCGCGGACATCATCAGCGACGGCGCGCCCGAGCTCATCGTCTCCACGGCCGTCGAGCGACTCGGCGGCGTGGACATCCTCGTCAACAACGCCAACATGGCCATGCCCCTGCCGCTGTCGGACTACCCGGACGAGGACTTCCGCACCGCCTTCGAGGGCGGCCCCCGGGTCTCGCTGAGCCTGATGAAGCTCGCCCGCCCGGAGATGGCCAAGCGCGGCGGCGGCACGATCATCAACCTCGTCACCTCCGCGGCCGTGCGCTGGGACGCCGCGAACTACGGCATCTACTCGGCGGTCAAGGAGGCGGTCCGGGCGCTCACCCGCGCCGCCGCCTACGAGTGGGCCGCCGAGGGCATCCGCGCCCTCAACGTGGCCCCCCACGCCCACAGCCCGGGGCTCGACTGGTGGATGGACAACAACCCGGAGGAGGCGGCCGAGTTCGTCGCCGGCATCCCCGCCGGCCGGGTCGGCGATCCGCTCGCGGACATCGGCCGACCCGTCGCTTGGCTCTGTTCCGGCGAGGCCTCCTATCTCACCGGTGCGACAATCCCGCTCGACGGCGGGCAGTCGCGCTGGGGCTGACGTCGTCGTCCCTATACCCCGCCCGCGCCCCAACCCACGTCGTCTCGCGCCCGCGCTCACCCCACGTCGTCCCGAGCCCGCGCCGAGCTCACCCCACGCCGTCCCGCGCCGCCCACCGCCCGCCCGGCGCCGCACCCACACTCCCGAAAGGCCCCCATGACCGACACCCCCGCCCCCGGCCGCGACGCCCTCGCCCTGGCCGCCGACATCGCCTCCGGAGCCACCTCCGCCGCCGACGTGCTGGAGGACGCGATCGCCCGCATCGAGGCCCTGGACCCGCAGCTCAACGCCATGGTCGCCACCCGTTTCGACGCCGCGCGCGCCGAGGTCGAGGCCGGCTTGCCCGACGGCCCCCTGCGTGGCGTGCCGATCGTCATCAAGGCCCTCGGCACCGACGTGGCCGGCCTGCCCGCCGCGAACGGGTCGCGGCTGTTCTCTGGTGTCGTGGCGGACGTGGACAGCACCGTCGTCCAGCGCTACAAGGCCGCCGGCATGGTGGTGCTCGGCACGACCAACGTGCCCGAGATGGGCAAGACCACCACCACCGAATCGCTTCTGCACGGCCCGTGCCGCAACCCGTGGGACACCGCCTACTCCACCGGCGGGTCGAGCGGCGGCTCGGCGGCGGCGGTGGCCTCCGGGATGGTGCCGGTCGCGCACGGCACGGACGGCGGCGGCTCGATCCGCATCCCCGCCGCGATGTGCGGGCTGGTGGGCCTCAAGCCCAGCCGCGGCCGCGTGCCCACGTGGCCGCACCCCGACGCGCTGTCCTCGCCGACGAGCTACCACCACGCGCTCACCACGACCGTGCGCGACAGCGCTGCCCTGCTCGACGCCGTGGCCGGGCACCGCCCGGGCGACGCCTACGGTGCGCCCACGCCGCCGCGCCCGTTCCTCGACGAGGTGGGCGCGGATCCCGGCCGCCTGCGGGTGGGCCTGCTCCGCGTGGCTCCGGGGCCGTTCCCCACCGAGGCGGCCAGCACCGCCGCCGTGGACCGCACCGCCGCGCTCCTGGGCGAGCTGGGCCACGAGGTGCGCGAGGTGGAGCTGGGGCTCGACGTGATGGAGGTGATGTCGGCGGTCGGCGCGATCATGGGCGCCCAGCTGCGCGCCACCATCGATGCGCGGCTCGCCGTGCTGGGAAGAGAGCTCGACGACGACGACATCGAGCCCTGGACCCGGGTGATCCTCGACAACGCCATGACCCACTCGGCACCCGATGTCGCCCGGGCACTGCAGACCGCCCAACTGACCGGCTGGCGCGTGGCCGAGCTGTTCGGGGCCGACGGCGTGGATGTCCTGCTGATGCCGACCCTGCCCTCGGCGACCCCGGAGCTGGGGTACCTCGACGTCACCGACCCGGGCACGATGTGGACGCGGTCCTCGGCGTTCTCGGTGTGCACCAGCATGTTCAACGTCTCCGGGCAGCCCGCGATCTCGCTACCGCTCGGGTCCGACGAGCGCGGCCTGCCGGTGGGCGTGCAGCTCGTGGCCGACTACGCGCGCGAGGACCTGCTGCTGCGGCTGTCGGGGCAGCTCGAGGCGGCCGCGCCGTGGCAGCGCGTGGCGCCCGGATACGCGGGCTGGTGAGCTGAGGGCCCGGGCCTGCGGCATCCGCTCGCGCGCCTGCTCGGGCCTGCGCCAGGCAGGCCACCCCCCGGGCATCCGCTCGTGCGCCTGCCCGAGCACGCGCCCGGCAGTTCAGCCGCCCCCCGCATCCGCTCGTGCGCCTGCGCGCATCCGCCACAGCCGCGCGCGCCGATGGCGTCTCGCGTGCGCAGATGCCCGCGCGAGACGCCATCGGCAGGAGCGAGGAGGCTCGTGAAGCGGGCGGCTGACGAATGCACCGCGGCCCCGGATCCCTGAAGCGGGATCCGGGGCCGTTCGGTTGTTCATTTGTTCGGGGGCTCGGGGGCCGGGGGATCGGGGTCTGCCCTCGCGGTGGGGCGGGCCATGTGGCGCGCCGCACCGCGAGTGCTCAACCCCGGCTACTCAGCTCCCGGCTGCTCAACCCGGGTCGATCACTCCTCGATGAACGCTCCGTCGAAGAAGACCGTCGAGTGCAGGGTCGGGGTGATGCCCTTCACCGACTCGTCCACGACGATGTACTCGACCATGTTGGCGGTGACGACG
>CAYFRF010000043.1:0-21183 GCA_964345415.1 uncultured Microbacter sp. | reverse complement strand
GGGGCCCACCGTACGAAGTCTCGGCGGCGCCTGCCACCGGATGGCGGGGCGATCCTGGACACACCGCCGGGACGCCGCCCGCGCGCAGTCACCGCCGGGCGCGCCCTGCCACTTGGCGCGGGGCACAGTCGGGCACGGGGCACAGGCGGCACACGTCACCGCCGGGCGCGGAAGAACTCCTCGAGCACCGCGGCGCACTCGTCCTCGAGCACGCCGCCCCGCACCTCGGCCCGGTGCACCAGCCGCCGGTCGCGCACCACGTCCCACAGCGAGCCACAGGCCCCGGTGCGCGGCTCCCAGGCGCCAAAGACGATGTGCCCGACCCTCGCCGCCACCGCCGCCCCGGCACACATGGTGCAGGGCTCGAGCGTCACGACCAACGTGCAGTCCTCGAGCCGCCAGCCGTCGCCGAGCACGCGGGCGGCCTCGCGCAGGGCGAGGACCTCGGCGTGGGCGAACGGGTCGCCGTCGGCCTCGCGGCGGTTGGTGGCGGCGGCCAGTTCGCGGCCGTCGGGGCCGAGCACGAGCGCCCCCACGGGCACGTCCCCGTCCGGGGTGCCGGCGGCCACCTCGAGCGCGCGGCGGACGAGCGCCTCGTCGGCGGCGCGGCGCGAGGGCGAAGTCGAGCGTGGGGTCGGGGGCGGGGACGGGGACGGGGACGAGCGCGAGCTCACGATCCGGGCAGGTACCGCTCGAACTCGTCGGCGAAGCCCATCCGCTCGGCCACCGACTGCAGCTGCTCGTCCGCGTACAGGTCGGTCTCGGAGACGATGATCTCCAACACCCCCTCGGGCAGGCCGAGGTCCTCGAGGATCGCCATGTCGCCCTCGCCCCACGGGTCGGTCTCCTCGAGCTCCTCGTCCGTGAGGTCGGGCGCCTCCACATTCAGCTCGTCCAGCACGTCGGCCGCCAGGTCGTAGTCCAGCGACGCCGTGGCATCGGACAGCATGAGCCGCATCCCTGACGGGCCGGGCCGCAGGATCACGAAGAACTCGTGGTCCACGTCCACCAGCCCGAACGAGGCCCCCTCGGTGCGCAGCGAACGCACCTGCCGGGCCGCGTCGTCGAGGCTGGTCAGCGCGGTGGGCTCGAGCTTGGTGAGCTGCCATGAGCCGCCCTCCTGCACCACCCCGAGGGCATACCCGGTGACGGTGTCGCTGAGGGAGTCGCCTCCACTGTCGCGGGAGCTTCGATCGGAGGTGCTGGCCATGGCCTCAACCGTAGTCGGCTGTGAGAACCTTGTCAGGTGACGGCTGTGACCAACGTGTGCGTGCTCGGGGTGGGTCTGATCGGCGGTTCGCTGCTGCGGGCCCTGGGACCGGGGAGGGCGTTCGGCTGGAACCGCTCCGCCCCCACCGCGGAAGCCGCCCGGGCCGCCGGTTTCGACGTCTCCACGGATCTGGCCCACACACTCCGCCGGGCTGCGCAGGACGATGCCCTCGTCGTCGTCGGCGTCCCTCTCCCCGCCCTCGACGCGGTCCTGGACGCGGTGGCCGAGCACGCGCCGGGCGTGGCCCTGACCGACGTGATCAGCGTCAAGGGGCCCGTCCTGGAGGCGGTGCGCCGACGCGGCCTCGACGCGCGGTTCGTCGGTGGGCACCCGATGGCCGGCACCGCCCACTCGGGGTGGGACGCCACCGATCCGGACCTGTTCCGCGGCGCGACGTGGCTGGTGGCGGCCGACTCGGGCGCCGACCCCCACACCTGGCGGCGCGTCGCGGCGATGGCCACCGACTGCGGGTCACGCCTGGTCGCGGCGACCTCCGCCGAGCACGACGCGGCGGTCGCGCGGATCTCCCACGTGGGGCACGTGCTGGCCGAGTCGCTGGCGCTGGCGGGGGCGCGCGGCGGCGATCTGGCGTTGGCGCTGGCGGCGGGCTCGTTCCGCGACGGCACCCGGGTCGCCGGCACCGCGCCGGACCTGGTGCGCGCGATCTGCGAGCCCAACCGGGACGCCCTGCTCGGGGTGTTGGACGAGTGCCTGGCCGATCTCACCGCCGCGCGGGACTCGCTCGCCGCGGAGGGGACGTTGGGGGCGCTGGTCGACGAGGGGCACCGTGCGCGCCGCGCCTACGAGGACGTTCAGGCGGGACGAGAAAACGACGACGACGACAATGATCTCGCCCTCGGGATCCGGCCCGGCGCGCCGGGCTGGCTCGACGTGCTGCGAGCTGCGGGGGCCCAGGGCCGGCAGGTACGGCTGGCCGACTGAGCTGCCGCCTGCCCGGCGGCGGGGCCCGGACGTGCGGCCGCACCAACGGGGCGCCGGAGACACGGCGGCGCCGGGTGCGGTCGCCTCAGACGCGGTGGCTCAGGCCCGGCACGTCCACGATCATGCCGTCGGGGTCGACGGTCGCGCTGGTCGAGGCGGTGGCGGTGATGCCGTGGACGAACTCGTCGTCGGAGGACATGGTGACCGTGTCCTCGGTGACCTCCAGGGTCATCGAGTCGACCGACAGCACCCGGGCCTCCTCCGAGCCCGGCTGCGAATCCAGCCCGAGGCGACGGATGATGAGGCTCGCGAAGAACACGCTGTAGGTGATGTCCACGTCCACCACGCCCTCACCGCCGACGCGGGAGCGGGTGTCGGTGGGATCGTCGAGCAGCCACGACCCCTCCGCGTCGCACACCAGGTCGATCGTGCGCTCGTACGCCTCGGTGGAGGTGGTCAGGCAGACCCGACGCAGCGAGTGGTCGGCGGCGATCTCGGCCTCGTACTCGACCGTGAAGGCCTCGTGATCCGAGTGCGCAGCCGAGACGATCCGTCCCCGGGCACGGCTCGACTCGCCCTTGGGAACCACTCTGACCTGCTCGATCAGCCGACCGGTGTCCGAGATCCACGTGTACATGCGGGGAGCCGACGCACGCTGGGCTTCGGGCAGCGGCGAGGGCGACTGAGAAGCGTTCACAGCCCCCCACGGTAGGGAAAAAGGGAAAGAAACGCACATCACAATCAGATCAGCGTGGCCGCAGCTCCACCAGAGCACGCTTCCACGGGTACAGGGTCACGTTGCGGGAGCGCGGCCACTCGCGGCCCCGACCCACCGGGACGAGCCGGTACCGCTGCAGCACCTGCCGCAGGATGACCTGCCCCTCCATCAACGCGAACGAGGCCCCGATGCAGCGTCGCGCGCCCCCACCGAACGGCAGCCACGTGGTGGGCGTGGGCACGTCCCCGAGGAACCGTCGCGGGTCGAAATCCTTCGGCTGCGGATAGGTCTCGTCCGCCCGGTGGGCCAGGACGATCGACGGGGAGATGGTCACCCCGCGCGGGTACTCGCGCCCGCCCACGGTGGCCGGCTCCTGCAGTTCACGCATGACCATCGGCACCACCGGGTGCAGCCGCAGGACCTCCTTGATCACTGCGTCGAGGTACTCGGTCGACGGACCCGCAGGCTCACCCGCGCCGGGGGCCTCCTCCGCGCCGCCCGCCCCGCCCGGGCCGGCCATCTCGTCCACGCAGCGTTCCTGCACGCCGGGGTGGCGGGCCAGCTCCAGCATCGCCCACGCCATGGCGGTGGCGGTGGTCTCGTGGCCGGCCGCCACCAGCGTGATGAGCTGGTCGCGCAGCTCGGCGTCCGACAGGCCCTGCGCGTCGGCGGCAGAGGCCCGCACCAGGAGGGCCAGCAGGTCCCGCCGCTCGGCCAGCCGCGGATCCCGACGGGCCGACTCGATCTCCTCGGTGAGGAACTCCCGGATCGCCGCCAGGTCCTCGACCTCGCGCTTCCAGGGACCGATCCCGCGCAGCGGCGCCATCCCGAGCCCGATCATCACCACCGGCCCGGCGTCGACCGCGCGGGCCACGATCGGCCGCATCCGGTCCAGCCGGGCGGTGTCGGAGACACCGAACACCACCCGCAGGATCACCTCGAGGGTCAGCTCGCTCAGCAGCACGTGCGCACGCACGCTCCCCGAACGCGGCCACCGGTCCAGCTGCTGCGCGGTGACCTCCTCCACCAGCTCGCGGTACCCGGCGATCTCGCGACGCCCGAACGCCGGCGCCAGCAGTCGGCGGGCACGCGCGTGCTCGTCACCGTCCTGCAGCAGCAGCGAGTGCTGACCGAGCAGCGGCCGCAGCAGGTCATTGCCCTTCCCGGCGTGGAACACCTGCGGCGAGCCGGCGAACACGTCCCTGACCTGTGCCGGCTCGGCCACCGCCACGATCTTCCGGCGCTGCGGCAGCATCGTGAGGGTGAACGGCACCCCGTAGCGCCTGGCCGCCGCGGGGAAGACGAGAGCGGGGGCCGCCAGGGCGAGCACCGCCTGCAGCAGATTCGGCAGCCGCGGACCCGGAGGGAGACGAACGTCCATGTCGGTCACCGTACGAGCGGCCGCCGCCCACCGCAGCCGGTCGGCGTATTCGACCGCCAGCCGGATCTCGACCGCGAGCCGGATCCGTCGCCCGCGGGAAACCCTCCGGTCGCCGAAGATTCACCGTGATGGTCTCGTCGTCGTCGTCATCGCCCCCTAGTCTGGTGCCATGGCTCTGCTCCCCGTGGACATGGACGCCACGCCCGACACCATCGTCTCCCTCCTCGCCGTGGACGCCGCCGTGCGCGCCGCCGTCGGACTGGAGTACCACCGCCCCACCGCCACCGCCCTGCACTGGACCGCCGACGAGGACATGTGGATGGCGCTCGTGCGCCCCGGCGACGGCCGCGCACTGCTCGCCGGCTGGCACCACGAGTTCTCCCTCACCGAGGGCAGCGGCCGCGGCGGCGAGGCCGGCACCGACCTGGTGGGCGACGCCCCCGGCTGGTGGCGGCGAGGCGTCGAGCACGCCCGCTCCCACGACTCCTACCTGGGCTTCCTCTACGGCTGGGACGGGACCCGCTGGTGGCGCCTCGACCAGCCGGTCGACGACGGCTTCGATCCGGAGATCTTCCCCGCCACCACGCTCGCACTGCGCGACATCATCGACGAACTGGCCGACGACACGCTGCTCGACGCCCCCGAGCCCGCAGCGGTGGACGCCCTGATCGCCGCCGGGGCCGAGCTCACCGCCGACCACCTCGAGGCCGTGCTCCACGCCCCCGACGGATGGCCGGAGGTGGACATCGAGGCCGGCGTCCGCGCCGCGCGCGAGTACCGCCCCCTCGTCCCCGCCTGAGCCGCGTTCCGACCCCGCGCGAGCCGCCCGCGTCGCCCCGCATGTGTCGCCCTCGCCTCTCCGCATGAGCCGCCCGACGTGGGGGGCCCGCACGTGACCTCCGTCCCGTCCGTGCACAGTACGCGGCATTTTTCTGCCACGATGGTCCCCGTGAAACGACTCGGCTATGTCGCGATCAAGCGGCTCGCGCTCGAGACGCTGGGCTGGACGCTGGTGGTGCTCGGCATCGCTGCGCTGTTCCTGCCCGGCCCCGGCCTGCTCATGCTATTCGCCGGCATGGTGGTGCTCTCGCAGCAGTACGAGTGGTTCGAGAAGCGCGTCGACCCGGTCAAACGGCTGGCCATGGAGGGCGCGTCGAAGGGTGTGCAGACGTGGCCGCGGATCGCCGGCTCCCTGCTCGGCGTGGCCTGGCTGGCCGGCATCGGGATCTTCTGGGGCGTCCACCCTCCGGCTCCCGGATGGTGGCCGCTGCGGCCCGAGTGGTGGCTCATCGGCGGGTGGGGCACCGGCGCGACGCTGCTGTTCTCCGCGGCCGTCGCGCTGTCCCTGCTCGTGTATTCGTTCCGTCGTTTCCGTGGCAATCCGTACGACCACGCGGTGGAGGTCGAGCGCGAGAACCAGCGGCACGCCGAGCGGCGGCTGCAGCGGCAGGAACGGCACGACCGGCGCGATGCCCGCCGCGGGACCGCCGCCAGCTGACCCCGGGCCCTCCCCCACGTTCTGCCCTCCGGAATCGCCCGCACCCGCGGGGCCCCGCGAGCGGAACGGATTCCGGAGGGTGAATCGATGTGGGGAGTGCGCGAAACGGAATCAGAGGGGCGAAACAGCGGCCCAGCACAGTCCAGGCGCGGAATCGGCAGGGGCAGTTCGCATCCAGAGGGGCGGACCGCGAATCGAGGGGCGGAACGTGGCCACGGGGCGGGTGGGACGGATCGTCATCTCGCCGAGACCCAGCAGGCTCGGCAATCGGATATGATCCACGTCACAGTCGGGACGGTTCGGGCCGCGCCGCGTTCCCCCCTGTCGACCGTCCCCTCTGCGAGAAGGGGTGCGTCATGACCGTTCAGCTCATCAAGATCACCGAGGACGTGGCCGACCGCATGCAGGTCCTCACCACTCCGACCTCCAGCCAGGTGGGCGATGCCCGCATGGTCATCATCGACCTTCTGGGCTCTGCCCCGTCGTGGCCACTGGCCGTGTTGGTCGACCAGGTCTGCACGGCGTACGAGGCACCGGACGGAGAGCGTCTCATGGTGGACCTGCGCGACCGCGAGGAACTGGCCGACGACGAACTACGCGACGAGCCCGCCCTCCGACACGTGACCTGGGTCCGCGCGACCCGGCTCGCGCTCAACGAACTGACCGAGGCCGGCGAGGTCGAATGGAGTATGCCCTCGGACGACCCGGACGAGGTCGACCACCCGGAGGTGTCGGTCCTCATGTCGGGTGCGCAACCGCGCGCGTTCCGGATCTACGTCGGCGAACCGCTGCCGGATGGGTCGGTGTCCTTGCGGTAGCGCACGGCCACGGCCAGCATCACCGCGCCCACCACGATGAAGGAGAGGACCCGGAACAGCCCGGGCAGGGTGGCCAGGTCGAGGAACAGCAGCTTGGCCAGCGCGAGTGCGCCCAGGACGAACCCGAGCCTGCGCGCGTCGGCGATGCGGGGACTCGCGGTGAGCACGAGCCAGGCCGCGCAGCAGATCCACAGCACGGTCACCACGAGGTGCGCCGCGAGGAAACCATTGCGCGCATAACCCGCCAGGTCGCCGATCACCACGCCGGCGGCCACCACCATCACCGACACCGCGGCGAGGGCCACCACCACCCCTGCCATCACCATGCGCGACGCCTGACCGGGGCTGCGGCGGCCACCCCACCACGTGACCGCCAGGGCCAGCAGCGCCAGCGCGAAGGAGGCCACCACGTCGATGTAGGTGAACTCGCGGACGGCGAGCCGTTCGACCAGCGCGAGCTGGGGCTGGTTGACGACCAGGTAGACCAGGAACGCCAGTGTGGCGATGATCCCGGCCACCCAGTCGAGCCAGCGTCGCGGCCACCGACCGGCGGCGAGCACATAGGCGATGGCGGTGAGCGTGAGCGCGAGCCCGGTGGGGGCCCGGCCCTCCAGTTCGCCCCACGCCGCCACGAGGAGGACGCTGCCGACACTGCCCACCACCGCGGCGAGCAGCATCCCGGACCCGCGCCGGTTCTCGGACTGCTCGTTCTCGACGGCCCCGTCACGCAGCGGGGAGTCGCCGGGGAGGGCGGCCTCGTCCGGTAGGCCCGTGCGGGCGAGGAGGACGGCCATGACCAGGTAGGCGGCTGCGAGCAGGAGCCCGACGGGCCAGCCGGGGCTGAGGAGGTCGAGGGTGGGCAGGACGAGGAGGGGGACGGCGCTGGGGACGACGACGAGGGCCGCGTACTCGGCCTCGGGTTCGCGGCGGAAGGTGTCGTACCAGGCCACCCCTGCTGCCACGGCGGCAAAGACGAGGGCGGCCGCGATGAGCGCGATCTGTTCGCTCCGGCTGGTGGTGCCGGAGGTGGCGAGGTAGCCGGTGAGCATGAAGGCCGGTGGGACCGACCACACGAAGCGGACCACCACTCCGAGTTCGGCGGCCAGGACCGCGGTGGCGATGCCGACGATCACGTAGAAGATCGGCAGTTCGATCCCACTGGAGATGAGCGGCGCGAGCGCCATGGTGCCGGCCGCGACCAGGCCGGCCAGCACGGCCGACGACCAGCGTTGCGCGAGCGCCATCCCGGCCAGGGCGATTCCGCCGACGAACAGGTATGCGGCGGGCATGGGTACCCACTGGTAGATCACGGTGCTGGCGATCACGTCGAGCATGCCGGCCGCCAGACCCGTACCGACCAGCGCGAGCGCTCCGGGGTTGACGGGCCGCTCCGCGGTGGCCTCGTGCCGGGACTGCAGCCACAGGCCGAGCCCCACCAGGATGACGGCCAGCACGGCGGCGGCGATCACCCGGGCGATCGGCGGGAAGAGCCCGGCCTGGATGGCCACCACCAGCAGGAAGGCGATGCCGGCGAGCATGACGGCACCGCCGATCGCGGCGATGACGGTGGCGGCGTTGATCCGCGAGGGTCGGGCAGCCTTCTCCCGTACGGGGCCGGCCTGCCACGGCTGGCTGGACTGCAACCCGGGATGCTGTGGACCCGCCGCGGGCGCGGACTGCGGCTGCCCCGGTCGCCAGGGGCCGCTCGGACGCGCAGGCACCGCGCCCGGGCCGGGGGCCCGCCACGACTCGTCGGAGTGGGCGGGCGGCGGTCCGCCCAGTTGCGGCGAGACCGGCGGCCCCGGCGGGCGCTGGGGCTGGGGCCGGGGCACCGGTGCCGTGGGCGCGGCTGCCCCGCCCTGCGGGAATGACTCGCCGCGGCCGCCCCGGAGCGCCGAGAGCCCGGCCCGGACCTCCGCGACCTCCGCGGTGATGCGTCCGAGCCGGGCGTCGAGATCCGCCAGTGCACGCTGAAGGTGGTCGGGCTGTTCGGGGTTCACCCCTGCATACTCTCCCGAGACACGCGCCGCGTCCACAGGCTCGGGTCGTTTCAGCGGCAGAGACAGCCCGTCGACCACAGATCCCGGGCTCCCGACCCCCGCTGCGGGCCACTCCCCGAACCGGCCCTACCGGTCCCGCGCAGGGAGCAGCCCCGCCGCCGCCTCGGCGAGCACCGCCAGGTCCTCGGCCGCGAGCCCCGGGTAGCCGTGGCAGATCTCCCGCCACCTGGCCGGGACCGCGGAGGCGCCCCAGCGCGCACCGAGCAGGCCGCCGGCGATCGCGGCGACGGTGTCCGTGTCGTGGCCGATCCCGATCGCCGTGGCCAGCGCGTCCCCCAGGTGCCGGCCGGGGTCGTGGGCGGGCACCGGCGTGTGGTGGATCGCCGACCACGCCGCCTGCAGCGCGGCCACCACCCAGCCGTTGGGGGCAAAGCGCGAGGGCGGCCCCTGTTCGGCCTCGTCGATCCGGTCGGCCCACCAGGTGCGGGCCTCGTCGCCGAGGAACTCCAGCCCACTACGGATGTCGAGGACCTCGTCCCGCACCGCGCGGTCGATCGCCAGCGACCACAGGACGCACGCCTGGCCGGCGCGCGGGTCGGCGTGGGTGAGCGCGCTGACCGCGGTGGCGGCGCGCGCGATCTCCTCCGGCGCCCCCAGGTGCGCCAGGGCGACGGGTGCGGTGCGCATGAGCGAGCCGTTGCCGCCCGAGTGGTCGCGGGTTGCCGTGTAGTGGGCGGCCGCCTCCCGCAGCCGGGCCGCGGTGGGTGCCGGGCCGCCGCGACGCAGCACCACCGCGGTCTGGTTACCGATGTCGGACGGCCCCGAGTCGTACCAGCGTCGGAAGCGGCGGGCCACCGCGTCGAGCGAGCCCTCCGACAGCAGTCCGCCGTCCCGCGCCGCCACGTCGAGGACGCACCACGCCATGGTGGTGTCGTCGGTCCACTCGCCGGGCGCGAAGCCGCCCAGTCCGCCGCCGATCATGTCGGGGCCGCCGGGGCCGAGCCGGGCGGAGCCGAACTCGTAGCCGGCGCCGAGCGCGTCCCCCACCGCGGTGCCGACCATCACCCCGGCCACGCGGTCGCGCAGTGCTCCCTGGTTGTCCGTCATGCCGCCACCCCTCCCAGTCGATAGGCCAGTTCCTCACGCGTCGTGCACAGTTCGTGCCCGAACACCCGCAGCGCCCGGCCGAGATTGTCCGCCGTGAGCGGCAGCGCCGGGACCGTACTGCGCAGGTAGACTTCGCGCCCGTTCATGAACCAGGTGTTCCACAGTCCTTTCCGGTTGAGCAGGTCCACCTCGACCGCTGTGTTTCTACGGCTGTAGATCCCGCGCACCACCATCGCCGAGAGCTGCACCGCGGAGCCGTCGCGACTGAAGATCACGTAGGCGGGACTGCCGTCGACGTGGAAGGTCAGGTCGCCGTCGTCGTCGACCCCCGGGTCCTGTCCCACGACGTCGCGGACCACCGCCGCGGCCAGGGGCCGCAGGTCGTCAGGGCCTCCGACGACGACGCCGTCACGCCCCTCGACCCCACGTGGGCCATCTCCGGTTCCGGCGTACCGATCGGTCATGTCCGCGGCGGCGGTCAGCCCGAGTTGCTCCGCCAGGAGCGCGGCGCCCGGACCGGTCGCGGCGGCAGTGAACAGCTGAGGGTGCGGCAGCCGCATCTCCTCGCGGGCCTGTCGCACGATCGCTCTGGCCAGCTCGGCCGACCCGCCCCGGCCGACCCGGGCGACCACCTCGTCGGCCGCGGTGCTGCCCGCGATCCCGCGCGCCACCCACATCCCGCCCCGCTCGGTGTCGGCGCGGATCACCAGTTGCGCAGCCCAGCCTCCGGGCCCGGTGGGCGCGATCAGCGCGAGCACCTCGCCCTGCCCGATCCGCCCGAGCCCCATGATCAGCGCGTCCTCGAACATGCCCCACGCGCAGTCCGTGGCGGCGTCCATCGGTTCGTTCTCCGGTCGTTCCATCTCCCACCCCTCACCTTTAGCACTCTGAACGCGCTAAACATTAGCACTGCGCCCGCGCTAACGTGAAGGGCATGTCCGACCTCGAGCGCTTCCCCCGCCCGGCGGTCGCCGTGGACCTGGCGGTCCTCACCGTCACCGGCGCCGGCGGAACCGACCCTGAACTGCGAATACTCGTGCAACAACGGCAGGATCCCGGCGGACTGGCCCTGCCCGGCGGATTCCTCCGCGAGCGCACCACCGTCACCGAGACCGCCGACGTGGTGCTGCGGAACAAGGTCGGGATCAGCCCGCACGAGACCATCAGGCCCCGCCTGCTGCGCCTGTTCGACGACCCCCACCGCGACGACCGCACCTGGGCCGTGTCCGCCGCGCACGCCCTGCCCCTCCCCGAGTCCGCGCTGGCCGGCGCCCACGGCGAGCTGGTCCGGGTCACCGAGGACGGCCGACTCGAGAACGTGGACCGCCTGCTGTTCGACCACGACGCGATCGTCGCCGCCGCGATCGCCGACGTGCGCGAGCGTTACGAGATCCGCCAGCGCTACGCCGACGTGGGCCCCGACCCGGACGGCTTCCTGCCCGAGCCGTTCACCCTGTTCCAGCTCCGCCGCATCCACGAGGCCGTGCTGGGCGAGGACCTGCACAAGGACAATTTCGCGCGCCGGATGAAGCCGTATCTGGAACCGGTGTACGACGACCACGGCGAGGTGGCGCTGTCCACCGCCCTACGCGGACGCCCGGCCGCGCTCTACCGCCGCGTGCCCTGAACCACCGTCGCGCGCCGCGGGCTATCGGCGCGCGTCTCCGGGTTCCACCGCAGGCTTGGACCGCAGCACCAGCACCACCCCGACCGCACTGACGGCCATGCCGACCACCGCCACAAGGGTGACCGGCACGCCGAACATGAGCCACACCCACACCATGGTCGTGGGCGGGGTGAGGTAGAGCAGCACACTCGCCACGGTGGCCCCGCGGGTACGTGTCACGAAGACGTACAGCAGGTATCCGCCCAGCGTGGAGAGGAACACCAGCCACGCCACCGCGCCCCAGAAACCCGGGTCGGCCGGGACGGTGGCCTGCCCCGTGAGGAACGACGCGGCCGCCAGCACCACGGCAGTGGTGACCATCTGCATGGTGAAGGACTGCAGCAGCGACTCGGTCGGCCGCAGCCGCTGCGTGAGCACCGTCCCGGTGGCCAGGCACAACATGCCGGCCACCGGCAGCAGATACGCCCACCACTGCGCGGAGCCGCCGCCCAGGTCGCCGGAGACCACCACCGCGACGCCCGCCAGCCCCAGCACCATGCCCACCCACATCCCGGCGGTGGTGCGCTCACCGAGGATCCGGCCCGCGACGGTGGCGACCAGCAACGGCTGCAGCGAGGCGATGAGCGCCGCGGTGCCGCCGTCGACGCCCCGGTTGACGCCCTCGAAGATGAGGAACAGGAACGCCGCCTGACTGAGCAGGCCGATCAGCCCCTGCCGCCCCCACGCTCGTCGGTCCGCCAGGTTCACCCGCAGCACCAGACAGAGCGTCAGGAGCATCGCCGCGAGGATCGAGAACCGCCACCCCAACAGCTGTAGCGGCGTACCTCCGGCCCGGATCCCGAGCTCGGCCCCCACGAAGCCGGAACTCCACATGACGACCAGAGCCACCGACGCCAGATGGCCGACGTTGCGGCGGAGAGCATCTCGAGCAGGACCGGGCATGCGCTGAGGCTACGAAGTGGGTGGCCTCGTCGTCGTCGTACCGATCTTCCCACCCCCGCGGGAGCCTACGGCGGCGACATCAGCGCCGGCCGCAACGGTCACGGCGCCGGCGACGGCAACGGACCGCGATCACGCCGGCACAGGGTGCCCCTGCTTCGGGCGGTGCTTGACCAGATACAGGTGCCCCACGGCCATCACGGCGATCGCCAGCACCGCACCGACGAGCGTGTAGAGGGCGCGGTCGGCGATCGCATGGGCCACATCCCACGTCCCCCCGGCGGTCTGCAGCACCACCGCCGGCGTGAGGAACGTGACGAACACCCAGTACGGCATCTTCAGGTTCGCGTACGCCGCGAGGATCGTGAGCACCGCGGCGAGCCCGGCGATGAGGCCCGGATAGTGGTGGAACGCCGCCACGACGAACGCCGCCGCCGTCGACCCCACCAGGGTCCCGATCACGCGCTGGCTCACCCGCGTCACCACGTCCGCGTAGTAGGGCTGCACCACGACGTACATGGTCAGCACGATCCACCACGAGTTCGGCGGCAGCCAGGTCAGCGCCACGAACGAGGTGACACCCACCAGCCCGCCCATCGCCGCCGCGTAGTACCCGGCCGTGTGCCCCGCGACGGACGCCGGCCGGGACACGTGCAGCTTGCCGATCACGAGCGGACCCAACGCCGCCGTCCACAGACCACCCACCAGCAGGACCGCCATCGACGCCAGGATCGCCACCGCCGAGGAATCCGCCGGCACCCGCCCCTCCGGCAACGCCACGTGCATGTCCCCGATCAACGCGAGCGCGGCCAGCGGCGCCGCGAACGAGAGCATCACATGCCAGCCGCGCCGGGCCGACAGCCCCGTCGCCACGCCCAGGACGAGCATGTAGAAGGCCCCGAGCACCGGCGGCAGGTCCCGCAACAGCAGCGAGATCCCCACGATCACCGGCGTCAGCCCCGCCGCCGCAAACGCCACCCGCCGACTCGCGAACAGGCCCATCAGCGCCGGCAGCATGCCCAGGTACCAGAGCGAACCATTGGCCTTCCAGGGCGAGACGTCCAGCGCGACAATGGGCGCCAGGACGAGCAACGCGGCCACGACCATCACCACGGTGCCCGTGCGGGACTTTGCCGTGTCAGCCGGGATCGGTTCTGCGGGTGTTGAGGTCACGGTGCCAAAGGTGGCACATGTGGCACGGGAATCGAGTGGAATACCCCGGTGCGGTCACTGATTCTCCCCAGAAATGACCCCGCTCGGCAGCCACGTGCGGCAGACCCGGACCGCCTGCCGGCCGGACATAGCGCCCCACCCGCCCGCCGGAGGATGCGGCCGCGACCGGACTCCTCGCAGCCACGCCTCTGCTCTCGCCGCCACTTCGGCTAAGTCGTCATTTACATTTTCGGTCGCAGTGCGAAAGATCATGATCGTACGGAGCCCCACCCCGACTGCTCGCCCCCTTCAACGCGCGCACCCTCCCCTCGACGAAAGAGGCCCCATGGCCGGCACTCCCCTCCGCCTTTCCGACGCGCCCCGCGCAGACGACGGCTACTACGGTCCCGACAGCGTGTCCTGGCGCGTGTTCTCCGACCCCGGCTCGGGTCTCGGCGCCAAGAACGCGGTGTTCCTGCAGATGCTCGAGCCGGGCATGATGACGCACTTCGAACGGGTCTCGCTGACCAGCGAGGGTCCCGAGGAGATGGCCGCCCGGTTCGACCGCACCTCGGCCTACCTGCGGGACGCGGTCTTCGCCGACACCGCCCACGCGGATGCGGCAGCCAAGCGCGTCGACAGCCTCCACGAACGCTCGACGTGGACCGACCCGGACACCGGCGAGGTGGTCAGCGCCAAGCAGCCCGAATGGATGAGGTGGACGTGGTGGACCTACATCTGGTCCGCCGTCCGCGGCTACCAGGAGTTCGGGCCTGGCCTCAGCACCGCCGAGTCGGACCGCGTGGTGGTGGAGTCCCACCACGGCGCACAGCAGTTGCACGTGCCCGGCCCCTATTTCGAGACCTTCGCCGAGGTCGACCAGTACATCCGCGAGGAGTTGGACTCCAAAGCCCTGACGCTCTTCGCCGCGATGGCCGGCCACTCACTGCGCCACCCCGACGTGAAGGGGCCGGTCACCAGGTGGGTGACCCGGCAGATCCTCAACGGCGTGCTCTCGTTGATGCCCGAGCAGGCGATGCTGTTCTTCGCGCTCGAGGACCGCAGCGCCAAGGAACTCGCACGCGGCGCCCGGTTCACCAAGCTGATCGCCGCACTCGCCCGGAAGAACCGGACCGCCGAAGAGCTCATCGCCCAGGCGATCGGCGAGTCCGTGGCCAACCCGTATCAGCGGGTGCGGGTCAAGAAGACCAGGGGCGCGAGTGCCGGCGGTACTCGACGGGAGTGACGCGCGAGTCGCCGGCCCCCTGGGCAAACGTGAGGCGGTGAGACCGCTCGACGGGCGCCGCGGGGCGGAGCGGGGGCGGTCCCGCATACGGCGAACGCCCCCACCGAAACCGGCGGGGGCGTTCGTCTTGTGCGCCCGAAGGGACTCGAACCCCTAACCTCTTGATCCGTAGTCAAGTGCTCTATCCATTGAGCTACGGGCGCATAACCATATTCTTCTGTCGTGCCAGATCGCCGGTTACCCGACTCTCCGACATGGCGGAGGCGAGAGGATTTGAACCTCCGGTCCCCTTTTAGGAGGACAACTCATTAGCAGTGAGTCCCATTCGGCCGCTCTGGCACGCCTCCTGGAGGCTTCGTTGAGCCAACGAGGAATAACAGTACACACAGCCCGCGCATCTTCGCAAAACGGCTGGTCAACCGCAGTTCGCGCCAGGGAACTAAGCTGTACTCATGTCCCCCGACGTGCGCAGTGACCTCGATGCCATCCCCGCCTACGTTCCCGGCGCGACCGTGCCCGGTGCGATCAAGCTCGCTTCCAACGAGACCACCGCGGGGCCGCTACCGAGCGTGGCCGCCGCCATCGCCGAAGCCGCCGCGAGCGCGAACCGCTACCCCGACATCACCGCACGCGCCCTCGTGGAGCGGCTCGCCGACTTCCTCGGGGTGGCCCCGGAGAACGTCACGGCCGGCTGCGGCTCGGTTGCGCTGTGCCAGCAGCTCGTGCAGGCGGTGTGCGCACCCGGCGACGAGGTGCTCTTCGGCTGGCGCTCCTTCGAGGCGTACCCGATCATCGCCCGCATCGCCCACGCCGTACCCGTCCAGGTGCCCAACCGTGCCGACGGGGCGCTGGACCTGGACGCGATCGCCGCCGCCGTCACCGACCGCACCCGCCTGATCTTCGTCTGCACGCCCAACAACCCGACCGGACCGTCGGTGAGCCGCGCGGACCTGACGGCGTTCCTCGACCGCATCCCCGAACGGGTCACCGTGGCACTGGACGAGGCCTACTACGAGTACGTGCGCTCCGCGGACCCGGTCGACGGGGTGGCCGAGGCGATGGGCCGCCCCAATGTGGTCTCGCTGAGGACGTTCTCCAAGGCGTACGGCCTGGCGGGTCTGCGGGTCGGCTACCTGGTCGGGCCGGCGGACCTGGTGACCTCGGTGGCGAAGATGGTCGTGCCGTTCTCCGTGAGCTCCCTGGCCCAGGCCGCGGGGATCGCGTGCCTCGAGGCCGGAGACGAACTCCGCACCCGGACCGACGCGGTGGTCAGCGAACGCACCCGGGTCCGCGACGCCCTGCTCGAGATGGGCTACACCGCACCGGACAGCCAGGCGAATTTCGTGTGGCTCCCCCTGGGAGAACGCGCCGAGGATTTCAACACGCACTGCCGCGAACACCTGGTGATCACGCGCTGCTTTGCCGGCGACGGGGTCCGGGTATCGATAGGAGACCCCGATGAGAACACCAGGTTCCTGACCGCCGCACAGGCATTCGTGACCGGAATGTGACTGTTCCGGCGGGGTCCCGTGACCTGACGAGGGCACGATGGGCCGAGGTCGGGAAGCAGAACACGTGTCTGCTTCCGCATCTGCCGTGTCCGCCCGCGACCGGCGTGTGAGGAGTCGGTGTGCAGCAGCTGAGGTCACGGCGTGAGCTGTGCTCCCCACCTGCCCATACGTCCGTATTGGCTTCCGGGGGCCGCACGGCCTCCCTGGCGACCGCGGTGGTCCTCGCGGTGGCCACCCTGGTCCTGACCCTTGCCCAGCCGCCCGTCTCCGCAGCCCAGGCCGGTAACGGGACGAACGCTGGCGCGACCAGCAAGCCGTGGAGCCCGTCCGCGGAGGCGCAGAACGTCCGGATCCTCGGCATCGGCGAGTTCTCGGGAGCCCTGTCCCGCCCGGTCGGCTTCCAGGGCGAACTGCGGGACGGCTCCGGGAACGTCCAGCCGGCCGGCGGCGGTCCACACCTCGCGGCGACCGTCGACAAACTGCGCGCCCAGGCAGGCGACGCACTGCTGCTCGCCACCGGCGACTCGATCGGCGGCACCACGCCCGAAGCCGCACTGCTGGGCGACCGTCCGACAATCGAGTTCTTCAACAGGCTCGGCGTGGACGGCGCCGGGATCGGCCGGCGCGAGCTGACCGCGGGCGCCGACCACATCCGCTCGCTGACCAAACCGGGATGCCGGTCCGAGGAGGAGTGCCGGGTGGACCCGCCTCTCCCGCCGTTCCGCGGGGCCGCGTTCCCGTTCCTGGCCTCCAACGTCATCCCCTCGCAGGACTCGGCGCCCACGTTCCCCTTCGCCATCCACCGGGTGGGCGATGTCCGTGTGGGGGTTGTGGCCGTGACCATGCCCTCGGAACTGGCCCCCGAGACCACCACCCGCCTGGCCGACCCGATGCGGGCACTCGACGACACCGTCGAATCGCTACAGTTCCTCGGCGTCGAGGCGATCGTCGGACTAGTCCAGTCGGAGACCGTCCACGGCAACCTGGACCCTGCTGCCTGCCCGGAGGAACTCACGGAGCTCGACCTCGTGAAGAACCTCAACCCTGCGGTCGACGCGCTGATCGTGGGCGCCTCCGGCGGCCCGGCGACCTGCCGGGTGTTCGATGCCGAGAACGATGAACGGGTCGTGGTGGCCCCCGCCTCCCACGGTCGTTCGGTCACCGTGATCGACCTCGCGGTGGACCCCGCCACCGGGCACGTCATCAGGCCGCAGACATCGGTGTTCAACCAGACCGTCAACCTCGACATCGCGCCCGACGCGGCCACCGAGGAACTGGCCCGCCAGGCCCGCGCCGCAGCCGCCCCGCACGCCCGGGAGGTGATCGGGCAGTGCACCGGGACCATCCCGCGCGCGATGAACGCCAACGGGGAGTCACCTCTCGCGAACGTGATCGCCGACGGCCAGCTCCACGCCACACGCGGCCGGGGCGCACAGCTCGCCGTCTCCAACCCGGACTCCCTCCTGGCGGACATGCCGGCAGGCCCGCTCGACTATTCATCGCTGCACACGGTGCAGCCCTATGGTGACCGCCTCTACCTGGTGACCATCACCGGCGAGGACCTGCAGGACGCCTTCGATCTCCTCGCCGACGACATCGGCCGCAACGGACCGGCCGTGTCCTCAAACGTCAGCTACACCGTCGATCCCCGTAGGCCGGAAGGCGCGCGGGTCACCGAGCTCCTCGTCGACGGCGAGCCCGTGGACCCCGAAGCGGACTACACCGTCGTGGTCAACGAGTTCCTGTCCTCCCCCGAGTGGAACGGTTCGCCGTTCGCCGAACGCGGGACCCGCCGCGAGGCCGGCCTGACCGACCTGGAGGCGCTGATGCGGTACGTCTCCGACACCGGCCCGATCTCCGCGCCGGCCACCGACCGGGTGCGGATCAACCGCTAGCCCAACGGCCCGGCCCCGGCCCAGCAAACCCGCCCCACAGGCGCGGCCGGCCGTGACAGGTGCCGCACCCCAGGGGCGGCACCACAGTCCCCCAACGCCGCAGGTGAACGCCGACAACACGCATCACCGCTGGACAGGCCATACATATACGATGTCAGATACTTGCCACATGTGATGCGGGTAACTGATACTGTCCTGGACTCATGGGACTCACCACGCTCCGATCGCTCCTGCAGGGCCGCCTGGACACCGAGGCCACCGCCGAGGAGGTGGCCTCCGAGTACGCGATGGCCGTCTCCGCGGTCGACTACGAGGACCTGGACGCCTGGCGCACCGCCCTCACCACCGGGGTCAGCGACCAGCTGGCCCCCAAGCTCGAGGCCGCCGTGGACGTGGTGGGCCCCTGGCTCACCCGCATGGAGTACACCTCCACCGCCCGCCTGCTCGCCGCCGATGTGGCGGAGACCGACGGGGAGCAGTACGTGGTGCAGGTGTTCGTGGACATGACCTCCCGCAGCCGCCAGACCCCCGAGGGCGTGGCCGCCACCGCCACCTACACGGTCACCATGGACCGCGGCTCGGACTGGATCATCACCGACGTCGGCGGGGTCGGGGCCGGACTGCCCGGCGCCGGCGCAGACAGCGGCGACGCGGCGGGGACACCGGAGGGAACCACGGGCGCGGGCTCCGGTTCCGGGTCCCGGGGCAGCAGCACCGGGGGCCGCTGACCTCACATCACCGCACCGCGTTCCCGACCCCGCCAGTACACACCCACCACCACCCCGGACAGCCGTTGACATGGTGACCTAAGTGCCATTTCACACTTCGTACAGCTACTATTGCCCGGGTCTCGCTGTCAGCACCATGCGCAGCGTGAGCTGATCCCCACGGCATCCCGTGGGCCGCTCGACAAAGGTGGTGGTCATGCCCGACCGTGGACGCGCACAGCCCGCAACCGGGGGTGGCGCCCCGGCGCGCCGTTCCCCGGGCATGCTGGGCCGTCTGGCCGCGGCGGCGACCCCTGCGCTGGCACTGGCACTGGTCGGGTGCACCTCGTCCACCACGCTCCCCCCGGCCTCCACCACGGCCGACGGGCCCGCCATGTTGGACGAGGTCGTGGTCCAGCGTTTCGAGTACCCGACCCGTGACGGCGAACCCGACCCGAGCCAGAACTGGGCCGACCTCTACCTCCCCGCCGGTGAGCAGGACGAGGACTCGTTGCCGCTGGCCGTCCTCATCCACGGCGGGGCCTGGCAGAGCGAGATCGGCGCCGATTCGTTCGACCCGCTCGCCCGCGAACTGTCGAGCCGCGGCATGGCCGTCTACAACATCGAGTACCGCCGGCTGGGCTCGGGCGGCGGGTGGCCCACCACGTTCCGCGACGTGGCCGACGCCCTGGACCACGTGGTGGAGGTCGACGTGAGGTTCCCGCAGATCACCACCGACGACGAGGTGGTGGTGGGGCACAGCGCCGGCGCCCAGCTCGCCGTGTGGGGCGGGACCAGGCACCTGTTGGACGACGACGAGGTGGGCGCCCGCCCGAAGTTCCGTCCCACGCGGGTCGTCTCGATCGCCGGCCCGCTGGACGCCGTCTACGCAGCGCAGAACGGTGACGACCGGATCATTGCGGCCATCGGCGGGACACCCACGCAGGTGCCGGACCGGTACACGATGGTCGACCCGATCCAGAACATCGATCCGGGCACCCCGGTGGTGGCACTGCACGGAACCGACGACAAGACGGTCTCGCCGGAGAACTCGCAACGCTACGTGGACGCGGTCCGCCGCGCCGGCGGAGAGGCCCAGTTGGTGCTGCTGGAGGGCGAGAACCACGTCTCCGTGGTCTCCGGTGACTCCCCCGCCTACCCGAAGGTCCTCGACGCGATCTCGTGGGCCTCGACGGCTGACATCGCCGACGTCATCCCGAACTGACCGACTACGTTGCAGCCGTGCGATGCGGCAGAAGACAGGCGACGACCGCGAGGGCGACAGCACCCCACAAGGCTGCGATCCCAACGTAGTGGAAAACGAAGCCACCGACTACCGCGCCGACGGCGAACACCGCCCAGAATCCGAGGGTGCCCGTCCATGCCCACGGACGGTCGGAACCGATTCCTGCGATCAACTGGTGCGCGGCTTTGACCAGGGTCCCCGTCACATAGGTCAGTCCCACGTGCACGTTGGTCTTCTGCGCGAGCGCCGAGTTGATGAGCCCGGCGGCGACAGCAGTGATGATCGTTCCCACCTGCGCAGACAGGGTGGTCGCGATGACCGTGCCGACCAGGACCACAACAGCGATCGAGACCATGAGCAACAGGTGGGCGACACGGCCTGCCCACCTGACCAGCGCGGCTCCCGCTACGTTCCCGCCGAAGAACAGTACGATCAGCAGCCCGCACAGCAGCGCGGGATGCAACTGGCCGGTGGCGGAGGAATAACCCAAGATCGTGGTGTTTCCTGACATGAACGCGACAAAGCTGCCCTGCAGGACCACAAATGCCACGGCATCGATGAAGCCCGCGATGGCCAACAGCCACGCACCGAGCAGGCTCTCGGAGACCACTCGTCGCTGTGTCACAGGATCGTTCACTGCGTCCCTCCCCTTCCCCCTTGATGCGAGGCAGGGCCCCGGCCTTTCGGAGGATGATGGATTCATCCGCCTCGAGCCGGGGCCCTGTCCCGAGATGCTCAATCACACCATTTTGTGAGGATCCACGACCTCGTCGAAGGTCTTCGCGTCGATGTACCCGGACGCGAGGGCCGCTTCGCGCAGCGTGGTGCCCTCGTCGTTCGCCTTGTGAGCGATTGCCGAGGCCTTGTCGTATCCGATCACGGGCGAGAGAGCCGTGACCAGCATCAACGATTGCTCCAGCAGCTCACGTCGAGCGGCGGGTGACCGATCTGCCGATCATCGGTCACCCGACCAGGCTGCACGTGCGGGTACCGCGCTTCACCTGCGACAACGCCGAGTGTGCCACGAGGATTTTTCAGCAGCGCATGCCGCAGATGGCCGAATCGCGGGCCAAGACCACCCGCCGGTGCACTCGGTGGATTCTGCAACGGCTGGCGATCGACCGCA
>CAYFRF010000042.1:0-21480 GCA_964345415.1 uncultured Microbacter sp. | reverse complement strand
TCTTATGTGAGGGCCGGTGGAGTTTGCTCCGCCACAAACTGTTAGGTTAGGTTGCGCTAAGCCTGCCAGGCGTTCAGAGCAGGGCGGCGGAACTCCCAGTCTCCAGAAAAGCAAGGGAAAAATGATCTCCACACGACTTCGTATCGGCGCCGTTGTCGGCGTGCTCGCCCTCGGCCTGACCGCCTGTGGTTCGGACGGCGGCGACAGCTCCTCCGAGGCCGCCAACGGCGAGACCACCACGATCGAGATCGAGGACAACGACGGCACCAAGACCGTCATCGTCCCGCCGACCTCCGTGGTCGCAACCGACAACCGGACGTTCGAGACGCTGGCCGCGTGGGACGTGCCGCTGTCCGCTGCGGCCGTGAGCCTCATGCCGAACACCATCTCCTACACCACGGACACCTCGATCGTCGACCTGGGCAGCCACCGCTCGCCCGACCTCGAGGCCGTCGTGGCCGCCGAGCCGGACCTCATCATCAACGGCCAGCGGTTCACCCAGTACCAGGCCGATTTCGAGAAGCTGGCCCCCAACGCCACCATCATCGCGCTCGATCCGCGTGACGGCGAGGACTTCGCCTCCGAGCTCAAGCGCCAGACCACGGTGCTCGGCCAGATCTTCCAGAAGGAGGACGAGGCCCAGGAGCTCAACGACGCGCTCGACGAGTCGATCGCCCGCGCCCGGGCCGCGTACAACGCCGACGACACCGTGATGGGTGTCATCACCTCCGGCGGCAACATCAACTACTCCGCGCCGTCGACCGGCCGCACCATCGGCCCGATCTTCGACATCCTCGAGCTCACCCCGTCGCTGACCGTCGAGGACGCCTCGACCAACCACGAGGGCGACGACATCTCGGTCGAGGCCATCGCGGCCTCCAACCCGTCGATCATCATCGCGATGGACCGCGACGGCGGCACCGCCACCGGCGCCGACGCCGAGGGCTACGTCCCGGCCGCCGAGCTGATCGCCAACTCGGCGGCACTGCAGAACGTCACCGCCGTCCGCGAGGGCGCGATCATCTACCTGCCGGCCGACACCTACACCAACGAGAGCATCCAGACGTACACCGAGTTCTTCAACGCGCTCGCTGACGCCCTCGAGGCCCGCAACGCCAGCAACAACTGATCCACCGCATGACCCGAGCCGGGGGTGGGGCCGCGACAGTCGGCCCCGCCCCTGCTGTGACCCCCTGGTCAGTCGCACCGTCCTGGAGTGCGCCGGGCCACCATCCCGAACCCGATTGACGACGACAACGTGACCAGACCCTCTCCCACGACCGGGCCCCCCGCGGACCCGGCGTCCACGCGTGTACCCGACAAGGGGCGCCTCTTCGACTGGAAGCTCCTCGTGGGCATCCTGCTCACCGCCGCACTCCTCGTCGCCTCCCTCTTCACGGGTGTCTACGACATCTTCGGCGCCGACGACGGTCGCGAGATGTTCGCCATCACCCGAGTCCCCCGCACCATCGCCCTGGTCCTCGCCGGTGCCGCAATGGCCATGTCGGGACTGGTGTTGCAGCTGCTGACGCAGAACCGCTTCGTCTCGCCCACCACCACCGGCACCACCGAGTGGGCCGGGCTGGGGCTGCTCGCGGTGATGCTCTTCTTCCCCGGCGCGAGCATCCTCACCCGGATGGCCGGCGCCGTGATCGCCGCGTTCATCGGCACGATGGTGTTCTTCCTCTTCCTGCGCCGCGTCTCACTGCGCTCCTCGCTCATCGTGCCGATCGTCGGGATCATGCTCGGCGCCGTGGTGGGCTCCATCTCCACCTTCATCGCCCTGCAGTTCGACATGTTGCAGAGCCTGAGCATCTGGTTCGCCGGCAGCTTCACCTCCGTGATCCGCGGCCAGTACGAGGTGCTGTGGATCGTCGCGCTGGTCGGTGTGGCCGTGTTCATCGTCGCCGACCGCTTCACCGTCGCGGGCCTCGGCCAGGAGATCGCCACCAACGTCGGACTGAACTACAACCGGATCCTGCTCATCGGCACCACGCTCATCGCAGTGGCCACCGGGGTCGTGACCGTCGTGGTGGGCAACCTGCCGTTCCTCGGACTGATCGTGCCCAACATCGTCTCGATGGTCCGCGGCGACGACCTGCGCAGTAACCTGCCGTGGGTCTGCCTCCTCGGCATCGCCATCGTCACCATCTGCGACCTCATCGGGAGGACCATCATCGCTCCGTTCGAGGTCCCGGTGTCCCTGATCCTCGGGATCGTCGGCGCCGTCGTCTTCATCACCCTCCTCCTCCGGCAGCGTCGCAATGCCTGAGCCCGAGAACGCCGTGACCGGCGACCTTCATCCTGACCACGCCCGACCCGGCACCCCCCTCCCGCAGAGCGCCGCCGAGCACCGCGGCTCCGGCCCCCTGCCCACCACCCGATCCCGTCGGCGGTACTGGATCACCCTCGCGATCCTCGTGCTCCTGGCTCTCGGGTTCGGATTCGGCATCCTCGCCTGGGACAACCCCATGCCCGTCGGCACGTTCGGGTTCTGGCGCATCGCAGAGCTGCGGGCCACGACCATCGTCGTGATGATCATCGTCGCGGTCTGTCAGGCCATCGCCACGGTGAGCTTCCAAACCGTCACCAACAACCGGATCATCACCCCGTCGATCATGGGCTTCGAGGCCCTCTACGTGGCCATCCAGACCTCCGCCGTGTACTTCCTCGGCGCGGTCGGACTCATCGCGTTGACCGGTCTCCCCCAGTTCGCTCTGTTGGTGGCCCTCATGGTGGCCCTGTCCGTGGCCCTCTACGGCTGGCTGCTGTCGGGCCGCTACGGGAACATCCAGGTGATGCTGCTGGTCGGCATCATCATCGGCGGCGGGCTCGGCTCGGTCTCCACCTTCATGCAGCGCCTGCTCACCCCGAGTGAGTTCGACATCCTCACCGCCCGGATGTTCGGGTCCATGACCAACGCCGAGGTCGGCTACTTCCCCCTCGCGATCCCCCTCTGCGTGATCTCGGCCGGGATCCTGATCTGGCGCTCCCGCCGCCTCAACGTCGTGGCGATGGGCAAGGACATCACCCAGAACCTGGGACTCAACCACCGCTCCGAGGTCATGTGGACGTTGTTCTTCGTCTCGATCCTCATGGCGGTCTCCACCGCGCTGGTCGGACCGCTGACCTTCCTCGGATTCCTCGTCGCGACCCTCGCCTACCAACTCGCGGACACCTACGACCACCGCTACATCTTCCCCGTGGCCGCCCTTCTCGGCTTCGTCGTCCTGGCCGGCGCGTACTTCATCATGAACCACATCTTCTACGCCCAGGGCGTCGTCTCGATCATCATCGAGCTCGTCGGTGGATCGGTCTTCCTCTACGTCATCCTGCGAAAGGGCCGCCTGTGATCTCGCTCAGCAATGTCCGCAAGAGCTACACCGACGAGGTCGTGATCGGCCCCGTCGACCTCGAGATCCCCCGCGGCGGGATCACCGCGCTCGTCGGCCCCAACGGCGCCGGGAAGTCCACCCTGCTCACCATGATCGGTCGGCTGATGGGCCTGGACGAGGGCACGATCGAGATCGCCGGATACGACGTCGCCTCGACCGCCTCCAAGGACCTGGCCAAGGTCGTGTCGATCCTGCGCCAGGAGAACCACTTCATCACCCGCCTCACCGTCCGACAGCTCGTCGGGTTCGGACGGTTCCCCTACTCCAAGGGGCGCCTCACGGTGAAGGACGAGGAGATCATCTCCCGCGCCATCGACTTCCTGGACCTCACGGGCCTCGAGCAGCGGTTCCTCGACCAGCTCTCCGGTGGCCAGCGGCAGCGGGCCTACGTGGCGATGGTCCTGTGTCAGGAGACCGACTACGTGCTCCTCGACGAACCGCTCAACAACCTCGACATGAAGCACTCCGTGGCGATGATGAAGAACCTGCGCAACGCCGCCCGTGAGCTCGGCCGCACCATCGTGATCGTGCTCCACGACATCAACTTCGCCTCCCACTACGCCGACCACATCTGCGCGGTCAAGCACGGCAAGGTCGTGGAGTTCGGCACCCCGGACGAGATCATGACCGACGAGGTGCTGACCCGGGTGTTCGAGACGCCGGTCACCGTCATCGACGGCCCCGACGGCGCACTGGCCTGCTACTACTGAGGACACCGCCCGCGCCGTCCCGCCGACCAGATGCGGGCGCCGGGGTGCTGCCGGAGACTCGGGGTCATGGACAACGACCGTGACGACGCCCCGGACACCGTCGACCACCACGACGGCCGCACCCTCGACGGCAGCGAGGGGCTCGATGCCGACGTGATCTCGACCGACGGCGAGGACTAGGCTCCGGGAGGAGGCCTGTACCGGAGGTGAGCGGCATGCGTGTCGACGAGATCACCGAGGCGATGCGCGCCCAGGACCGTCGAGGTTTCCTCCCACCCGACGAGGTCGACCGCCACCACCTCGACGAGCCGCTGCCCATCGGGTTCGGACAGACCAACTCCCAGCCCTCCACCGTGGCGGCCATGCTCGAACTGCTCGACCCGTTCCGCGGGATGCGTGTCCTGGACGTCGGCTCGGGCAGTGGCTGGAGCTCGGCGATCCTCGGCGAGTTGGGCGGTCCGGAATCGACGGTCCACGCCGTGGAGCTGGTCCCCGAGCTCGTGGACCGCTCACGGGCGGCGATCCCCCAGTCGTGGGTGGAGGTACACCACGCCGAAGCCGGGGTGTTGGGGCTGCCGGCGCACGCCCCGTACGACCGGATCCTCGTCTCCGCGATGGCCGACGCACTGCCCACCGATCTGGTGGATCAGCTGGCCCCGGGCGGGGTGATGGTGGCGCCGTGGGGTGACGTGATGCACAGGGTCGTGCGCACGCGGGACGGCGTCGAGATCACCGAGCACGGGGGCTACCGGTTCGTGCCGCTGCTCCGGTCTCGATTCTGACCTGCGCTATCCGGCCTCTATCCTGGATGTCAAGCCCTATTCGCCTGAAGATCCAGGAGCCCTCAATGGCCGACTTCCTCTACGAGGATCTCCTTCCCGTCGGGGAGGACACCACCGAGTACCGCCTTCTCACCACGGAAGGTGTCTCGACCGTCGAGGGCCCGGACGGCCGCACCTTCCTCAAGGTGGAGCCGGAGGCCATCCGCCTGCTCACCGAGACGGCGATGCACGACATCTCGCACTACCTGCGCAGCGACCACCTCGCCCAGGTCGCCAAGATCCTGGACGACCCGGAGGCCAGCGACAACGACAAGTTCGTGGCGCTGGACCTGCTCAAGAACGCCAACATCGCCGCCGGCGGCGTGCTGCCGATGTGCCAGGACACAGGTACGGCCATCGTCAAGGGCGAGCGCGGCCAGCACGTCCTCACCCAGGGACCGGACGAGGAGTCCGTCGCCCGCGGCGTGTACGACGCGTTCACGCGCCTGAACCTGCGCTACTCGCAGAACGCCCCCCTCACCATGTGGGAGGAGAAGAACACCGGATCGAACCTGCCCGCGCAGATCGAGATCGGTGCCGACACCACGCCGGGCCACGAGAACGCCTACAAGTTCCTGTTCATGGCCAAGGGCGGCGGCTCGGCCAACAAGTCGTTCCTGTACCAGGAGACGAAGGCCGTCCTCAACCCCCAGAGCATGATGCAGTTCGTCGAGGAGAAGATCCGCTCGCTCGGCACCTCGGCGTGCCCTCCCTACCACCTCGCGCTGGTCGTGGGCGGCACGTCCGCGGAGTTCGCGGTCAAGACCGCCAAGCTCGCCTCGGCCCACTACCTGGACGAACTGCCCCGCGAGGGAGCCATGACCGGACGTGGATTCCGGGACGTGGAGCTGGAGGAGAAGATCTTCGAGCTCACCCAGAAGATCGGGATCGGCGCCCAGTTCGGCGGCAAGTACTTCTGCCACGACGTTCGCGTGGTGCGGCTGCCCCGCCACGGCGCCTCCCTGCCGATCGCGCTCGCGGTCTCCTGCTCGGCGGACCGTCAGGCCAAGGCCAAGATCACACCGGAGGGCGTGTTCCTGGAGCAGCTCGAGTTCAATCCCGGCCAGTACCTGCCCGCGACCACCGATGCGGAGCTGGACGCCGCGACCGACGGCGTGTCCGGCACCGGCAAGGGTGCGGCCGTGAAGATCGACCTCAACAAGCCGATGCCGGAGATCCTGGCCGAGCTCGGCAAGCACCCGGTCAAGACCCGTCTTTCACTGACCGGTCCGCTCGTGGTGGCCCGCGACATCGCGCACGCGAAGATCAAGGAGCGGCTCGACGCGGGTGAGGAGATGCCGCAGTACATGAAGGATCACCCCGTGTACTACGCGGGCCCGGCCAAGACCCCCGAGGGCATGCCGTCGGGTTCGTTCGGCCCCACCACGGCCGGCCGGATGGACGCGTACGTGGAGCAGTTCCAGGCGGCGGGCGGCTCGATGGTGATGCTGGCCAAGGGCAACCGTTCCAAGCAGGTCACCGATGCCTGCGAGACGCACGGTGGCTTCTACCTGGGCTCGATCGGCGGTCCGGCGGCGCGCCTGGCGCAGGACTGCATCAAGCACGTCGAGGTGATCGAGTACGAGGAGCTCGGCATGGAGGCGGTGTGGAAGATCGAGGTCGAGGACTTCCCCGCCTTCATCGTGGTGGACGACAAGGGCGAGGACTTCTTCGCCCACACCGGTGAGGTCACGTTGACGATCGGCAAGCGTCCGGGCCTCTGACCTGACCGGACCCGGATCGGCCGGCACTGGTCGGTCGATCCGGGTCAGCCCCGCGCCACAGGTCGGTTCGAGCGCCCGGGGCGTCGATCGGGTGACGATCTGTGTCCCGGGACGGGGCTAGAATCTGGGGACATGAACAGGATCATCCGCGCGCTGACGGTGCTGACGGTCGCGGCCGCCACCGGTCTCGGGACCACCGCGTGTTCGTCCGGTGTGGAGGGTGGGGGCGACGCGTCGGGAACGGCCGCGGTCACCGCCTCCGAGGAAATGACGACGACGACGACGATTTCCTCGACCGTGCCCGGACCCGCGGACACCACGGTCGAACTCCCCGGAGCGGTTGCCGACCGGTGGGCCGAGCTCGGCGGCGCCGAGGGCGAACTCGGCCCGGCCACCGGCCCGGCGGTGGACGTGGACGGCGGTTCGATCGCCCAGTTCGAGCGGGGCGCCCTCGTCCTGACCCCGGCAGGTCGGGTGTTCGTGGTTCAGGGCGAGATCCTGCAGGCCTATCTCGCGGAAGACGGGCCCGGCGGAGAGCTCGGGTTCCCCACCGCCGACGAGGCCAGCACCGACGGCGGCTGGATCTCGACGTTCACCGGCGGTGTGATCACCTACATCGACGGCGTGTCCGAGGTCACCGTCAACTGAGCGTCCGGTCGCACATGACCGGCGGGCAGGCCGCTGGCCGAGGGCGATCGAACAGGCCACTGTCCGGGGGTGGTGACCGGCCGGTGCCGGCTCCCCTCCCCCGCGTGCGCAGCGGTAATGTCGCCGATCGTGACCCCCTCCCCCTCAGACCGCGAGACCCCCTCTCCCGCCTCCGGAACACTGCCCGCGACCATGCTCATGGCGCTGGCGCTCGGCGGGGCGATCGGACCGTTCGCCACGGACACCTACCTGCCGGCACTGCCGCTCATCGTGGACGAGTTCGGGGTGACCGCCTCCACCTCCCAGCTCACCCTGACCGCCTTCATGGTGGCGCTGGCGGTGGGGCAGCTCGTGATCGGCCCGCTCTCGGACCGGGTGGGGCGCCGGAACCTGCTCATCCTGGGCTCGGTGGGCACCGGCCTTGCCGCGATCGTCTGCGCCCTGGCCCCCTCCATCTGGGTGCTCGTCGCGGGCCGGATCGCACAGGGCTTCTTCGGCGCCGCCGGGATCGTGCTGAGCAAGGCCGTCGTGGCCGACGTCGGCAAGGGCGCCGGCGTGGCCAAAGCCTTCGGCACCCTCATGGCCATCCAGTCCGTCGCCCCGGTGATCGCCCCCCTCGTGGGTGGTGCGGTGGTCCCGTTCGGCGGCTGGCGCGGCGTCTTCTGGCTGCTGGCCGGACTCTCCGCGATCACCGCGATCGGTGTGGCCACCGCGGTCCCCGAGACGCTCGCCCCGGAATCCCGACGCACCGGCGGGATCCTGTCCACCCTCGCGGACATGAAGGTCGTGGCCACCCACGGGCCGTTCCTCGCCCGGCTGTGCGTGTTCGTCTTCACCTTCGGGGTGATGTTCGCCTACATCTCGGCCAGCCCCTTCGTGTACCAGGACATGGTGGGACTGTCACCGAGCGCGTATGCCGTCGCGTTCACCGTCAACGCCCTCGGCATCCTCACCTCGAGCCTCGCCAGCGCCCGACTGGCCGGCCGCTTCACCCCGGAAACGCTCATCCGCACAGGGGTGACCGGTCTGGTCACGGCGATCGTCTACCTCGTCGTCGTCGTCGCCCTCTCCCCCGCCGGCACCCTGGGCCTGATCCCCGTCTCGGCGGGTTTCCTCCTGCTCACCCTCTCCGCGGGCCTGATCATGCCCAACGCCGCGGCACTGTCCATGCAGGCCACCCGCGGACACGCGGGCTCCGGCTCGGCGCTCCTCGGCGCCGCCCAGTTCGCGCTGGCCGCCTTGGTCTCCCCACTGACAGGCCTGGCCGGACCGCACTCGGCGGTCCCCCTGCTCATCGTGATGGGGGTGAGCGTCAGCCTCGTGGTGGTGGCGCTGTGGGCCGTTCTCAGCCGGCCAGTGCCCGCCACGTGAACGCCGCAGCCAGCGCACCCACCGCGTTGAACGCCCAGTGCAGGCCGATCGGGGCGAGCAGGCTCCGGCTCCGACGGCGGAACCAGATGAACCCGGCACCCGCCACGGACGTCGCCGCCACGGCCAGGCCGATCCCGGCCAACTGACCACCCACGCCGGTCCCGAGCAACTCCGACAATCCGGCGTTCCCGGAGGTCAGCCCGAGCGACGTGGTGACGTGCCACAGGCCGAACGCCACCGAGCCCACCACGAAGACGCCCTTGGTGCCGAACGTCCGCTCCAACGCCCCCTGCAGCACCCCGCGGAACGCGAACTCCTCCGGCAGCACGGTCATGAGCGGGATCAACACCAGGGCCGAGAACACCGCCATACGCAGATCCGAGTAGCGCTCGGACAGGAAGAACGGGCTCGTCGCCGGGATGAGACACCCGGCGGTGACCACCGCCGCCACCGCGGCGGTGGCCGCCACCCCGTACGCCAGCCCGCGCGGCATGTGGCGCAGCGACAACCCCAGCTCGGACCAGCGCATGCCACGGGCCTTGACCACCGCCACCAGCGCCAACACGGACAGCGGGATCACCCACTCACGGTGCGCCAGATCGGCGAGGTTCGCGGTGAGGTTGATCGCCACCAGCGCCCCCAGCACCCCGACGACCCCGGCCACCCCCCGCAGGCGGTGGCGTCGGGACTGGAACGGCAACGGCGCACTCATCACGGCGACGATACCGCGCCCGGCGAACATACCGGCGGTATGGTGACACGAACGACTTCATTTCCCCGAGGCGGCCACCCATGACGACCCTGAGCACTCTCCCCACCCGCGCCCTGTCCGGCGCACGTCGACGGGTCGCACTGGCGGTGCGGTCGCGGGTCGCCGGCGAGGACGCCGACGCCAAACGCCACCAGATCTGGGAGTCCGAGGGCGAGCGCTGGTACACCGACGCCGACGCGATCCGCCGCGTGAACGGCGACGCCTCGATGTTCGCGGCCGGCCTCACCGCCCTGCTGCTGCAGTCCCTCCACCCCTCCGCCATGGCCGGCGTGGCCGACCACAGCGACTACCTCGGCGACCCCTGGGGCCGACTCCAGAACACCTCCGGCTTCATCGCCACCACCACCTTCGGCACCATCGCCGACGCCACCGCGCTCATCCGCGCGATCAACGGCGCCCACCGCGCCGTGGTGGGCACCGACCACCGGGGCCGCCCCTACGACGCCCGCGACCCGCACCTGCTCCGGTGGGTCCATGTGGCCGAGATCTGGAGCTTCCTCGAATGCCACCGGCTGTACGGCCGGTACCCGCTCACCACCGCCCAACGCGACGAGTACGTGAGCCAGTCCTCCCGCACCGGGATCATGCTCGGCGCACGCGACGTTCCCATGACCGTCTCCGAGCTCGACGAGGCGTTGCAGTCCTACCGCCCCGAGCTCGAGACCTCCCCCGCCGCGCTGGATGCCCGGCACTTCCTGCTGGACGAGCCACCCGTCGGGCGCACCGACCGGCCCGCCTACGAACTCCTACGCCGCGGCGCCGTGGCCGCACTGCCCGACTGGGCCGCCGAGATGCTCGAACTCTCCCCCGGACCGTTCGGCTCGCGCGAGGCCGGCCGGACACTCGGCAAGGCCGGCGTCACCGGGTTGCGGTGGGTACTCGACGCGCTCGACGAGCCGGACCGACCGGCCGAGCACAGCACGGGTTCGCGTTAGTCTGGCAGTCACCCGACCCGCCCGAGGCCGGACGTCGCAGGCGGGGGCTGTCCCGCCGACCCCAGTGAGGTGCCCATGGCCGGAGGACTCGCCGCCCTTCTCGACGACGTCGCCGTACTCGCGCGCATGGCCGCCGCGAGCGTCGACGACGTGACCGCCGCCGCGGGCCGCGCCAGCATCAAAGCCGCCGGTGTGGTGGTGGACGACACCGCGGTGACCCCGCAGTACGTGCAGGGCGTCGAGCCGTCACGCGAACTGCCGATCATCCGCAAGATCGCCCTGGGTTCCCTCGGCAACAAGGCGATCATCATCGTCTGCGCCCTCCTGCTCAGCGAGTTCATCCCCTGGATCCTCACCCCGATCCTCATGCTCGGCGGCCTCTATCTCTGCTACGAGGGCGCCGAGAAGGTGTGGGAACGCCTCTCCGGCCAGCACCACGAGGACGCCCCCGTGCTGGAGCAGGGACCCGACGCCGAGAAGAAGATGGTGCGCGGCGCCGTCACCACCGACTTCATCCTCAGTGCCGAGATCATGGTGATCGCGCTCAACGAGGTGGCCTCCGAGGCGTTCTGGTCCCGCGCGATCATCCTCGTGGTGGTGGGCCTGGCTATCACGGCCCTCGTCTACGGGGTCGTGGCCGTGATCGTGAAAATGGACGATGTGGGCCTGCACCTGGCCGGACGGAAGTCCCCGGCCGTACAACGGTTCGGACATGGGCTCGTCAAGGCCATGCCCACCGTGCTCGAGGTGATCTCGTTCGTCGGCATGCTCGCGATGCTGTGGGTCGGCGGGCACATCCTCCTGGTGGGCCTGGATGAGCTCGGCGTGACCGCCCCTTACCACCTCGTCCATCTGCTCGCCGACCCCGCCGCCGCCGTCGCCGGCATCGGCGCCGTCCTCGGCTGGCTTGTCGACACCCTGTGCGCCCTGGTCTTCGGGCTCCTCGTGGGCGCCGTGGTGGTGGCGGCAACGCACCTCATCCCCCGCCGCCGACCGCAGGAGGAAGCCGCGCACTGATGCTGCTCACCGTCGGCCACGGGACGCTGGACCGCGAGGAACTCGCGGCCCTGCTCACCGGTGCCGGCGTGGAGCTGCTCGTGGACATCCGGCGCTTCCCCGGCAGCCGCGCCAACCCGGCCGCTGCCAAGGGCGCTGTTCCCGAGCTCACCGCCGACGTCGGCATCGACTACCGCTGGGAGGAGCAGCTCGGGGGGCGGCGAACCCTCACCGCCGCCCAGCGCCGGGACTCCCCCGACACCTGGTGGCGCGTCGAGGCGTTCCGCGCCTACAGCGCCTGGACCCGAGATCCGGCGTTCCGCACCGCCCTCGAGCGGGTGGTCGACGACGCACGGCACCACAGGACCGCCGTGATGTGCTCGGAATCGGTGTGGTGGCGGTGCCACCGCCGCATCGTGGCCGACGTCGTGTCCACCGTCCACGAGTTGCCTGTCGGGCACCTCATGCACACCGGGAAGATCACCTGGCACGTCCCGAGCGAGGGCCTACGCCTGGACGAGGCGGGAGAACCGGTCTGGGACAGGTGAGCCCAGCACCAGGTATGTGAGCGGCGCCGGGGTGACCTAGTGTCTGGCCCATGGATACCCCCTCATCACCAGCCCCCAACCTCGCCCCCGTGACCTCACTGCTCGGAACGTGGAAGGGCGAAGGCGCGGGTTCCTACCCGACGATCGACGACTTCTCCTACAGCGAGGAGATCACCTTCACCGACGTCGGCAAGCCCTTCCTGCACTACATCCAGAAGACGCGAGGCCCGTCCGGTGCGCCCATGCACACCGAGACCGGCTACCTGCGCATCCCCGGTGACGGAACAGCCGAGTTCGTGCTCGCGCAGCCCACCGGGCAGACCGAACTGTGCGAGGGCACCCTGCACGCCGAGGGCGAGACGGTGGTCCTGGAGTTCCGGTCGAGCGTGCTCAACAGCGCCTCCGCCAAGCAGGTCACCACCACGCACCGGCGCTACGAGTTCTCCGGCGACACCGTCACCACCACGTTCGCCATGGCCGCGGTCGGCCAGCCTCTCACCCACCACCTGCGCTCGGAACTGCGGCGGGCCTGAACGCTGGCTGGTCCGGCCACTTCCAGCGCATGGCGGTCAGCGTGGACCGGTGGCCCGGCCTGCGCGGGGCTGATAGACCCGAGGCAGCCCGTGACGACTGCGCGATGACAGGAGGACGCCATGGCCCGCGACAGGTCCGACCAGAAATCGTCCAGCGTGAAGGACGAGGAGGTCTACCGGGCGTTGCGCGATGACGGCGCGAGCAAGGAGAAGGCCGCGCGCATCGCCAACGCCTCCGCCGACAGCTCACGCTCGCAGGTCGGGCGCAAGGGCGGCGAGGCCGGATCCTACGAGGACTGGACGGTGGACGAGCTGCAGGAGCGGGCCCGCGAGATCGGGATCGACGGTCGCTCGACGATGAACAAGGACGAGCTCGTCAAGGCCCTGCGTCACCACTGACGCAGTGCGCGTCGGTCAGCGCAGGGTGCCGCCCCGGAACACCAGCCTCGAGAGCGAGTCCAGCGCGAAGCCGAGGACACCGATCACGAGGATCACCGCCATGACCTGATCGTAGGCGAGCTGGTCACGTGCATTGAGGATCTGGTAGCCCAGCCCCGAGCGGACTCCGAGCATCTCGGCGGGGACCAGGACGATCCACGCCGTCCCCAGCGCGAGCCGGATGCCACCGAGGATCGACGGACGCACGGCCGGGATCACCACGCGTGTGAGCCGCTCCCAGCCGCTGGCGCCCATCGTGCGGGCGACGTCGAGGAATCCGGGGTCCATGGCGTGCACGCCCCCCGAGGTGGACAGCATGATGGGCCACACGGCCGCGGCCGCCACGAGGAAGATGACGGGCTCGTTGCCGATCCCGAACACCGCCACGGCCACCGGCGCCCACGACAGCGGCGAGATCATGCGGAGGAACTGCACCAGCGGACCCGCCACCGCCTCGGCGCGACGGCGCATCCCCATCCACAGTCCCAGCGGCACACCCACGAGTGCGGCGACGAGCAGCCCGGCGACGAGGCGGTAGAGACTGACGGCCGCATCCTCGAGCAGGACGCCACGGTCCACCAGGTCGGTGAACCCGGACCAGGTCTGTGCCGGCGACATCCCGCTGATGACGGGATCATCGGTCACCACACCCGAGGTGAGGAACGTCCACACCGCCACGCCGATCGCCAGTCCGAGGAGGCCGGCGCCGAGACGCGCGAGGCGCCCCCGGGCGGCGGCGCGCTGTCGACGGCTCGCACGGGACCGCTCTCCCCCTGCAGCCGCTTCCTGGCGGGAGTCCGTCGCCGGGACGGGATGGGTACGGGTCATCTAGATCAACCGTTCGTGTCGGGTGAGAGAGGCGGGCAGTCCCAGGGCCTCGGGTCCGCCGTGGCGGGCGATCGCCGCCCGGACGAACGTGTCGTCCACGAGATCGGCGTGCGTTGTGGACGGGTCCAGGCCGTCGAGGAAGCGGGTCTCCCCGTCCACCACTGTCTGTCGCATCTGTCGGACGAGTTCGGCCGTGAAGCTGGGGAACGGGTACGGGTGGAAGCCGATGCGGGGCCGTTCCTGGCCGTCCTCGGGGTCCGTGGCGGTCCCGGTCATCGCGACCTGCACCGCCTTGGGCGGCTGGGGTAGGTACCCACCGTCCGAGAGCAGGGCCGCGGCGGCGCCGCGGTCCGCACGGATGCCGAGTTGGGCGGCCACCGCCGCGTCGACGAGCGCCTGGACGGTGTCCGGGCGGGTGTCGATCAGTTCCTGGTGGACCACGGTCACGCAACAGGCGTGGTCGCGCCACACGCTGTCGAGCAGCATGTGCAGCTCCCCCACCCCCTGGGCGACCGCGCCCGCGTTGAAGGGGTCGGCCACGGTGAAGCCGGAGATCGACCCGGTGGCCAGGGCGGGGATCATGTCCGAGGGCCCCATCACCACCAGTTCCACGGTCCCGTCGGACCTGCTCGGCGAGCGCCGCACCACCGGTGTGAGCCCGCGCGCGCGGAGGACGCGTTGCAGGAGCATGTTGTGGATGGACCACCAGCCCGGGATGGCGAACTGGGTACCGGCCACCTGCTCGATGTCGGCGAGGCCGGGCGCGACGGTGATCGCGCCGCCGCCGGTGTGGTTCCAGCTCACCACTTTCACGTCGGCGCCCACCACGTGCCGGAGTTGGACGGCGGAGGGCATGAGCAGGTGGATGAGGTCGACCTGCCGTGTGAGGAAGGCTTCCATGAGCGACGACCACGAGCGGAACAGCACCGGCCGGCCGACGGTGAGCTGCTGCTGCTCGTAGATGCCGTCCCCGTGTGCCACCAGCAGCGGTGCCGCGTCGGTGATCGGCAGGTATCCGATCCGCAACTCCTCGGTGGCCACTCCTCGGGGTGCGGTGGATGCCCGGACGAGGGAGCCGAGACCGGCGGCGCCGCCGACCGCCGCGGCGCCCACCGCGACCGCCCCACCAGCACGCAGGAGCGCACGCCTGTCGAGGACGGGGCCTGTAGCCCCGGTTCCTGGTGACATGGCGGGTCAGGCTGTCCGGTAGGCGGCGAGAATGGACTCGCGCAGCACGGGATCGGACTCGGTGGTGCCGTGGGAGGAGTTGTCCCACTGCTGTTGCACACGTCCGCTCGAACCGAGAAGGGCGATCCGCGACCCCACGATGAGCGCCTCGTCGACGTCATGGGTCACCATGACCGTGGTGACGCCGAGCTCGGCGGTGACTTTGACGAGCCAACGCTGGGAGTCGGCTCGCGTCACCGGGTCGAGGGCACTGAACGGCTCGTCGAGCAGGAGGATCTCGGGTCTCGTCGCGGCGGCGCGCACCACGGCGACCCGCTGGGCCTGGCCACCGGAGATCTGGTCGGGACGCGAGTCCGCGAGGTCGGCGATCCCGAAGTGCTCGAGCAGTTCATCCACGTACGCGGTGTCGACCCGTCCGCGCAGCGCGCGGAATCGTCCGCCGAGGGCGACGTTCTCACGGACGGACAGCCACGGGTAGAGGAGCGGTTTCTGGAACACCACCGCGTAGGAGTGGCCGCGGCCGTCGGCGTTCCGGCCGGAGGACCCGGCTGGCCGGCTCGAGCCGACGCGGAGCTCACCGCCGGCGGGCTGCTCCAGACCGGCGAGCATGCGCAGGAGCGAGGACTTGCCCACACCGGAGGGCCCGAGCAGGACCAGGGACTCGCCCGCACGGACGGTCAGCTCCAGGTCGTCGAAGAGCACCTTGCCCCCGGGGAGGCGGTGCGTCAGGCCCGTGACGCTGACCGCCACGGGTTGCTCGAGCACTCCGGCTGTCACGCGACGATCCCCAGCTTGTCGAGCTCCCACCGCAGCTGCGACTGCGACGGCGACTGGACCGGGAGGAAGGCCGCCTCACGCATACGGCGGTTGGCCGGCGCGCCCTGTGCGTACCCCGTGCCACCGCAGAGGATCGCCTCGAGTCGCGTGGCGGCCGGGGCGATCTCCGCGCCGTCCAGCCGCATCAGCAGCAGGTCAGCCAGGCTGGCCCGTGCCGGGTCGGCGGCGAGCCTGTGCAGTTCGGCGTGCATGTGGTCGTGACGGCTCGCCAACGCCTCGTGCTCGTCCGAGTAGAAGGCACCGAGCCCCTCGAGCCGACCGTCCGCCTCGAGTACCGAGCGGGCCGCCACGCCGGAGCAGAACGCCGCCTGCAGGATGAGGAACTGCGGACGGACGCCCGAGAGGAAGTCGGTCAGGTCCTCGCCGAGAACCTGCTCCTGCGGGACGAACACGCCGTCGAGGCCGAGCATGGTCGACGCGGTGGCGTTGAGCGCCAGCAGGTCCGGGGCGTTGCGGATCGAGACGCCTTCGGCGGAGGCCTGGAACGTCAGCACCAGGCTGCGCCCGTCCCCGGTGTTCGCGGCCAGCACGATGGTGCTCTCCGGGTAGACGTTGGAGGCCCACGCGATGGGGCCGTCGATCCGGTAGCCGCCGTCGACAGGGGTCGCGGTGATGGGCACATCGCCGAGCCCCACCACCTGCCGCTGCGCCGCTGCCATCCCTGTGACGCCGGGCCGACTGCCGTCCGCCACCGCCCGGTAGGTCCGGCCGGCCGCGTCCGAACGGTCCGCCGCATGGTGCAGGTAGGCGGCGGTCATCCGCTGCGCCCAGGCACCGAAGGCCACGGCCAGACTCTCGGTGGCCACGGCCTCGAGGATGGTCGCCGCGACGGACACCGGGGTGCGGTCGACATCGAAGAGGCCGAGCTCCGCGAGTGCCCCGATGTCCTCGCGCAGGTCCGCGTCCCCGCGGTCCAGGGCGGACGAGCGGGCCGCGACGGAGTCGATCACGGCCACCAGGGCGGCCGGGTCGACGTCGCCGAGGTTTCCCGAGGTCAGTCGCGTGCGGGGGGCTCCCAGGTCGGTGGCGAGAGTGCTGGTCGTGGCGCCGCTCATGAGAGCTCGTGCAGACGCGAGATCGGGGTGGACACGATCTCACGCGCCCGGACCACCGCGTCGGTGTCGGGAGCGTTGTAGAAGCACAGGCACTTGTCCGTGTCCTCGCGGACGTAGGTACGCAGGAACGAGACCTCAGGGATCTCCGCGTACTTGGGGGACTTCTCCTTCTTGCGCGCGAGGTAGGTGTCCATGTCGATCTCGGCGGGGATGTCCCACTCGACCAGGTAGCCGGCCTCGGGGCGGGCGGCCTTGATCGTCTCGAGATCGGTGCCGACGAGGCGGACCTGCGCCGGCTCGGTGATCTCGGCGACGCCGAGCGCGGCCGCGTCCAGGGCCGGGGCCTCAGTGGCGCAGGCACCGTTCGGGCCGTCGGCCAGCTCCACGATGGTGAAGACACGGGCGGCGCCCTTGGTGATCTGGGTCTCGATGACCTCGGCGCCCGCGGCGGACAGCGCCGAAGCGAGCGCGTCGACCAGCGCGGAGGGATCAGCCTGCTGCTCCTGGGACGGGGTGGTCTCGTACAGGAAGAGAGTCATGTGATGACCTTTCGTGGACGGCTCGGAAGACCGATGCTGCTGAAAAATAGACCGACCGGTCTGATCACCCCCGTTGCGTCCCCCGACAAGCGGTCGGCCAGGTGAACACTGGGAGAACGACGCCGCCGGTCAGCGCCGGTTTCACTACAGTTGTGGCATGCGTACCGTCTTCCGTTCCAAGCTCGACGAGTTCACCGACCAGCTTGTCCGCTTCTGCCAGACCAACACCCGACTGCTCGATCGCGCGACCGTCGCCCTTCTCGAACGTGACGAGGTGGCGGCGACCGAGGTGATCGACGGCGCCGCAGAACTGGCGGAGCTACGCGAGGTGAGTGAGCAGCACGCGTTCGAACTGCTCCTGCTCGAGGCGCCCGTGGCCCGCGACCTGCGCCAGGTCGTGTCAGGGATCTACATTGTCGAACACTTCACCCGGATGGCGGCGCTCGCCGGCCACATCGCCCGCGTGGCACGTCGCCGCTACCCGGACTCCGTGGTCCCCGAGGCGATTGTGCCCCTGATCCGTGAGCTGGCCGAGCGCGATGTCGCCATGTCACGTCAGCTGACCGACCTATTCGTCGATCGCGATGTGGACAAGGCTCTCATGCTCGATGCCCAGGACAACGTCGTGGACGAGCTCCACGCCTCACTCATGAGGCAGATCAGCGACGAGGCCTGGGCCTACGGTTCGGTGGCGGCGGTGGATCTGGCGCTGCTCGCCCGCTACTACGAGCGCTACGCCGACCACACGGTGAGCATCGCCAACCGCATCGTGTTCCTCGCCACTGGTGAGCTCCCCGAGAACGGCTCACTGTCGCACCAGGACGAGGACACTTTCCTGGACTGAATCCCCTCAGAAACGTAGACGGAAGGCCCTGCCACATGAGCACGCACACCCCTCCCACCACTGGTGACACCATGCCCACCGCGATCATCACCGGAGGTGGTCGTGGCATGGGTCTGGCCACGGCGGAGATCCTGGGGCGCGAACACCGCATCGTGCTGGTGGACCTGGACCGGACCGTCCTGGACAGCGCGGTCGAGCACCTCGCCGGCCTGGGCGTCGAGGCCACGGGGATGGTCTGCGACATCACGGACAGGGCCGCTGTGGACACGGTCTTCGCCGGAGCGCACGCGGCCGGCGCACTGCGGGCGGTGGTCCACGCCGCCGGGGTGAGCCCCTCCATGGGGGACGCGGAGGCGATCGTGCGCATCAACGCGGTCGGCACGGTGAACGTCACCCAGTCGGCGCTCGCGTACGCCAGGTCCGGATCGGCACTGGTCAACGTGGCCTCCGTGGCCGGACACATGCTCCCCCGGGCGCTCATGCCGGTACCGGTGTTCCGGACGGCGCTCACCGACCCGGAACGGATGGCTTCTCGTCTGACCCGAATCGCCGAGCTGACCGCTAGCGGCGCCAGCGGCACCGCCTACTCGCTGAGCAAGGCGTTCGTGATCTGGTACTCGGCACGGATGGCGGCCGAGTTCGGCACGCATGACGCCCGCGTCCTGTCCGTCTCCCCCGGGAGCTTCGACACCGACATGGGCCGGTTGGAGAAGCAGACCGGATCCGAGGAGATGCTCCGGTTCGCCGCACTCAAGCGGTTCGGGGAACCCGGAGAGATCGCCTCACTGCTGGCGTTCTGCGCCGGGACCGGACCCGGCTACCTCACCGGAACCGACATCCTGTGCGACGGTGGAACCCGGGCCGGCCTCACCATGGCCGGTCTGGTGTCCATGGCCCGGGGGCGCTGACGCCGCCCGCCGGCCGGTGACTCAACGGCAGATCGCACCCTCCGACGCGGACTGCACCAGCTTCGCGTACTTGGCCAGGACACCACGAGTGTAGCGGGGAGGCAGCGGCTCCCACCCCTCGCGCCTCGCCTCGAACTCGGCCGGGTCCACCAACAGCTCGAGCGTGCCGGTGGCGACGTCGAGCCGGATGCGGTCACCGTCCCGGACGAACGCGATCGGCCCACCATCGACAGCCTCCGGCGCGATGTGTCCGACACACAGTCCGGTCGTTCCGCCGGAGAAACGTCCGTCGGTCATGAGCAGGACGTCCTTGCCCAGTCCCGCCCCCTTGATGGCGCCGGTGATCGCGAGCATCTCCCGCATCCCCGGGCCGCCCTTGGGCCCCTCATAGCGGATCACCACCACGTCACCGGCGGTGATGGTGCCGTCCTCCAACGCGTCCATCGCGGCGCGCTCCCGCTCGAAGACCCGGGCGGTGCCCTCGAAGACGTCGGAGTCGAAGCCCGCGGACTTGACCACCGCCCCCTCGGGCGCGAGGGAGCCGCGCAGGATCGTGATGCCGCCCGTCGGGTGGATCGGCTCCTGCATCGCGCGCAGCACGAGTCCGTCCGGGTCCGGCGGCGCGATGTCCGCCAGGTTTTCCGCAACCGTCTTCCCCGTGACCGTCAGACAGTCCCCGTGGAGCAGTCCCGCGTCCAGCAGCGCCTTCATGACCACAGGCACGCCACCGATCTTGTCCACATCGTTCATCACGTGGGCCCCGAACGGTTTGACGTCGGCCAGATGGGGAACTCGCGCGCCGATCCGCGCGAAGTCGTCGAGGCTCAGATCGACTTCCGCCTCACTGGCGATCGCCAGCAGGTGCAGTACCGCGTTGGTGGATCCCCCGAACGCCATGACCACCGCGATGGCGTTCTCGAACGCCTCCTTGGTCATGATGTCGCGGGCCGTGATCCCCCGCCGCAGCATCTCCACGACGGCCTCGCCGCTGGCCTCGGCGAAGCCGTCCCTGCGCCGGTCCGGCGCCGGCGGTGCCGCGCTGCCCGGCAGGGACATGCCCATGGCCTCGGCAGCGCTGGCCATGGTGTTGGCCGTGTACATCCCACCACAGGCACCCTCGCCCGGGCAGATCGCCCGCTCGATCGCGTCGACATCCTCGCGGCTCATCAGTCCCCGAGAACAGGCGCCGACCGCCTCGAACGCGTCGATGATGGTCACCTGGCGCTCGGATCCGTCCGACAACCTGGCGAAACCGGGCATGATCGAGCCGGCATAGAGGAAGACACTGGCCAGGTCGAGGCGGGCGGCGGCCATGAGCATCCCCGGAAGTGACTTGTCACAACCGGCGAGCAGCACGGACCCGTCCAGCCGCTCGGCGCTCATCACCGTCTCCACGCTGTCGGCGATCACCTCGCGGGACACGAGTGAGAAGTGCATACCCTCGTGGCCCATCGAGATGCCGTCCGAGACCGAGATGGTGCCGAACTCGAGCGGATAGCCGCCGGCTGCGTGGACACCCTTCTTGACCGCCTTGGCCAACCTGTCCAGCGGCAGGTTGCAGGGCGTGATCTCGTTCCAGGAGGACGCCACTCCTATCTGGGGCTTGTCCCAGTCCTCGTCCCCCATCCCCACCGCGCGGAGCATGCCCCGTGCCGCGGTCTTCTCCAGCCCGTCGGTGACGTCGCGACTGCGGGGCTTGATGTCCGGGGTGGTCTGTGCGCCGGCATCTGAGGGACGAGGGGTCTGCGTTCCGGAACTCATGCCGCCAGCCTAGGCGTCAAGAGCTCGTCGGGCAGGGCACCGCGATCTTCCGGCCACCAACCGACCACCGCCGCTGCCGACTCGCGATCCCGGTCCTGCCGGACGGGGTAGCGTCGAGCTCTGACACGGTCCCCGGGTGAGAGGTGCGGCAGTGGTCTTCGAGGTGTCGAGGCAGATCTCGGGAATCCTCGTGGCGGTCTTCGTCGTGTCGAGTCTGTTCAACGTCGGGCTCACACAGAAACCGTCCAACTTCCGGGCACACCTGAAGAACGGGCACTTCCTCTCACGAATGGTGCTCGCCAACCTGATCCTGTTCCCCGCCGTCATGGTCATGGCGGTGACCATGGTGGACCTGGAGCCCGCGTACTCTGCCGGACTCCTCATCTTCGGGCTCTCCGCCGGGGCCCCGTTCCTCATCGCCCTCACCCGCGAGTCGAAGGACGACGTGTCGCTGGCCGCCACCGTGATGACGGTCCTCATCGTGGGCACCGTCGTGCTGATGCCCCTGATCCTGCCCCGGCTCATCGAGGGCGTCAGCGTGGACGTGTGGGCGATCATCCACGGTCTGACCCTGCAGATGATCCTGCCGATGATCCTCGGGATGGTGATCCGTCAGTACCTGGTCCCCC
>CAYFRF010000041.1:20693-22107 GCA_964345415.1 uncultured Microbacter sp. | reverse complement strand
CCGCTGCGCAGGCTGGTGCAGCAGGCGATCGGCGACAAGCTGGCCCGCGCCCTGCTCGGCGGCGAGATCCGCGACGGCGACACGGTCACCGTCTCGCTGGCCGAGGACGGGGAGTCGCTCGACCTGAGCTGACGCCCCGGCCGGGGAACTGAGCCCCGGCCCGCGCCGGCCCGGTCCGCGTCAGCCCGCGCTGGTCAGGTCCGCACCCGAAGCCCCGCCCCGGTTCACCCCGGGGCGGGGCTTTCCGGCTGTCAGCGCCCCCGCGTGCCCCGGCCCGGCCGGCGCGGGGACCTGCGCGCCCGCCGTGCACGATCCCGGCGACTTACGCGCCCGAGGTGGACCCGATCGGGCGCGTACCTCCGCGGATATGTGCCCGCCGGGCGCGCAACTCGAGGAGTCGTCGAGCGTCAACCAGGGGCGGGCGTCCGCCGAGCCCCGGCCCGGCCCGCTCCGCCCCGACGCCGCGAACCCGAGCGCGCCCCAGCGACTATCCTTGGCCGCGTGACCACAGATCCCGCCTCCGCCACCATCAACCAGGTCAGTCCCCTCCTCGTGACTGCTCGCGAGCTCATCCAGGATGTCGCCGCGCTGCCCACCCCGGTGATCCTCGACGTGCGCTGGCAACTCGGCGACCCGAACGGTCGTGAGCACTACTTCTCCGGCCACATCCCCGGAGCCCAGTACATGGATCTGACGGCGAATCTCGCCGGTCAGCGCAGCACCAAGGAAGGCCGTCACCCGCTGCCGCCGCGCGACGAGTTCGAGGACGCGATGCGCCGCATCGGTATCAACAACGACAGTCGTGTGGTGGTGTACGACGACAGCGGTAACCAGTCCGCGTCCCGCGCCTGGTGGCTGCTGCGGTGGGCGGGCAAGAAGGACGTCTACCTGCTGGACGGCGGGCTCAAGGCGTGGATCGCGGAGGGCGAGGACCTCGCGGTGGGGCCGGGCAACCCGATCGAGCGCGGCGATTTCACGTTCGAGCTGGACGGTATGGACACGGTCAATGCCGATGTGGCCGCCGAGTGGCCGGACCGGGGCGTGCTCATCGACGTGCGGTCCCCGGACCGCTACGCGGGCCGCACCGAGCCGATGGATTCGCGGGCCGGGCACATCCCGGGGGCGATCAACATGCCCACGGCCGATTTCCTCGACGAGAAGGGCCACTTCCTGCCGCCGGAGCAGATCCGTCAGATGTTCGCGGACGTCGGGGTGACCGACGGCAAGGAGGTGGTGGTCTACTGCGGTTCCGGGATCCACGCCACGCATGCGCTCGCGGCGATGGAGGTCGCCGGCCTGGAGGCGGGTCGGCTGTACCCGGGGTCGTGGTCGCAGTGGTCGGCGGACCGGTCGCGGCCGATCGCGCTGGGGGAGAATCCTCGCTGAACCCGGCGGGCAGGGATGCCGGGCAGGG
>CAYFRF010000041.1:8647-20593 GCA_964345415.1 uncultured Microbacter sp. | reverse complement strand
ATCGCGCTGGGGGAGAATCCTCGCTGAACCCGGCGGGCAGGGATGCCGGGCAGGGGCGCCGGGCAGGGCACGGGGGAGGGGCCGGCTACGCGCAGCGCCGCGGTTGATGTCGTGGGAGCCGCACGGGGCTGACTACCCTCAGTGGCATGGTCCTGCTGTGGTTCCTTCTGGCTCTCGTGCTCCTCGTGGCGGCGCTCGTCCTCCTGCGCCTGGACGCGAGGCAGCGCGGCGGTGGCTCGCGCGACGAGCTGCCGGAGGCGGGGCAGGGGCCCGCGCGGCTGTCCGGCGGGGCGGTGGAGGGCGACCTCGCCGACGCCCGCGGCGACGTTGGTGGTGGTGGTGATGACGACGACGAGGACCCGCGTCCCACCGAGCCGGCGGAGACGCCTGAGGCGGTGGACGAGTCGGCGGGCGCTGCGTCCGGGCCGAAGCTCGCACCGTTCCAGCGGGCGTCCGGGGCTATGCCCTCCGGCACCAGCGGTGGGGGAGTGGGCCGCGGGGACGTGACCGCCGGGGCAGCGGCTGGCGGTGCGGCCGCTCGCGGTGGCGCCGATACTGCCGCTGAAACCGATACCGAGGCCGCCGCTGACGCCGAGGCGCTCGCCGCCGCGACGGCGTCGCGGGAACCGGCCGCGCACGAGCCGGCCTCACCTGACCTGGGCGAGCCGACGGCGGAGCCCTCACCGCGACTGCTCGACCGGGTCAAGGCACTGCTCCCCGCGCGTCGGACGAACGGGCGCACCGCCGCCCCGGTCGAGCCCGAGCCGTTGGATCCGCTCGCCGGTTCGCCGGTGGTGCGCTGGCTGGAGGACCGCGAGTTCGCGCCCACCCCCACACCGGCGCCGGAGTTCCGGCACGGCGATTTCGCGGGCGGGCTCAGCGCACTGGGCACGGTCTCGCACGGGGTGTTCCGGGGTCGTCGCGCGATCATGGGCGTGACCGGCGGCCGCACCGTGTTGGCGCTGCGCCGCGACACCGCCTCGGACGTGGTCCTGGATCTCAGTCGCCCCGACGTGGACGCCGAGCCCGGTTTCCACGATGCCGGCGAGGTCGGCGCCCTGGAGGCCCGGACCTCCGACGTCGGGCGGCTCGACCTGATCGACCGGGACCGGCTGGCCGGCGCCGTGGAGGGCATCCCCGGGTCGGTGCGCCGGATCTGGGCCGAGGGCGAGTGGGTGGCCGCCACCATCGACGGAGTCGACGACCCCGCCGGCTGGGACGACGTGGTGATGGCCCTGCACGCCGCCGCCGACGTGGTGGCGCCGTTCCCCCCGATCGGCGGCCGGGCCCGCGCGCTGCCCGCGGAGATCGATCCCGGGGCACCCGCGGCTGCGGACGGGCCGGACGCCGACCCGACGATGGGCATGGACGGAGAGGTGGGAACCGGCACCCACGGGGTGGCCCCGTTGCCGGATCCGGAGGACCTCGTCGTCGTCGACACCCCCACCCCCGCCACCTCCGGGCCCGCACGCGGCGGTGACACGGCGACCACCGCGACGACCTCCGTGATCCCCGCGATCAGCGCCGACACGCCCGCACCGGCGGTTCCCGGCTCCGCGGGAAAGGCCGGGCCGTCACCGAAGCGGGCCGGCCACCTGCGGCTCGTGCCCGACCGGCCGGCCGCGCGCGACCTGTCGGACGTGCCCGTGGTGGCCGACCGCGGCGACGCGCCCGACTCCGACGCCGGTGCCGGCGACGCGCCCACGACCGCGCCCGCACCCACGCCCGCGGTGCCCGGCACCACCGCGACCCCCGCGCCCGCTGGCGCCGACACCCCGGCGCCCGCTGAGGCCGCAGAGGCCGCAGAGCCTGTCGAGTCCGCCGAGGCTGCCGAGCCCGCCGAGCCCGTGCGCGAGGAGCCGGACCCGTTCGGGGAGATCATGCAGCAGTCGACGCCGGTCGAGGCCCGCGGTGACGTGGCCGCCGACCACCTCGAGCCGCGGCCGCCGCTGTCGCGCCCGAGCCGCGGCGTGGGACAGACGTACCCCGAGGACGCGACCGTGCCGCCGCTGGCCGCGGGCGCGGTGACCGGGGCGGCAGGCATCAAACCCCTCGGTTCCGAGGACGACGCGGACGAGATCCGTGACGAGGTCGAGCGCTTCGACGCCGCCCGCATCGACGGCGGATCCGACTTCGAGCAGCCCTCCACCGGCAAGCACGGCGTCCCGACCGGCGGCGCGGCCGGAAGTGCGGCCGGCCGTGGGGGATCGGGCGGCCGCCACGGCGCCGACGAGACGGACCCGTCCGAGGTCACCCAGCGACTGTCGGTGGCCGAGCTCGCGGAACGGATGGGCATCGACCCGTCGGAGATGAAGTCGGCGGGGCGGCGGCGTCGGCGGGCAGCGGAGGACGAGAACGCGGAGACACCGGGCAGGGAGCGGCCCGGGATCGAGCCGGACGTCGAGCGGACCGCCCGGATCCAGCTCCCGCCCGACATCAAGGACTGACCCGGGGGTGTGTGTCGGAGGGCCCGTCTAGAGTCATCAGGGACAGTCGCACTGACCTCAAGGAGCCCGATGCCCGCCGCCCCCGTTGTCGATTCCGATGCACGCCGCAGGCTCGCCGAGCTGGTCGCGGAGCTCGCCGTGGTCCACGGCCGTGTCACCCTCTCGTCCGGCCGCGAGGCGGACTATTACGTGGACCTGCGCCGCGCGACCCTGCACCACGAGGCGTCGCCGCTGATCGGGCGGCTGCTGCGCGAGCTCACCGCGGACTGGGAGTTCGACGCGGTGGGCGGTCTGACCCTCGGCGCGGACCCGGTGGCCACGTCGATCATGCACGCGCCCGGCCGGCCGATCGACTCGTTCGTGGTGCGCAAGGAGGCCAAGAAGCACGGCATGCAGCGCCGCATCGAGGGCCCGGACATCGTGAGCCGCCGCGTCTTGGTCGTGGAGGACACCACCACCACGGGCAACTCGCCGCTCACCGCCGTGAACGCCCTGCGGGAGGCGGGCGCCGAGGTGGTCGGCGTGGCCACCGTGGTGGACCGGGCCACGGGTGCCGACGAGGTGATCCGGGCCGAGGGCGTGGAGTACCGCGCGCTGCTCGGCCTGGCCGACCTGGGACTGTAGGCCGAAAGACCTGTCGGCCGCGAGACCTGTCGGCCGCGAGGGAGAGGGGAACCGCCGTGACGAGAGATATGACGACGACGACGAGGTCGTTCGCCGCGACCCTGGGGCAGGCGCTGAGCAGGCGTGTCGAGCGGTTGATCGACACCTCCCGCCCGGAGGGGCCCGCGTTCCTCGCGGCCACCGCGGGCACGGAGATCGCCAAGGCCGCGGAGTTCGGCGCGCTGGAGAAGCTGTGTAAGCCGCTGATCGTGCCGTCGGCGCTGGCCGTCGCGCTGCGGGACGGCAGGCTGTCGGCGGTGGACACGGCGCTGCTCTCGGCCACCGGCGCCGCGTACACCACGGGCGATGTGATCCTCATGCTCGGCGAGGGGCACGCCAGCCGCTCGGTGGGCAGGCTCGCGGCGGGGGCCGCGGCGTTCGGTGTGGGGCACCTGGCGCTGGGTGGGCTCATGTTGCGGTCGGGTTTGCGGTTCAAGCCGCTGCAGACGGCCGTGCACGGGGTGATCGCCGGCGCCGCGGGCGCGGTGCTGATCTCCGAGGGCAAGGAGAACGCCCCTCTCGCCGCCTACGGCGGGCTGCTGGCCACCCTGTCCGCGCTGGCCACCTCGGTCGATCGTTCGCACGGCGCGGCCGCGTCGGTGTTGGCGCTGGCCGGGCCGGCTTTCCTGCTCAGCGACTGCCTCATCCTCGTGCGACGCAAGACCGAGGGCGGGTCGATCACGGCCCGTGCGCTGGACGTCGGCGTGATCGACACCTACGCCACCGCCGCACTGCTCATGCTCACCGGCACCGCCGCGGCTGCCCGGGCCGCCGGCAGCACGCGATGAGCCCCGCCGGCGCGAGCGGGTCCGGCTCGCAGCGCAGTGTCCTGGTGACCGGCGCCGGCCGCGGCATCGGTGAGGCCACCGCGCGCGAGTTCGCCGACGCCGGCTACCTGGTGGGCGCCTACGACCTGAAGCCGTGCGACTGGGCCGCGGGGGACCCGCGGTTCGTGACCGGCGCGCTGGACGTCACCGACCCGCAGGCCTGGGAATCCGCCCTCGGGGAGTTCACCACCCACACCGGTGGTGGCCTGGACGTGCTGGTCAACAACGCCGGCACGCTGTACGGCACGCCCTTCATGGACGCCAGCTACGAGCAGGACTCGGCGATGGTGGACGTGAACGTCAAGGGCGTCCTGTTCGGCAGCCGGGCCGCGTTCCCGTACCTGCAGCGCGGCACCGCGCCGATCGTGGTCAACGTGTGTTCGGCTTCCGCGATCTACGGCCAGGCCGAGATGGCCACCTATTCGGCCACCAAGTTCGCGGTCCGCGGCATCACCGAGGCGCTGGACCTGGAATGGGAACCGCGGGGTGTGACGGTGCGGTCGGTGTGGCCCCTGTACGTCGGCACCGAGCTGCTCGAGGGCGTGGCCACCGCGGGCATGCGCAACATGGGGGTGCGGCTCACCGAGGCGGACGTGGCGACCGAGATCGTCCACCTCGCGGAGCGCTCGCGCACGCGGGGGTCCGGGTTCTTCGGCAGGCTCCGGTCCGCGCTGACAGGCGGCGTGCACAAGCCGGTCGGGCAGCAGGCCACCGCCATGTACCTGGCCTCGCAGGTCGCCCCGGGACGGATCATCCGGATGTCCAACAAGCGTCTCACCTCGTGAGCGCCGCCGAGCACACCGAGGTGACGGACCCTCGGGCCGCGGACGGGGAGGCCGGATCGTCCGCCCCTCAGGTCGCCGACGTTCCGGACACCGCCGGGCAGACGGAATCGCCCGACGAGCAGGACGTCCCCGGCCCCACCGAGTGGGGCGACGGGCAGGTCGGCGTGGGCCCGTGGGAGCACGAACACCCCGGCGAGCCCCGCCCTGCCGGCGAGCAGTGGGACCCCGAACTGCTCGACTCCGGGGACCGCCGCAACGTCGTCGACCGGTACCGCTACTGGCGACGCGAGGCGATCGTCGCCGACCTCGACACCCGCCGGCACCCCTTCCACGTGGCCATCGAGAACTTCGGCCACGACGCCAACATCGGCACCGTCGTCCGCACCGCCAACGCCTTCCTGGCCTCCGAGGTCCACATCGTGGGTCGTCGCCGCTGGAACCGACGCGGCGCCATGGTCACCGACCGCTACCAGCACCTGCGGCACCACGCCGACGTGGCCGAACTCATGGCGTGGGCCGAGGCCGAGGGCCTGCCCGTCGTGGCCGTGGACAACCTCCCCGGCGCCGAACCCCTCGAAACGGCCCATCTCCCGCGCCACTGCATCCTGCTCTTCGGGCAGGAAGGCCCCGGCGTCAGCGACGATGCCCGCCACCGCGCCGCCAAGACCGTCTCGATCGCCCAGTTCGGCTCCACCCGCTCCATCAACGCGGGCGTCGCCGCCGGCATCGCCATGCACGCCTGGGTCCGCGAGCACGCCGGACCGCCCCCGGCGTGACCGCCGGCCGCGCGGTGCACGTGCAGGTGTGACCGCCGGTCTCCCGCAGCGCCCGCAGTGCCCGCTGGTCCGGCGGCGCTACGGTGGGGCCGTGGCCACCCCCTCCCCGCCGGACACGCTCCGAATCTCCCTGCTCGACAGGTCCCGCACCCGCGTCGGCGAACCCCACGCCGCCGCGCTCGAGGTCACCCTGCAGCGCGCGGAACGCGCCGACCGACTCGGCTACCACCGCTACTGGATGGCCGAACACCACGCCGTCCCCGGCGTCGCCAGCGGCCACCCGCCCCTGCTGATCGCCGCCGCCGCGCAGCGCACCAGCCACATCCGACTCGGCTCCGGCGGCGTGATGCTGCCCCACCACCGACCACTGCTCGTCGCCGAACAGTTCGCCATGCTCGAGGCCCTGGCCCCCGGCCGCATCGACCTCGGCGTGGGCCGCTCCCTCGGGTTCACCGAACCCGTCCGCGAGGCTCTCGGCGTCAGCGAGTACGACACCGACGCCTTCGGCCGGGACATCGCCTCCGTGCAGGACTTCCTCCACGGCCGCGGCCCGGTCACCGCCTACCCGGTCCCCGACAACCCGCCGCCTGTGTTCGTGCTGGCCACCGGGCAGGGCCTCGACGTGGCCGCCGCGGCAGGCCTGCCGGTCGTGGTGGGCGGCCCCGCACTGCTCGCCGACCCCGCCCCGCTGCAGCGCTACCGCGAGAGGTTCCGGCCGGGCGAGAACGCGGACCGGCCCGGCGAGGGCTCGGCCGGGCCGTACGTGGTGGTGAGCCTGGAGGTGATGATCGCCGACTCCGTCGACGCGGCCCGCACCCTGCTGCTGCCGGAAGCGTGGGCCATGACCCGCTCCCGCGAGACCGGCGTGTTCGGGCCGCTGGAGCCGCCCGAGAACATCCTCGACCGCACCTTCCGGCCCCAGCAGCTACAGCGGATGGAGAAGTGGATGGGCTCCACCATCCACGGCGACGCAGCGCAGGTCGCCGCCGAGCTGGCCCAGCTCGTGGAGCGCACGGGAGCCGACGAGATCATGGCCTCCACCTCGACCTACGACCGCGAAGAACTCGCCCGCGCCGACGCCGCCCTGGCAGGCCTGATCTCTGGTTGAGAACCACCGCCCGGTGAGTGCCGACGCGGGCTGACGTTGTCGTCGTCGTCATATTCTTGGGGCGGTGGCGCTCCAGAGTCGTCAGGCCGCGGGTGCCGAGGGCGCAGAGGGGCCGTTGCGGATGCGCGCGATCAGCTTCGGACCCGCGGTGATGAGCATCGGCAACACCGACACCAACACGATCCCGATGAGAATCAGATCGATGTGGTCCTTGATGAACGTGAACTGGCCCAGCCATGCCCCGAGCGCCGTGACCCCCGCCGCCCACAACACCGCACCCACCACGTTGTAGGCCACGAACACGCGATACCGCATGCTCGCCATGCCCGCGACCAGCGGCGCGTACGTGCGCACGATCGGCACGAACCGGCACAGGATGATCGTCGCCGGCCCCCACTTCTCGAAGAACTCGTGCGCCTCGGTGATGTACGCCTGCTTGAACACCCGTCCGTCCGGCCGCTCGCGCAGATGATGCCCCCAGCGGTTGCCGATGAAGTAGCCGACCTGGTCGCCGAGGAACGCCGCGATCGGCGCCGTCACCAACACCACCCACAGTGGCGCGAACGGACTGTCCTGCTGCGTGAGCAGGCCCGCCGTGAACAGCAGCGAGTCGCCCGGCAGGAACGGGAACAGCAGGCCCGACTCGATGAAGACCACCGCGAGCAGGGCCGGGAGGATCGCATCGCCGAACGGCCCGTCGCCGGACAGCCAGAACTCGGGGTCCATGAAACCGGGCCCCAAGGCCACGACGTGCTGGGCCTGCTCGGCCAGAATGTGAGTGTTCACGCCGAAATGGTAGACCTGCGCACCTGGGATTCCGCTGAAGGCGGACGGCCCGCGGCCCTCGTTGAGCCCGCGACCTCCCGATACCTCGTAGGATGGGGCCAATCTCAGCGCCGACATCTGGAGGATCGTCAATGCCTATCGCCACCCCGGAGCAGTACCAGGACATGCTCGACCGAGCCCGCACGGAGGGTTTCGCCTACCCCGCGATCAACTGCACCTCCTCGGAGACCATCAACGCGGCCATCAAGGGCTTCGCCGATGCCGGGTCTGACGGCATCATCCAGTTCTCCACCGGTGGCGCCGAGTTCGGCTCCGGCCTCAACGTCAAGGACATGGTGACCGGCGCGGTCGCGCTCGCCGAGTTCGCGCACGTGATCGCCGAGAAGTACGACATCCTGGTCGCGCTGCACACCGACCACTGCCCCGAGGACAAGCTGGACACCTTCGTGCGTCCGCTCATCGAGATCTCGCAGGAGCGCGTCAACCGCGGCGAGAACCCGCTGTTCCAGTCGCACATGTGGGACGGCTCGGCCACCCCGCTGGACCGCAACCTCGAGATCGCCAAGGAGCTCCTCGAGAAGACGGCGGCCGCCAAGCAGATCCTCGAGATCGAGATCGGCGTCGTTGGCGGCGAGGAGGACGGTGTCGAGAACGAGATCAACGAGAAGCTCTACACCACGCGTGAGGACTTCGAGGCCACCGTCGACGCGCTCGGCGCCGGCAACACCGGGCAGCGCTACCTGCTGGCCGCGACCTTCGGCAACGTCCACGGCGTGTACAAGCCGGGCAACGTCAAGCTCAAGCCCGAGGTGCTGAAGATGGGCCAGGAGGTCGCCGTCGAGAAGCTCGGCCTCGACGCCGGCGACCTGCCGTTCGACTTCGTCTTCCACGGCGGCTCCGGCTCGGCCAAGAGCGAGATCGAGGAGGCGCTGAGCTACGGCGTCATCAAGATGAACGTGGACACCGACACCCAGTACGCGTTCACCCGCCCGGTCGCGGCCCACATGTTCACCAACTACGACGGCGTCCTGAAGGTCGACGGCGAGGTGGGCAACAAGAAGGTCTACGACCCCCGCTCGTACCTGAAGAAGGCCGAGCAGGCCATGTCCGAGCGCGTCGTCGAGGCATGCCACGACCTCAAGTCGGCCGGCAAGTCCAAGGGCGCCAAGGCCTGACCAGCCCTAGCTCACGCGAGAGCCCCGCGACCTCATCGGAGGTGGCGGGGCTCTCCGCTTGCAGAGCGCGTGCAGGCCGTGGGCGGGGGCGTTATGGCCGGGGGCGGGTTGCTGGGGCTGGCGCTGGGCTGGAGCCGGTGATGTGCTGTGGCCGGCGCTGGTCTGTGGCCGGCGAGTCGCACGCTGCCTATCGGAAGTCGCGCCGCCTACCGGATCTGACAGGCAGCGAGGTATCGGATAGGCAGCGCGTGTTGGGGCCAGGGAGTCGCACGCTGCCTATCAGAAGTCGCGCCGCCTACCGGATCCGACAGGCAACGCGACATCGCATGGGCAGCGACGCGCGGCGAGCGGATCAGCCGGGCTGGCCCTCTTCCTGCGGCACCGAGCCCATCCCCACGCCGGGCTCGCAGAGCTTCCACTGGCCGTCCTCGTCCCGCATCCGCACCTGCTCGGAGGTCGACTCCGCGCCGGACTCGACGGTGGCGGTGGCCTCCACGCCGTCGCCGCTCACCTCGACCCCGGTGACCCGCAGCTCATCCGGGAACGAGCCGGCGATCGACTCGCGCAGCATCGAGTCCAGGTCGGTGCCGGTCTGCTCGCCGGAGGCGGTGATCTTGTCCACGAGATCCTGGGGAACGCGGTTCTCTGCGCAGAGGTAGCTGTTGAAGTCGGAGAACGACTCAGCCGCGCTCATGTCCCGGAGCGTCTGCTCGACCTCGCGCTCGGCCCGCCCCGAGGAGGACAGTGGCCCCGCCAGGAACAGCCAGCCGGCCGCGGCCACGAGAAGAACCACGACCACGACGACGACAACACCCACCACACCCGACGAGCCACCGCGCTGGCCGCCGGACCGATCCGGGCGGCTGGCCGTGGGGCCGTCACTGCCGACCGGGCCGCCGCCGGGCCGGCCTTCGCGATCGGGTTCGCCTGCGGGTGGTTGCTGGCTCGTCGTCGTCATCCACTACTCCCGGTACGCCTCGCGCGCCCCGGCCGGGACGCGTCGACCCGCCACGGTAGCGGACGCAGCTGTGCCGCTGGTGTGTGTGCTGACAGTTGCGCACGCCGATGCTGGTCAACCGGCGCCCCAGCTGGATGAGCGGAGCTCCCGGAGTGCCCCACCGGGTTTCGCTGACGCCGCGAAGCCCGCCCACCGCGTTTCGCTGACGTCACGAAGCCCGCCCACCGGGTTTCGCCCCTCGGATTCCCCGGCGCCCGCGGGGCCCCGCGAGCACACGCGATTCGGAGGGGTGAATCGCTGTGGGCGGCGATTCCGAGGGGCGGACCGGCTGGCTGAGCACGTGAGCGAGGGGCGCGCCGGATTCCGAGGGGCGAACCGCCCGCCCCGCCCCGCCCCCGCGGCGGCAGCGACGTCAGGGCAGCGGCCCGGCGGGCTCCACCCGGTTGCTGCCGTGCGCGGTGCGCCAGCTGTGCATCGGGTACGCCTCGGTGTCGGCGCGCGTGTGGTCGTGCAGTGCCCAGTAGTCGGCGTGCGCGTAGTCGGGCGTGAACTCCAGGACGGTGAAGCCGTGGCGGTCGAGGTCCACCCAGCGGATGTGGTGGTTGGCACCCATGAGTGCGGTCTGGGCGGCGACGGACAGCCCGTTGCCCTCGGGCAGCTTGAGGATGTCGTCCACGTTGTTGCTGGTGATGGAGGGGGTCACGAACTCCACCGCATCGGTGCCGCCGCCGGGGTAGTCGGCCGGGTCGACCGGCACCTCGTTGGCCCACGAGCTGTGGATGTCGCCGGTGAGGAAGACGTGGTTGCGGTTTCCCGTGGAACGGATCACCTCGAACAGGCGGCGGCGTTCGCCGGCGTAGCCGTCCCACTGGTCGGCGTTGTAGGTGATGCCCTCGCGCGGCGCGCCGAGCAGTTCGGTGACGGCGCCCATGGTGCGGTGGTCGAGCGGCGGGATGAGAACGGGCGAGACCATGACGGAGTTGCCGATCACGTTCCAGCGGGCGGTGGACGAGCCGAGACCGCGGGCGAGCCAGTCGAACTGCTCGGCGCCGGTCATGGTGCCGGTCTGGTCGATCGCGCGCCCGTCGAGGCGGCTGGGCGATTCGGTGCGGTAGGAGCGCAGGTCGAGCATGCTCAACTCGGCGAGCGCACCCCAGCGCAGGCGGCGGTAGAGGAAGCCGCCGTCGCGGAGGGCGTCGGGGCGGATGGGCATCCACTCGAAGTAGGCCTGGGAGCCGGCGGCCTTGCGGTCGGACCAGGCGCCCTCGTGGGGTTGGTGGTTCTCGGCGCCGTGTTCCCAGGCGTCGTTGGCGAGTTCGTGGTCGTCCCAGGTGCAGATCCAGGGCACGTGCGCGTGGAGGGACTGCAGGTCGGGGTCGGTGCGGTACTGGCCGAGTCGGGTGCGGTAGTCGGCGAGGGTGACGATCTCGTGCGGCGGGTCGTGGGGGCGGACGGCGCCGTGCTTGGCGGTGTAGCCGCCGCGTTCGTACTCGTAGATGTAGTCGCCGAGTTCGATGATCACGTCCAGGTCGCCGCGGGCCTGCAGGTGGCGGTATCCGGCGAAGTAGCCGGCTTCCCAGTTGGAGCAGGAGACCACGCCGGTGCGCCAGCGGCCGGTGGCGGGCAGGGCGCCGTCGGCGGGGGCGGTGCGGGTGCGGCCGACGAGCGAGGTCTGGCCGAGGGCGTGGAACCGGTAGTGGTACCAGCTGTCCGGCGCGAGGCCGGTGGCGTCGAGTTTGACGGTGTGGTCGCGGCCGGCGTCGGTGGTGACGGTGCCGGAGGTGGTGAGGGTGGTGAAGGTGGGATCGGGGGAGACTTCCCAGGTGACGACGACGACGTCGCCCAGTCCCGACCCGGGCACGGCCTCCGGGGTGGGCGTGATGCGCGTCCACAGGATGACGCGGTCGGCCATGGGGTCGCCGGAGGCGACGCCGTGCCGGAAGACGGGGTCCGCTCCGGCCGGGGGAGCCCCCGGCGAGGGCGGGGTCGCCGCGGCGGCGGTGGCGGCCTGTCCCGCGAACACCCCGGTGCCCACGGCGGCTCCGGCCAGGGCTCCGGCGCGCAGGACGGTGCGGCGGCTCGGGCCTGTCGGGGTGGGCGACGACTCGGGGGAGGGCGACACGGTCATGTGTCCAGTGTGCCGCTCGCACAGGCGGTTCGGGGCGGAGTCGGCGGACTTGTCACGGAACGTTCACGCCGGTGTGCCGCGGGTTCACGTCGGGTTGAACTCCGGGCGCACCGGCGTGGCGTGCTGTGGCGGGCGGGCGCGGCGCCGAGGGGACTCAGCCCCTCGGCGCGAGTCCGGAGGGGTCAGTCCCGCGGCATCAGCCCCGAGGGGTCACTCCTTGGTGGCGGCGACCTTCTCCGCGGGGGCGTCGACCCCGTTCTTGCCGTTGATCACCGTGGTCGCGGGGGTCTTGC
>CAYFRF010000041.1:4373-8547 GCA_964345415.1 uncultured Microbacter sp. | reverse complement strand
GCGGGGGCGTCGACCCCGTTCTTGCCGTTGATCACCGTGGTCGCGGGGGTCTTGCCCGAGCCCTTGCCGGTGTTCTTGCCGGTGCCCGCGGTCGCGTGCGCCTGCATCTTGGGGTTGACGCCCGGCGTGTCCGGGGTGGACAGGTAGCGCTCGAGCGAGTCGTCCAGCTCCTGCAGCCACGGGGTGTGGTGCGTGGAGGCCATGGTGCCGGTCATGACGGAACGGTGGTTCTTGTCGCGGTAGGTGAGGATGTTCTTGGACTTGTCTTCCTTCCAGTCCAGGAAGATCCGCACCACTTCGTCGATGTCGAACATCGGGTAGTCGGTGGCCTCGATGAGGTCCCGGATGTAGTCGCCCTGGAAGCGCACGTCGTCGGCGTCACCGTCCAGTTCCTGGAAGCGGTTGCGCCAGGCGCGCATGTGGGCGGCGCGCTGTTCGGCCGAGGGGAGCTTGGCGCGGCCGAGGATGAGGTCGCGCACGTACCAGGCCTGGGCGTCGAACATGTTGAACGTGAACCACTGGTCCTGGGCGCCCAGGTAGTACAGGCGGGGGTTCTTCTGCCACACCACGCCCCGGTAGAGGCCGGAGGGGTAGATGTTGTTCGGCGACTGCAGTGCCAGCTCGGCGGGCAGGAACGGGTACTTGTGCAGGTAGCCGGTACACAGGATCACGGCGTCGAACTCGCGGGTCTCACCGTTGGTGAAGTGCACGGTGCTGCCCTCGAAGCGGTCGACCAGCGGCAGTTCCTCCATGCCCTCGGGCCAGTCGTAGCCCATGGGGGAGGTCCGGTAGGACATGGTGACGTGCGAGGCGCCCATCTTGTAGGCCTGCACGCCGATGTCCTCGGCGGAGTAGGACGCGCCGATCAGCAGGACGCGCTTGCCCTCGAGAGCCTCGGCGCCGCGGAAGTCGTGAGCGTGGCGGACCGAGCCGGGGAAGGTCTCGATCCCCTCGAAGTCCGGCACGTTGGGGAAGCTGAAGTGGCCGGTGGCCACGATCACCCGGTCGAACTCGGAGCTGGTGGTCTTGCCCGAGCGCAGGTTCTCCACGGTCACGGTGAAGGTGTCCTGGTCGCGGTCGTAGTCCACCCAGCGGACGGCGGTGGAGAACTGGACTTTGCTCTTGGCCTTGGAGCGGCGGACGCGGCCGTCGATGTAGTCCCACAGCACCTCGCGCGGCGGGTAGGAGGAGATGGGGCGGCCGAAGTGCTGGTCGAAGGTGTACTCGGCGAACTCCAGGGCCTCCTTGGGGCCGTTCGACCACAGGTTGCGGTACATGGAGGAGTGCACGGGCTCGCCGTAGCGGTCCGTGCCGGAGCGCCAGTCGTAGTTCCACTGGCCGCCCCAGTCGTCCTGCTTCTCGTAGCAGACGATCTCGGGGATCTTGGCCCCTGCGCGCTGGGCGGACTCGAACGCACGCAGTGCGGCGATCCCGCTGGGTCCGGCTCCGATGATGGCAACACGCTGTCTAGACACAGATTTCCTTCCGGCCGCCGAGCGGCCTGTCCGTTTCTCCGACTGGCCCCGGCGGAGGCGGTACCCGGCGCGATCAACTCCTGTGATCCGCGCTCCGGGGCCTCGACACCGACACCACGATCCCGCTTGCGAAGCGGCACCCGAAAGGGGCTCCCGTCACAAGCGCGCGGCGCCCTTGTGGAGCGCCGCATGCCCTCCACTATAGCAAAACTGCACCTCAGGGGCGTGGAGGTCGCCCACACGCGGTGTATATGACGTCTCAACCAGCGGGGATGCGCACGGGAGCGGGTGGGGCCGGCAGAGTCTCCGCGGACCTGGCGGACGGGCCCCGCACGGGCCTCCGCCGCGCTGTCGGGTGCGTCGCGCACGACCCACGGAGCGTTGCCCACCCACGTCCGGGGAGGGGCCCGGCGGAATCGTGGACAATGGTCGCCATGACCCAGTTCGGAGATCTTCTCGGCCCCCCGCCCACCCGTCTGACCGGAGACCCGGAGGCGGAGGATGCCGTCGCCGCGGGGGAGGACCCCCGCACCGTGGCGGCCGCGCACCCGTCGGCCTCGATCGCGTGGGCAGAGCTGGCCGAGCGCGCGCTGGACGCAGGTGACGCGGTGTCGGCGTACGCGTTCGCCCGCACCGGCTACCACCGTGGCCTCGACCAGCTGCGCCGCCACGGGTGGAAGGGCTTCGGCCCGGTGCCGTACGACCATGAGCCCAACCGCGGCTTCCTCCGCTGTGTCGCCGCGCTGGCCCGTGCCGCGCAGTCTATCGGCGAGGAGGACGAGTACATCCGCTGCCTGGACCTGGTCAATGAGTCAGACCCGCACGCCGCCGCGCCTCTCGGCCTGGCGTGACCGCCTGGACGCCCGCGCGTTGGGCGTCTACGCCGCGCTGCCGGTTCCGCTGAGGACGCGGACCCGGCGGCTGGCGTACGCCTTCCTCCCGATCCTGCAGTGCGGCCTCGCCGCGGGCCTGGCGTGGTTCATCGCCAACGACCTGCTGCACCACCCGCGCCCGTTCTTCGCGCCCATCGCCGCGGCCATCGCGCTGGGCACCGGCATGGGCCGGCGGGTGCGTCGCGGCATCGAGCTGGTGATCGGCGTGGTGGTGGGTGTCGGCCTGGGGGATCTGTTCATCGCCCAGGTCGGCTCGGGGCCGTGGCAGATCGCGGTGGTGGTGATCATCGCGATGTCCGCGGCGGTGTTCCTCGACCGCGGTGCGCTGGTGGGTACGCAGGCGGCGTCCTCGGCGATCCTCGTGGCCACGCTCCTGCCGCCGGGCAGCGCGGGTGGCTACGAGCGGATGGTGGACGCGGCGGTCGGCGGCGCGGTGGCGCTGCTGTTCATGGCGCTGATCCCGGTGCATCCGCTCAAGCGGGTGCGTCGCGAGGCGGCCTCGTTGCTGGGGGTGGCCTCGTCGGTGCTGGCGGAGGTCTCCGACGGCCTGGAGACCCGCGACTCGGACCTCATCCGCAACGCCCTGCAGGACGCCCGCGACACCCAGCCGGCGATCGACGCCATCGAGGAGCAGCTCGCCGGGGCGCGGGAGTTGGTACGGATCTCGCCGTTCTACCGGCGGCGCAGACCCGAGGAGGTGGCGCTGGCCCGCGTGCTCAACCCGCTGGACAACGGCATCCGCAACATCCGGGTGCTGGCGCGGCGGGCGATCGTGGCGGTGGACGACCAGGTGGACGTCCCGCCCGCGCTGAGTTCACTGCTCGCCGCGCTCTCGGACGCGGTGGAGCTGCTGGCCCGCCGGGTGGCGGCCGATCCGGACGCGCCCACGGACGCCCAGGTGCACCGTGAGCTGCGGGCGGTGGCGGCGCGTGCCAAGCGGGAGCTGCTGTTCGACCCGGGCCTCACCGAGACCGTGATGCTCGCGCAGATCCGCTCCGTGCTGGTGGACATGATGCAGGTGGCGGGCCTGAGCAAGATCTCGGCGGTGGCCACGCTGCCGCCCACCGTGCGGACGCCGTCGGTGGAGCCGGAGCTGACCGAGGAGTGGCCCGACTCGCCGGACCGTCCCACCTCGGTCATGCCGCCGTTCAAGGCGACACGAGCCTCCATGGCTCGGTATGACGGTAGAAAGTAGTCCGTTTGACGGGCCGGCGGGCGGTCACGCCGTCGCGGGTGATGACCCCGGCCGGGGTGCCGACCTGCACGGCCCGGGCCTCGAACCACCGCCGACGCCGCAACCAGCGGGGCCGGTCGGCGGTGGCGCGCACCCCGGGCATCGCGGAGGACGTCCGGACGGTCAGTGTGGCGATCTCGCCGGAGAAGACCCTGTCGTCGTCGGCGTAGGCCTCTCCCACCAGCACCTCGCCGTGCGGACCGGTCACCGTGGCCTGGCCCACCAGCACGGTTCCGGTCTCGTCGCGGATCAGCGGCACCTCGCGCGCCTCGCCCGTCACACCGAGCTTGGCCGCCGCTGAGCCCGTCGGCAGGTCGTAGGCGCGGGTGGCCGGGGTGGCGTCCTCGGCGATGTAGGCGATCTCCACGTCGAGGTTCTCGGTGCGCATCAGGCGGGTGAGGAGCGCGGCCAGGCCGGCGTCGGTGCCGCAGACGAGCAGGCGACGGTGGGTGCCGACCTCGGTCAACGCGCGGTTGATCTCGTCCTTGGTGGGCACCTCGCTCACCTCGATGCGCGGGTGCTCGCCCAGGACCGTCGGGACCGGCGCCGAGCCGCAGCGGATGACGATCATG
>CAYFRF010000041.1:0-4273 GCA_964345415.1 uncultured Microbacter sp. | reverse complement strand
GTGCTCGCCCAGGACCGTCGGGACCGGCGCCGAGCCGCAGCGGATGACGATCATGCCCTCCATCATGGACCGCGTGCTCCGGGCGGTCGAACCCGGGTTGGGGCAGGATGGAGGGGTGCGCCGTATCGACCTCAACTGCGACCTCGGGGAGGCCCGCCGGGGGACGCCGCGCTGGGCTGCGTCGCTCGCGCCGGAGGCCGGGGCCGACCCGGGCGACGCCGCGCTGCTGGACGTGGTGACCTCCGCCAACGTCGCCTGCGGATTCCACGCGGGCAACCGGCCGACGATGAACGCCACCGCGGTGGCCGCCGCCGAGCGGGGCGTCGCCCTGGGCGCGCATCCGTCGTATCGGGACGGCGCCAACTTCGGGCGGATCGAGCACGATCTGTCGCGCGAGGAGGTGGCGAGGCTGGTGCAGTTCCAGCTCGAGGAGCTGGACATGGCGGCGCGGCGGCACGGCACCCGGGTGCGGTATCTCAAGCCGCACGGGGCCCTCTACAACCGTATTGTCCACGATGCGGAGCAGGCCGCCGGGGTGGTGGACGCCGTACTGGGGTACGCGGAGCTGGCGCGCGAGGAGCCGCTGCCGTTGTTGGGGCTGCCGGGGTCGGTGGTGCTGGCGCACGCCGCGGCCGCGGGGGTGCCGACGGTGGGCGAGGCGTTCGCTGATCGCGGGTACCGGGCTGACGGCACGCTGGTGCCGCGCAGCGAGCCGGGCGCGCTCGTGACCGATCCGGACGAGGTGGCCGCGCGCGTGGTGGCCATGGCCACCGGGCGCGAGATCACCGCCGCGGGTGGGGCGCAGGTGGTGGTGGGTGCGGCGTCGGTGTGCGTGCACGGCGACACCCCCGGCGCGCTCGACCTGGCGCGTCGGGTGCGTGGCGCGTTGGAGGCCGCCGGGGTGGAGGTGGCGCCGTTCGCCGCGCCGCGGGCGGGAGGGTCGGACACGCCCCTGTCGCGGGAGGGCGCCGGACCGGGGGAGGGCGCCGGGCCGCGGGAGGACCGGCCCACCCCGTGACGACGACGACGAGGATCCGCCCCTGCGGAGAGTCCGCGCTGTTGCTCGAGTGTGCGGATCTGGCGGCGGCGGTCGGGTGGGCCGAGAAAATCGGACGGGCGCAGCTCGGGGCCGTGGACGTGGTGGCGGCGGCCCGCACGGTCCTGGTGACCGCGCGTGAGGCCTCCGATCTCCCGCGCCTCCGCCGCGCCCTCGAGGCCCTGCTCACCCAGCCCCCGCACGCCCGGCCCCCACACGCCCGGAATCCGCTACCCTCCGACCACATCCGCTACCCCGATGGGAGTAGCGAATCCGCAGGCAGAGTAGCGGATTCTGGGTGGTTGGGCGGGGCGGGCGGCGTGGGTGGCTCGGTGGGTCCGGCTGTGGTGACGCTGGAAGTGCGCTACGACGGGCCCGATCTGGCCGACGTCGCCGAGCTGGCCGGCATCTCGGTCGAGGCGCTGGTGCGCAGGCACACCGCCATCACGTGGAAGGCCGCGTTCGGCGGCTTCGCGCCGGGGTTCGTCTACCTCGTCGACGCGCGCGAGCTGGACGCCCGGACCGCGAACCCCGGCGCGGGCACAGGCGGGAATACCGGCGCGGTGGCGGTCGGTCACTCGGGCGCCGGGGCGGACACAGGCGGGAGTACCGGCGCGGGGGCAGAGGGCCGCGAGGACCCGCCCCCACTGCCGACGGTCCCGCGACTCGGCTCGCCCCGGCCGAAGGTGCCCGCCGGCTCCGTCGCCCTGGCCGACCGCTTCTGCGCCGTCTACCCCGGCGCGTCCCCGGGCGGGTGGCGCCTGCTCGGCACCACCGAGGCACGCCTGTGGGACGTCGACCGGCCGCAGCCCGCGCTCATCACCCCCGGCACGCTCGTGCGCTTCCGCGACCTCGGCAGCGGCAGCGGCAGCGGTCAGGGCGGGCCGGGCGAGGTGGGCGGTCAGGGCGGCGGCGTGCGCGAACCCGGGGCGGGCCCGTGAGCCTGTTCGTCCTCCGTGCCGGGCCGTCGGTGCTCATCCAGGACCTCGGCCGACCCGGCCACGCCGCCCTCGGGGTGACCGCCTCGGGCGTGGCCGACCGCGCCGCCGCCGCCACCGCCCTCCGCGCCGTGGGCACCGACCCCGCGGCCGCCGTCCTCGAGGTGCTGCTCGGCGGGCTGACCGTCATGACCGACTCCCCGGCAGTGGTGGCGGTGACGGGGGCGGTGGGTGTTGTCGTCGTCGTCGCACCTTCCGGCTCCCGACGCCGCGCCGCCACCGGCGAGGTCCTCCGACTCGAGGCCGGGGCCACCCTCGAGATCGGCCGCCCCGCGGCCGGGGTGCGCGGCTACCTCGCGGTGCGCGGCGGCATCGACGCACCGACCGTGCTGGGCAGCCGCTCCCGCGACACCCTCGCCGCACTGGGACCCCCACCCGTCACGGCCGGGGACGTGCTGACCATCGGCGACCAGACGGTGGGGGACTGGGCCGACGGCTGGCACCCGGCCGCGTCCGGCGGCGCCCCGACCGGCCGCGCGGGCGTCGACCTCGACATCCTCCCCGGCCCCCGCGACGACCTCTTCCCCGACGCGGCGTGGGACGTGCTCGCCACCACCGGCCACGTCAGCGGCCACGCCGACAGGGTGGGCGTGCGCATCGACCCCGCCCGCCCCGTCCCCCGCCTGACCGACCGCGAGATCCCCAGCGAGGGCATGGTGCGCGGCGCCGTCCAGATCCCCCCTGACGGGGCGCCCGTCGTCTTTGGCCCCGACCACCCCGTCACCGGCGGATACCCCGTGATCGGCGTCCTCACCTCCCGCTCCGCCGACGCCATCTCACAATTGTTGCCCGGAACACCGGTGCGATTCCGCAGAGTGCGAGGCCTCGCCGACTAGGGTGGGCCGGTGGAACGGACTATTCTGGACCGTTGGTGTGCGCGGATCCGACTTTCAGAAGGTGTCCTCCGTCCCGCATCGTGAAGACGAGACATTCGAGGTGAAAGCGAACCATGCCAGCGATCGTTCTGATCGGCGCCCAGTGGGGCGACGAGGGCAAGGGTAAGGCCACCGACATCCTGGGCGGCCGCGTGGACTACGTGGTCAAGCCCAACGGCGGGAACAACGCAGGCCACACCGTGGTGGTGGGCGGCGAGAAGTACGAGCTCAAGCTCCTTCCCGCCGGCATCCTCTCGCCCACGGCCGTACCGGTGATCGGCAACGGCGTGGTGGTGAACCTCGAGGCGCTCTTCGAGGAGATCGAAGGCCTGCAGGCCCGCGGCGCCGACACCTCCCGCCTGCGGATCTCCGCCGAGGCGCACCTGGTGGCCCCGTACCACCAGCAGCTCGACAAGGTCACCGAGCGGTTCCTCGGCAAGAAGGCCATCGGCACCACCGGCCGCGGCATCGGCCCCACCTACGCCGACAAGGTCTCCCGCGTGGGCATCCGCGTCCAGGACGTCTTCGACGAGTCGATCCTGCGGCAGAAGATCGAGGGCGCGCTGCACCTCAAGAACCAGATCCTCGTCAAGATCTACAACCGTCGCGCGGTCGAGATCGAGGAGATGGTCGAGTACTTCCTCTCCTACGCCGACCGGCTGCGGCCCATGGTCACGGAAACCGAACTGCTGCGCAACAAAGCGCTTGACGCAGGCAAGGTCGTCCTCATGGAGGGCGGCCAGGCCACCATGCTCGACGTGGACCACGGCACCTACCCGTTCGTCACCTCCTCCAACCCCACCGCCGGCGGCGCCTGCGTGGGCTCCGGCATCGGGCCCACCAAGATCACCCACTCCCTGGGGATCGTCAAGGCGTACACCACCCGCGTCGGCGCCGGACCGTTCCCCACCGAGCTGTTCGACAAGTGGGGCGAGTACCTGCAGGTCACCGGCGGTGAGGTGGGCGTCAACACCGGCCGCACCCGCCGCTGTGGCTGGTACGACGGCGTGATCGCCCGCTACGCCGCCCGCGTCAACGGGTTCACCGACTACTTCCTGACCAAGCTGGACGTGCTCACCGGCATCGGCGAGATCCCGATCTGCGTGGCCTACGACGTGGACGGCGTGCGGCACGACGAGATGCCCATGACGCAGACCGAGTTCCACCACGCCACCCCGATCTACGAGACCATGCCCGGCTGGGAGGACAACATCCGCGGCGCCCGGAAGTTCGGCGACCTGCCGCCCGAGGCCCGCGACTACGTCCTGCGGCTCGAGGAGCTCGCCGGTACCCACATGTCGTACATCGGCGTGGGCCCCGGGCGCGACGAGAACGTGGTGCGGCGCGACATCCTGGGGTGACGG
>CAYFRF010000040.1:7233-22656 GCA_964345415.1 uncultured Microbacter sp. | reverse complement strand
TACGAGCACAACCACACCGATCCGGTGCTGGAGTTCTCGACGTCCGAGCAGGTGGCGACCCCGGCCTGAGGCCGCCGGCACCTGCGGCAACCACTTCTGCAATTCTGTCCATATGTACAGTCGCAGAACATATCTCGCAGCCCCGCCAGTGCCTCTTCCCGCGCAGGCGCCCACCCGGCCGCTGGCCACGGCTGCGGTGGGCGCGCTCGCGGCGGCTGTTGTCGTCGTCGTCCCCGGGTTCTCCCCCACCGCACCCACCGCCGGCGCCGCGCCGACAACCGATGCGGCGACCACCGCCTACTCCGCGCCCGCCGCGCCCGGCTGGGGTCCGTGCCCGGCGACCGTCACCACGCCCGGCGCCGTGTGCACCGCGGTGACCGTGCCGCAGGACTACAGCCAGCCGGACGGCGCGACGATCGACGTCACCGTCTCCAAGCTCCCGGCGCGCGACGCCGCGCCCGGCGCGGGGTGCTGTTCGGCAACGCGGGCGGCCCCGGCGGGGACTCCCTGAGTTATTACGACGATGACGGGCTGTTCACCTGGCCCGGGGCGATGCGTGACGAGTGGGACCTCATCGGCGTCCAACCGCGGGGCCTCGCGCACGCCGGGCCGCTGCAGTGCGCACCGTTGGCCGGCATCGATCAGTGGACGATCGCCACCGACCTCGGTGGGGCGCACCGGGCCTCGTGCGAGGCGGCGAGCGGCGACGACTGGCGGCGCCTGACCACCGAGAACACGGCCCGCGACTGGGAGCAGGTGCGGCAGGCTCTCGGCGAGGAGAAGATCTCGATCCATGGGCTGTCCTACGGGACGCTGCTGGGCTCCACCTACGCGACACTGTTCCCGCAGCACACCGACAAGATGGTGCTGGATTCGGGCGTGGATCCGGACTGGGTGTGGAACCAGGTGCTGGCCGAGCAGAACGAGCCGTACAAGCAGCGGGCGCACGCGATGTTCGACTGGATCGCCGCGAACGACGCCGTCTACGGGCTGGGGGACACGCCGCTGAAGGTGTACCAGCGCTGGACGGAGCGGGTGCTGGCCGAGTCCGGCACCACGGCGACGCTGGCCCCGCCACCGGCACAGGTCGGCGACGTGCCGGCCGAATGGCAGGCGCTGGCGCAGGCGTGGATCGACGGCACCACCCTCACCGGCCCCGCCCGCGTGCAGTTCGAGGGGCTGGCGCGCCAGCTCGCCACCCCGGGTGCGGTGCAGGCGCTCTCCCCGGTGCTCGCCGCGCCGCGCGGGCTGGCCCCGCAGTCCGCCGGCTGGCCGGCCATCGCGGCCTCACTGCGCGACGGGACCCCGCTGGGGGCGGTCGATCCGGAGATGCCCGCGCTGCCGGAGGAGGCGGTGGTGGCGGTGAACATGCAGTCGGCGGTGCTGTGCAACGAGAACCGGGTGGCGCCCCGGCCGCTGGACTACCCCGGCTTCCTGTGGACGCAGTTCGTCACCGGGGACATCTTCGACGTGACCGGTCTGATGTTCGGCTCGGGCGCGGCCTGCGCGGGCGCACCGGCGATCGCTACGCCTGTCGAGGTCTCCGGTGACGGGCTGGCCGTGCGGCCGCTGCTCATCAACTCGGTGGCCGACCCGCAGACCCCGCTGCACGGCGCACGTGCCCTGGCCGACCGCATGGGGGCGCACCTCATTACCGTCGACGGCGGCGACCACGGCCAGGTGGCCAAGGGCAACGGCGTGGTCGACGACGCGGTGGTGGAGTATCTGCGCACCGGCCACACCGGCGTGACGTGGGCGCCGGCGCCGCCGACGCCCGTCGCCCGGTAGTACCGCGCCGCTCGGGCCGGCAGCTCAGTCCGGGCTGCCGGCCGCCCGGTGGAGGGCCGCGCGGATCTTGACCGTGAGGTCGTCCATGCGGAGCGTCTCGTCGACCAGGCCCCCGACGGTGGCCGGCTGCCCGGCGCGGTTGTCCACGCTGGTCGCGGCCGCGAGCTCGAACAGCCCGGTGAGCCTGGCGTCCGACTCGGCCCGCGCGGCGATCGCACTGAAATCCGCCTGCAGCGGGGTGCCGATACCCAGTGCGCGCTGCGCGTCACGCCAGGCGTCCACCGTCTCCTCCAGCGCGTCGAGCGCCAGCAGGTAGGAGCGCCGTGCCGCCGCCATCGACTGCTCGGTGGCGAGCTGCACCGGATCGGTTCCGGCCCGGAGACGACGAGCACGGGCCACGTCCTGCGCCCCGGAGCGGATCAGCCAGCTGATCGACCACACCCAGGCCGCCGTCCCCGCGATGAGGGCGAAGGCCAGCAACGCCACGATCAGAGGCATGGCGCCACCCCGGCCCGTTCCCGCGCCCCGCGGAGGATTCCCGCGCTCATGCCAGCACGGTGAGGATCAGACTCACCGGGATCGCGAGCAGGATGAGGATCGAGAGCCCGCCCACGGTGAGCTTGCCGATCCCCGCCCACCGCAACGAGCCGGCTTCGGCCTCGATCGCCGCCGGCGACAGGGGCGCCGCCTCCGACGCTGCGGAGGCCGCCCCGATCGCGGTGAGCGAGGGCCACGAGGTGTCCACCAGTGTGAACGGGTCGGACCCGAGGACGCCCGAGGCCACCGCGGCACGCTGGCGGTCCCACGATGCCAGTCGGCGTTCGAACTCGGCCACAGCGCGTTCCGTCTCGACGACCCGGCGCGCGGCGACGCTCTGTGTCCGGCCCGGGAGATTCAGGTACATGCGTCCAGACTTCCCCACCCACCGGTGACCAGGCAAGGGTCGGACCCGCCGGGCGCCGAGTCAGCTCACGCGGCGCCCGGGCCCGGGTCGGCGGCGGGAGAGGTGTTGGTGCCGCCGTCGTTGATCTCGAAGCGGGTCCACTCGCCGTCCATGTCCACCTGCATGGCATAGCCCAGGGCGTCGTCGGGGACCTCGACGGTCTTGAACCAGTCGTACGCCTTGGTGTCGTCGGCGAATTCCTTCTCGTCGATGACGTTCTGCTGGGGATCGATCACGCGGTAGCGGGGCATCGCTGCTCCTCCTCGTCCGATGTACGTCGGTCGTGTCCGAGCGTGGAACAGCCCTCCCCCGCCCGCATCCGGTCCTGCTCCGGCCAGACCGCTCAGCCGTTGACGAGCCCACCGTCCACGATGAGGTTCTGTCCCGTCACCGCGCGCGACCACGGCGAGGCGAAGAACAGCACCGCATCCGCCAGCTCGGCCGGGGTGACGACGCGGCGCAGCGGCGTGCCCGAGGCGATGAGGTCGAACACCTCCTCGGGCGTCGCCGCACTGGCGTCGGTCGTCCGCAGCAGCCCACCCGAGACCATGTTCACCGTGATGCCGTCCGCCCCCAGATCGCTGGCCAGGGTGCGGGTCAGCGACAGCGCGGCGGCCTTCGCAGCCGTGTAGTCGTGGTACGGCACCACCGGGTGCTGGAACAGGTTGGTCCCGATGTTGACGATCCGCCCGAAGCCCGCCGACCGCATGCCCGGCAGCGCCGCCTGCGTCGTGGCCAGCGTCGCCTTGACCGCTCCCCGCAGCTGCGCGTCGAACCGCTCCCAGGTCAGCGTGTCCGGCCGCGGCCGGGCGTCACCGTCGAAACGGAAATCGGCGAGCGCGTTGTTCACCACGGTCGTGATCGGAGCGCCGAAGTGGGCCTCGGCGGCGGCGACGAGAGCGCGAACCTCGTCGTCGTCGGTCACGTCGGCACCCAACGCCACGGCGCGGTCGGTGCCCAGTTCCCCCACCAGTTCGGCCGCCGCGGCCTCGCTGCGCCGGTAGTTGACGACGACGCGGGCGCCTTCCCTCGCGAACGCCCGGGCGATCTCCACGCCGAGCCCGCGGGCTCCGCCGGTGACCAGCACGATCTGCTCGTTGATACGCATCTCCACTCACTTCCCGGTGCGCCGGCGAGGGAAGGCGATGCGTGGCCGCCGACACCACACGGTCGTGTGGCACCGATCTCGGCCGGGCCCGGCATCCGCGACTCGCGGGCCCCGGGGGGCGTATCGACATTCCTCCGCTGGAACTACCCAGTTCAGGTTCGACGGGTGTGATCTCAGCTGCCCGGTCGGGCAGCACCCCGTGTCGCCCACCACAGTAGGACACTCACTGAGCTCGGGCACAGGGCCCCGCCGGACGCGGTGGAGAACCGGCCCCTGAACTGGACGAACGCCCGAGTATCGGACCATGGACACCGATTCCGCGCCCACACGGAACCGCAACGGCGGGACCGGCGGCGGCTCCACCGCCGACCCTGCCGCAGTCGGTGCGCGGGCGCCGAGCTACCTGCCGCAGGCCAACGAGGTGGCGCGGCGCTTCGCCGGGTCCGTCGGCGGCCAGCCGCTGAACCTGCTGCTCGAGAGCGTGGGCGGCAAGTCGATCACCGCACACATCCTCGGCGGCGCGGTGATGGGGTCCTCCCCCGCCAACGGAGTCATCGACGCCGACCACCAGGTCTTCGGCCACCCCGGGCTGTACGTGGTGGACGGCTCGGCGATCCCGGCGAACGTGGGCATCAATCCCAGCCTGACCATCACCGCCATGGCCGAGCGGTTCGCCGCCCGGCACGCGGCCCGTAGCGCCTGCCGCCGCGGCGCGGGGGACGCCGCCCGACAGCCCCGCCTCGCCGCGTCGCCCGGCCGGGCATCGCAGAGCAGCACCACCCCGTTGATCGGAGATGCGTGAGTAACGACCTGCCCCGTTCCCTCAGCGCGTTGCGCCGCCGCTTCCGGCAGGCCGCTCCCGCAGTCTCGCCTCCCGCACCCGGCGACTACCTGGTGACCTTCGTCGGGCCGGCGGCCCTCCGGGTGGTGGCGCCGCCCGCCATCGCACTGGGTGGGATGCCCGGCTGGCGGGGCAAGCGCTTCGCCGACGGTGGCCCCGCGCTCAACCTGGTCGAGCGTCACCGCGGCACCGGGCACGACGACGACAACCGAGCCGACGCGCTGCAGACGACGATGCCGATGCGGGTGACCGTCGAGAAGTCGTGGCTGGACGGGCGGCCTGCGATCGTGTGCAGCTACGGTGCTTCCGGTCCGGTGCCGTGGCGGTGGGTCCGCGACGAGTTCCGACCTCTCGACGACCGGCGCCTGATCAGCCTGACGCTGGCCGGCGGCCCGTGGTCACGGGCGGTGGCGGCGCCACTGCTGCTCACTCGCGCCTAGCTCCGCGGTCGGCTGTCACTCGCGGCGGGTCAGGATGTGCGCGAGTACCGGGCGGCCAACTTCGAGAGGGTTTCGGTGATCCCCTTCGCGTTCTGGTCGGCCACCCCGACCCGCTCGAAGAATCTGCCGATCTTCGAGTGCCGGTTGTCGAAGCTCTCGGTGACCACGGTGGCGTCGGTACCGACGGGGACGAACTCCCAACGCCAGCGGTGGCCCGCCGGGTGCGCCCACTCCACCACCTTCAGCTCCGGGGAGTCGACGTGCTCGGTCACCGTGCAGGTGATGCGGTAGGGAACCCCGTACATCCGCATCCCCGTGGTGAACCTCGCACCCTCGTACAGGGCGTCAGGACCCTTGACGTTGTCCTTTACCGTTCCCGAGCCGTCCACCAGGCCGTGTTTGCGCGGGTCGTTGACGAGCGAGAACAACTCGGCGGCCGGGGCGTGGACCGTGACCTTGCGGGCGACGACCCTCGGGCCGCGGTCGACGATGGAGATGTCGGTCATGGAGGTGGGTCCTTCCGGTAGACGACGTCGAGGACTTCTGTCGCCCACCGTACGGCCGGAGTACGACATCCGGTGGGCACTTCCCTTCGCCCGTCGCCCGGCTTCTCCCGCGCCGTCAGCTCACCGCTTTGAGCCCCACGACGCCCCCGATGATCATGAGCAGGAAGAGCGCCTTGAGCACCGAGACCGGCTCGGCCCCGGTGGCCATCGCGTAGATCACGGTCAACGACGCCCCGATCCCCACCCAGACCGCATACGCGGTGCCCACGGGCAGGTCGCGCATCGCATACGCGAGGCCAGCCATGCTCACGACGAGCGCCACACCGAACGTCACGGAGGGCCACAGCCTGGTGAACCCCTCGGACCGGCCGAGGGCGGTGGCCCACACGGCCTCGAGCACACCGGACAGGACAAGAACTACCCACGCCATGACGGCCTCCTGCGGGCCGTCTTGTCGCACACCGGGTACGGCACCCCTCGTCCGGAGGCCCCGTCTCGGGGCACTGCCACACACAGTCTCACGGACGGCGGGCCCGGACAACGTCAGATCCGTCACCACAGTGCGTCCGCCGAGACTTAGGCTGGCCGCCATGCGAGTGGGCGTGGTCTCGGAATTGTGGCGCTATCCGGTCAAGTCGATGCGCGGGGACCGGATCGCCCGGTCCGCCGTGACCGAGCGCTGGGGACTTCCCGGCGACCGCGGCTGGGTCGTGCGGGACGAGGAGGCCGGGGAGATCCGCAGCGCCAAGCAGCTCGCGGACCTACTGCAATTCCACGCGCACTACCTCGATGAACCCCACACTGATAAGGCCCCGACGGTCGAGATCGGTTTCCCCGACGGCTCGATGATGCAAAGCGACGACGACCGGATCCACGAGGCACTCTCGTCCGTCCTCGGCCGGCCGGTCCGGCTGTACCCGCGTCAGCCGGCCGACGACGTCGAGCACTACCGGCGCCGCGCCGTCAGCGAGGACGGCCTGCGGACCCAGCTCGCGCTCGGGCCCGAGGACCCCTTCCCGGAGTTCAGCGGGATGCCCCGGGACGTGCTGGCCGAGCTGGAGCACTTCGCCAGTCCGCGCGGCACCTACTTCGACGCCCTCCCGCTGTCGCTGCTGACCAGCACCGCCCTGGACTCCCTGCAGGCCGCGCTGCCCGACGCGGCGATCGATGCCCGCCGGTTCCGTAAGAACATCATCGTCGCGCACGAGCCACCAGGGTCCGACGGGCACGCGGTCGGCAGCGCAGCCGGACATCCTGAGTTCGGCTGGGTGGGCCGCCGCCTGACCATCGGCGAGGTCGTCTGCGAGGTCGTCATGCCCATCTCGCGCTGCAGGATGGTCACCCTGCCGCAGGCGGACCTGCGCCACGACCGAAGCATCCTGCGGTCGCTGGCCCGCGAGAACAGCTCGGAATTCGGCGTCTATCTGGTCGCGCTCTCCCCCGGCACGATCAGCGAGGGCGACGAGGTCCGGCTCAGCTGAGCGCCCTCGCCGCCGGACGTTCACCCTGCCGCCTACTCCTGCTCTCCCTGCTTGAGTCGGCGGCGGAGGAGTTTGCCGGTGGCGGTCCGTGGCAGCGCGTCCACGATCTCCACCTCCCTCGGGTACTTGTAGGCGGCCAGCCGTTCCCTCGCGTAGTCGATGAGTTCGTAGGCGGTGGCACTGTGGCCGGGTTCCAGCGACACGTACGCCCGGGTGGACTGTCCCCGGTAGTCGTCGACGATGTCCACCACCGCCGCTTCGCGCACCGCAGGGTGCGAGGTCAAGACCTGCTCCACCTCGAACGGCCAGATCTTGTAACCCGCGGCGTTGATCACGTCGCCCGAGCGGTCCACCACGTAGAACCACCCATCGGCGTCCACGAATCCGATGTCGCCGGTGACGAACCCGCCGCGGCCGAGCGCGTCGGCCGCGGTTGTCGGGGTGCCCGACGAGTACCGTGGTGAGACCGTCAAGGCGTTCGTCAGCCTGCGCCCGGGCACCGAGGCGACCGCCGAGGAGCTCATTGCCCACTGCAAGGCCCGCATGGCTGCCTACAAATACCCGCGACAGGTGGAGATCATGGACGACATCCCCAAGACCGCGACCGGCAAGCTCCTGCGCCGATCGCTTCGCGGATGACCGCCGGCGCTTCCCCGGCCTGGCTGAACGGCGCGGGTGTGGTGGTCACCGGTGCCGGTAGCGGGATCGGCCGGGCCCTGGCGGGGGCCCTCGCCGGGGCCGGGGCGCGAGTGGTGGTCAACGATCTCGACGCCGCCTCCTGCGAGGAGACCGCACGCCGGATCGGCGGCCACGCCGTGCCGGGCGATGCGGCCACCGCCGACGGTGTGAGTTCCCTTCTCGCCGAGACGCGCGAGCACCTCGGAGAGATTGACGCGTTCTTCGCCAACGCGGGCATCGAGACCGGCGAGGACGCGAGCCCGGCCGCATGGGAGCGCTCGTTCGCCGTCAACGTCATGGCCCACGTCCACGCCGCGGACCAGCTCCTGCCGGAGTGGCTCGAGCGCGGCCGGGGGCGCCTGGTGGTCACGGCGTCGGCGGCGGGGCTGCTCACGATGCTGGGCAGCGCTCCGTACTCGGTGTCCAAGCACGCGGCGGTGGCGTACGCGGAGTGGCTGTCGGTGACATACGGCGACCGCGGCATCACGGTGCAGTGCCTGTGCCCGCAGGGGGTGCAGACCCCGCTGCTGCCCGGTGGCGCGCTCGGCGAGGTGGTGTTCGGCGACAACGTGCTCACTCCGGAGAAGGTCGCCGACGACGTGATCGCCGCCCTGCACGGCGAGGAGTTCTACATCCTCCCCCACCCGGAGGTCGCGACGTATTACGCGACCCGCGCCACCCAGCCCGAGCGGTGGCTGCGAGGGATGCGCCGCATGCAGGCTGAGCTCGACGCCCGTAGAGACTGACCGCAGTCCTCCCCCATGCCCCGCCGATCCGGGACCGGTCGCGGCGGGGCGTGGGTACGGTGGGGCTCATCATGACCCCTCCGTCGATCCCCGCGCCCCGGTCCGCCCCTCTCGAGGTGGCGGTGTTCGGCGCCGGCGCGATCGGCGGCGCGGTGATCGAGGCGCTCGAGGCGGGCCAGGCCCCCGGGGCACGGCTGTCGGCGGTGCTGCGGTCGGACAGCACCGAGACGGAGATCGCGGCGGCGGTCCGAGCCGCGGATGTGGTGGTGGAGGCCAGTACGGTCGAGGCGGCCGAGGTGTTCGTCCCCCGCGTCACGGCGACGGGCAAGGACATCGTCGTCTGTTCGTGCGGGGTGTTCGCCCGCTACGAGGATCCCCTCGACCTCCTCGCAGGCACCCCGGGGCGCGTGTTGGTGCCCGCGGGGGCGGTGGGTGGCCTAGACGTACTGGCGGCCGCCGCCCGCGCTGGGTCCGAGGATGCCGAGCTGCGACACATCACCATCAAGAGCCCGGCCGCGCTGGGGGTGCAGGACGAGCTCACCGCGCCGCGGGAGGTGTTCCGGGGCAGCGCGCGCCGCGCCGCTCTCGAGTTCCCCCGCACCTCCAACGCCTCCGTCGCGCTGGCGTTGGCCACCCTGGGCCTCGACCGCACCGAGGTGGTCGTGGTCGCGGACCCCGGCGTGGAGCGCACGCGCCATGTCGTCGAGTGGCGTTCACCGGTCGGCGTCTACGAGATGAGTTTCGAGAACGCTCTCGACCCGGACTCGGGCGGGCGGACCTCGGCGATCACCGCCTGGTCCGTGGTCCAGGCCCTGTCGGGCCTGGTGGCCGGTGCCGGGCCGGGGATGGTGGTGCTCGGCGGCGCGGGCACCGCGGGCGGGGTCTGACCGAACGCCACGCCGACCACGGCGGCCACGCCGCGCGCCTCGACCACGATCGCGACGACGACGACACGGTGGCGCCGCCGCCCCGACCGGTGGCCCATTTTCGGTGCGCGTCTTAGCGTGTGGGTCCGCAGTGCGGATGCTCATCCCCGATCGCTACGAGAGGTGCGCCATGACCAACGCCCGACTGTCAGACCCCGATCCCGCCCAGAGCCCCGATGTGGACAGCTCGGGTTCCGTCGCCCCCGGTGCCACGCCGGACTCGGATTCGACCTCGCTGCAGTCCGACAGCGCGACCTCCAAGCAGAGTCCGACGCAGCAGCAGAGCCCGCCCCCGAAGCCGGGCGCCAAGGGTGCGTACACGTGGATCGCGGTGATCGCCGTCGTCGTCCTCCTCCTCGTCATCGGACTCATCGGCTACGCCTTCGAGGTGTTCTGACACCATGCCCGCCGCCTACGACACCGTGATCGTCGGCGCGGGGAACGCCGGGGTCTCCCTCGCCGCACGCCTCCGCCGCGACGGGGTGGACAGTATCGCGCTGGTCGACCCCAGCCCCGTGCACCGGTACCGCCCCATGCTCAACTACGCCGCGGGCGGCCAGGCGCGGATGAGCCGGTACGAACGCCCCATGGCCTCGGTGGTGCCCGACGGGGTGGACCTGCTCCCCCACGCGGCTATCCGGGTGGACGCGGCGGACCGGTCGGTCGCGCTCGAGGCCGGCACGAGCATCGGCTACCGCGATCTCGTCCTGTGCCCGGGCCTCACCCCGCGGTGGGAGGCGATCGACGGCCTCGACCGGGCGTTCGTCGACGGCTGGGCGGCGTCGGCGCACGTGCCGGACTACGTCGGCCGGGCCTGCGCCGCGCTGGTGCGGGTCCGTTCCGGCACGGTGGTGTTCTCCGTCCCGCCCGAGCCCGCCTCCTGCGGCGGTACCGTCCTCAAGGCGATGTTCCTGGCCTGCGACCGCTGGCGCCGCGAGGGGATCCTGGACCGCGTCGACGTGCATCTGGTCACCCCGTTCCCCGGCGTACTCGGCGTGGAACGACTCGACGAACGCCTGCGCCCCCACCTCGAGCAGTACGGGGTGACGGTCCTCGAACGCAGCACGGTGACCGAGGTGGACCCCGCCGCGCGGGCGGTGACGCTGGACGGCCCCGCCCCGGCCGTGATCGACGGCGTGCAGATGGCCTACGTGACGCCGCATTCGCGGGCGCCGCGGTTCGTCGCCGAGTCCGGGCTGGCCACCGACGACGTGGCCCAACTCGTCGACGTGGACCCGCGCACCCTGCGGCACACGCACGCCGAGGGCGTCTGGGGGCTGGGCGACGCCGCCACCGTGGGGACCCGGCCCTCCGGCGGGGCGCTGCGCGAACAGGTCGGGGTGGTGGCCGCCAACCTCCGCGCCGCCCGGGACGGCGCGCCGGGGGTCGAGTACGACGGCTACACGGTGCTGCCGATCGCGGTGGGCAGACGCCGGCTCCTACTCGACGAGCACGATCGGGACGGGCGGCCCGCCCCGTCCGTGCGCGGGGTCGATCTCACGGTCCCCCGCCGCTCGACGTACCTGTTCGACCGGTACGTGCAGCCCGTCGTCTACGTCCGCAAGATCCTCCGCGGGAGGGTCTGACCGCCGAGCCCTCAGTGCGTCGCCACCTCGATCTCCACCCGCCGCGACCAGGGCAGCTCCGCCCCCTTCTGCAGGTCCACGCGGACGTGGTCCAGCCGGGCACCCCGGACGGGGAACGCCCCCTCGTACAGGGAACTGACCGCGCTGCCCCGGTTCCGGCCCACGTCCAGCGTCTCGTTCATGCTGAACATCGCCGGCGCCGTCACGTCGATCCGGCCCTGCCCCACCACCTCCCCGTCGACGAGGAGCCGGATGTCCGCGGCCCCGGCGATCCCGCCGGCGTAGTCGAACTCCACCCCGACCTCGTGCGCCCCGGCGGCCAGAGGCGAGGGTGCCTCCACCCGGCACGTCCGCCGGCGGAAGAAGTTGTACTCGAACACCGGCCTGCCCTCGGCGAGGAAGAACGCGAACCCGCCGAACCTGCCGCCCAGGCTCACCAGCACGCCCTCGCACCGCCCGGCGTCGCCGACGTCCAGGCTCGCCGTCAGCTGGAAGGCGCGATTGAAGAACCGCGGGGCCGCCTTCTCGTTAAGTCCGTCCATGTGCGGATAGAGGGTGATCGAGGACCTACCGTCCATGGGGTGCGGCGGCCTGTTGTGGGCGCCCGCCTGTCTCCCGACCGTGCTGTCGTCCAGCGGCAGGACGTCGTAGCGGGCGGCCTCGGCGATGAACTTGGCCTTGAGCCGCTCCAGGATCTCGGGGTGCTCACCGGCCAGGTCCCGGGACTGCGACCAGTCCGCGGTGGTGTCGTAGAGCTCCCACGTGGTGTCCGCCATCTCGACGAGCTCCACCCCGGCGGTGGCCATCAACCAGGGAGCGCGCTGCACGGCCACCGCGGTCCAGCCTCGGTCGTAGATCCCGCGGTTGCCGAAGATCTCGAAGTACTGCGTGTGGTGGCGCTCGGGCGCCTCCGGGTCCGCGAACGTGTAGGTCATCCCCACGCCCTCAAGCGGCTTCTGGGCGACACCGTCCACGGTGTGCGGCATGGGGATCCCGGCCGCCTCGAGGATGGTCGGGGTGATGTCGACGCAGTGATGCCACTGGTGGCGCAGGCCACCGGGATCGGCGATGCGACCGGGCCAGTGCGCGACGAGCCCGTTCCTCGTTCCCCCGTAGTGCGAGGCCACCTGCTTGGCCCACTGGTACGGGGCGTTGAGCGCCTGCGCCCACGCGGACGGGAAGTGGGGATAGGACTCCGGTCCGCCCAGCACGTCCCAGTTCTGCAGGACCTCCTCTGCGGAGGACGGCAGACCGTTCAGCGCGGCGAGGTAGTTGAAGGCCCCCGTGCGGCCGCCCTCCGCCGACGCCCCGTTGTCCCCCACCATGTAGAGGACCAGCGTGTTCTCCAGGGCGCCAGATCGCTCCAGGTGGTCGACGAGCCTGCCCACGTGATGGTCCGTGTGCTCGAGGAACCCGGCGTACAGCTCCATGAGGCGGGACGCGACCCGCTGCTCGTCCGCGCTGAGATCGCCCCAGGCGGGCAGACCCGGGGACCACGGTCCGAGCGCGGTGCCCCGGGGGACCACGCCGAGCTCCTTCTGGCGCTCGAGCGTCCGCACCCGGAGCACCTCCCACCCGTCATCGAACTCGCCGACGTACCGGTCGCGAAACTCCTCGGGCACGTGCAGCGGGGCGTGGGCCGCGCCGAGCGGGAGGTAGCAGAACCACGGCTGATCCGGCGCCAGCGCCGTGACCGAGTCGACCCACCCCACCGCGCGATCGACCAGGTCCTCGGTGAGGTGATACCCCTGCTCCGGCGTCGACGGCGGGTCCACCTGCCGCCGACCGTCGTAGAGGACCGGCGTGTAGTGGTCCGCCTCCGCACCGAGGAAGCCGTAGAAGGTGTCGAAGCCCTCCTCCGTGGGCCACCGGTCGAACGGACCGACGGCGGTGGTCTCCCAGGGCGGGGTCTGGTGCATCTTCCCGAAGGCCCCGGTCGCGTACCCGTTGCCGCGCAGGATCCGGGCGATCGTCGCGGCGGAGTCCGGGCGCACGCCCGTGTACCCGGGTGCGCGGGTGGCCATCTCGGCGATGACGCCCATGCCCACGCTGTGATGGTTCCTCCCGGTCAGCGTGGCCGCCCGGGTGGGCGAGCACAGCGCGGTGGTGTGGAACCGGGTGTACGCCGCGCCGCCCCCGGCGAGCTTGTCGAGGTTCGGGGTACGGCAGGGCCCGCCGAAGGTGGACGTGGTGCCGAACCCCACGTCGTCCAGCATCACGAGCAGGATGTTGGGCGCCCCGCCCGGAGCGTGGACCCCGTGCGCTCCCGCGAACGGGTCCTGCTGGTGTCGCCTGTCCAAGTCCGCCGGCGTCCGCGAACCGAGCCGCCTGACTGGGAGGACGTGGCGGTCGAGATCCTCGACCCGGTCGCCGCGATGTCCGGCTGTGTCCTGCATGAGGGGAGTCCTTTCCGACCGGGACGACCTCTCGCCCCGCGAGCCGTAGACGATCGTCTACAGCGATGCCGGACGTCACTGTAGTCGATCGTCTACAGTTGCACCCATGGAATCTCCCACCCCGGACCGTCCGACCGGCCGCGACGCGGTCCGGCGGGCGATCCTGTCCACCGCCCGCTCGGTTTTCGCCGCCCAGGGCCCACGCGCGTCGATCCGGGTGGTGGCCGAGGCCGCCGGCGTCAACCCGGGCCTGATCCACCGCCACGTCGGCAACAAGGACGACCTGCTCGCCGCGGTGCTCGAGCGGGGGCTGGAGCACGGCCACACCCGGATCCGGTCGACGTCCGACGCCGGGCAGGCGGTCCGGGAGATGCTCTCCGGCGCCAGCGCGAACCCGGACTTCAGCCGCCTGCTGGTCTGGCTCTCCCTCGACCCGGGATCGGTCGGACGCCCTCTCCTGGAGGCCTCCTCCCGACCCGCCGAGGCGGTGACCCGGATGTCGGATCCGGCGCCGCTCAGCGACCTGCACGTGGCCGTCGCGCTCACCGTGATCTACGCCTGGCCCGTCCTGCGCGACCAGGTGCTCGACGTGCTGGAGATCGCCCCCGAGGACCGCGTGGACGCCGACGCGAGGATCGGCGCCCTCCTCGCCGAGTTCGTCACCGGCAGCGCCGCCGACGCCGGCCCCGGCCGTGACGCTGACCTCGACTCCGACCCCGGCCCCGACCCAGACCCCGGCGACGCCTCCCGCCGACGCGGAGGCGGCCGAGCGTGAGTGCATGTTGCTCCCCGGCAGCGGACCGACCGGGCTCGTCGTCGTCATCACCGGGGACGTCCCCGTCACCCACGTCACCGGCCTCACCCACGCCGCGGTCGACACCCACGTCGCGCCCGACCGGCCGGCCCCGCTCGCGGACGGCGCCGTCGCACCGACAGGCGCTGATCCCCGGCGGAACCTTCGTCATGGGCGACCACTTCGACGAGGGCTACCCCTCCGACGGCGAGCTGCCCCTCCACACGGTCGAGCTGCGCCCCTTCCACCTGGACGAGTGCGCGGTCACCAACGGCCAGTTCGCCCGGTTCGTCAAGGACACCGGCTACGTCACCGACGCCGAACAGATCGGCGTGTCGGCCGTCTTCCACCTCGCCGTGGACGCCGCCCCCGGCGACATCCTCCACCGCCTGGACTCAACCCCGTGGTGGCTCACCGTGGCCGGGGCCGACTGGAAGCACCCCGGCGGGCCGCGGTCCTCGATCACCGACCTGCGCAACCACCCCGTCGTCCACATCTCGTGGAACGACGCGTCGGCGTACTGCGAGTGGGCCGGCACCCGACTGCCCACCGAGGCCGAGTGGGAGTACGCCGCCCGCGGCGGGCTGGCCGGCGCCCGCTTCCCCTGGGGCGACGAGCTCGCGCCCGGCGGACGCTGGAACCTCAACGTGTGGCAGGGCCGGTTCCCCACCGAGAACTCGCTGGAGGACGGCCACCTCACCACCGCGCCCGTGCGGTCGTATCACCCCAACGGGTACGGACTGCACCAGATGGTGGGCAACGTGTGGGAATGGTGCTCAGACGTCTTCGATCCGGGCTACTACGCGGCGTCACCGACACTCGACCCGCGCGGCCCCGAACACCCCGGCGGCCCCGAGGACGACACGTGGAGGGTCATGCGAGGCGGGTCCTACCTCTGCCATTCCTCCTACTGCCACCGCTACCGGGTCGCCGCGAGGTCCTCCAACACCCAGCCGTCGGCGACCGGGAACATCGGGTTCCGGTGCGCCCGGGACGCGGGCGGGGCCTGAGGCGATCCGGCCGGGGTCAGGCCGGGTCCCCGCCCGGCCGGTCGTCCCTGCCCGCCCGCAACGACGCCTCGGTCATCGCGTACAGGTGCGCCACCACCGACTCGAAATCGGCGTTGACGACGGTGTTGTGGGCGTCGCGCCGGTCCTCGTAGACCGCGAGCGCCCCGGTGAACATCTGGGT
>CAYFRF010000040.1:2358-7133 GCA_964345415.1 uncultured Microbacter sp. | reverse complement strand
CAGCATGAAGCTGTACGAGAAGACCGACTGGACGATGTTCGGCGCGACCTCCCGCAGCATGATCCGGACCTCCCCCGCGCCCAGCGACCGGGCGGCCGTGACGAACTCACGCCCCGCGTAACTCATCGCGTTGGCCCGGACCAGACGGGCGAACGAGGGCACGACCATGATCCCCAGTGCGAGGGTGACGTTCGGCAGCGTCGGGTCGAGCACCGTGAGGATCGCGATGAGCAGGATGAGCGACGGGAACGCCAGCAGCGTGTCGGTGAGGATCGAGATCACCTTGTCGGCCCAGCCCCCGCGGTAGCCCGCGATGAGGCCGAGCGCCCCGCCGATCAGCGCGCCGATGAGGACGCCGCCGATCCCCACGACCAGCGAGACCCGCGCCCCGTATAGCAGGCCGCCGAGGATGTCAAGGCCCTGGCCGTCCGTGCCGAGGGGATGGGCGGTGAACAGGTCCGGCGGCAGGGTCGAGGCCGTGGTCAGAGCCTTGGACGGGTCCCGGGATTCACTCAGGGGCAGGAAATCGACGATCAGGGCGCCGAGCACCACGAGCCCGGTCCAGGTCAGCGCGAGGATCGTGCCGAGGTTGGCGAGCTTCGGGAAGCGGACGCGGCGGCGGCCGGGTGCGGGCGCCTCGCCGGGGACGGTGGTGGGGGTCAATGCGGTGTCAGCCACGACGGATCCTCGGATCGATGAGAGCGTAGGTGATGTCCACGGCCGTGTTGACCAGGACGTAGAAGACGGCGATGACGATGACGCCGCCGAGGACGACCGGGAGGTTGGCGTTCTGCACGCCCTCGACGATCATCGTGCCCATGCCGGGCAGGTTGAACAGCCGCTCGACGACCACGGTGCCGCCGATGAGCCGGCCGAGGCTGATGCCGGCGAGCGTGACGATGGAGATCGTCGACGGGCGCAGCGCCTCGGAGACGAGGACGTGCCCCGTGGGCATGCCCTTCGCCTTGGCCGACAGGACGAAGTCCTGCTGGAGGGTGGAGATCATGTCCGTGCGCAGGACGCGGGTGAAGATCGCCACCTCCATGAGCGCCAGCGTGATCGCGGGCAGGGCGATGCTGCGGAGGTTGTCGCCGAGCCCGTCGTCGAGGGGCGAGTAGCCCTGACGCGGGAACTCGGGCAGGAAGAGCGCGAGGAGCGCGAGGATCCCGCCCACCACGAACCCGCCGATGAGCGCCCGGCTCCACATCCGTCCCGGCTCCTTGGGCCCGCCCCGCTGGCCGAGCGGGGACAGCGCCACGGCCAGGCCGATCACCACGGCGGCGCCGAGGATGAGCTGTTGTGCCAGTGAGTGGTTGAACACGAACAGGTAGATGAGCAGCAGGCCCGCGACGAAGCTGGGCACCGAGATGAACGCGAACGCGACGATCGAGGAGATCTGGTCGAACACGCCGCCCCGGCGGTAGGCGGACCAAACCGCGACCGGGACCGCGATCGCCAGCGAGAGCAGGATCGCCAGGAACGCGAGCTGGACCGTGACCGGCAGCGCGTTGCCGATCATCTCGGTGACGGACTGGTTCGGAGGGATGAGCGAGTTCCCGAGGTCACCCTGCAGGATTCCGCCCGCCCAGTCCGCGAACCGCGTGGTCACCGGGTCGTCCAGACCCAGCTCCTCGCGCGCCTTCTGGTACTCCTCCGCGGTCGCGCCGGAGCCGACGGCCGAAGCCGCCGCGTCGCCTGGAACCGCCTCCATCAGGAAGAACGCGCCGATGGCGGCGAGTATGACTACAACGAGCGCGTGCACCACGCGTTCGCCAATGTACCTGAGCACTAAGGGGACCCTTCGTTTGAGACACCGCTTGAGGCGGTTTCTTAATGGCTTGACGTAGACACAGTATGTCGTGATACTCGTCACAGCAACACGTTCTAAGTGCATGACTTAGAGCCGGTACTCACACCAGGAGGCAGTCATCGCCGCCGCACCACCAAGCGGGCCCGGGACCGCGGATTCCGACCTGCTGCTCGAGGTCCGTGACCTGCGCACCCACATCGACACCCCGTCCGGCCGGATCACACCGGTCGACGGGGTCGACATCTCGCTCCGCCGCGGAGAGACGATCGGCATCGTCGGCGAGTCGGGCTCCGGGAAGTCGATGCTCGTCCGCTCGATCATGGGCATCGCACCGACCACCGCGCGGGTCGATCCGTCCTCGACGATCCTCTTCGACGGCAAGGACGTCCTGAGTCTGACCAGGCGGCAGGCCACGTCGTTCTGGGGCAAAGAGATCGCGATGGTCTTCCAGGACCCCCTCACCTCGCTCAACCCCATCCGCACCATCGGGCGCCAGATCACCGACCCCCTCCGGCACCATCTGGGCCTCAGCCGTCGTGAGGCCACCGACCGGGCCGTCGAGCTGCTCGAGCGGGTCCGCATCCCGTCCCCGCGCACGCGGATGGGCGAGTACCCGCACCAGCTCTCCGGCGGCATGCGCCAGCGCGTCGGCATCGCCATTGCGCTGTCCTGCAACCCCAAGCTCCTCATCGCCGACGAGCCCACCACCGCCCTCGACGTGACCGTGCAGCACGAGATCCTCGATCTCCTGCACGGGCTGCAGGCGGACGGCGACATGGCGATGATCCTGGTGAGCCACGACCTGGCCGTGGTCTCCCAGCACACCGACCGGATCGGCGTCATGTACGCCGGACACTTCCTCGAGGTCGGCGACACGCGCGAGATGCTCGACGAGCCGGCCCACCCGTACACGGGCGCGCTGCTCGCCTCCATCCCGCGGCCGGACCTGCCTCCCCACACACTGCTCACGGTGATCGAGGGACGGCCGCCGAACCTGCGGGACATGCCGTCCGGCTGCCGCTTCGCACCCCGCTGTACTCGGGTTCAGGACGACTGCCTGGCCGTCGATCCGCCGCTGCGGGACATCACGCGCTCGGGGATCCACCGGGTCGCGTGCCTGCACCCCACCATCCCCGCCACGGCCACCCTCAGCAGTTCGGAGGCGTCATGACCCCCACCATCGACCTCGTCGACACGTCCCCCGGGGCCGCCGCTCCCGCATCCGAGTCCCAGCTCGTGGTGGACTCGGTGACCGTCGAGTACCACACCCGCAAGGGCACGGTGCACGCCGTTTCCGACGTCTCGCTGGACGTGCCCCGCGGATCGACCCTGGCCCTGGTGGGCGAGTCCGGCTGCGGGAAGTCCAGCCTCGGCCGGGCCATGATGCAGCTGCCCCGGCCCACCTCCGGCCGCGTCGTCTTGGGTGAGACCGACCTGTGCACCCTGTCGGGCGGCTCCCTCAAGCAGGCCCGCAAGATGATCCAGATGGTCTTCCAGGACCCGGTCTCCTCGCTCAACCCCCGCCGCAAGGTCCGCGACATCGTGGCCGAGGGTCTGGAGATCCAGGGGGTCGAGGGCGGCAAGGCGGAGATCCGCCGCCGCGTCGACGCCGCCCTGGAGAACGTGGGCCTCGACCCGGCGACCGCCGGCGATCGTCGCCCGTCGGAGTTCTCCGGCGGCCAGTGCCAGCGCATCGCCCTGGCCCGCGCCCTCGTGCTGGAGCCCGAGGTCCTGGTGTGCGACGAGCCGGTCTCGGCGCTGGACGTCTCCGTGCAGGCGCAGATCCTCAACCTCCTGGAGGAGATGAAGGAGCGCTACCAGCTGACCATGGTGTTCATCTCCCACGACCTGTCGGTGGTGCACAACATCGCCGACAAGGTCGCGGTGATGTACCTGGGCACCGTGTGCGAGGTCGCGGACACCGAGGCACTGTACCGGTCGCCGGCGCACCCTTACACGATGTTGCTGATCTCGTCAGCCCCCACCCTCGGCGGCACCCTCGCCGACTCACTGGGCGAGGCGCCCATCGCGGCCACGAGCTCCGAACTGCCCTCCCCGCTCAACCCGCCCTCGGGCTGCAGGTTCCGGACCCGGTGCCCCCGGGCCACCGAACTCTGTGCCCAGGAACGCCCGCAGTTGATCGACATCGCACCCGGCCACAAGGTCGCGTGCCATCATCCCCTCGAGGAGAACTCATGAAGCGCACTATTGGCGTCCTCGCCGCGGTCGCCACCGCGGCCCTCACGCTGACCGCGTGCGGTGGCGGTGGAGACGACTCCACCACCGCCGACGGCGCCGGCGGACTGACGCCGTCGGACTCCAGCCGGTGTACCGAGGACACGGTCGGCGGCACCATCACGATGGGCGAGTTCTCCATGCTCCCGTCCTTCATGCCCGGCCAGGGCCAGTACGGCATCCGCGGCGGTTCACAGTCCGCCGCGATCTACGACCGCCTCATGCGGTGGAACCCCGAGACCGAGGAGTTCGAGCCCAAGCTCGCCGAGTCGCTCGAGGCCAACGAGGACAACACGAAGTGGACCCTCAAGCTCCGGGACGGCGTCACCTTCTCCAACGGTGACCCGCTCACCGCGGACGACGTGGTGTTCACGGTGGGCCTGCACAAGAACCCCGCGACCCGCTCGGTCTCCATGACCGAGGCCAACTACGTCTCCGAGGCCAAGGCCGTCGACCCCACGACGGTGGAGTTCACCCTCACCGGCCCCTGGGCGGGCTTCCCGGTCCTGCTGACCGGCGTCGTCGGCGAGGTCATCCCGCAGGCTGCGTTCGAGGCCGCCGGCCCCGAGGAGTGGGCCCGCAACCCCATCGGTGCGGGCGCGTTCACCCTCACCAGCTACACGCCGGACCAGGAGGTCGTGCTGGAGCCGAACCCGGACTACTACGGGGGCGTGGTCTGCCCGACCCTGAAGTTCATCCGGATCCCCGGCTCGCAGGGCACCTACGAGGC